>DATNLZ010000091.1:0-110865 GCA_035602605.1 Candidatus Dormiibacterota bacterium
GGATCTTCCGATTCCAAGTGGGACAGCTCTGGCATCGCGCGTTGTCGCGGCGCAGCCAGAACGGCCGCGTCCTTTGGGATCGCATGCGGCGCCTCATCAACCGCTGGCTGCCACGGCCTTCTCTCTGTCATCCCTATCCCCTGCGCCGCATGATCCCTACTCCGACTCCGCACCTTTATCTGACTCCCGGAACTGTTCTCACTGTGTCTTCTCCTGCAACGGAAGCTTCAAGGCCACACGATCGCCGGGCTTCAGACCTTGCAACACTTCCAGTTGGCCATCGCCACGACGGCCGGTTACGATTTCGCGTTCCTTGAATCCTCCGCCAAACGCACCGCGTGACAGCACATAGGCCACCATCCGCCCGCTACGCGAGAAAGCCGCTTCCGCGGGGATGAGCACCGCGTCCGCTACACGCGAGGCCGCTACGCGAGCTGTTGCGCTCATCCCGGGCCGCAGCCGCGAATCGGATTTCTCGATCCGCACGGTCATGTCAAAATTCTTGGTAGGTGGCCAGCCTGAATAGTCGGGCTTGGCCATCGAGCTGATCTCTTCTACCCGGCCAACAAATTCTTTATCGGGCACAGCATCTATACGGACCTTTACATTCTGTCCTGAGCGAAGCCTGGCACGATCTGATTCGTCGACACGAGCAACGACTTGCAATGCGGAGAGATCGGGAAGTTCAAGAATGGAGGCACCAGGCCACGCGCGGTCACCTTCCTTGAACTCCGGAGCAGAACCACCTCCGAACATTCCGCCCGCGCGATAATTGGGCATCAGCGTCACCATTCCATCAACGGGAGCTCGCAACGTCATGGCCGCGAGCCGGCTTTTATCTTGATCCACCTCGAGCAGCGCTTTCTCGCTTTTTTGCTTCTTGCTGGCGAGATCCGCCTTCGCGCTCGTTCCATCCGAAGTGAGTTTTTGTTCTATCTCTTTTAATTTTTGTTCCGCGTCAGCCAAGAGTAGTTTGTTTTTCTCACCGTCAATTTTCGAGAGGATGTCTTTCTTGCTGGTTTCGAGGCGTGCTCGCTGCACGTCGTAGCCGGACTTGAGCAGGTCAGTGCGGTCCTGCTCCTGTTGCAGGTTCGCTTGAGCGTGGGCGCCTTCGATTTGAGCCTCAGCCTGCTTTAAATCGGAGCGGTGCTGCGCGAGAGTGTTTTGCAAGGTGGTGACATCAAGCTGCACGAGCACATCGTTTTTCTTGACCATCGAACCATTCTTGGCAAGCTTCACAATCTGAATGTCGCCCGCGCTCGACGGCGCCGTCAGAACCACTGACTTTACCGCTTTAACCTCGCCACGCAACTCGACCGAATCTACCAGCTCGCCACGACGCACCTCGGCCGTAGGAATTTCATCGGCTGAGCCACTACCCGCGTGCGCTGCACGCAATTTCCAATAGTGCGAAGCGGCGCCGACACCCGCAGTCAACAGAATGAGGAGAATCGTGCCGGCTACGAGCCACCATCGCCGCTTCACTGATCCCTCTAATTTCGTGAGTTTGGTAGACATTGTTGAGCGGTCGTATTCTTATTCTCCGGACCCAACGTTCGATTTCACAGTACAGCTGTATGTTCCCGACCAGCGTCCTAGTACTGCGCAAGTTGCTTATTGCTTAGCGGCGCCGTTGGACGCGTCGGATACAGAGCCCCGAAGCACAACCGCACCGGCATCAATCCCCGATTCGATTACCACATCGGTGTCGCTCGTGGGGCCGATCTTGATGGCACGCGTTTGGAAACCGCTGGCGGTCTGCACGCGAACATAGCTTTGCCCGCCCCCGCTGAAGAGCGCATCGCGCGGAATCACGAGCACGCCCGCACGTCGCTCCAGTTCAACGTCCACCGCGGCCGAGAGATCCGGGAGCAGACGCGGATCGTTTCCTGTAATTTGGAATAGCGAGCTGAAAGTGTGCACCTTTGAGGAAAGTCCGCTGGTTACGCCTATGGCCGCTGCCTGCCCCAATTTCCCGGGCAGCAGCAAATCGGGATAGGCGTCAAGCTTGATCGTGACCGGTTGAGCTTCGCGCAGGTAGGCAATGTCGGCCTGATTCACCGCGACGCGCACTTGCATAGACGCGGGATCAACCACTTGCATGAAGGGCACGCCGGTGCGCACTTCGTCACCTTCCTGAACATCGCCCATCTGTCCTCCCTTCCAGATGGGATTGAACACGACGAGACCGTCGAGCTCTGCGTGGACGGCCATCTTTTCGGAGTTGTTCTGGGCGTGAAGCATAGCCGCGTGAGCACGATCGCGCTGAATGACAAGCACGCGCAGGTCGGCTTCCGCGGCGCGACGTTTGAGGTCATACGTTGCGCGCAATTGTTTGAGCGTGGCCCGCGCCTCGTCCAACGCTTGGAGGTTTTTCTCGGCATCGATGCGCGAGACGACTTCATTTCTCTTGGTCTCGAGCTCGGCCGACTGCATCGCGTCATCGGCTTGTTTCAGTTCCGTGTCGTCGCGGGCGCGTGCGGCAGCTTGCTCCGCTTGCATCTTGTTGATTTGCTCCACGTAGTCGCGGTACTCGGCTTGCTTGTCGAATGCCGCCTTGATTTGCGCTTGGCGGTCAAATTCCACCAGTAGATCGCCGCGCTTTACAGCGGTGCCAGACCGGATAAGGTGGGTAATCACCAGCGACCCGACAGTTTGCCCTGCGAGTCGCGGTGCAGCAACTGTCGTAGCGTGGATGGCCTCGACTGTGCCACCCAAGCGAACCGTGCGGATAAAATCGCGGCGTTCGACGCGCGCGGTCCGCGAGCTATCAGGGGATTGTTCGCTCGCAGAGGCGCTGGCGCTTTGCCGATGCCTGGTTCCGAACAACCAGGTCAAGAGTACAACCATCAAGATCGCTGCTGCGGCCACGAGCCAGTATCTCGGGGAGCGAGTTGCTGCGGTTGCACCGGAGGGTGGAGGATCCTCTGGCGAGGAAGTCCAGACGGACGGCGATGCCGGTACCGCGCGCTGATTGTTGGCACGCGGTTTAAGGGACAAAAGGCCGTTGCGCCACTTGGCCATGCGTTCGTGAGATCCGGCACGTTGCGGCTGACCGGATGAATGCAAGTTGTTTAGACGCCACAAAGCTCTGAAAGTTTGGAGATACATTCCGCCCAAGGGGTTATAAAATGATTTAGACAATTTACCATAAGTTTAGCAGGGAATCGCCAACTGTAGTCATGCATGCCGTTTCATTGGTCACCTGAGGTTTCGGCTGACCGGGCCCGCCTGCCTCTTGCAACTGTTCATTCTAGGAGACTTACAACTCGGGCTCGAGGAAGCCTATTCTTGCTAAGCCCCTGGAGGAGCAACGCGAGGTACTACGGTTGTTCACCCCGAATTTGGCACCTGAGTCGTGCTGCCCACGGGACCGATAGCCTCGATCTCGACTGCTACCGGGTGGCCTTTGCCGCGTTTGGTAAGCCAAGCCGCGAGAGCTTCGGCAAGACGTTCGGGTGTTACGCGATAACTAGCTTCAAGCGAGCCGTCGCTTGTCGGCAGGGTGTCGTCAAACTCCGCCGAATTCGTGAAGTTCCGCATGCAGAAACCGTCGAGCCAGTCGAGAGGGCACAGCTGACGGTTGCCCGCGATCACTACGGTTACCCGGAATTTCTGCGCGTACACCGGTCCAGTATAGCAAAGCGACAAACTGCTGCCGGCAACAGGTCTGAGGTCCGAGACGGCGGGCGAAAAATGAAACAGGCACTTAAATCTTGGCGGACGTGTGATCAGAGTTCGCGGCATTCAATGTTCGTAATCTTTCTGAGGTTTTTGCATGTATAAGCAATATTTTGCGCCAGGCGCGAACAGGTACAACGGCGCACTCTTGCGAGAGCGTCGCTTGGTGCCGTACACTGATGTTTCTGCTGACGGCCTCACCCGAGCGCCTAATGAAAGCTTCCCCGGCTTCGGTAATTCTTGGGGCGCATAGGGTTCATTGGAGGTTCAGGTCCAGTGTCATCGCCCGTTAAAAAATGGGTGGAAGAAGTTGCGCGAATCACCCACCCTGAGCGCCTGGTCTGGTGCGACGGCTCCGATGAAGAGAATCGACAAATTCACGCTGAAATGTTGCGGGACGGCCATTCGGTAGCATTGAACGAGCAAACGTTCCCGAACGGTTACCTTCACCGAAGTAATCCCAACGATGTGGCGCGCACCGAGAACGTCACGTTTATTTGCTCGGGCCGCGAGGAAGATGCCGGCCCCACCAACAACTGGATGCAGCCGCAAAAGGCCAAGGAAAAAGTTGGCGCGCTGTTTGAAGGCGCCATGAGGAACCGTACGATGTATGTGGTTCCTTACATCATGGGTCCGATTGATTCTCCATTCAGCAGAATGGGGATTGAGGTGACTGACAGCCCCTACGTTGTCGCCAGTATGCGTATTATGTCGCGCATGGGCCGTACGGCAATGGATCGTTTGGCGGGCCGAGCAGAAGTAGTGCTGGGACTACACTCTCTCGGCGATTTAAGTCCCGAGCGTCGCTTTGTATTGCACTTCCCGGAAGAAAAATTAATCTGGAGCATTGGCTCGGGCTATGGTGGGAACGCACTACTCGGGAAAAAATGCTTTGCACTGCGGATTGCGAGTGTGATGGCGCGCGATCAGGGTTGGATGGCCGAGCATATGTTGATCGTTGGATTAGAAGACCCCTCGGGCCAGGTGACATATATCGCCGCAGCGTTTCCGAGCGCCTGCGGGAAAACGAATTTAGCGATGATGGAGTCAGCGCTCAAATCGCAAGGCTACCGCGTGTGGACCGTAGGCGATGATATCGCGTGGATGACCGTCGGAGAGGACGGTTATCTTCGGGCCATCAATCCCGAGGCAGGATTTTTCGGCGTTGCTCCCGGGACGGCCATGCATACCAATCCCAACGTGATGACGGCGTTGCGGAAAAACTCGATTTTTACAAATGTCGCCCTGACGCCAGCGCGCGAGCCCTGGTGGGAAGGGATGGACAGCGATCCACCGGCGGGATTGATTGATTGGAAAGGCGAGCCGTGGAGTAACACGAAGGGACCAGCGGCCCATCCGAACTCGCGGTATACCGTGCCTGCCCATCAGGCACCCTGCATTTCGCCTCACTGGGAAGACCCTGCCGGCGTACCCATATCCGCTTTTATTTTTGGCGGGCGAAGGGCGCGTCTGGCACCGCTTGTCTACGAATCATTTGATTGGCGCCACGGTGTGTTCGTAGGCGCTACCATGGCTTCGGAAACCACCGCGGCAGCGACCGGCGCAGTGGGCGTTACGCGCCGCGATCCTATGGCGATGTTGCCCTTCTGTGGCTATCACATGGGTGATTATTTTCAGCATTGGTTGAACATGGAGAAACGAGTTCCGCATCCCCCCAAGATTTTCCACGTTAATTGGTTCCGCCGCGGCGCCGACGGGAAATTCCTGTGGCCTGGATTCGGAGAGAATGTTCGGGTGCTGAAGTGGATTCTCGAGCGCGTGCAAGGCCAAGGAAAAGCAGAGGAAACTCCCATCGGGTACGTGCCGGCAGCGGACGGCCTGACGCTGGACGGACTGAATATTTCCCCCGACGCATTGCATCAATTGCTGCGAGTGGATGGATCCGATTGGCAGGATGAACTGGCAGACACGAAAAGATTCTTTGATAAGTTAGGTAAGCGCGTGCCGCAAGAAATACTCGAAGAGCACGAGAAGTTGAGCAAGCGTTTCCGACGCGCGGTGCCAGCCTGAATCAACGACCACTGCCAAGGTAAGTTGCGCTTCCGCCAGTCCTCAGAGAATCGTTGCAATCTCTGCATCAATCAAAACGTGAGTCGCTGGGAACCCGTTGATCGAAAACCGCTCGCCTCCCTGTTCACTGAAGTGGAAAAAACGGCTGATGTGATAATCCTCGTCGAAGACACTAAACAACTGCTCTGTTTCCGCAGGAGAAAGTCGGAACTCGGAAAGCAGCGCTTCTTTGCCGAAGGAGCCCGCAATGGTGCGGTATTTTTCGACAACTTCACGCAACGTCATTTCGTGGTGAAGGTCGCGGCGGCGGCCTGCTCCGGTTGAAGGCATAGCAACCTCAATTCTCGTGCGGCTCCGGAAGAGTTGATGGACATCATGGACATCCCGGCCAGCGCATCAAAGCGTCTAAAGGTACAGTAAATCCAATAATCTAAATCCAAACGTACGCCCCGGAGCGGCCATAAGGCGCGTTGACGTAAAACAAGTTTACATCTTCGCAGGCCCCCAGGGTGTGACAAAGTGTGCGCGAGCCATGGCGGGCACAGAATACTCGACCGGGAGCCATGTCCATGCGATCGGTATCCTCGAGCGATGGCACATCCTCACGCGAGAACCACAGCCAGGTAGCTGGGTTCGAACAGGTTTCGCAGATAGCAGTGCTTTCGACTAAGCGCCTCGAGATCGCGGCCGCGACTTGCGGCTTTAAACCCGCTGCATCGAAATCCGGTTCAGCGACAAAAAAAAATTGCGTGAATTGCGTGCCATCCGGTTCGAAAGCAACTAGCCTGCCGGGGTAAAGAGCAAGATCTTCCTCAAAAATAGTCAAAAGGCATTCCCGACAAAGTGATACCTCCGGACGCGCTCGCTCTTTGACAACCCGCGCCTTGCCACGCAGGAACAGCGTGTCTGGAATATACGTGGCCGCCCAATAAGGATTGGTCTCCAAGTGGACGCACTCTGCCGGAACACGGGTCAGGCGAGCCCACCAGTTTCTACTTTTTGGACGGAAGCTGAGAGCTGGATATGCTTCTTCAACAGAGAGATGGGCCATCGCCGCTCCAAAACAACGACTGCCAATATCGTAGCAGAATGCTCATAACTTATTTGTGCCCAAGGCATTCGCGTTGAGCGCGGTCAACCCATCGGTTTGTCTCGGTTGCGCACTTCAGCTATCATGCAACAGACTCACGAAATTTACAGGAGGAACGATGGCCGTTACCGTGGGACAAAGCGCACCGGAGTTTGCCTTAAAAGACCAGAGCCAGAAAGAAGTGAAGCTATCCGATTTTGCAGGAAAGAAAAATGTTGTGCTGGTTTTTTATCCTTTGGATTGGAGCCCGGTCTGTACCAACGAACACCAATGCTTTGTGAATGACATGAAAGATTTCGAAAAGCTTGATGCTGAAGTGCTCGGCGTGAGCGTGGATAGTGTCTGGTCTCACAAAGCGTACGCCGAAAAAATGGGCATCAAGTATCCATTGCTTGCGGATTTTCAACCGCGTGGCGCCGCCGCTGAAAAATATGGTGTGTATTTGCCCGACAAAGGAATCAGCGGTCGCGCGATTGCGATAATTAATAAACAAGGTAAGGTAGCGTGGTTTAAAAACTACGACATTCCCGTCGTCCCGGACTTAAAAGAAGTTGCCAGAGCACTGGAAGGTGTAAAAGCAGCGAGCGCATAGCACGCTTTCTGTGCGGTCCTACCGATGCTCGGCTATTTCTTGTCCGGGTTTGCCGATGGCGCCGCGAGCGTGCGCAGGAAGTTAACCAGTTGCCAGCGCTGCTCATCCGCGAGCTGCTTCTTAAACGACGGCATGGGGCGGCGGCCCTGGCTTAGTTTGTAGAAGAGTTCGCCGTCAGTCTTCTGTTTCATCATAGACGCATCGGTGAAATCGGCGGCTTTGACGCTATACATCGCGGCTTCTACACCGTCTCCTTTTCCGGTTTCGCTATGGCACTTTACGCACTTATCCTTATAGAGATCGCGCGCAGCGGACAACCCAGCTTCGGTTACCGGGATGGGGTTCTTTAGCTTTTTCGCTTCCTCTGGCACAATCCAAGCATCCTTGTCGCCTGCCGAAAGCCGCAGACCAAGCGATAACGCAGCCACCAGGGCAGGTTCCATAAGCCGCCTAATTCCAGTAATTTTCATTACGATATAGTCGCACAAAATGAACTTTTGTGAGCAACAAGGGATCCGTTGCAGGAGAAGTTTCGCGAGCAGGAACGATTTCTGCCGCTAACATGAGTGAGCTTAACCGCGGAAGATCATGACCAGGAGCTCAGCGTTAAAACCGAGGATGGCTGCGGTGATCAGCCACGCCACAACGGTTGTAAGACGCGAATTCACGAACTCTCCCATCGTGGCTAGGTCGCTGGTAAATTTCACGAGCGGAATCACCGCGAACGGCAGCTGAAAACTAAGAACCACCTGGCTGAAGATAAGCAGGGCGGTAAGCTTTCCCTCGCCCATGATTCCAATAACCAGCGCAGCCGGCAAAATTGCCAGCGACCGCGTGACGAGCCGCCGCAGCCAGGGCTTCATGCGGATGTCCAAAAATCCTTCCATGACGATTTGGCCCGCGAGAGTGCCCGTCAAGGTCGAATTCTGGCCAGAGGCCAGAAGCGCAAGCGCGAAGAGCGTGCTGGCGAGCGAGACACCGAGTACAGGACTCAGTAGCTTGTACGCATCCGAGATGTCGGCAACCCCAGTCATGCCACGAAAATGAAATGCGGCGGCGCCGAGTATCAGAATGGCGGCATTGATAAAGAACGCGAATCCCAAAGCCAGCGTCGAATCGAGGGTTGCGAAACGGATTGCCTCGCGCTTGCTGGCAGAACCCAGATCATAAGAACGCGTTTGCACGATGCTCGAGTGCAGATAAAGATTGTGGGGCATCACCGTCGCGCCCAAGATACCGATCGCGATGTAAAGCATTTCGCGGTTGCGCAGGATTTCGAGGGTGGGGACCAGGCCGCGCGCGGCTTCCATCCATAGTGGATGCGCGAAAAATATCTCATACGCGAAACACCCGGCCACCGTGGCGATCAGCGTGATCACGAAAGCTTCAATCAAGCGGAAGCCGCGACCCTGGAGGGCGAGCACCAACAGAACGTCCAGAGCAGTCAGCAGAACACCAGCGAGAAGAGGCAAACCGAAAAGCAGCTTGAGCGCAACGGCAGAGCCCAAAACTTCTGCGAGGTCACAGGCCGCAATTGCCAGCTCGCAAACGACCCAAAGAAAAATGCCAGTGCGCCGTGAGTAGTGCTCCTTGCACGCTTGCGCAAGGTCGCGTCCGGTGGCGATTCCCAGCTTGGCCGAAAGCGCCTGTAAAAACACTGCAATCAGATTGCTGATAGCCACTACGGAAAGCAGCGCATAACCAAATTTCGAACCGCCCCCAAGGTCCGTGGCCCAATTGCCGGGGTCCATATAGCCGACAGCAACAAGGTAGCCGGGCCCGGCGAATGCCAGCAGCTTGCGCAAAAACGATGCGCCAGCCCGAATGGGAATCGTCCGATACGCTTCCGGAAGAGAAGGCAAATTGCTGGCGTGTCGAGTTTTGGCGATGGAGAGGTCAGCTTGCGGCGATGGTGCGCCTGATGCCGTCTTTTCGGCTACCGGTGTCTCGGATGCAGCCATAGTTAACCACGGTAAATACCCAATATAAACTACAATTAATAGTGCGGCACGTCAAGAGTTGTGTCGCAAGCGGAACTCCAAATAGCTACCAGTCGATCGTCAAAACAATCCAGGGACAGTTCGACCGCGGACGATGGAGTTAATTTCGAAGTGAATACCAGTGACCGGGCGCTGGAATCAAGTACAATTGTGTCGCGACGCAGCACAAATTGAGGACAGGGGAGAAAGGAATTGCCATGGAAGAACCAAAGGGGCAAGTGCCGGGACAGGTGCAGATAAAGGCCGATGAGAAAGAGATGCTCGGCCAATATAGCAATTTAGTGATGATCCATCACAATCCAGAAGAATTTACGCTCAACTTCATCTACATTTTTCCGAACGGGCCACAGGGTAAATTGCTCGGTAGCATCATCGTTAGCCCCGGTCACGCCAAGCGCTTGCTGCGCGCCTTAGCTGAAAATATCACCCGCTACGAAGCGCAGTTCGGCGCAATCAAGGAGCTTCCGGAGCCACCGCCGCCCAATGTTGGATTTGTGCAGTAAGCAGCCGCTGCGACCTTGCGCGTTGCGCGAGGCCTCCTCGAACGTGCTAGAATGTTCCCCACGTTGCTCACGCGTCCTGCGGGCCTGTAGCTCAGGTGGCTAGAGCGCACCCCTGATAAAGCGGTTGAGAGTATATTCTTATCTCCAGCGGGCTCGGTCGAATACACTCCAGGTCAACCGGTTAGCGTCCGTACTCGGGCTCGCGCACTTTCTCTCAATTTCGCTGCTTTTTGGCTCCCACCGGACCCTAATCGGACCCCGAACGACAGGAGCTTTCGACAAGGGGGCCAAACGCGAATCCGGAGTGCAACGCGCACGATTCGAGTAGGCGAATCTTTGTTTGCTGGGGCTCAACCGCCCACTGAAGTCTTGAACCGTAACGCTGCCTTTCACCTGGGGTCTAAAAACCGCGCGGCAAATCGACCGCACCGAACTCCGCGACCGTCCCGATTTACTTCCAGCCTGCCTACCGTGCCTAAGGACTACGGTGTCTTAGGCTGCGCTGTCTGATTCTGGTTGCCATTTGTCAGCTTGGTAAAGTCAGCGGTTTTCAAAGTGATGCCAATCGCGAATCTGATCGTCCAGCGCGAATTCGGGGTCAATTGTTGTGGGATGTTGGAAGGGATTTCTTTCCCAGGGGTAAGCCCGGGAGTAACATCCGGGAATTGCCCAAAGTGCATACCAGGCGTGATGTAGAGCCGGTGATAGAAATGCACCGACGTTCCGAAAAAGTACCCGAAGTTTGAAATGCTGTGCTTCCCCCGTCGAACGTCAGCACGGGCTCGGTTGAAAGCGCAAGACCCACGTTACTGGAATCCAACCAGGACACGGGAGGAGCGTAATTCAATAGCGCCAAAAGGCCAAGACATACAGGTCCCGTTCCCTCAACGGACAAGAAGGTGCCTGTTTGCGGCGGAGGTTTTTTACATCTGTCTTGTATTGTAATCAAAGTTACCAGGTAAATTACCGACGCAGAAATAGGGGGAAGCCCCTATCCCCATCGGAAACCACCCATGCTACGTATCAAGGCCGTTTGTGCTGCGCCACGGTAAAGCGCGGATGCCACTGAAAGAAGATCTAAGTCTATGGCGCAGCCTCGCCTTTTATTCGTAGATGACGACCCCAGCGTGCGCATGACCCTGCCCCTCATTCTCGAGAAGCAGGGTTTCCGCGTTGACGTAGCATCGAGCGTCCCGACAGCCCTAGAGAAAATGTCCGCCTCGACCTTTGACGCACTCCTGTCAGATCTGAACATCCACAGGGAGGGCGACGGTTTCCTGGTCATCGGCGCCATGCGCCACCTTCAGCCAAAGTGTATTAACCTTATCTTGACTGCCTATCCCGGCCTCGACAACGCCCTGCTGGCCATTAAACAGCAGGTGGACGACTACTTCATAAAGCCCATGGACACAGCCCTCCTCGTTAGCCGGATCAAAGAAAAGCTCGGGGCGCGGGCGTCCGGGCGTGCTCCGGTGCTGCGCCGCCTCACCGGTGTGCTCCGCGAAAACAATGTTCGCATAATGCAAGGTCTCCTCTCGGCGATAAAGCGCGATCCTATAACGGCGTCGATTCGCTTGTCAGATGAAGCGCGCATCGACCATTGGCCTGCGGTTTTCAGGGCCTTAGTTGAACAATTGGAATCGGAAACGGACAGCTTAAGTGCCGAAACGATGCGCTTCGCGACCGAGCATGGCAAACGCCGCAAAAGAGAGGGATACGGGGTCCGCGCCGCCACCCGTGATTTTCAACTGGTCGTCGAAGTAGTATTAGACCTGATTCACAGCGAAGTCATGCCCATGGGGGCGGTAGGCCTCTCCGCAGACATCCGCAGGCTGATCAAAAGCGTCGACACCCTGATGCTCAAATCGCTCGAAGCCTACGAATAGGCGAATTTAGAGTCGACCCGATCAAAAGTAAGCAACGCAGACTTTTGGATGGATGAAGGCGGGCTTGTAACAAGCGTCATTTCGGTAGGAAGTTACGAGTTACAGAACCAAAGTAGAGAAAAGTGTCTGTGAAAAGACTCTACGGAGCTAGTTTGACAAGAAACATCTTTGCAACTTCCCTAAGGAGCTACTCTTTGCACAATACGTCGAGCAAGACCGTGCATTCAGATTGTTCGAGCTTACCGGCAGTCTGGAGAACAATACTTCTTCTATCAGCGATCGATGGTCGACCGGATGGAGAAGCGCGCCAAGGCTAAGGGCCGGCAGGAGCGCTTCGGAGGTGCTTCCAGGAGAATCCCCCGTCGCAAACGCATCACAAACGGTATCATCTCCACTGCCGGGATGAATCAGACGCCGTTCCAGACACGTCGCGGAAAGGCGTAGGGGGCGCGGATTGACGGAGATTCGGAACGGATTCCGCACTCTTTTGCAGAGGCAAGCAGTCCGCGAAGAGGACGCAATATTTTCCAATAGGGGTATGGCCAAGGTTCGAGATCAATTGATACCCGCAGTTCAGCAACTTCGCGGTTCTTACTACGGGATGATCGAAGGCATCTATCCAATTCCCTTAGTCTCTCGGCGGGAGATCCCGGTACGATTCATCCTTGAACGAGGAGAAATTCCCTGCAAGATTCGAGTGAGCGACGACGATCAAACGTGGGCATTCGAGCCGTGTCAGGGATTCCCGAAGATTCGCCGGACTTCTTCCATCTGGAATTCACAATTCCCGAGTTTGTTGCCGACATGCTGAACTCGCGGACGGGGCCGGAAGCCAACGGAATGCCGCATTGGCGACAAATCGCAGAGGTAAAGCGACTCTACGTGCGATTCATTGATGTCACAGCAGTTCTCGAAGGCCGGCTGATTGGGTTCAGGTTGACGTTGGATGTGGACTGGCTCGACAGATACGTACAGAGTCGTGAAGGGCCAGCGCAGCGCAGGGAGCATGAGGGCTAGCCGGGATAGTGGCCTGTGTTTCACGTCTTCCAGCGGTGTTTGCAATATTCGACACCTTCGCGCGTAGTGAGTTGCCTGGTCGAGTTGCCCGTCCGAACGAAGAGGTTCTCCGCGATGCCGTCTTTGACATAAGCTGGCTTTGGAGATGCCTTAATAGAAATCTGGCAAACCTCGACGCCGTCTACACTGTGAAAACTGATTCGGAGGAACGCAGTAGACTCTTTACCAAATTGATCCAAAACGAGCGTCGTGAGCCAATTTTCGTAGCTGTCGCGATCCTGTCTTTTGCCCAGCGTTTTGTAGTCTTGGTGTAGCCCTTATCCACCTTTACAACGGCAAGACGTCGTCTAGTAAACGATGTATTCCAATGAACGATACGATCTCCGAGTTGTTTTCCAACTTTTCGCAGCGGCGTAGAGCCGACTTTGTGTTCCCGAACCATCGAAGGTCGGGCAAACGTTTTCGCGATCCAAAGGTTGGATTTATGAAAGCAGTACGTCTGGCTGGCATACCAAAAATTCGGTTTCACGACCTGCGTCACACGTTCGCGACCCGGCTGGTACGAGAAGGCGTGGACCTCATCACGGTTCAGCATCTGTTGGGGCATGCTACAATCACAATGACTGCGCGCTATGCGCATTCGCTTGCAAATGATAAAATAGCTGCGGTTAGGCGTCTGGATTTAGCTGCTTTCCGATCTTCACCGGACCCTAATCGGACCCCGAGCTGATTGCGAACGAGGTTCGAAATCTTTCTAAACCGTTACATATCAATACCTGCGGGCCTGTAGCTCAGGTGGCTAGAGCGCACCCCTGATAAGGGTGAGGTCGGTGGTTCAAGTCCACCCAGGCCCACCATCAAAATCACCAATGAATGCGCGGCGATCCACAGTTTCCCGGCCTATGAGAAATCATCATCAAAAGGCACTTCGCCAAAAAATCGCCAAATCTTTTCTACGTTTGCTGACCCTAGATCAAAATGGGCGAGTAAGCACACGCCGCTAACGCGAGGTCACGATACATCCCGGCAAATACTGTGGCCGCCTTTCAACGCAGCCGACAACGAGTACTTTACTCGAACTCCAGCACAACAATTTCAGCATTCGATCCCAGCCGCAGCGGCGGTCCCCACGTTCCTGCTCCGCTCGAAGTGAAAACCTGCATCTTCCCAATTCGGCTTAAGCCATACACAAACTGCCGGTAAATCCGACGCGCCATCCAACTCCAAGGTATGAACTGCCCAAGGTGCGTATGCCCGGATAGCTGCAGGGAAACGCCGGCGGCCTCCGCGATCTCCGGATGGTCGGGCGCGTGCGTCAACAGAATGCTCGCGCGATCGTGATCCCATCGGATGCCGCGTAGCACCGACGCAAAGTGACCCTCCTGCGCCGCGTTCCGGTACGGCACGCCAATAATCTGCAAACCGTCCACTTCCACCTTCTCATTGCTGAGCACGCGGACTCCGGCCGCCGCAATGGCATGCAGATAGTTACTGTCGTCCCCAAATTGCTCATGATTTCCCGCGACGAAATACACGCCGTGTGGCGCCACGAGCTCGCTTAATGGCTCGGCTGCCCGCTGTGCGTCGATGGCCGTTCCGTCATACAGATCTCCAGCGATAAAAATCGCGTCCGGCTCTTGCTTCAAAATCTTCGCAACCATGCGCCGCAAAAAACTGCCGTTTCGTACGTGCCCCAGGTGCAAATCGCTGATCAGCGCCGCTCTTCGCCCGCGCCACGCCGCCGGCAAGTTCGCGAGGCGCACCGTCGTTCGCGTGATTCGCGTCCAGCTGGCGTTGAAAACCCCGTAGAGTCCGGTCACTACTGCGGCACCGAACAGCACTTCCACGGTCCGATGGAAGTTCACCTCCAGCCCGGCCAGCCGCGCAACGCCGAAAATAATCCAGGAGCAAACCGCGCCGAGAAAGAGGAAGGTAAGCATACCCACCCAAACCGCGGAAGCCCTGTAAAACGCGCGCAGCGCACCGTTGGTATAGCGAAATGCGAGTAGCGAAGCGGCAATAAAGCTCACCGACAAAAAGCCAAGTAGCAGTTTGATCCAGAACGCCCCGGGGGTATTGCTCCCCCCGGGCGAAAATGTCCACGTCTTATAGAGGAGGAGATGCGTCAAACAAAGAACGGACTGAATCAATGCAATGAAACCGATTAAACGTTGTCGTGTCATTGGATTCCTCAACCCGCGACTCGCATTGTTGGCGTAATGTCGCCAGGACATTCGCTTGCGGATTAACCGCACGAATGCCATTTCACTCAAAAGAGCAAGTCATTCGGTTACTTCCTGTTGGCGGTTATCCGGGGCGATACGACCGCCCATCGGCGACCCTCTTGATCTTCCTAAATATACCAGATATCCTATTATGGTATACTTAGGATTAGATGCAATGGGGATGAAAAAGGTTAAAAAACGAAACGTCGGAGCCAAAGAGAGTTCGACCAAGCCAAATGCCATCGTGCTGGCGGCACTAGAGCTGGTTACCCGGTACGGATATCGCAAGACTTCCATCGATGACATTGCCCACGCGGCACAGGTGGCCAAGCGCACGGTATACCTGCACTTTGAGAACAAGGCGGCGGTCTTTCTGGCAATCCTTGAATATCTTGGCGACCAAGTACGACAGCGGTGCGTCGCCGCCGAGCGCATGGGTGGCACGGCAGTGGATCGATTGAGTGGTTTGCTGGATGCCTACTTTGGAATGGCGTTTGAGCTCTTCAGCAAATCTGCGCACATGCCCGAGCTGGAGGAGACTTTCTCAAAGCTGGCGCGGGCGAGGATCGGCAACCTCAATACCGAGTACGAAGCTCGGCTCGCGAGATTCTTGCGAGCGCTTGAGAGAACGGGCGAGATCGGGGGGCCTCCGCGAGGGCTTACCGTGGAGCAACTCGTCCATATCTTGATGCGGGCGGCAGAGGGGGCCAAACACGATCCAACCGTGCAGGGTGATCGGAAGGCACTTGAGCGGCGCCTGCGGGAGTTAGCGATACTTGCCATCGCCGCGATGAAAAAATAATGGGAATGCGCAACGTCGCTAGGGGAGTTCGAGCCGGTACCTTGGGAGGAGCGGGAAAGCCAATGATCCCGTTGCTGTGCTCGCTCCCCACGCGGACTCGTCTGATCGGCAGACACTACAAGATCAGGCTTATCATTGCGTCCATGCTTGCGGCCCTGGATGGACGCGCGCGCATCGGCATCGTAGCAATGACAAATACCGTGGAGCGCCTGCGAGCGTCATTCATGGGCCTCGGCTTTGCTGAGTAGTGTGAAACAAAAACGCGCGCCGCGCGGAGAGTTGTCCGCAGCCCACAAGCGGCCACCATGCGATTCAACGATGGACCGGCTGATGCGAAGCCCCATGCCGGTCCCATGAAGCTTCGTGGTAAAGAACGCATTGAAGATCTGGTCCGCCTGCTGTGGGGGCAGCCCCATACCGGTATCGCTGACCGAGACCAACAGTTGCTCGTTTTCCACTCGCTGCGACTTGATGGCGAGCTCCCGCGTTCCCTCCATATCCTTCATCGCATCGATGCCGTTCATGATGAGGTTCATCATGACCTGCTGCAATTGCACGTGATCGGCCATGACCTGGGGAAGGTCTGCCGCCAGCTCCGTCCGGACTGATATGGCGTATCGCGTTGCCTCCCGGTGCAGGAGGACGATCATCTCTCGAATGACTTCGTTTACATCCACCACCTCCCGTTCCGGAGTCCCCTTCTTGAAGAGCAGGCGGATCCGGCTGATGATTTCCGCCGCACGCGTTCCGTCTTTCACGATTCTCATGGCAGCCGCGCGCGCCTCTTCCACATCGGGGTGATCGCGCGTAAGCCAGCGCAAGCAGGCGTTGGCATTTGTGACGGCGGCGCCAATCGGTTGATTCACTTCGTGCGCCAGCGAGGCAGTCAGCTCTCCCATCGTGGTCACCCGGCTGACGTGTGCGAGATCCGCCTGCGCCTGACGCAATCTCTCGCGCTCTTCCTCCGCCCACTTGCGCTCGGTGACGTCGATCACGGTACCCACGAATTCAACGAGATCGCCGGAAAGGCCGAGAACAGGGTGACCTACGGAATGGACGTCTCTGATCTCGCCGCCGGGATGAACGATTCGGTAATCCAACACGAAATCCGCCTTTTCACGCGTTGCACACTCGATCGTTTCCGTGGTCCTGGCTTGATCATCCGGATGAATGCGTTGAAAAAACGTTTCTAATCGCGGCAGCCCACCGTGCGGGTCAAAACCTAGCACGCGGTAGCATTCCTCGGACCAGTACCTCATCTCGCCCGTGGCGGAGGTCCATGCCCAACTGCCCGTGTGGCTGAGCCTCTGCGCTTCAGCTAAATAGGCCTCGCTCTCGCGCCGCGTTGCTTCTGCCTGCTCGCGCTCAACGGCGATACTCGCAAGATGGGTGATCCGCTCTATGACATTATGCTCTTGCGTACTGGGGCTACGCGGTTCGCGATAGTAGGTCGCGAAGGTCCCCAACACCCTACCTGCTGAGGAGAGTATCGGTGTGGACCAGCACGCTCGCAGTCCATGCGCCAACGCCAGATCGCGATAATCGGCCCACAGGGGATCCGTGGCAATGTCGGAGACGATCACTGGCTCTGCCCGGTAAGCGGCCGTCCCGCACGAACCCACCGACGGGCCGATGACGGCACCATCGATTGCCTTAGTGTAGGTTATTGGCAGGCTGGGCGCTGCGCCGTGCCGAAGGCAATTGGCGTTCCGGTCCAACAAAAGGATCGAAGACAGAGAACCGCTGGCCAGTTCTTCGACCAGCCGGCATGCGCCATCGAGGATGAGCGCGCGGGAATCGCCCCTGGCTATCATCTCGAGAAGCCGTTTCTCGCCGGCCAGCAACACGTCGGCCCGCTTGCGGTCTTCGATCTCGATAGCGGTTCCATACCATTTAGCGATGTTTCCCAGCTCATCGTGTAGCGGCACGTTGCGGATCAGCAACCAGCGATAATCCCCGTCCCTTCCCCGCACCCGCACTTCACTCTCCATCGGTTCGCCGGCTGCCAGTGCTGCGCGCCACACGCCGACGTGCCTGGGGATATCATCGGGATGATGTGTGGAACCCCATCCCCAGCCCAGTAGTTCCTCGACGGATCGCCCGGTAAACTCCACGAAACGTTTATTGATGAAATCAACGGAGCCGTCAGGCTCAGTGCTCCAGGCATACGCGGGAATTGTGTCGATAATCTGTCGAATTCTTCCTTCCGTCTGCTTTGCCGCGGTGACGTCCATCACCGCCCCAACAAACTCGATGCTACCCGATTCATCGCTTAAGCCATGAGCCACCACATGGACATATTTCACGGAACGATCCGGCATCACCAAGCGATATTCATGATCAAAATCCCTCCCGTCCTGCGAGGCGCGCTCGATGGTCTGTTTCACCAGGGCGGCGTCTTCCGGATGAACCCGTTGCAGAAGAAGTTCCACGGTCGGTTTCGTCGTTCGGTCGTATTGGAAGATTCGAAAGGTTTCCTCTGACCAGATGATCTCGCCAGTGGAAACTCTCCAACCGAAGCTCCCCGTATGACTTAGCCTTTGGGCCTCCGCCAGGTACGCTTCGCTTCGTTGCTCGGCACGATGACGGGCGACCAGAATGCTGTTTGCATTCTGCAGAGCAACCGATCGCAGCAGCTTGTCATCGTCATCCTTCGTGGTCACTTGTGACCTCCGATAAGTTTCTCCGCGAGTTTCGTGCCACGCACACGCGCCTGAATCTTGGCAAAGGCAGCGTCCCGGCTGGTTGAAGTGTCATCACTGAAGGGCGAGAATCCGCAGTCGTCCGTAGTACCGAGTTGCTCGATCGGTATGTATTCCGAGGCTTCGAGTACACGGTCGCGCACCTCTTCTGGGGTCTCAATGTGAGGGTCGATCGGAGCAATGACTCCGACGAAAATCCGCTGATCCGGTTTCAGGTATTTCCGTATGATTTTCAACGCGTGCCGGCGGTCCGGCTCACCCGCAAGCGCGATGTAGAAATTCTCCGCCTTCAGCTCAAACAAGCTGGGCAGCAACTCTGCGTAATCAACGTCCGCGCTGTGCGTCGAATCGAGATCGCTTCCCGGGCAGGTATGGACCCCGATGCGCCTGCGCTCTCCCGGCGAGAACCGCGAGAGCGCGAGATTGTTTAAGTCAATGAAGCTGTTGAGGAGATGCCCAGAGGGATCGATCTTCACGGCCAGTCGTCCTTCAGTGAAGTCCACTTGAACCTTATGCGCGCCCTTTTTCAGGCAGCGCCGTATCTCGGTTTCGTGCTCGTTCAGCAGATCCTCGATGAATTGCTCGCGCGAATAATCCGGAATCGTCTCGGATGGGTACATTAGGCTCAAGGCCGAAGGCGATATCACCGCCTGCTTGACCGGCACGTGCGCATAGCGCATGGCGACATCCAGGTAAGCGTCTGCGTACCGCCTGTAACGGAAAGGGCCGCGTGTGAGCCGTGACATGCGGCGCGTATGACCGTCTGAGAACGGTATTTTGAAACCATCCGGGGCCGTGTTCGGAAGCCCATGCACGCAGTACGTGCAGAAATTGTGATACTTCCTCTGTTCGCCGTCTGTAACGACTGGAGACCCTGTGGCTTCAAACCGCTCAATGGTATCCCGAATCGCATCTTCATAGAGAGAATCGAGATTAGGATCCTCACTGTCGCCCTTCGCGACTCGCTCGATCAGGTCAACGGGTCTTGGGATACTGCCAATTGGCTCGGTGGGTATCACGATTGGCGCACGCTTGGCCATGCTTACCGCCTTGCTCGAAGTATAATGGACCTCACCCTTTTTAGGATCCAAAAGGATTTCAGTGTCTTCATCGTGAGGAGACGAACCCGGACGACGATGCGAATGCTTTTCTGGTGCCACCCGAATGGCGCGACCAGGTCTCCTGAAATTACTTCCGCATACCTCACCCGTCAGCTCGCCGAATGTGTTGTTTTTTAGCCGCGTGTGCCACGCGAAGCGAATAGCCCAGTTCATTCGCTTCCATTCTGTCACCCTCGGTTGGCCGCCATCCATCCTTGGCGGAGTACGCGGGACCAAACGATCGCCCTCCAACTTCACGAACCGAACTAGATCGGTGCCAACCTGGTTCGGCATCCATGAAGCGCAAGCGACTTTCGACGGAGCCGCGCTTTTTCGAATGGGACTGTTTCGTAGAACGGGCAGCCAAGTGCCGACATTCTCGTCTAGAAGGTACCGGACAGATCGGCGCGAGCATCCAAGCACCGAGACCAGCGACAGAACACCTTTGGAGAAAACCATGGCGTTTACCAAGCGGAGACTGGGAAATTCGGGACTGGAAATTGCCCCTATCGTGTTTGGCGGAAACGTATTCGGATGGACGGCAGACGAAACAACATCGTTCCACTTACTGGATGCGTTCGTTGCGGCAGGATTCAATGCTGTGGATACGGCTGACGTTTATTCCAAATGGGTGCCGGGAAATAGAGGCGGGGAGTCCGAGACGATCATCGGCAAATGGCTGAAGCGCAGCGAGAAGCGGCAGCGAGTGATCATCGCAACGAAAGTTGGGTCGGAAATGGGCCCAGGAAAGAAAGGACTTTCCAAAGGCTACATTCTGGCCGCGGTGGAAGATTCGCTGCAACGCTTGCAGACCGACTACATCGATTTATATCAGTCGCATGTTGATGACGCCGATACACCGCTCGATGAAACGCTCGAAGCGTACGCGCAGCTGATCCAGCAGGGAAAGTTGCGCGCGATTGGTGCGTCAAACTACAACGTCAAGAGACTGGGAGAGGCGCTGCAGATCAGTAAGAAAAACGGTCTGCCGCGGTACGAGAGTCTGCAGCCGCACTACAACCTTTACGAGCGGGCGGAGTTCGAAGCGGAGTTGGCGCCTCTTTGCCTGCGCGACAACATCGGCGTGATTCCTTACTTTTCGCTGGCCAGCGGATTTCTTGCGGGCAAGTACCGTTCCGAAGGGGATTTGGCCAAGAGCGCGAGAGGAACATTCGTGAAGAACTATCTGAACGAGCGCGGTTTCAGAATCCTGGGCGCGCTCGACCAAGCGGCGAAAACTCACGGCTCGACGGCAACCCGGGTAGCTCTCGCCTGGCTGCTGGCGCAGCCGAGCGTTACCGCTCCGATTGCCAGCGTGACAAATCTCGATCAGCTCCATGAGTTGCTCAGCGCCGCCGATCTGAAGCTAGATCCCGAATCTTTGGAGAAACTCAACCAGGCCAGCGCATATGCCGCACGCGCGGGCAGTGCGTAACTCGAAAAGTAGAGCCGTTGCAATTGATCCCACGGAGTCGCACGGACGTGGCCCGCGAAGGACGCGCGCGGATCGGTGCGCTCTTCCATGACATTTCCTTCGCCATCCTCGATCCAGACCCGGCCCGGAACGAAAAAGCCCTGCCTGTCCAATCTTTCGTAGGGAGTCAATGATCACCGCGGGCGACTGCACCTCGATATGCATTGCGACATTCGGGAGGCCTTCTGGGAAACCCTTGATCTTAAACAAGCCTCCCGTTATCGATAGCTTCAATTCGATCGTTTGCACTTTGTGCCAGCGTTCGAGGCCGCCATGCGCATTCAAAACGAGATCGAGAAGTTCGCTCACCTTGGAGTCCCCGAGTGCGTTCCTTCAGCTGTCAAAGCTGAGGCGACCAGTGCTTCAAGCTTGGCGTCGAGTACCTGAGCTGCGGATAATAATTGCGGATTTGCGTCCACCACGATCAGCGAAGAAGGAAGGACATACGTTACGGTGCAGCCCGTGCCGTCGTCGCTATCCGCCAGGAGAAGTTCAATCGGCGCGAATAGCCCCGCAGTGTAGTCATACCGGATCATGGTAATCGCGATCAGCGGATTGCCGAAGATCCAGCGCAACATCCGTCGTTTGATACCGTATTTCTCAATCCAACGGCTATGATCCACCTGGGCCACAAGCACGAAACCGCTGTCGCCAAGGTACTGTTGTATCGTCTTTTCAAACTCCTCGCGAGTGCCGGACAGCCCCACGATGTTTTCGAGGGTTGTTTCCCCTACGCGGGATCGTAGCTCGGCGAGCACCTTGTCGAAGCTCAATTTGCTGTGATGACGAATCCGTTTGGCCGTAAAAGTAACTTCCTCACGATTGCGTTTGATCATGTCGCTCCTCCCGCTGCCTTGCCCGTCTCACAACAACATCCAATGCGCTAGTACCCGTCAGAAAAAGAATCGCGCTGATGTGCCGGCTTTTCGATTTCATCCACCAAGTATAGGTTGCGCCCAGTTTTGTGCCCACTCCCACCAAGAACCGGTGCGGCGATGGCATCAAGAGCCACCCGCTTCGCTTCCGTGTGGATGTGCGAGTAATGCTCCAGCATTCGGCGGCTGAAGTAGGCCGCGATGCTCATAATGGCTTGCGCGCTCGTTTGGCTTTCCGCCGCTCGTGGTCTATTCGACAACTGTCTGCAAGCCCAGCTTGACCCTACATAAGATTGATATAGAATTGAATTCCCTTCCCAAAACCGGCAGGCGGCTACAGGTTGCCCTCTTGCAGCCCTCAGGGTCGTGCCCGGAATAGAACTTCCATTCAAGATGAAGACCAAGTCTCTGTGGAGTCGCAAGGTGCAATTCGCGTTCGAGTCTGCCACTTGGACCTTACTCGTCGCTCGTGCGATCTCCTATCGCGGCATGGTCGTATCCATTGAAAGGGTGCGGCACACCGTCGAGGGGGGGCGAGGCAACCGCTTCGCAACTCAAGCCCGCCCCGCTGGACGCGTGCGAGAGCCTGGTGAAGAGCATCAATGATGTCTGGCTAGCAAAGGTCAAGTTGCCGCAGCAGAGGCAAAGCGGATGAGCACGAAATCGATCAAAGTACTTCTCCTGGTGGAAGATAACTCCGGAGACGCCCGTTTGCTCCGCGAGATGTTCAATGAGCAGGACTCGCACAACACCGAATTGACCCACGTGCAGTGCATGAGCGAGGCCGAGAAGCATCTTGCGGAGCGCTCGGTTGACATGATCTTGCTCGACCTGGGGTTGCCCGATGCACAAGGACTGGGAGCCATACGACGGGTCCGCGCAGCCGCACCCCACGTCCCCTTGGTGGTGTTGACGTGCTCGGACGATGAGTCGCTGGCCGCACAAGCTTTGCAAGAAGGCGTGCAGGACTATCTCATCAAAGGCCAAATCGAGGCGCGCGGGCTTCTGCGAGCCCTGCGTTATGCCATCGAGCGCAAGGCCATGGAAGAGGCGTTGTTCGTAGAAAAGGAACGTGCCCAAGTCACGCTTAACTGTATCGGCGACGCCGTTGTTTGCACGGACGTCTCGGGAAATATCACCTTCCTCAATCTCGTCGCGGAAAAAATGACAGGCTGGGCGTGGCAACAAGTGGCAGGTCGGCCCATGGACGAAGTTTTCCGAATCATTGACGGCACTACTCGCGAGATCTGCCCCAACCCGATGAAGATGGCAGTTGGGCAAAACCGAACCGTGCACCTGCCGTCGAACTGTATGCTCATCCGGCCTGACGGATTTGAAATTCCGATCGAAGACAGCGTCTCCCCCCTTCACGACCGTGAAGGGCAGCCCATCGGAGCGGTAAGCATTTTCCGAGACGTGAGCGCGGCCAGGGCCATGGCGCTGCAGATGACCCATTCGGCCCAGCACGACTTTCTGACCGGTTTGCCCAATCGAATGCTCCTGAACGACCGGGTTGGCCAGGCAATCACCTTAGCGCCGCGTCACATGAAAAAAGTCGCGGTGCTGTTCTTGGATTTGGATGGCTTCAAACACATCAACGATTCCCTGGGACATCCGATCGGCGACAAACTTCTTCAATCCATCGCAAAACGCCTGGTGGATTGCGTACGCGGCTCGGACACTGTAAGTCGGCAGGGAGGCGATGAATTCGTCGTGCTGCTTTCCGAAGTGGAGCAATTCGAAGATGCTGCCATCGCGGCGAGGAGAATGCTGCTGGCGGTGGCGGAGGTTCATTCCATCAACCAGCACGATCTTCACGTCACCACAAGCATTGGCCTGAGCGTCTATCCCGACGACGGTCTGGATGCCGAGACGCTGATCAAGAACGCCGACACCGCGATGTACCAGGCAAAGGAAAATGGGCGTCAGAGTTATCAGTTTTTCAAGCCAGCTATGAACGTGCGAGCTGTGGAGCGGCAATCCATTGAGGAAAGTCTGCGGAGCGCCTTAGAACGGCAGGAATTCGCGCTGCACTACCAGCCGAAGATTAATCTGAGGACCGGAGAGATTACCGGCGCGGAAGCCTTGATACGCTGGACGCACCCCATCCGCGGGCCGGTGTCTCCGGCTCAATTTATTCCTATTGCGGAAGACTGCGGCCTTATTCTGCCGATCGGCAACTGGGTCCTTCGTGAAGCCTGCAAGCAAGCCCGGGCCTGGATGGATGCAGGTCTGTTCCTGGCTACTGTGGCGGTGAACATCTCCGCGATGCAGTTTCGAGACGAGAACTTTCTTGAAGGTGTTTTCGCAATCCTCAAGGATACCGGCTTGGACCCGAGATCTCTTGAGCTGGAACTGACCGAAAGCGTTCTTATGAAACATGCCGAGTCCACCGAATCTATCCTCAAGGCCCTGAGAGCAAGAGGGGTGCAGCTGGCGGTCGATGATTTCGGCACGGGTTACTCCAGCTTGAGCTATCTTAGGAAGTTTCCGATCGATGCGCTCAAGATTGACCAGTCGTTCGTCCGTCAGATCACCACCACTCCCGACGAGACGACCATCGTGACCGCCGTGATCAGCATGGGCCGAAGCCTTAAGCTGCGGGTCGTTGCTGAGGGCGTGGAAACGCAAGAAGAGCTGGCATTTCTTCAGGCTCATCAATGTGACGAGGCGCAAGGCTACTATTTCAGCCGGCCCGTGACTCCCCATCTGTTCGCCAAGTTGCTCGAAACCGGCATATCCGAAAAAGTCCTCATCTGAAGGCCCAGTCATCTGGACGGGCCGCAAAGGCTCTTGCCCCTGCGCAGCGAAGCCAATTCTAAAAAAGCTTCTCATGGCAACAACGTTTCCGTGGGATAGCCCCGCCAAGCGGGCACAACCGGTTCGCCTCAATTGGAACTGAGCTTCCGAGACGCAGTCATCGCACCGGATTAATCCTGTGGATGGTCATCATCCGAATGCGCCGAGCTGCGAACTCACTCAAGAGAGCATGATATGATATGCGCACGATTAAGTTTTTAGGGCCGTTACAGGGTCTGGGGTGCGCGTCTTAAGCAAATTTAAACTAGGAGTTTGCTGTGATTCCTCGAAAACGTTATTTTGTCTTGGCCATTATCGCTAGTCTCGGTTGCCTCAGTTTCTTTTTAGCGGAGCCTCTCTCTGCCCAGTCGCAAGCCATCAACGGTACGATTCGCGGGCGCATCACCGATCCTGCTGGCGCCGCCGTTCCTGAAGCTAACGTGACCGTCACGAATATCAACACAGGATTTCGCCGAACAGTCCCCACTGAGACTGAAGGATATTTTGTTGTTCCAAGTCTTCCGCTTGGTACGTATACCGTCAGCGTCGAAAAACAAGGATTCTCGACGGTTCGCCATCCGGACATTGTTCTAGAAGCCGGCAAGGAAGCTGTAATCGATGAACAATTGAAAGTTGGCGAGGTTGCCACCATCCTGGAAGTCACCGGCGGTGGCCCAGTCATCGAGCCCACACGGATCAACACCGGGCGAACGATTGACCAACGCGAGATTGTCAATCTGCCGCTTACCTCTCGCAATCCCTATAACCTGATTCTGTTCCAGCCAGGCGTCAGCGGCCATCCAAATCAAGAGTTGGGAATTCCGCGCACCATCAACACCAACGGCCAGTTGGACCGCATTAATTACCAAATGGATGGCATGGTGGACACCCAGAGCGATCGGCACGGGCTTCGCCTCTTCCCCATCTCCGAAGTTTATGTGCGCGAAATCCAAACCGTTTCAAACGGCTTTGCTCCGGAATTCGGTGGCACCACCGGAAATATTTTTAACGTCATCACCAATTCCGGCACCAACAATCTTCACGGCATGTTCCAGTACATTCGGCGCTCCGTTGACGCCACTGCGCGTCCTCTCCTGTTAAATCCGGTTTTACCGAAACCTAATTTGGCACTTACCGACTATTCCACAAACGCCGGCGGGCCAATTATTCACAACAAGCTATTCTTTTTCGGCGGGTACGAGCACCTGACACGAGGCGTACCTACCTCTACAACTATCAATGCGTCTGACGCAGCGCGGCTGGGTATTGCGCCCGCTCTCCTGGCCACTGCACCAAGCATATTGCACGGTCAATTCCTCAATGGCCGCGCTGACTGGAATATTTCTCAGCGCCATCAAATGTTCTTTCGGTACAACTATTTCCGGAACAACTTCCCGTTTAACACTGGTGTCGGCAGTCTGAATTCCCTGGAGACCGCAACCGACTTCCGCGACCGCGCTCACGTAATCGGATCGCAGCTGATTAGCACAATATCGCCGAGGCTGCTCAACGAGTTCCGTTTCTCCTGGGCAATGCGTGACAATACCCACTTTCCTAGCCCTACAGCAGGTGCTGGCCCGCAGATCGCAATTCTCGGAGTGGCTTTCTTTGGGGGACCGAATACCGCCGGGGACCGTTTCCAGGAGAAACTACCCAATTGGAATGACAACGTTACGTACCTACACGGCAGCCATTCGATGAAGTTCGGTGTTTCGATGTCCGCGATTCAAGACCTTCAGCGCGATGTTTCATTCGCTCGATACACGTTCTCAGGCAAAACTACCGAGGCGATTCAGAAATATTTGGATGCGAAATCTGGGAAAGATCGTTTTAGCTATAGCAACTTCTCTGCGCGTTCCGATCCATCCGGAGTTAGCTATAGCTCGTTATTCTGGGGATTTTACGCGCAGGACAGCTGGCAGACTCGGCCTTCGCTTCTGGTGACTTACGGCTTTCGATATGACAGATATAGAGGACCCGACGCCAATCCCAATGCCCCTTATCCCTTTTCTCGAAACTTCACGATTCCCAATAGCGACTTCGCCCCACGGCTGGGTCTCGCCTGGAGGCTCGGCACGAAGACGGTGATACGTGCATCCACAGGAATCTACTATGAGGCATCACCCACAAATCTTTGGTTCAATACTTTAAACCAGGACGGGAGCAACCGCACCAGGAACATCAGCGTAGGTCCGAAAGCTGGACCGGCATTCCCTGACGCGCCTATCGCCGGTGGAACGCAAACTCAGGACGTCACCACAATTACGCCGGATTACAAGAACGCTTACGTGATCAGCAGCAGCTTGCAAGTGACACGTGAACTTTCTGCGAACGACGCCCTCACGATCGGTTACGTGCACACCTCTGGACGCCAATTAGCTTTCTTGCGTAACATCAATCTCATCAATCCGATTGGAACCCTGGCCGATGGACGACCTGTTTTCGGCTCTGCGCGCCGCGACGCCCGATTTAACAACGTTTTACTGCAGGATGTTGGAGCTAATTCCGACTACAATGCGATGCTGCTTACCTATCAACACCGCTTTTCTCACGATTTCCAGGTCACAGCTTCATACACTTTGTCGCACACCATCAGCGATGCCCCAGACGTCAACAGTTTCGAGCAAAATCTTCCGATCGAGGATGCGACCAACCGGCGTCGTGATCGCGGCAACAGCACCGTCAATCGCCCGCACGCGTTTACCGTCAGCACTGTCTTTGATCCCAAAGTGAACATTGACCAACATGCCCTCCGATATCTGCTCAACGGGAATTTATTCGCCGTGCTGGGAAACATAAGTTCTGGCGACCAACAAAACATAACGGCTGGCAGCTCTCTGAATGGCGATGCCACGACCACCAATATTGCGCGTCCGGTTTTCATCGGCCGTAACACTGCGCGTGGCCCGGCAATTTACCAGATTGATCTGCGCTATACACGCACGGTGCTCACACTTCGCGAACGCCTTCGGGCGCAATTTCTTGTTGAGGTCAATAACCTCTTCAATCATCCCAACATCACATTGCTGAAAACCGTGGTGCCGGTAAATGACAAGGGCGAGATGCTGGACGTGACGGGAACTCCTACAAGAGTGGTACCCACGTTCTTCCAACCGCAAACTACTGTTCTCGAAGGTCGCATCGTTCAATTCGGCCTCGCCCTGCGATGGTAGTTAGTTGTCACACCCGCGGCCGTAGCAATCGCTGCGGCCGGGGCGGCTACACCCGGAAGACAGAAATGCTGTTGTCTACCGAGGATGGTTCAGTCCTCCTTCAACTAAAATCGCGTGGCGCGTCTCAGGGCAGTGAGCTACAAGCCCTCCATACGCGCTACACACGCGATTCCTGAGACCTCGGGGATATGCCCTCAAAGAAAAAATCCCAGCGGCGCAAACATACCGAGCCTTCTGCTCCCAGGGCTTCTGTTCCAGGTGCTGCGCAAGATGTTTTTCCGGCAGTCATCTATGCGGACACAGTTCTTGCTGCTAATTTCGAAGACGCTAAGCGATACTTTCTCACGGCGCTGCTGGAGATTCATTACGCGCACACCCTCATGCTCCGCCGGCAGCACATTTTGTCTGCGGCGGAAGCTCGCATATGTCTCCAGGCCATCGATAACCTCGACCTGGCTGCGATCCGTTCAGCCTCCTATGCAGCCGGCTTTGAAGACCTGTTTTTTTACATCGAGAAAAAACTTTTTGAAGATTGTGGCGACACCGCAGGCAAGATGCACATAGCCCGCAGCCGCAATGACATTGATCTTTGTCTCTACCGCATGACGCTGCGCCGTGAAGTCCTAAAAGTTGCAGCGGCAATGCAGCGGGTTCATGACGTGCTCCTGGATCTTGCCGAACCAAACACGCATACCCTCATGCCCGCCTACACGCATACGCAGCCCGCACAGCCGACTACCCTGGCACACTACTTGATGGCCGCGGTGGAACTGTTCGGCCGCGACGTGGCGCGGCTGCGCTCGGCCTACGCCACCATCAACCGCTCCCCTTTAGGAGCTTGCGCGATCACCACCACGGGCTTTCCCATTGATCGCGACTACACCGCTGGACTTCTCGGATTCGAAGGCCTCCAGCTAAATTCCTACGGGGCCATCGCCGCAATTGATTATCTGACCGAAGCGGCCTCCACCGTGGCTGTGGCCATGATCAACCTCGGCCGGCTGGTGCAAGATCTTCTTCTCTGGTGCACCGAAGAGTTTGGTTTTCTGCGATTGAGCGATTCCTACGTGCAAGTGAGCAGCATCATGCCGCAAAAACGGAACCCTGTTTCACTCGAGCATACGCGTATTCTTGCAAGCAAGTCTTTTTCTCAGGCCCAAGCCATCCTCACGAGCGTTCACAATACTCCGTTTGGCGACATTGTAGATTGTGAAGACGATCTGCAGCCGCTGGCCTTTGCCGTATTCACCGACGCGGAACGCGCACTGAAACTTTTTGCTGGCGTGATGGCCCACTCTGAAGTGAACCGCGAGCGAATGCGGCGCCGCGCCGAAGGAAGTTTTCTCACCGTTACCGAGCTTGCCGATACGCTGGTGCGCCGCGAAGCACTTAGTTTCCGCCAAGCTCACCAGCTGGTTTCCGCCGCGGTCCACGCGCTTATCGGAAAACAGGATACTGGACACGAGACTGATGGCCATGCGGGAACTGATTCCGGGTATGGTCCCGTGCAGCTTGTGGATGAACTGGAACGCCTTGCACCGCGAATGATCCGGCGAGGTCTCAAGATCGGGCGCCCTGAATTGCTCGTCGCGCTTGACGCCCAACATTTTGTTCAGGTGCGCACGATTCCTGGCGGACCCGCTCCTGAAAGGGTGGAGGAAGAAATCGCGCGTGCCCGCAATGACTCCGCGCGGATGCAATCCTGGCTGGAAGAAAAAAGTGGTTTGCTGGAACGTTCCTCGCAATCCATGCGCAAGGAAGTGGCAGCGCAATTGAAATCCACGCCCTAAGTTCGCGAATTCGATCACCTACTAATCGGCCATCTCGAGGACTGCTCCGCCCGGCGCGAGGAATTCAATCGGCGGCAGCTCGCTGCGCTTGAAATAAAGTTTCGCTGAAGCTAAAGAATTGTTGATGACCTCGAAGGCCCCAGTGCAATTCGTTCTTGGATACGGTAATCGAAGCGTGCCGCTTCCGGTACCATCAAAAATAGCTACAAGCGTCGTACCGTTTTCCGGGTGCGAGCAGTGAACGGTCCACCGAAACGGGTCAGTCGTCCGCTCGATGATCTCCAGCTTCGTAAAATCGAAGAGCTGACCTTCATGCCACAGCCGCGCTCGGTGAAAACGCCTTCGCAAAAGCGTTTCATGCTCCACCACTTCGAAACTTGAAAGATCCCCGTACGGCGCCGAGACCACGGCCACATGCGCCCATGTCCAGGAGCGGCGATGGCGATAGCCGCAATGGTGTCCCTGCATGCCGTAACCAAGCGTTTCATTTTCCCAGATGCGATCGTCGTAACGAATTCGTCCGGAAACTACGGCGTTGGCATGCGGCGTGTGCGAAAAACCGATCCATCCTTTGTCGCTCATACTGTACGAAGCCGTCGACCGGTAATGAAGATCCCACGAAAACCGATGTCCGTCGACCTCGAATGCCCCGCGACATGAATTCTCATCCATCCGATTGCCCGAAACTTCAATCGCGAATGGCGACTGGAAACGCTCACTCACCTCGAGCCCATCCTGCGGAAATCCCGCCCCGTAATTTTCTGGTGGGCCTGCTCGAGGAACCCAGGCCACCCCTATCTGTACCGGTTCGCCCCTCGGTTGACCAGCGCATCCGCCGCCGTATGAGCGGCCCAGGTTTAACAACAGATAGCGAATCCACCAAGCGCCGGAGCCATCAGCCAAAGCCAAATGCAGGAACCATACTTCGTAGCGCCGCTTCATCGCGCGTGTGGAGAAAGTAGCGTTTAGGGAACGCGGAGGCATCTCGCAGCGAGATCAGTGTAGCAGCGTTGCCCAAAATGAAAAACCAATAACCGCTGTCGTCGCATCAGGTCGCATGCCCAAGCTTAATCCCCTGCCAACTTGAGAGCCCCGAGTCCCTGTCGTATGATGCCTGGGGCGCAATACTTGCGCATATTCCTCCATGTTCACAAAAGCGATTGGCGCGGCCAGCCGGTGGCTGCTGGATAGAATCGTGGGAGCACTCGCGGCTACTGGGATCAATCCCAATGTTCTGACGTTCCTCGGTTTGCTGGTGAACTTTTGGGCTGCCGTAATGTTTGCCACGGGGCGATTCCGCCTGGCATCCGCGATCGTATTTTTCGCCGGATTTTTGGACATGCTCGATGGACAAGTGGCGCGGCGCCAAAAGCGCGTTACGGCCTTCGGCGCTTTCTACGATTCCACTCTCGACCGCTATTCTGACATGGCGCTTTATATGGGCCTGCTGGTGTATTACGCGGTAAATGCGCGAACTTCTTATGTGATACTTGCGGCCGTTGCAACGGCCGGTTCGGTAATGGTCAGCTATGCGCGGGCCCGCGCGGAATCGCTGATCCCGCTCTGCAAGGTCGGATTCATGGAACGGCCCGAGCGCCTGGTGCTGCTCATCATCGGTGGCGCCTTCGACCGCATGGCTCCGGTTCTCTGGGTCATTGCGGTTGTCTCGACCATCACCGTGATTCACCGTATTCTTTACACTTGGCAGGAAACCCGCGCGGGAAGAACGCTACCCGGAATCAAATTGACTTTGTAAACCTCAACGATTGGATTCGTTTGGCAGCACGGCTTGTGCGGAGACTTTTCCTACCTGTGGCGTTGCCGGAGAATGGGCCGGACGCTGCGATTTGGCTTGCTCGGCATCGCTTGGCCAGGTGACATTGAGACCGGGACCCAACAAAAATTTGGAATGTTTCGCTACGTGGATCGCCAGAACGTTGTTCTCGCCTGCACGCAGCTCGCCCAAGCCTTCCTTATTGCTGCGCAAGGCTTTGTCGTCTTTATAAAGACCCACGCTGAACTCGTGCGGGCCAGCGGGAAGCGTGAACACTCGTCGAATGGGAATCGCATCGTCACCATAAGCGCCGGCGAGCGAGAAGCGAAAGAGTATTTTATGGTCGGCGAAGACCGCCAAAGTGTCATCCATGGATTTTGTTGCGATTTCGATGGTTAATTGAGCCTCGCCAGCTCTGTGCGCGTCATCGGAAGGCTTAGGGTCGGCGGTAGTCGCCGGCGGCGCAACATACGGGGCCAGTTTCGCTGCAACAAAAGTAGAGAGCGGCAGTACCAGGTGATTTTTCGTGTTCGATTTTCCGTCATTTTTTGGAAACATCTTGTGCGCCTGGGAGACTTGAACGGGCATACCTTGGTCGACCCCAGCTCCGGGAGCCTGCACCAGGGAAGAGGGAAGTTGTTCTGGTGGTTTGGGCGCGGGAACAATGCGCCTTGGTGGTGCAGGCAACACAAAAGCGTTGCGCAGGTAACCGTGGGCCAGCGTAGCCGAGAGTCCCAGCACGAGCAAACTTGTGGCCAGCGCGTATCCGCGAAGAACGAGCGGCGTATGTTTTTTTACCTGCGCACCAGCGATGGATGCAGAGGATGCCGCGACGTTCTCTAGGGCCAGGGCCAGTTCCTCGCCGCTCGCGAAACGATTGATGGGATTCTTTTCAAGGCATTTGCCGATCACACGGTCAAGCGCCGGTGAAAGTGTAGGATCGAACTTTGACGGCGGTGGCGGAGTGGATTTCAAAATCTGGCCGCAAACTCCGGCGACCGACTCGCTTCGGAAAGGGCGTTGCCCGGTAGCCATTTGATAGAGAATAATTCCCAGTGAAAACAGATCCGACCGGCAATCGGTTCTGCCGCCTTCAATTTGTTCGGGCGAGAGATAGGCGGGCGTGCCCATGAGTCGCCCGGTCTGCGAAATCCGCGTGGCCATTCGCGCGATTCCGAAATCGGCAAGCTTGACGCGTCCGTCCCCATTGATCAGTATGTTCGCTGGCTTCACGTCTCCGTGAATGATTCCGTGGCCGTGCGCGTAATCAAGCGCCCTGGCTAGCGATACGCCCCACGTGAACAGGCGGTCCGGCTGCGCCATGCCCTCGACCAGAAGCTGTTCGAGCGTCTGGCCGGTGATGTATTCCATGACGAGATATGGCGCGCCAGTCGTGTCGTCAATTCCAACGTCGTAGAGGTTGACAATGCGCGGATGCGAAAGCTGCCCAACAATACGGGCCTCGCAAAGAAATCGTTCGCGCCACTCCTTCGAACCATGGCCTGGCTGCAGGATCTTGATCGCCACGATGCGGTTAATCAGCGTGTCCCTGGCCTTGGACACACTACTGCTGGCGCCCGAGCCAATCGTTTCCTGGATTTCGTAGCGTCCTAGCTGCATTACACTCCCCCGACGAAACTTCTGACCAGCCTCACCTTACCGTTTGAGCGCCTGAGGGAGAATGGGCCGTTGGAACTAGACGCAAGTACTTTGGTACCCGAGAAAACGCGAATAGCCACTTTTTGACCGCTCCATGCACCACCTAACATATGCATTGTCTGTCAGTTACAAGCACTTCCCGGCCGATACCGAATCGTCGGATACCTGTCCCTGGGGATGTTCTGCGGATTTCACAAGCTGTTGTTCCACCGGGCCAGATACGATTTGTTCCACGCGGTCACGCAGCGCCGCACTATCTTTTTTGGAGAGGCCCGCGGTAACGATTGTGTCGTGAAGATGGACGGTAATCGTAGAGGGCCACAACATCCAATTTCCGGTGCGGTGATGCGTGAAGCTGCCGACAATGCTGACAGGAACGATCGGAATACCCAGCTGCAGAGCTATCCGGAAAACGCCGTCCTTGAATTCGCCAACATGGCCATCTCGCGTGCGGCGAGCCTCGGGAAACACAATCAGACTGGTCCCCCGTCCGAGCGCGTCTTTGGTCATGCGCCAAAGACGCTTTAGGTCCGAGGGCCGGATCGTGTCGGGAACCGGGACATTTCCGAACCGCTTCATCAGCCAGCCATAGGCTGGGATTTTGAAGTGCGATTCAAGCTCCCAGCCGCGAACGAATTGCGGAATGGCGCAATAAAGGACGAATGGGTCGAACAGATTCACGTGGTTGGCAACAAAAAATGAGGAACCCTGGGGGTCAAAGCCCGAGGAGCGACGCGCTTGAACGTTTGCGCCAGCGAGCCAAACAATCCTCCTGCAAAATGCCCGCTGCAGCCAATCATGTTCCCGGGGATCGAGAAAAATGCCGATGATGACTAGGGTGGGCGCCAGCACAAAAAAATGAATGGCGCTCACACTCCAGAGCGCCGCGCTACGCAGGCCAGGCCATAGACTCTTCATATGTACACGTCGAGCGCATGGGCGAGGATTTCCAGTGAGCGGAGTTTTAGATGGAACACTTCGCCATCAATCATAGTGGGTACGGGGGTATCTATGTCGAACTCGATGCGCCGCGCGGGCAAACGCGAGGCTAGCGGATGCTCCATGTGCGTGCCGTCAAACAGACGCGGCAGAGTACGAATCAAGCCGATGCGGCCGATGGGTCCCCAGCGAACGACTTCAATCGCTCCGTCAGCAGCATCGGCACGCGGTGCGATCATCATTTTGCCGCCGGTGAATTTGCTGTTGTTGAAGCTAAGAAAGAGATACCGGCTGCGGTCCCAAGCAGAATTACCGTCGCATCGGAAAGGAAACGGCCGGCGGCGAAGGGGCACGAGCGAAATGAGAACGCCCAACAGATAGCCAAGTTCGCCAAGCGGCTTGAAAACGCGATTGCTGAGAGCAGCAACGTCGGCGGTGAACCCGATGCTTGCCAGGTTAATCGCGTAAATTTCGCCCGCATCGTGAGTGAGGCGAATGATATCGCATGGCCGCGAACGGCCATCGAGTAACGCGCGCGCGGATTCATCCGCACCGCGACTCGTGAAGTCACGCAGGAACGAATTTCCAGTGCCCAGAGGCAGAAAACCTAGCGCGATACGGCCATGTGAATCAGTCCCAGCGCCAAGAGCTTGCGGAAACAGGCCATTCAAGATTTCGTGCGCCGTACCATCGCCGCCCACGGCAATGAAGCGGCGATAACCCTGTGAATACGCTTCTCTGGCAAGTTGCGCCGCGTGGCCCGGCGCCGTGGTGGCGATCACATCCAGCAAGAGCCCGGCCGTGCGCAATTTCGTAAGCTCGGTTGCCGCCAGCTTGCTGCATCGTCCGCCGCCAGCCTCGGGATTCACGATGGCCAAGAAACGCTTCTTCACAGGGTGATCACCGAACTGGAGCGGTCAAGGTTCGCCAGTTCTTCGGCTAGAATATTGCGTTTGATCTTGAGTGACGCGGTGCGCGGAAAATCGCGATTCCACACAATGACCCCGCTGATGCGCTTGTAACTGAGCAGGTCCCGGTTCCGGGCATTAATTTCACCGCAAACACCCTCGACGTTCTGATCTGCCTCCGGATGCACCACGATCACGAGCTGCTCCCCGAGCATAGTGCGCTTTGGCCAAATGTAATTTGCCGCGAACACGCAGAATTCTTTAACCGCAATCCCCTCAAAAACCGTTTCGATGTCTTCGGGATAAATATTCTTGCCTTCCTCAGTGACAATCATGTTTTTCTTGCGGCCCAAAAGCTGCAGGTGACCGGTCGAGTCAAGCCGCCCCAGATCGCCGGTCATCAGCCAGCCGTCTACGATCGTTTCGGAGGTCAATTCGGGCTCATCCCAATAATGGGACATCACCGTCTTACTGCGAACCGAAACTTCGCCAACACCGTCCGCATCGGGATTAACGATTCGGACTTGCATGCCGGGAAGCGGCCGCCCCACTGTGTCCGCGCGAAAACTCTTGATATCATTAACGGTGACTGCGGTGCCAGCTTCGGTGAGTCCGTATGCGTTAGCCACGGGAATCCCGAGGTCGCTGAAAAATTGCAGCGTCGCCGGCTCGGTAAACGCTCCGCCGACAAATATGCCGCGAAGCTGACCGCCAAAGGCCCGGTGCACCTCTCCAAGAAGTAAGCGGCTGATGGCCGGGAATGAGCGGCCGCGCGTCAAACGCTTATTGACAGCAACGAGCGCGTCGAACAGCTTGCGCTTCACAGGAGGCAAAGCATCGAAGCGCGCTTGCAAACCGCTGCGAAGATTTTTAAGGATCAGCGGAACCAGCGTGACGTATGCTATGCCATAACGCGTAAAGGCCTCGCGCACATATTCAGGACGCAGTGTGCGCAGATGGACCACGGTTGCTCCGCAGGTGAATGGGCCAATGAAGCCCACCATAAAATCGATCGCATGATTGGTAGGAAGAATGCTGAGATAGCGAACCCCCGGGCCAAAAGGATAAAGAGACGTGAGCGCGACGCATTGCTCGAGATAATTTTCGTGCGTCATGACGCAGCCTTTGGGCCGGCCACCAGTGCCGGAAGAATAGACAATGCAGGCCGGGTCTTTGCGCGTGCGCGGGATGAATTTCGGTTGAGTGTCGCCAGGTTTTTTGTTTGACAATTCCTCCGCTTGACGGTTTCTCTCCCCAGATTCTTTGCTAGCAAAGTCTTCCCAACGGCGCGCGCCAAAAAGGTCGGCGTTGGCCGGAACTTCGGTGACGAGAACGGTTTTCAGTTGGTGTCCCGCGAATGCTGCGGATTGTGCAAGCATGCGCCAAATGTGATATTCCGTTACGAGTACGCTGGCCTTCGAGTGCCTAAGAAGGCGCAGCTGTTCGTCGGGCGTAAGCTTGTAATCCAGCGGGACAAGCACGCCGCCGCAGAAGAAAATGGCGTATGCCGAAATCAGCCACTTCGACTGATTGGTCATAATAATCGCGGCGCGGTCACCGCCGCGGAAGGCGCTGTCCTGCAACTCCCCGGCCAGCGGCAGAGCAACTTCCTTAAATTGCCCGAACGTGAGGCGCGCTTTTTCCTTTTCGCGGTCTGTCTCGATTAAGCAGACTTCCTTTGGCCAGCGATCGAGTGCGTCGCCAAGCGCTGCTCCTAAGGAATCGTATTGTGTAAGATCGAGCACCGGACCGAAGCGAATCGGACAAACGAGCCGCGACAAATGGCTCAATCAAACGTTCTATTGTCTGTATCTGTCTGCCTGGTGGCAACAACCGAATGGTCGGGTTGGTCAGGAAGTTTCAGCCTTAACGCTGGCCCTTTGTGAGGGTGTCTACCCCGGGGTATTTTTGTAAGTGCCGATTGTACAGACCTTGCAGGTACCCCGTCTGGTAGGTACGAAGCTTTTAAGGCCCTCAGAGGCTTACTTAGCGCGCTGCTAGCCAGGGGGGGCAGAACTGCCGGATTCGGTGCGGAGGCCCCTCAATGAGTTTGTGATTTTTTTGTGATTGGCGGCCGAAACAGAAACAATCAGGGCCGATTGGTGGGTGGTTTTATCACCGTCGCCATTCGGTTTGGTTCCGGCTTCACTATCTTTTTCTTTGGCTTCTTGACCTCGCGGCGGCGCGCGTCCTTATTTCCCATGGTGGACAGCTTGCCACAATTTGCCAGCGATAGCCAGCAATTCGCGATCGAGCAAAGCCCGCTTCAAAGCAGGCTAGCAGAGCACGCCGGTTGACTCGACTCGCGTGGGATGCTATAAAAATCCTCCTTATCTTCCTGTGTTAGGCTCGCAGGTTGCACGGTTCGGGTGTGTCGTCAACGGAGAAAGCTCCTTACAGGCATAACAACTGAATGGAAATTGTTCACCAACTTGGCGAACTGTTCCTGCAGGCTGTGCCCACAGTCCTGATCGTTTTCCTCTTTTATCTGTTTCTTCGCGCCAACTTCTTTGGTCCCATGGAGAAGATATTGGACGAACGCCGGGAACGAACGATAGGCGCGCAACGCGCTGCGCAGGCGAGCCAGGCGGCTGCGCAGGAAAAGGAACGCGCTTATCAGGATGCTCTCAGAAAGGCGCGCGCTGAAATTTATGCCGAACAGGAATCGGCGCGCCAAAAGGTTTTGGAAGAGCGTAACGCGCGCCTGCGCGAGGGTCGCGGCCGCGCAGCCAGCGAAGTTCAAGCGGCTAAGGAACGAATCGCAAGGGACATGGCTGCCGCGCGCAGCGAACTGGAAGCCGCCAGCGGCCAGCTTGGCAGCGAGATTGTTAGCAGAATTCTGAAGCAGTCTCCACCGCAACCGGCGAGTCCGGGCAGGGGAACGCGATGAGGCGGCGCGGAAGGATTGGCCTGGTCGCGGCCCGTTGCTTTTTTGCATTGCTGCTGCCGGTTGTGTACGCAGGGGCTGCCGAAGGTGCCGCAGCGAATCCCGCGGACACATCCCTTGGCGAGATTTTTCGCTGGTTGAATTTCAGCGTCGTTGCGGCTGCACTTGGCTACCTGATCGTGAAATACGCGCCTGGGTTTTTCCGAGCGCGTGCCACGGCCATCTCCCGAGACATGAGCCGCGCGGCAGCGGCAAAAGCGGAGGCGGAGCGCGCGTTAGCCGAGGCGGAGGACAAGCTGGCGCGTCTTACTGAGGAAGTGGTCGGATTGCGATCCGCGGCTCAGCGGGACGCTTCTGCAGAGGCCGAGCGCGTTTCTAATCTGACGCGCAGCGATATGGAAAAAATTGTTCGCGCAGCTCGAGCCGAAATTGATGCCGCCGCGCGCGCGGGACGATTGGAATTGAAAGCCCTAGCGGCGCGCGCAGCGATAGACCGCGCTGAAGCCCTGCTTAGAAAGCAACTCACCCCGGAACTACAGAATGCATTGTTTCACACCTTCGTGGAGAGTTTGCCAGGGAGCGCGAATTGAACGCCATCGCCAAACGTTACGCTGCAGCTCTGGCTGATGTAGCGATGGAGCAAGCGGCAGCCCAGCCGATAAAGAAAAATCTCGCGGATTTTGCGGAGGCCCTCAGGGTCTCGACAGACCTGGCCAATTTGTTAGCCAGTCCGAGCGTGTCACGCGGAAGCAAGCGGGCGGTTATCGAGAAACTTGCCGCGCGGATGGGTGCCGGAAAGATCTTTAGAAATTTCTTGCTGGTTCTCACCGACAACCGGCGCACCGCGCTTCTGCCTGAAATGGCGGAGGCTTTTGACGCTCTGCTTCTCGAGCGCATGGGTATCGCCGAAGCCCATGTAACTTCGGCCGAGGAATTAACGGACGCACAGAAGATGGAACTGGCCGGCGCGATGGAACGCATGACCGGTAAAAAAATACAAGCGCGCTACCGTGTCGATCGCGGCTTGCTGGGTGGCGCCGTCGTGCGTATCGGCTCTACGGTATATGACGGGTCGGTGCGCGAGCAACTCGAGCGGCTGCGCGACCGGCTGACTACGGAATAGGAGCGGGAATGGCCACGATCAAAGCAGATGAAATTACAAAAATTATTCGCGAGCAGATTGCCAACTACGAGCAGAGCATCGCGGTAGACGAAGTGGGATCGGTAATCTCCGTTGGCGACGGCATCGCCCGTATTCACGGACTGGAAAAAGTAATGGCCGGGGAGATGCTGGCCTTCCCGCATGAGGTTTTTGGCATCGCGCTGAACCTCGAAGAAGACCAAGTGGGAGCGGTGCTGCTCGGCGAATACACGGCGATCAAAGAAGGCGATACCGTCAAGCGCACCAACACGATTATGTCTGTGCCCGTGGGCGAAGCGCTGGTGGGGCGCGTGGTGAATCCGTTGGGTATACCGGTAGACGGCAAGGGACCGATCGCGTCCGGGCAGCGCAGCCCGCTCGAGCGCTTGGCACCGGGCGTGATTGACCGGCAACCCGTGCGCGAGCCCCTGCAAACCGGGATCAAAGCGATTGACTCGATGATTCCGATCGGGCGCGGGCAGCGCGAGTTGATCATTGGCGATCGGCAAACCGGTAAGACCGCCATTATTCTGGACACGATCATCAACCAGAAGGGTGGTGACATGATCTGCATTTACTGCGCGATCGGACAAAAACGCTCAACGATTGCGCAGGTGGTGAAAATTCTTACCGACGCCGGGGCCATGGATTTCACGATTGTCGTGGCCTCGTCGGCGACCGAGCCGGCGACGCTGCAGTACATCGCTCCTTACGCTGCGTGTGCGATGGGGGAATACTTCCGCGATTCAAAGCGGCACGCGGTGTGCTTCTACGATGATCTTTCGAAACATGCGCAAGCCTATCGCGAAATTTCCCTGCTGTTGCGCCGCCCGCCAGGCCGCGAGGCTTTTCCCGGTGACGTTTTCTATTTGCACTCGCGACTGTTGGAGCGCGCCGCGAAGCTGAACGACAAGCTGGGCGCAGGTTCGCTGACTGCTTTGCCGGTAATTGAAACGCAGGCCGGAGACGTCTCGGCATACATCCCGACCAACGTGATTTCGATTACCGACGGGCAGATTTATTTGGAAGCGGATCTTTTCAACGGCGGCATACGACCGGCCATCAATGCGGGGATTTCGGTAAGCCGCGTGGGAGGCAACGCGCAGATTAAGGCCATGCGGCAGGTGGCTGGATCACTGCGTTTGGACATGGCGCAATTCCGGGACCTCGCGGCATTCGCGCAGTTCGGCGCCGAGCAGCTCGACAAGGTAACGCAAGCACAATTGGCGCGTGGCCAGCGGCTGACCGAAGTGCTCAAGCAGGATCAGTACTCGCCGCTGCCTATTGAGAAGCAGGTGTTTATGATCTTCGCGGGAACCAGCGGGGCGATGGACAATATTCCGCCCGCCCAGTGCCGCCGCTTCGAGAGCGAACTGCTCAATTTCATGGACACCAATTACAGTGGGCTGCTCAAACAAATTGCAGAAAAGAAAGCGCTGGATGATGCCCTGCGCATCGAGTTGCGCAAGGCGATTGATGCGTTCAAGGAACCATTCATGGCCACGACCACAGCAAAGGCAGCGAGTTAGGAGCATACCTCGGTAAACAGCAATGGCCACACTTCTCGATTTCCGGCGTCGCATACGCTCGGTCAAAAATACCCAGCAGATTACCCGAGCGATGAAGTTTGTTGCCGCGGCGCGGCTGCGCCGCGCGCAGGAGCGCGCACTTGCCGCGCGTCCTTACGCGACTCAAATCGTGCGTGTTTTGCGCTCGACGATTGCGCGCATCGAGAATCCTGTGCATGCACTGATGGCTCGTCGCGAAGAGCAAAGGATTGCGATCCTGGTGCTGACCGGAGAGCGGGGACTTTGCGGCGGGTTCAACACCAACATTTTGCGCCGAGCGGTGGAGTTGTTTCGAGAGCATCGCAATCGCAATCTATTCGTCATTCCGGTGGGGAAAAAAGGCCGCGATTCGTTGCGCAAGCAAGGAATGGAATTTCTTGGCGAGTACGTGAACGTGCTTGCCAAGGTGGAATTTTTAACAGCTCGTGAAATCTCGGCGCTAGTAAGCGAGCTCTACACTTCGGAGAAGATAGACGCCGTGTACATTGTATACAGCCAATTCAAGAATGTAATCGCAGCGAATCTGGTGTCTGAGAAACTTTTGCCTGTGGAAACGGAGAAAGCGCGGGAAGGGGCACCCGATGCGGACGCCGCAGCGCAAGTGGACTACATCTACGAACAGCCAGCGCAGTATCTACTGGACCGATTGCTGCCGCGGTATGTGGAGACTCAGATTTATCGCGCCATGCTGGAATCTTCAGCTGCGGAATATGCCGCCCGCATGATGGCAATGGAATCGGCAACGAATAACGCCGCCGACGTGATCGAAGCGCTTACGCTGCACATGAATAAGGTTCGCCAAGCCGCGATCACAAGAGAGATTATCGAAATCATCGGCGGCGCGGCTTCGACAGCCTAAAAGGAGAAGAAATGGCGGAGAAAACCGCAAACATCGGGCATGTTGTGCAGGTCATCGGCCCGGTCTTGGACATTCAATTCGAAGAAGGCAAACTTCCGGCGATCTACAACGCGGTGCGCATCACGAGCGAAGGCTACAATGTACCGGAGCCGCTCGACATTATTGCGGAGGTGCAGCAGCACCTTGGCGAAGGACGTGTGCGAACGGTGGCGATGAAGCCGACCGAGGGTGTGGTTCGCGGAATGAAAGCTACCGACCAGGGCGAAGGAATTTCCGTTCCGGTGGGCCGTGGAACTTTGGGTCGAGTGATGAATGTGCTCGGCGAACCGGTGGATGGGTTGGGGCCGGTCCAATGTAAGACTCGCTTCCCAATTCACAGGCCTGCGCCGACGCTCGAAGACCAATCCACCGAACTGGAAATGTTTGAGACCGGCATCAAAGTTGTGGATCTGATCGAACCCTATCTCAAAGGTGGGAAGATTGGCCTTTTCGGGGGCGCGGGTGTTGGCAAGACAGTTTTGATTCAGGAACTAATTCACAACGTGGCGATGAAGCACGGCGGCGTTTCGGTTTTCTCGGGAGTCGGCGAACGCACGCGTGAAGGCAATGACCTTTTGCTGGAAATGTCCGAGTCTGGCGTGGTGGTACCCGGCAACTCGGAGAAATCGCGGGCCGCGCTGATTTACGGCCAGATGACTGAGCCGCCCGGGGCGCGCTTGCGCGTGGGGCTAACCGGGTTAACAGTCGCTGAGTATTTTCGCGATGAGGAACATCTCGACGTCCTGCTCTTCATCGATAATATTTTTCGCTTCGTGCAGGCTGGCTCGGAAGTCTCCGCACTCCTCGGACGCATGCCTTCCGCCGTGGGCTACCAGCCAAACCTCAACACCGAAATTGGGGAGTTGCAAGAGCGCATTACCTCTACAAAGCATGGCTCGATTACGTCGGTGCAGGCAATTTTCGTTCCCGCGGATGATTACACCGACCCGGCGCCCGCGGCGACCTTCGCGCATCTTGATGCGACGACCAATCTCAGCCGACAAATCGTCGAACGCGGAATCTATCCTGCTGTGGATCCCTTGGCGAGTTATTCTCGCATTCTCGATCCGCGCATCGTCGGCCAGGAACATTACACCGTGGCTCGCTCGGTGAAGTCGGTTCTGCAGCGCTACAAGGACCTGCAGGACATCATCGCGATTCTCGGTATCGAAGAGCTTTCCGATGAGGACAAACAAACCGTTGCGCGCGCCCGCAAGATCGAGAAATTTCTTTCGCAGCCGATGTTTGTGGCTGCGCAATTCACCGGGCTCGAAGGGCGTTATATTAAGATTGCCGATACCGTGCGCGGCTTCAAGGAAATCGTCGAAGGCAAACACGATGGCGTGCCCGAGCAGGCCTTCTACATGGTGGGCACAATCGAAGAAGCGCTGGAGAAAGCGGAAAAAATGTCGGCAGCTGCTGCCTAATGCTACCAAGTTCCATCCAACTCGAAGTCGTCACGCCAGAGCGCGAGCTAGTGAGCGAGAGCGTGGAGTCTGTCCAGTTACCAGGGCTCGATGGTGAACTCGGTATCTTGCCGGGCCATGCGCCGCTGATCACTGAGTTGGGTTTGGGTCAGTTGACCTACCGCCAAGGGGGGCAGACCGGCCATCTCGCGATCATCGGTGGATTCGCCGAGGTTTTGCCGGACCACGTGTCGGTCCTGGCCGAAATTGCGGAACGCGCGGAAGACATTGACCTCAAGCGCGCTGAGGCTGCGAAAGAACGCGCGGAAAAGCGACTGGCCTCCGGTGGAAGCGACGTGGATTGGAACCGCGCGGCGGTGGCCCTGCAGCGTGCCCTAATCCGCTTGCAGGTGGCGTCCATAGGAGGAGTTGTAGGTCGCGCCCGGCATCATGATCGCGGAAATGTTGAACGGTAAGGTCGCTGCGAACGCCCTGATGTCCCTCGACTCCCTCGGAATCCTCACTCGAATACGCGGCATCCAATTAGTATGACCAATCCTCAAGAACCGGTCACCATTTACGGAACCTCCTGGTGTTCTGACTGCCGGAGCGCTAAGAGGTTTCTAAGGGAACGCGGCGTTGAATTTCGCGAAGTCAATATTGACGAGCAGGAGGATGCCGAAGCTTTGGTGATCAGGGTGAATAACGGTAAGCGGAAAGTGCCCACGATCGAGGTGGGCGGCCGCTATTTTGCCTGCAGTCCCTTCGACCCGTATCAACTCTCACGCGAACTTGGCGTACCCCTCAATTTACAGCCAGCCAAGTAATTTGAGCCGATTCTTATAACTGCCCATGGGTTCAGGCCGAGCTCCGAAAAAGTTACAGGCCGATGCCACGCGTCATCACTCCGGCGAGATGCAGCTTCTCGTCCAGCAGCACTAAGTCCGCGTCGGCACCTGCGCACAGGACGCCCTTCTTTCCCTCAAGGCCGAGCAGCCGCGCCGGATTGATCGTCAGCATACCCACCGCCTCGACCAAAGTCACTCCCATCCCCACAACATTTCTCAGAGCACGATCCAAGGTGAGCGTGCTTCCGGCCAGCCGGCCTTCGGAGTTACGGCACACGCCGCCAACAACGTCCACCTCAAACGTGCCGAGCGAGTATTTTCCGTCGGGCATTCCCGTTGCTGCGGTTCCGTCGCTCACCAGAATGACGCTCTTGAAACCTTTCGCTCCCCATAGCAAGCGCATCGCAGCTTCGTCTACATGCACGCCGTCGGCAATGAGCTCCGCGGTGACCTTCTGCTCTGTGAGTACCGCGCCGAGGATACCAGTTTCGCGATGGGAAAAAGGACGCATGGCGTTGAATACGTGTGCGGCGTGCTGCGCTCCACGACGAATCGCGGCTAAGGCTTGAGTATACGTAGCGTCGCTGTGCCCCAGAGAGACTACCAGCGCAGCCTTTCGTGCTGCGTCAATACATGGCATTGCGCCAAGTAGTTCGGGCGCGAGCGTCAGAATCCTCGCCGTCCCGTTCGCGGATGCAAGAAACTGTTCCAGTGTTTCGACTGAGGGCAGCACGAGCCATTCCACCGGGTGCACCCCACGACGAGTCGCGCTGATGAACGGTCCTTCGAAGTGGATGCCTAGTATTTCCGCGGCACAAAGCTTGCTAACGGTGGTCCCCTGTTTCTTGATGTAGCGAGCAATGCCCTCAGCGCTTTGGCAAATGGTATCGGTGCTTGCCGTGACCGTGGTGGCCACTAGCGACGTGGTTCCGTGGCGAGCCACCGTAGCAGCGATCGCCGATAGAGCCGCCGGATTCGCCTCCATCACGTCATGCCCGCCGGCGCCATGGATGTGCACATCGACAAATCCCGGCACTACGGTCTTGTCAATCGCGTTGATGACCCGAGCCCGCGGCGGTACGCGAACCGCATCGCGGCGTCCAACAAGAGTGATGACACCATCTTCGATTACCACGGCGGCGTCGGAGATTTCTTCGAGGGGCGTCAGTGCGCGGGAGGCGTGGAGAACAAGGGGGGTCATGGCCGGGGCATTATCGTACTCGATGCGCTCCAGTTTGCGCCACACACCCTGATGATAAAAAAACGGGCCACCGATTGACGTGGCCCGCTCTGAAAACCAAGGACTTATTTGGCGTTATTTTTTTTCCTTAGGCATCGTAATGCTCGCAACCTTGATCGTATCTCCCTCAATCGTCCCGGTTACCACAACGTGATGGCCGGCATGGGTCGCCGCTTTGTCTTGGGGTTCGACCGTATAGACCTTGTTGTCTTTATCGTCGACGAAAACATATTTGGCCCCATGACCCTCCACACACTTCTTCGCGCATCCGGCGTCAACGTTCTTCGCCCCGCACATAGAGTCATTGATTTGGCCAGTCCACGATCCGTCATTCGATGCCCAGGCCAGGCCATAGCCAGCGAGCACAATCAATGCAACGAGTACAAACATCACCATGGCAACGCGCTTAATCATTACGATTCCTCCTTCGTTGTTTGCAGTTAAAACGAATCCGCGAAGCAAGGGCCTACTCTCGCATATTCCAATTGTGGTGTCCAGGGGCGTGCGGCAGGGCCATGTCTGCTTGCCTAAAAGTGGGTATACAGCGCCAAAAACAAAAGGGAGGATTTCCATTGAAATCCTCCCCGTCCCCCCTCGGAACGCCAAGCCCTGCGGCTCCGGTATGGCTCAACGCCCTACCCTAGCTTTCCGTATCTTAGAGCAGCCGCTTTACCAGCCTGATGAGCTGGCAACAGCAGCTGTTGTAGCAGCAGACTTGGGCACGCTGAGGTAGCCCGAGGCCTGTTGCTTGGAAACCTTATTTACAACTAGCTCGAGCGCTGTACGGCTGCCGTTGGTATAGAAGTAAATCGGCTCATTCACCGAGCGATTCTTCTTTTCAAAACGGTTGTCATCGGCGAGCACCACGATCGTAAATCGATTCTTCTTAGGGTTGGTGTCGCGTAACTCGACCTGGATATTGCCAACTTTTTGAATGCCGCCTTTGCGAGCCAGAGTGAATTCAAAATATTCGCGCTGGCCCATCCGGCGAAGCTGATCGATCTCGTCGTGGTTGCGGGCAATTAATGTGCCAAGCTCGCCTCGCGCCATCTGTATGCTGGTCTCGACGCTTGTCCTAGTGGCGTCAAGCGCATTTTTCACACCGCTGACGTCTCCGTTCAGCTTGTTGATATCTTCCGCACTGGCTTTGGCGGCTAGGGAAGTCTCAAGCCCATTGAGCTTCTTAATATAATTGGCGCTGCTGACCTTCGTCTGATGGCGAGCCGCGAGAAGCTGAGTCTCAGTGAGCTTCAACTTATCGGTAACCACGCGAAGATCACTTCGTATCTGGGTGTTGGTGTCATCAGCCTTGGCGATGCGCTGATTCAGAACCTCGACGTTTTCCTTCAGAGCCGCATTGGTAGTTTGCTCCACATAGCTCGCGTGGTTAGACGCGCTCCAAGCCAATCCGAGCGCGCCGATCGAGAAGGCCGCAAGCACAATCACTGCTATCGTGAGCCAGCGAGGTGTTCCGGTCACTGGCTGTGAATCGTTGATGTTTTCCTCGCGAAACTCGCTCATGGACTGGCTCCTTTGTCTTCGCATACTTAAAGTGCACGCCCCTCGCCAAAGGGCACTTCGTTCTCAATGAAGCCAGGTATTCGCCTGAAAAGGCGAGGGATGAGCACCGTAGACGGGAGTCTCGGAGAGCGCGCCAGCATCGTACTAGTACCTGTAAGGATTACGCGGATCATGCCGTTCCGCGTAGCAGTGAAACTAGCGATGGTGGAGGGATAAAGAATACAGTCGCGGGATTGCTTTAAAACAGCTTCGCAATGGTCCTAAGTCAAGCAACCTTATTTGCTTGCGCGGGTAGCGGGGTCAACGCGGCTTGGTGTACAGGCATATCGTCGGGGACCGATTTCCCCTCGACGGCGTTGAAATAGGCTTCCAAGGTAGTCGTAGCAGCTTCCAAAACGACGTAGCAATCCTTGCACTCCCCCACATGGATCTCGACTTCGCGAGCCACCGAGCGGGACAATTTGCCTTCTAAGTACCAACAGATCAAATGTATAGCGTCTTTGCAACTCATGGTGCTGTCCACGATCGATCCCCTGGCACGTCTGCCCACGGTGATGTTTATAGCATTTCACTAGCCAATGGGTGTGGTCCAAGAGCCTTGCGTATATGCAATACAATGCTGTAGTTAGTAGTGACGGCGCGCGCCTTCCCTTTTTGACACGCAGAGAGGGGGAGCAAACTTTACATTTTACGCACTAAACATCAACGCGTGATGATCATGCTGCGGAGGGCCGCAATGCGCTCCTCAAGGGGAGGATGGGTGCTGAAAAGACCACCAAGCATGCCTTGCGGCGTGAGCGGTTTTACGATAAACAGAGCGGACGTTGCCGGCGGAACATCCATCGGAATACGCTTGTTGTACGCTCCGAGTTTCTCAAGCGCGCGGACCAAGCCCTGGGAGTACCCGACCATGCGGGCCCCGGTGGCATCGGCAGCAAATTCGCGCTGCCGCGAAATTCCCAGTTGGATCAATAAGGCCGCGATGGGCGCCAATAAAAGCATAAGCAGCCCGGAGACACCGCCACCGCGCTCATCATTGTCGCGAGAACCGCCGAACCAAAACCCCATACGCGCGATAAAGGTGACCGCCCCTGCGATGGTGGCCGCGATGGAACTTGTCAGAATGTCGTAGTTGCGCACGTGCGATAACTCGTGGGCAATGACGCCCTCGAGTTCTTCATCATCCATCAATTGAAGCAGACCCTCAGTGACGGCCACCGATGCGTGTTTTGGATTGCGTCCGGTAGCGAAGGCGTTTGGGGCAGCCTCAGGAATCACATAGAGTTTGGGCATTGGCAAGTTTGCCTTGCCTACCAAGCGCTCCATCACCGCATACAGCCGAGGGACCTGCTCGCGAGCCACCGGTCGCGCACCGCTGGACATCAGCGCAATCTTGTCGGAGAAAAAGTAGGCTACGCCGTTCATCACCACGGCGATAACCAGAGCCAAAGCCATGCCGTTGGGGCCGCCAAATCGCTCGCCAACAAGCACGAGAAGAATCGAAAGCATAATTAATAAAAACCCGGTGCGCAGAAGTTTCATTTGTTTGCCTTGTACGCCGAAATCACTGGTACACCAAAATCCTTGTTATTGGTGCTGTCTGTAGATGAATAGGATGCGCCGAGCCCATATTTGAGTATAGTTGTCGGGCACTTCCGTGCTTATTTGTGGCGCCCTGCCTGGGCCCCCTTTTTCTTGTCACCGCTGGGCTGATCGCTGCCGTCGCTCTTTTGTGCTTTTTCCTGACTCCCAGCAGTGCGTTCGAAGCGCATCCTGACGGAGCGCGCATCGCGATCTACCACAACGTGGTCACCCGGCAAAACGCTTCCTTCGAGGATGCGCAACGCTAGTGGATCCTGCACCAGGCGCTGAATGGTGCGACGCAACGGCCTTGCTCCGTAGGCCGGATCGAAACCCTCGCGAAGCAACAGCTCACGAGCCGCAGGCGTGAGCTCGATCGTAATCTTTCTTTCTGCGAGCATTTTCTCGACGCTAGCCAAAAGCAGGTCGACAATCTTTTCCAGTTGCTCTTTGCCGAGCGGATTGAAAATCACGATCTCGTCTATGCGGTTGAGAAACTCCGGGCGGAATGTCGCGCGTAGGGCTTCCAGCGCTTCCTTTTGCGCCCGTTCCGGATCTTTGCCAGACAATTCAAAAATCGCCGATGAACCGACGTTGCTGGTCATTACCAAAACAGTGTTGCGAAAATCTACCGTGCGACCCTTGCCGTCGGTCAGGCGCCCGTCCTCTAGGATTTGCAGCAGCACATTGAATACATCGGGGTGCGCCTTTTCGATTTCATCAAACAACACCACGGAATACGGATGACGACGGACCTGCTCGGTCAGCTGCCCGCCTTCTTCGTATCCGACGTATCCCGGGGGCGCACCAATCAGCCGCGAAACCGAATGCTTCTCCATGTATTCCGACATATCGATTCGGATCATCATCCGTTCGTCATCAAACAAAAATTCCGCCAGGGCGCGAGCCAGTTCGGTCTTGCCAACCCCGGTGGGCCCCAGAAAGATGAAGGAGCCAAGCGGTCTCCGGGCATCAGAAAGCCCCGTACGGCTGCGCCGGATGGCGTTCGCGACATGTCCCAACGCGCTTTCCTGGCCGATGACCCGTTGGCGGAGGCGCTCTTCCATGTGCACCAGCTTCTGAGCTTCACCCTCGAGCAACCGGCCCACCGGAATCCCCGTCCACTTGGCCACGATTTTGGCGATATCCTCTTCGTCAACCTCTTCTTTCAGCATCCTGCCATTCTTCTGGATCTCGCCCATGCGCTGTTCAGCTTCATGAAGCTCGCGCTCGGCCGCGGCAATCTTTCCGTAGCGAATCTCGGCCACTTTCGAGAGTTCGCCCGAGCGCTCGTAGCGCTGCTCCTCATTGCGCAGCTGCTCAATCGTTTCCTTTAACTTGCGGATCCGCCCGATGGCCTCCTTCTCGGTCTGCCAACGCGCCTTCTGAGCGCTCGATTGCTCGCGCAGGGCTCCCAATTCTTTCTCGATTTGCTCGCGGCGTTGCACGGACTGCGGATCGCTTTCTTTCAACAAAGCCTGGCGCTCGATTTCCAGTTGCAGTATGCGCCGTTCGATGGTGTCAATCTCGAGGGGCAGCGAATCAATCTGCATGCGTAGGCTGGCCGCAGCTTCATCGATCAAGTCAATGGCTTTATCCGGCAAGAAACGATCGGAGATATAGCGATGCGAAAGTGTCGCCGCGGCCAGAATTGCGGCATCCTTGATGCGCACGCCGTGATGCAGCTCATAGCGATCTTTCAATCCACGCAGAATCGCAATCGTATCTTCGACTGACGGTTCGCTGATCAACACCGGCTGGAAGCGGCGTTCGAGTGCCGGATCCTTTTCAATGTGTTTTTTATACTCGTTCAACGTCGTCGCGCCGATGGCCCGCAATTCTCCGCGCGCCAGCGCCGGCTTCAGCATATTCGAAGCGTCCATGGCGCCTTCGGCAGCGCCAGCTCCGACCAGTGTGTGCAGCTCATCAATGAAAAGGATGATTTGCCCTTCGGCTTCGGTAATTTCTTTTAACACCGCTTTCAAGCGGTCTTCGAACTCGCCGCGGTACTTCGCTCCCGCAACCAGTGCTGCCAAATCGAGCGCCACAATTTTCTTCGGCTTTAAAACCTCGGGTACATCGCCGGTAATAATACGTTGCGCCAAGCCTTCGACCACAGCCGTCTTTCCCACACCGGGTTCGCCTATAAGCACCGGGTTATTTTTTGTGCGCCGCGCCAGAATCTGCATGACTCGACGAATCTCGTCATCGCGCCCGATGACCGGATCGAGCTTTCCGCGGCGCGCCAGCTCGGTCAGATCGCGCGCGTATTGCTCCAGGGCCCGGTAGGTGGTCTCAGGATTTTGTGAAGTCACGCGTTGCGAGCCACGCACCGAGGTCAAGGCCTGCAAAATTGCCTCATGGCTCGCCCCATGGCGCTTCAGAATCTGACCGGCGGGGTCGCGCGTCATTCGGGCCAGCGCAAGAAACAAATGCTCGGTGGAAACGTAGTCGTCTTTGAAGTTCTTGGCTTCTTCAAATGCATTTTGCACCACCTGGTTGGCGGCCTGTCCGAGATGCTGTTGAGAAATTCCGGTGACTTTCGGAAGACGCGCCAGCTCCGCCTCAATGTCTCGCGCCAGCGCCTCAGGGCGCGCGCCTAACCGTGCCAGGAGGGGTGGGACAACCCCGTCTTGCTGCTCAATGAGGGCTGAAAGCAGATGGATCGGCTCGATCTGTTGCTGCTCGTGTCGAGCTGCGATCTCTTGAGCTTCTTGCAGGGCTTCCTGCGCTTTCACGGTCAATTTGTCAAAACGAAGCATTGTCCCTCGTGGAATTCCCGGGCTTCCCTAAAGAAAAACACAAAAGGGGCTGGCGCCATCCCAGCCCCCCTGCAACTCTAACTCATTTTACCTTCCCGAGGCCGCAGCAGCATTCTTGTTTACGTTCACGGACGCGTTCGCATCCGTGCTTACGTTAACCTTTATCTGCTTTGGTTTGGCCTCTTCACGCTTCGGAATCGTGAGCGTCAGCACGCCGTTGCGATACGTGGCCTGAATGGCCTCGGTGTTTACCGTGTTGGCCAGCGCGAAGCTTCGGCTGAAGGCTCCGTAAGCGCGTTCCACGCGGAGATAATTCTCCTCGCTTACTTTCTTTTCAAACTTACGCTCTCCGCGGATGGTCAGCACGTGGTTTTCGATCCGCATATCCAGATCTTTTTCGTCGATGTCGGGCAAATCAGCCTTGACGACCAATTCATGCTCGGTCTCGTAAATATCGACCGGCGGCGCCCAGGTCGTAAGGGCCGACTCATTCGCACCGCGCCCGCTGAAATCTTCAAAGGCCCGATTCAGTTGATCCTGCAGGCTCGAAAGCCCGCGAAACGTGGACATTCCAGTGTTCATTATGCACCTCCATGATGTAACTACGATGGAATAATATAATATGCGTGTATTACTGTCAAGTATTTTCTAACTTCCTTACGCGCGACGCAACATACTTGTTTTTATTCTGTTATGGGCTGCCCGTGGTGTGACGAACGCCTCGTCCTCGTTTTCGCAACCGGTTTCCCTCGACGCAGGGTAGACTATGCCCCGTGAAACTTTCGGAACTCGATTACGCGTTGCCCGCCGAAAGAATCGCCCAAGAACCACCGGAGCGGCGTGACGCTGCGCGAATGTTGCTGTTGGACCGCGCGCGCGGCGACTGGCAGGACCGCCAGTTTCGCGAGTTCCCCGAAATACTGCGCGGTGATGAGATGCTTGTCATAAACACGGCGCGAGTGATTCCGGCCCGGCTGTTTGCCCGACGTAAAGGCGTCCGCTCCGAGACCCCCGGACCGAACCCGCGGGTGCGCAGCCAGTTTTTGCAATCGCCCATCGAGGTGTTACTAGCTCGCGAAATTGAGCCCAACGTCTGGGAGGCACTGGTGCGCCCTGGGCGAAAGGTGGGAACTGGCGAACGTCTCATCTTTGCAGACAGCGAGCTCCAGGCTGAAGTGATCGCTCGCGGTGAGTATGGACTGCGCATGCTGCGTTTCGATGGGCAAAACGATCTGCTGGCACTTCTTGAGCGGCTCGGACATACACCGCTTCCGCCATATATCCATCGCTCCTACAGCGATCGTGCCGAGGAAGCGTTGGATCGCGAGCGATACCAAACGGTGTTTGCCAAACATCCTCGGGCGGTCGCCGCCCCGACGGCCGGGCTGCATTTCACACCAGAGATTCTCGAACGAATACGCGCGCGGGGAATTCCAATTCTGGAGCTAACCCTGGACGTTGGCCTGGGCACGTTTCAACCAATACGCAGCGACGAGGTTGAGAAGCACCGGATGCATTGCGAAGCTTATCAGATCCCGGACGAGACGGCCGCGGCGCTTGGTGCCGGACGTCGTGAGGGACGCCGTGTTCTAGCTGTGGGCACGACAGTGGTTCGAGCATTGGAGGATGCCGCGACAAAGTGCGCCGTAGCTCCAACCCAATCCCCAGTAATGAAGTATCACGTGATGGCTGCCGGGAAGGCCGCGGCGGATATCTTTATTTATCCCGGCTTCGAGTTTCGAATCGTGGATGGGTTGCTTACTAACTTCCACCTTCCCCGAACCAGCCTGCTGGCAATGGTGGCCGCATTCGCGGGACGCGAGCACATCCTACGCGCGTACCAGCACGCTATCTCTGAAGGGTACCGCTTCTACAGCTACGGCGACTGTATGTTGATTCGCTAGCTGGACGTTCGCCTAAACAAGACATAAATTGATATAAATAAGTACGGGAAGGTCCGAGCGGATGCGTCGGGGACCTCCCCGTAACGATATAAGCCGGTAACAGAATGAGGTTTTTCGGTTAGTTAGCGATAACCAGCACGCGGCGATCGCCTGCAAAGCGTACTTCTCGCACTTCGCCATCCGAGCCAAGCAAAACCGAGCTGTTCGCGGCCTTGGTTTCTCGCTCTTCCCAGCGTCCTTCGGTCTCCGCGACCACAGTCTTGCCCTTTTGGACGGTCACTTTGCTGCCGTCAATCAGAAGATGGTATTCGCCGGCCTGTAGGTCGGCCTTACCGAATTTAGATGCTTGAAAAATTGTGATCACTTTAGAAATGGGTTTCGCGAAGGCCGGGACAGTTAGCCCAACCAGGACCACGAACGTCGCAAATGGTAACCAAGACTTGCTGGTACGCATAACTCAACCCTCCTCAATTTAGGATTTAGGACAACCTTGAACGTCGCTGGGGCAGTTTACGGGAGAGTTGACACGCAGCGCATCTTACGAGTAGGCTCGCGCCAAGACACACATACTTCCTGAGCGCACAGCCGGTGAAGAATTGCGTGTCAAGGCCTCGCGGCTGCCACCGCGGGGCCACTTTTTTTCTCCTACGTATTGGGTACTGTCAGCACAAGATTGCCTGCACTGCTATAGACGAAGTCACCCAGCTGAATGTTTCATAAGAAACGCGACGCGGCCATTGCGATTTTGAACCGTCCGTCATTGGCTTGCATCACGCACACCTGGGTTTCCCGTTTATCTGGACACTTAGACGTCCTCGCCCAGTAAAGCGTTAGTGAAGTAACTAGCAATTCTTCAAACGTCGTGGCGCATGTCGCAAGCTGCTGCGGTGAGTGCAACTCGAAAGGTGTTCATCTATAATCAGGCGCTGTCTTCGGAGCTTTTTGGGCAATGCGGCTTCTCGTTTTGAGCGATATTCATTCGAACGCGGACGCTCTGGAAGCCGCGTTCAAGACCGCCGACGGGCGCTGGGATCGCGCCGTTTGTCTCGGCGACGTTGTGGGCTACGGCCCTGACCCCAATGAAGTGACCGACCGGGTGCGCGCGCTGGGGATGCTCACCATCCGGGGCAATCATGATAAGGCGGTTGCTGGCCTGGTCAGCACCGAAGACTTTAATCCCGTCGCGCGAGCCGCAGCCGAATGGACACTGGCGCAACTAAGTCCTGAAAATTTGGAGTTTCTGAAAACCTTGCCGCAGGGTCCGCTGCAGACCGAGGGAGTCATGCTGGTTCACGGAGCCTTTCATGATGAAGATGAATACGTCTTCGCCCCGGCGCAAGCCCTCGATGGGCTCCTCGAATCGCCCGTTCCCGTCACTTTTTTCGGGCACACCCACTACCAGGGCGGCTTTGCATACCAAAATGACCAGTTAGAGCTGGTGCAGGTACGTCCCAAACCTGGCCACGGGCTCGCAGCGGTTCAACTTGCACCGGTAAAACGCTACCTGCTCAATCCCGGTTCCATCGGACAGCCGCGCGACGGCGATGCGCGGGCAGCGTTTGCCATCGCTGATCTCGATCATCAAGTGGTGGAGTTCTGGAGGGTGCCATACGATATTGCTCCCGTACAAAAGCGCATGAAGGAGGCGGGTCTTCCCGAGTCCTTAGTCCAGCGCCTTGCTCTTGGCCGCTAAACGATCATGACTGCAGTGTCCGAACAATCTTGAATGTCTGCTAAGAGCAAATCCGATTTCCCGGTCGCGTTTCTGGTGGGAGCTGCGATCGTCGCCTTAATCATCGCCGGCGTGTTTTTCCTGACGCGCAGTGCGCAGCCCGGCCGCGCGGGAGTCGCCCCTCTGCCGATGGGTCCGCAGGAACAATCTTATGCCGCAAAAATCCGCTTCACTGATTTTCAAATGGGTCGCGCGCAGAACCTGCTAAATCAGGAATCCACATATATCGGCGGAACTGTCGTGAACGACGGGGACCGCGTGGTGCGGGACATTGAGGTTACCGTAGAATTTCACGATGCCATGAATCAAGTGGTGCTTCGCGAAAGGCGCCGCCTTATGGGATCTTACGGCGCTCCTCAGCCTGCGGGTGCGAGCAGGGAATTCCAATTCACGTTCGAGCATGTCCCGGTAGATTGGAACGTGCAGGTACCCTCGATTCGTGTCACCGGCCTGCTACTCTAGAAAACAAGCACCCGAGACCTTACCCGGCGCCATCGGGGACTCCTGTGGAATCCATGACGCATTCGCCGCCTTCCCTCCGCTCGGAGGGACAGCCGATGCACATTTGTTGGTCCATGAAAAAGGATCGTCTCGCACGTTCGCCGGCATCAGCAGCAGGGTGATTCTCATCGCAATGGTTACTTCCCGGGTATCGAGCTGCGAGCGAAACCGCCCTTGCGGTTGTTGGCGGCGCAGGGTCTTTCCGTTTTCATCCGGCAACCGACACTCTATGGAAAGGTTCTCTGGCCCGAGATTCGGAGGACCAGCGTTGGACGAGCGAAAAATTGGCGACGCGGTCTTCGCGTGAATTTCCGTCAATAAGTCGGCGAGCGAACGGCCTCCTGCAGCGATGATTCGTCGAACGCAAAACTGTGATGTTCTGCTCGATTCCAAGGGCGCTCGTTCAAAAGCAGATCTACTATCTTAGTGTGTTACCCTACCAAACGTATGACGTTTTCGGCTGCAATCCGTTATTCGGGTGACGTCACGCTGATTGATCTCAGCGGCTCGCTCACATTCCAAGAAATCGCCGCTCTCAGCAAAGCGATTCGCGACCTACTCAATGAAGGTCACAAGAAATTCGTTCTCAATCTCAATGGCGTGCGGTCGCTCGATAGCTCCGGAATCGGCGAGCTCGTGCGCAGCTATATGACCGTGACCAACCGCGGTGGCGATTTGAAGATGCTCAATCTTTCCCCGAAGGTCGAGGAGATTCTCAAGATCACCAAGCTCTCCCAGGTGTTTGAGGATTTTTCTGACGAACAGTCCGCGGTTAAAAGCTTTTCAGTAAACGATCAAAACAAACCACTATAGCCGGACCGCTTAGACTCCTGCGCACTAGAAATCTCGGGTAGTGGGCTACTTTGAAAGTAGCCCACTACCAAATCTCGGTTTTTGTTGACACGTCCCTCCCAAACAGCGCAGAATTGCTCGCTCTACTTGGTACGGTTCAGCGGTTCCCCCAGCCGTAGTAACCACTCTTGCAAAAAATTAGGAGGTCACAATGGTCAGCGCAGTAAAGCCAATCCCCGACGGATATCACGCGATTACCCCCAATCTAGTGTGCCGTAATGCCGAACGCGCCATCGAATTCTACAAAACAGTTTTCGGCGCAAGCGAATTGATGCGTATGCCGGGTCCCGGGGGGAAAATCATGCACTGTGAGCTGAAAATAGGGAACTCGAATTTGTTCGTCAACGATGAAATTTCCCAATCACCCGCAGATGCCGGTCGGTCCGGCGCTCCTTTCATTTCACTTTTCCTCTACGTCGAGGATGTCGACGGCGTTTTCAGCCGCGCCCTGAGCGCCGGCGCTAAAGTCGAAATGCCGCTGCAGGATATGTTTTGGGGGGACCGCTTCGGCAAAATTTCTGATCCTTCCGGCCACGTATGGGGTCTCGCCACGCACAAAGAGGATGTGGCGCCCGCGGAGATGAAACGTCGCTCCGCATCCTTCGCCGGCAAGGCCGCTGGTCAGAGTTAGTAGCAGTACATTTCTTGGAATTCGACACCAAAAAAGGGGCCGCTCGGCCATTAGAAGAACTAGAGCGGCCCCTTCCTTTTTCTAGACGCTTCGCTAGCTTGCTAGCTGCTCGGCGGCGTTGCGTGGGGCGCTCGCGTCGGCACGCCTCGCGTGGTTGATACCTCGTATGCCATTCCCGACCGAAGGGAAAGCAGCGCATGTCGCAGGGAAAACTCTCTTGGTTGCACTGGCGGGACTACGCTGGCCGACGAACCGAGCAACCTAAACATCGGTATCGTGAACATCTCCCGCGCCTGCTGGCGATGTTGCAGCCAGCAGATCTGGCCTGTTCCGCAAGGTCTTCTCCAGAGCCTTTTTGCGGCGCCACCGGCGAATGTCTTCGTGGTTTCCGGAAAGCAGCACCTCCGGCACAGTCCAGCCGCGATAATCCGGGGGACGCGTGTAGTGCGGGTAATCCAGCAGGCCGCGCGAAAAGTCGAGCGATTCAATAAATGTTTGACCCGACCTGATGGTGAGTTTTTTTCGCAAGCCGGCAACTTGAATCGCGCCCTTCTTTACCTGTACAGTCCCTGGATCTGGGGGCTCGCTGAACGATTCGTGCACCACGGATTGTTCGTTGCCGAGCGCTCCCGGCAGCAACCGCGTCACCGCGTCTACGATGAGCGCCGCCGGCAGTTCGCCGCCGGTCAAAACATAATTGCCAATAGAAAGTTCGTCCGTAGCCAGGTGCTCGGCAACGCGCTCATCTACCCCCTCATAGCGTCCGCAAATTAAGATAATTCTATCGAGCTGGGCCAAACGCCGCGCCGCTTCCTGCTGGAACAATGTTCCTGCCGCCGAAAGAAGCACGATCGCATGGTTGTTCATCGGCTCACGGTTTTCGGCATCGCCGAGCTTCTTCCCGAGCAGACCCTCCACGGCCTCGAATAATGGTTCTGGTTTCAGCACCATCCCTTCTCCCCCGCCAAAGGGCCGGTCATCTACGGTGTGATGGCGGTCGTGAGTAAATTCGCGCAAATCCTGCACACAGACTTGGACCAGGTCGGACTCGCGCGCTCGCCGGACGATTCCATAGTCGAGGGGACCATCGAAAAATTCCGGAAAGATTGTGATGATGTCGAATCGCATCGGCTATGGGGACTTGACGCCTCGCTTCAGCTGGGGCAGCCAGCGCAGCACCCTACGGCAATACTCCTCATATTCGGCTCCGAACCGTCGCCGCAGCACGAGTTCTTAGAGCACATCATGCGCCGGAGTTTACTTTGATGGAGCAACCCGCAACGGCCCCCGTAGGAATGCTCCAAAACTACGGATTTAAATCCCGCAGGCCCTCGGGCAGCACAACCTCAATGCGCCGCGCCTGCACATCTATGCCTGTGCAAATTTCTTCCGCAAGCGGGATCAGCAAATCGCCGCGAGAGGTTGGTACCGCAAGAAGTGGCGCCGCCCCAGTGAATTGGACGTCGCGTACCTCCCCGATCCTTTCCAGCGGTTTCTCCAGTCCGCCTCGCTCAAAAACCTCGCAGCCGATGAGCTCGCTGACATAGTAACGTCCCTGCGGAAGCTGTACTCGCTCTTCGAACGGAACTTGCACTTCGAGGCCGCGCAATTGTTCTGCCTGTTCTATCGCGTTGATGCCCTCGAAGTGAAAAACCGCTTGTCCGCCACGGCTTGGCGTCAGCCAGCACTTGCGCACGCGGACAAGCCGGGGCTCGCCATGGCCATCCCACAAAAACGCTGACGGTAGTTTTGTGAGTCGTTCAGGAAAATCGGTGAGGATTTCGGCAGCCACTTCACCACGCAAGCCTCGCGCACGGAGAATCCGCGCGAGCGTCACTCGGCTCGGTGAATCGGCAGGCACTATTCCAGAATTTCCAGCGACAGCCGCTTTCGCATTTTCATTCCAGCCGCACCTAGAATCGTCCGGATGGACTTGGCTGTGCGTCCTTGGCGGCCGATTACTTTTCCAAGATCGGTCGGGTGTACGCGCAGCTCAAGGACGGTTACCTGTTCGCCGTCGACTGCTTTTACCTGGACGTCGTCGGGATAGTCGACGAGCGCTTTAGCGATCGCCTCTACTAGCTCCCTCATCGTGTACCTCCTCTGTCTCGTCCTACCAGCAGGAATTTGTCATGGCGTCCCGTCTGGAGCGCGCGGGATCCGCTCAAACTTGCGGGGTCGAGGACCTAGGCGACTTTTTCGCGGCGCAAAAAGCTGCGCACCGTATCGCTCGGTTGGGCGCCGCATCCGAGCCAATGCTTGATGCGCTCCGCGTTCAGCTTAACTTCGGCAGGCTCTTTGAGCGGATCGTAGGTGCCCACATTTTCCACCACGCGCCCATTACGTGGCTTGCTGCTCTCAATGACCACTACACGGTAGTACGGCCTCTTTTTCTTACCAATTCGGGCCAGTCGAATCGTTAGCACTCGGGTGGTACCTCCTCCATTGCATTATAGCCTGTAAATGGAAATTGAGGTATCACCCAACGGCGCAGTCTCCATGATTGTCCCAGAGCAACTTCAAAAACAATCCTTTATTATTTTATAAGATGCATCATACAAACAGTAACCAACCTTGGTCACCCGCCAATGCCACAACTATCCCAAGCCCGCCAGCTTGCCAAGGCCTTTCATTTTTCCCAGGCGCGCTGCCGCGCCGTATTGCTTCACCATTTGGCGCATCTGCAGATATTGCTTGAGCACCTGATTCACTTCCTGCACGGACGTGCCGCTGCCGCGGGCGATGCGCTTGCGGCGCTTGCCATCGATAATGGAATGATCATCGCGTTCGTCCGCAGTCATCGAATTAATGATGGCTTCGACGCGCTTCAGTTGCCGCTCATCAACCTTCGCATCTTTAGGGAGGTTCGCCAAAGGCCCGATCTTGGGGATCATGCCGATGAGCTGGTCAAGCGATCCCATCTTGCGAATCTGCTTTAACTGATCGCGAAAATCCTCCAGGGTGAATTGGTTGCGCCGGATCTTGCGCTCGAGTTCCGCTGCGGTTTTCTGGTCGACCGTTTCCTCGACTCTTTCGATCAGCGACAGAATGTCGCCCATCCCCATCACCCGCGACACGATGCGCTCAGGATAGAAGGCTTCGAGCGCGTCGTATTTTTCCCCAAGACCCACGAACTTTACCGGCGCTCCAGTAACCTTACCGATCGAAAGCGCGGCCCCGCCGCGCGCATCGCCATCGAGCTTCGTCAGGATCACCCCGGTCAATCCCAGGCGCCGGTGGAATTCACCTGCTGAGTTCACCGCGTCTTGTCCAATCATCGCGTCAGCAATAAACAAGATCTCAGCCGGACTAAGCTCGCGCTTCAGCTCGCTAAGCTCCTTCATCAGCTCGTCGTCAATGTGCAGGCGGCCCGCCGTATCCACCAGGATTACGTCATGCGCTGATAGTTTGCTCTCGCGAATCGCTCCGCGCGCGATTTCGAGCGGCTTGTCGGTCCCCGCTGCGGGCCAGCACGCCACGCCAATCGCTTTGGCCACCTGAGCGAGCTGTTCGCGCGCCGCCGGACGATACACGTCGGTGGAAACCACCAGCGGCCGATGGCCGTGCGCCGACAGCCATTTCGCCAGCTTGCCCGTTGTCGTCGTTTTTCCCGAGCCTTGTAGCCCGGTGATCAGCCACACCGAAGGTGGCCGCGAAGCGAATAATGGCTTGGCATGCTTGCCCAGCAGCTCTAACAGTTCGTCACGGACGATCTTGATGACCTGCTGGTCGGGTGAGAGCTGCAGCATTACTTCGCTGCCGAGGGCCTTTTTGCGAATCTTGGCCAGCAACTCGTCGGCAACGCCAACGTTGACGTCGCCTTCGACCAACGCTTCACGAATTTCCCTCAGCGCCGCGTCCACATGCTCTTCGCTGAGCTTCCCTTGCCCGCGAAGATTCTTGAACGCCCGCTGCAGCTTCTCTGTCAGGTTCTCAAACATGTCGTATGATTCTGCTCGATCCGGCTGGCAAACGTAGTATTGCGTTTAGGCCGCTGCCCCTTCATTTTAGGGGATGAGCACAAGGCGGTCAATTCGAGTTACCTGCAGCACCTGCAGCGTCTTCCTCCCCCTTTTGCCACGGGGTCATTCCAAGCGGAGCACACGACGCCTCGGCTTCGTGGGCGAAGCGCTTAGAGCCCGCTGAGCGAAGTCGAAGGGTATCGCGCAGTCCGGGAGTCGCCCTTAGGTCAACCGTGCTAGCGCCCCGCGAATCCGAGAGGAATTGAATGGTCCGCAATAAAAAAAGGCGGCCCTTTCAAGGCCGCCTTTCGACCAGTGCGGATTCAGCAATTTGCCGTAGGAGTTGAGCCCCGATTAGCTCTTCGGAGCCCATGCAGAGGTAAACATCTCTTGCGAAAATCCCTCCGGCACTTGCTTGAAGCACGCGTAACGATACAGGGCAGTATTGAAAATCCCTTGCACCGCGGAGCTAACCACCCCAAGCAATACAAAGTACAACAGCATCATCGCCCCGCCGACGACAAAGCCCCACACGCCACCCACAGCCCCCGCCAGGATCCAAAGGCCAAGTGCCGGGAGCGCCAGAAACAGGAAGATCAAGCCCATGCTAAAGCCGCCGACAACTTTTTCGCCCCATGTTTCGCGGAACAGCTTTGCGGACCGTTTGACCGCATCGAAGGGGGTAAGATCCTCGAATGCCAGTACGGGCACAACGAGAAAGCTGGCCAGCGCCCAGGCAATGCCGATCAGTTTGGTGATCATCCGGCCAATCCAGCCCAATCGTTCCTCGAGCATGCGCAGCAGCATCCCCACCGTTCCGGCTACCAGCGCCCACTGCAGAATCGTCCACTTGCGCGCCCATGCGAGCTCGAGACCGTCGCGCACCGTCCACGTTCCTCCGCTTAAGTGGCTGTTGGCGACGCCCACCAGCGCCACATTGAAAAAGACGACGCAGAAATAATTGGTGACGTAAAAAAGAAGCAGGAAGGTATACGCCAAAGCGCGGCTCGGTTGCCAAGAGAGTCCCGCTGCCTGCGCCGCCTTAATCCCCGGCAGGAACACGCCAATTCCAGCACCACCAATCACTACCATAATCAGCACACACGAAATCGCGGAAAGCACCGGAAGCAGCATCAACTGTTTGTCCGCGCGCAAGATCGCAAAACTCTGCTTAACCATCTCCCAACTGCGGCCAATCTTTCCCATGGCTCCCTCCAAGAAACAGTCGGTCAGCGTTCCACGAACTAGGGTTCTGCATGCGGACGCACTGTCTGTCTGCCGCATGGATAAAACTCTTTGGTCTGTCTAACGGTAGCAAAGAGTATGCAACATCGCGATACGCCCATCCACCAGTGTGTCCAAAGGTGCGTTGCCAACCAGGCTACGGGCTTATCCCTTATCCATAGTGAGGTGAAAATCCAAGGAGCCTGGGTCTTAACAATTTCTCCGACGCAAGAAGTTTGCGACTTCCTTGACCGCTTTTCAAGGCTCGATTACACTTGCTGTTTTGACTGGGGCCGCAAACGCGGCCTGGAGGAGCTCTCGTTGCCGAAACGCACGTTTCAACCGAAAGTGCGCCGCCGTCACAAAACCCACGGCTTCCGCACGCGCATGAAGACCGCGGGTGGGCGCAAAGTTCTCGCCGCGCGTCGTAAGAAAGGACGCCATCGCCTTACGCCCATCTAGACCAGGGCCCGGACCACGCGGCGACACCGAACCATCGCTTCGTTTTCCAAGAGGTGTACGCCTGGTTCGCCGCGTGGAATATGAAGCGGTCTATCGCGGCGGGCAGCGACGCTCGAGCGGCCAGTTCGTAATTTTCATTCGGGCCAATCATCTCGCGCACAGCCGGTTCGGCATCAGCGTGAAGAAAGCGCTGGGCGGCGCGGTGGTCCGCAATCGTATCCGAAGGCGTATTCGCGAGATCCTTCGGCAGAATTTCCCGGAGATACCAACAGGGTGGGACATCGTCATTCATCCGCGGAGCTCGGTAGCCCGCGCGGAATTTTCCGCGCTGACCGGCGAACTCTTGCGTCTAATGCAATCTATAAAATAGCAACGCCAAGCTTGGCAGACGATCCGTGCAGCAAAGAAATACGAAGCAGAATAGCGGCACGCCGGGGAGTTGAATTGCAAACCGTTCAACCCTCGCGCTCCCTGGTCGCCTCTGCGTTTCAAATGGCGATTCGCGTTTATCAGGCATTTCTGTCGCCGCTCCTGTTTTCGAGTTGCCGCTATTATCCGACGTGTTCGCAATACGCCTACGACGCGATCGAACTGCATGGAGCGGCGCGCGGAGTTTGGCTGGCTCTTAAGCGTCTTTTGCGTTGCCATCCATTTTCTCGCGGCGGATTTGATCCCGTTCCGATTGCCAATCCCTCAGCGCCGCCAGTGACGATCCACCGTTCAGGCGCTCAGCAATCAGCCATCTACCAAAAATGGGCTGCTACCCAGGAGCGAGCGGCTAACCAAGAATGAACGGCTCACCCAAAAAAGAAATGTCGCCGCAGATACGGATGCTTCTGGCATCGGTGCTCTCGATCGCCGTCATCGTCTTGTGGAATCGTTTTTTCAACAAGCCCGCGGTCTCGCCGCCAGCACCGCAGCAGCAAAACCCTTCGGTTGCCAATGCCAACAAACCCCAGGGTAATTTGCCGGGACCCGGCCAGATAGTGCCGCCCGGTGGTGTTGATCAAGCTCCTCGACAGACCAGCGCGGCGCAGCCAAAGCCAAGGACTTCCGCCTCTCCGGCCATTGCGCGACGGACTGCAGACACGCAAGAGCACACGATCGTCGTGGAAAGCGCTCTGTATCGCGTAGAGTTCTCGAACCTCGGAGCGGTGGTGAAAAGTTGGAAACTCAAAAAATATCAGGATGACGCCAAGCCCTCGCGGATTCTCGATCTCGTGCATCCTGAAGCTGCGCAGCAAGTTGGCGGCTGGCCCTTCTCGATCGTGCTTAACGAGCCGCAGGATGAAGCCGCCGTCAATGGCGGCTTTTACGTCGTCAATCCTGCGTCGACCCAGCTCACCTCACCCACCGAAGTAGACTTCGTGTGGGGCGACGGCCGCCTTGAAGTCAGCAAGCATTTCCAATTTGACAATAGCTACGTCGTGCAGATCGAGACTTCAGTCAAGCTCAACGGCGCTCCCATTACGCAGGGAATTGCCTGGCGTGGCGGCTTTGGCGATAACACTATTTTTAATCCCGCCGAGCGGGTCCAGGTGATCTATGGCGCGAACGGCAAGCTGGAAACTGTTCCTTATAAGAAACTGGTGGACCCCCAAAAGCTCGGTGCGGGTTTTTGGACGACGGGCAACGAATACGCAGGCATCGAAGACCAATATTTCACGGCCGTCTTTCTTCCGCCAACGTCTACTCCCGGCATTCTGTCTGCCCGTTACTGGGTGCTGCAGCGCGATACCGTGGTGGATGGCAAGTCCGTTAAAGAACCGGTAGCGGAAATAGCGGTCAGCAGTTCGAACCTTGCCCAGTTGGCATTGCGCGCTTACGTTGGACCTAAAGATTACGACGAACTGAAACACATGAATCCGCCGCTGAATGCGCTGGTGCAATTCGGCTGGATGGAGATTATTGCCGATCCGCTATTTCACCTCCTGAAGTGGATCCACAAATACATTCCCAATTATGGCTGGGCGATCGTCATTCTTACTTTGGCGATCAACATGGTGCTGTACCCGCTGAAAGTGAAGAGCTATCGCACCTCACAGCGGATGCAAAAAGTGGGGCCGGAAATCCGCCAGATTCAGGATCGCTACAAAAAATATTCAATGCGCGATCCCCGCAAGGCGGAGATGAACAAGGAAGTCATGGCCGTCTACTCGCGCGAGGGAATCAATCCCGCCGGTGGATGCCTGCCCATGTTTCTGCAGATGCCCATCTGGTTCGCGCTTTACCGCATGCTGGGCACAACCATTGAGCTGCGTCACGCGCCATGGTTCGGATGGATTCACGATCTTTCGGCGCCTGACCCGTACCGCATTCTTCCCGTCATCATGGGCGTCAGTATGTACATCATGCAGCGCATGACCCCTATGCCGGCTACTGACCCTGCGCAACAGAGCATGATGAAAATTATGCCGATCATGTTCGCCGGAATGTTTATTGTGTTTCCGGTGTCGAGCGGCCTGGTGGTATATATTTTGACCAGTAATCTCGTGGGCATCGCGCAGCAATTGCACCTGAATCGCCATCAGCCGGCGAGCGCCCAAATCCAGCGCGGGAAGAAACGATGATGCTGGCGTTCGACGCCTCATTCGGGGCCGCGGTTCGGTGCGATACGCAAGGCAATCATGCCGAGAGGCGTCAGAGGGAGTAGTGAAACCCAACTTCATCCACGAAGGCAAGCTCGACGCGCCAGCGATAACCGCGGCGCTCCGGCAGTTTCTCGACACTGTGCTGAAGTTCGCACGCTTCAATCTTTCCTATGCTGTTCGCTTGCAAGCGGAAGGTTCTTCAGATAGGTCGGCCCAGGCGGGAATACTCGAGCAACCCGAAGTCATTGTTGATTTTCAGGGCCCGGATCAGGGACTGCTGCTTGAACGCAATGCCGAGTTGCTGAAGGCGCTCGAATACTTGACCCTGCGAGTCTTGAATTTCGAGCCGCAATATCACGACCGGCTTCGTTTCGATTGCGGGGATTATCGCGCACTCCGGCTCGAGGAGTTGAAGCTTGCGGCCAAAGTTGCCGCCGACCGCGTCTGCGAAACCCACCAGCCTTTTCGCCTCAATCCTATGTCCTCACGGGAGCGCCGCGTCGTTCACCTGGTCCTCAAAGAAATACCTGGCGTGCGCACCTCGAGCGAGGGCACCGGGGACGATCGCCAAGTCGTCATATTTCCAGCCGAAGAAAATAAGTAGCTCGCTCGGTAAAGCTCGCGCCGGGGCAACATCATTTCAACCAGCCTTGCTGGATGACGTTTCCATGGGCATCCAACGTCACTTGATACGTAAACGAACTTCGACCGCGCCTCTGAAAAAATCGCAAGTCGGCAAACTCAACCACGGTGTTTGCGCCATCCTTTCGCGAGCGAAAAACCGGGAAACGGGCGAACCACAGATAGGTTTGCACTTCGGGGAGTTGCCGCGCCGCGGTGAGCATTTCGCCGCCCGGTGAATCAGGATAAAAGACGTACTGAATGGGATCATCCGGCTTGGCAATGAAGTGTTCCCAGAGATTTAGGCGCTGTTCGTAAACGCCGCGCGGCGTGCGCAGGAGTCCGTCCCAGTTGGCAAGCGACGGTGGCAACGGTAAGGCACCCAGATGGTCCACGGTCATTTGCTGCCTGGCCGCAAATTGCCTCACGCGCTCGAGCGCTGCCTGATGCGCAAGAACCGCGAGGCCCAGGTATACGCCGACCGCGAGCACTCCCGCACGGTTCCAGCTTTTAAGGCGTACGCCAAACCCCCATCCGCCAATCGCGGGTAGAAAAAGCAAAGCTGCCATCGCCAAGATCGCTACCAGCATGGCGGGAATCCCTGGCGGGAAATTCTCCAAGGTCAATAGCCATCCGGCCAGCGCGGCGCATACCGAGAAACTTAGCCACATCCGCACCGCACGCCTCGGAAAAGCTTCACGTGAGCGAAACAGCTGCGGCAGGAACTGCGGCAAGAGAAGAATCGCGGTCATCGTAAAGTCGATAATGAAAATCAGATCCCAGGAGACTCGCGTGCGCGTGAGCGGCCACCAGATCATCGTGCCGTACGAGGTGATCAAATCGAGCAGAATGTGGCTTGCAATCCCCACGGCATAAATCAGTACGAGCATCGCCGGTGGCGGCGAGTTCGCCCCAAGTCGTTTGGCTGTCCAACGCGTCAACGCCGCAAGAAGCAGCGCAAAACAAGGGAGCGCCAGCAACGAATGCGTCAAGCTGCGATGCCACGTCAGGATTAACATTGGATTGCTCGAGAGCATGTCGCCGATTACGTCGGCGTCAGGGAAAATCCCGCCGATCGTTGCTGCCAGCGTTACCACACGGCCGGCAGTTACCGTTCGCAGTGAAAGCAAGTCCTCTCCATCGAAGAAGGCTTTGCCGATCAGCGCGCCCGCAATTCCATGAGTGATTGTGTCCATGCCGGCTCAGCCGGACCTGCGTAGGAACTCGTGAGGCGAGAACAAAGTGAGGGAACTCATAGTTTTGATGAACGATGTTGCTTTAACAGACTAATGGAACATGAAGCTTAGTGAACACTGATGAGTGGCGCGCGCTTCGCAACCGCCCGACCAATAGCTCGCGCCTTGACGCCGCGGCGCGCAAGCGCGGTCAATGCCGCGTCGGTCGACTCGCTGGCGATGGCCACCAGCAGTCCCCCCGACGTCTGAGGATCGAAAAGCAGGTGGCGATATTCCGGCGGCACATGTTCGGCGAACCCCACGCACTCACCAACAAACTCACGATTGTTCTTTAGCCCGCCGGGAAGAAATCCGTTCCGCGCCGCCTTCGCAGCGCCCGCTAAATATTCAATCTGCTGGTAAGCAATCTCCAGGGACACGGGCTCCGCCAGGTCGTTCGCATCTCCTACGGCCATTTCGCGCGCGTGTCCCAGCAAGCCAAAACCGGTGACATCGGTGACCGCGTGGATCACGCGGTTAGTGCCGCCGCCTGCGCTGCTGCTCTCGATTTCATGCAAGGCCTCCGCTGCGTCACGGTTCAGCGTCACCATGGAGGCAGCCGAACCCGCGAGCGCCGCTTCTGAAACGCGGCCATGTTTCAGCGCTGTTGAAATCACTCCCGTCCCAATGGCCTTGGTCAATAGCAGCGTATCGCCCGCACGCGCCCCCACGTTTCTCCATATTCGCCGCGGATCGATTACCCCGGTTACCGCGTATCCAAACAAAATATCTTCGTTGCGGATCGAATGCCCACCGATCACGCTACATCCAGCCTCGCTCATTTTTGCGAGACCTCCACGAATAATCTGCTCCATCAATTCCGCCTCGCCATTTTCCGGAAACCCCACGATGGACAGCGCCGAGATCGGCGTTCCACCCATCGAGTAAACATCGCTCAGCGAATTGGCCGCAGCAATCTTTCCGTACAATTCCGGGTCATCCACGATCGGCGTGAAAAAATCCACGGTCTGCACCAGGGCCAGGGTTTCGCTGATCAGATACACCCCGGCGTCGTCGTTGGTATCGAACCCAACGAGCACGTTCGGGTCAGTTTGCCGAGGCAGTCGGCGCAGCACGGAGTCCAGCAGACCGGGACTCAGCTTGGCTGCTCAACCGGCAGCCTTGACCATGGCCGTCAGTTTCACGGTCTTCGCCAAAGTGATTTTCTCCTTTCTGCGTCGCCCAGTAAATTAGGCAACCGGATGCCCTGCAAAAAAGTCTCAACGATTATAGTCGCTTCCGCGTTTGTTTTTCTGATCAATGGACTAAATGGAGCGGGGGTCCGCCAGCAGCGCCGCGCTATACCTTTTTGCTAACAAGCGCTCGATCTGGCCATCACCGTTCGCGATTTAGCGGATACACTGAAGGCATTGGGGAAGCGGCAGGCTATGTCTGCCGCTTCGTTTTGTCCTCGGGCGCCGGAATCGACGGTGGCCTCAGGGGTTGGGGTGTCTGATGCTGGTTCCTCTCCGCCACGAAAACATGCGCAGCAGGCGCTGGCCGGTCATAACGATCGGACTTATCGCGCTAAATGTTTTGGTCTTTTTCGGCACCCACTGGAGCATGGATCAAGGTTCCCACGAATTTGCTGCGGTGCGTGCTCACATCCTCATGCTCGCAGCGTTTCACCCTAATTTGCAGATGCCGTCGGAAGTCGAGAAATTTGTCCTGGATTTTAGCGAACACAATCCTCGACTCTGGCAGCAAACAAAATCGCAATACCGAGCTCTGGAAGACTCCTGGGACGCCAGGATGCGCCTCATGGAGCCCCAACAAGCGCAGGCTGAGATGGATTCCCTGGGGACCCAGTACCTGGCGCTGAAATCGGCATCCATTCTAGAAACATATGCCTTCATTCCCGCGCATCCGACGGCCGTCTCCTACCTCACGCACATGTTTCTCCACGGCGGCTGGATGCACATCATTTTCAACATGTGGTTTTTGTGGCTCGCTGGAATCATTCTTGAGGACACCTGGGGGCGCGTCCTCTATCCGATGTTCTATCTCGTCGCCGGAGTGGCGGCCTGTCTTTTTCATGCCTGGATAAATCCCGGCTCGATGGTTGCGATGGTCGGCGCTTCGGGCGCTGTCGCCGGCTTAATGGGCGCGTTTCTGGCGCGCTATCCAAACACAAAAATAGAAATGGCGTTGGTCTTCTTCCTGCGCATGAAGGCTTACCATTTCAAAGCCCCCGCCTATGCGCTGCTTCCGCTCTGGGCGTTAACCGAAGTTTTTTATGGCACGCTGTTCGGGGCATCCTCAGGTGTAGCCCATTGGGCCCACGTCGGCGGCTTCGCATTTGGCGCAATCGCTGCACTGGTGCTGAGTAAGTCTGGCATTGAGCAAAAGACTGATCAAGCGATTGAATCGAAAGTTTCATGGTCGGCGCACCCGGGCCTGGTAGAGGCCACCGACTTGATGGAGAAAGGTCAGCTTGACCAGGCCGTAGTTTCTTTGAAGAAAACTTTGGCTGAAAAACCCGACTGCGTCGAGGCTCTCACTCTGTTGCAACAGGTGCATTGGCGCAGGAGCGACCTCCCTGCCCATTACGACGCTCTAGCAAAGCTTGCGCAGCTGCATATCAAGAACCGCGATCTCGACGCGGCTTGGCAGGACTATGAGGAATTTACCAACGCCGGCGGCGAGAAATTTCCGGCCTCTGCGTGGCTTGAGCTTTGCCGCCATCTCGAAGCCCAAGGGCATTTTGACCGCGCCGTCAGCGAATTGGAAAAGCTTGCAGTTGCCTATCCTACAGAGCGCCAATCGCTGCTCGCGCTAATGTCTGCCGGTCGAATTAACCTCAAAAAACTCAACCGCCCCGCAGACGCCGTTCGATTTTACCAGGCCGCTCACGTCTCATCGTTTCCGCATCTCGACTGGGACACGAACATACAAGCCGGTCTGAAGGAGGCCCAAGGACACTTAACCGGCGTACCGGTAGCTTCCCTCAAGTCGTAACCGCAACGAGGCCATCCGAACCGCTCCTTTCGCTATAAGTGAAGGGTTTCTGCATGTCTGCACAAGTTCTTCCTATTGGCTTATCGGCCGTGAATTCCCCAGGCTCGCGGTTTGTGTACAAAAGCGCACAGACCCTTCAGCATCTCGCTTGGTATGCTCTTGGCCAGGGAAGCCAAACGGCTCCGTTTCGCATCTAAGTTTTTGACCCAGCCAGAAAGAACGCCAGCTCCCGGAGACAAATTTATGCAAGTAAAAGTTAAGAGAATTAATTGGTCCGGTTATGCCCGTCAGGGATTGCATCAGTCACTATCCGTCGCCTTGGCGTTGACGCTTGTGCTGGCGCCGGCAGCTTGGGCTGATCGCACACCGTTGAAGCCCGGCTGGAACATGTTTTCCCCAGATCAGGATGTGCAGGTGGGCCAGCAGGTCTCGCAAGATGCTGAGCGCCAGTTGCCGATGATGAACGATTCTCGCGTGGACAACTACCTGAATACCTTAGGGCAACGCCTGGCTCAACATGCGCCGGGATACAAGTTTCCCTACAACTACAAAGGTGTAAACGATAAGGCGATCAATGCCTTCGCATTGCCAGGCGGTCACATTTACATCAACCGTGGCACGATCGAGGCGGCCGACAACGAGGCGCAGCTTGCCGGCGTGATGGCTCACGAGACCTCTCACGTCGCGCTGCGCCATGGCACAAACCAAGCCAGCAAGTCTTACGCAGCGCAGATGCCGTTGGCCATCCTCGGTGGAATGCTTGGCAGCAACTCGATTGGCGGAGTGCTTGCCCAACTCGGTGCGGGCTTCACGCTGAATTCGATTCTCCTGAAATATTCGCGCAACGATGAAAGCCAAGCGGACGTCATGGGCACACAAATTCTGTACGATTCCGGCTACGATCCGAGGGGAATGTCGCAATTTCTCGAAAAGCTGCAATCGAAGGATACCGGCGGCCATCGAGTGGATTTCTTCAGCGACCATCCAAGCCCTGATCGACGCGTTGGCCGCGTAAATGACGAAGTAGCCAAGCTGGGAGGTCCGCCACGCGGGGCCAGAACCGATTCCCGTGAGTTTGACGATATCAAGCGATACGTACAGTCACTTCCGCAAGCACCGACTCGACAAAAGGGCCGAACAGTGCAAGGCAGCGGAAATGAGGGCAGCGGGGGCAGTGGTTCCCCAAGCTCACAGACCGATTACCCATCCGAAAATTTTAAGACCCTGAACAATGCGCTCCTGCGCATCAATTATCCCGACAATTGGCAGACTTACGGACAGGGTGATGCCGCGACAATCGCGCCGCGCGGCGGCATTGTCGATGATGGTCAAGGCAATCAAGCTATAGGGCTTGGTGTGATCATAAGCGTTTACCAACCTCATAACGACGCTTACGGTTCGCAGCTCCAGGGACCAGGCTACGGCGAGGACCCCAACCAAAGTCAGGGCTCTGGCCAGCAGAGCCAAAGGCAACCGGCGTCGTATCTAGAACAAGACACCGACCAGCTCGTATCGGAGTTCCGCCAGTCGAACCGCAACATGCGTATTGTTCGCTACCATCAGCGTATCCGCATCGATGGTCAACCTGCTCTTTCCACCTACCTCTCGAACGATTCGCCGATCCAGCGGGGGGGGCGTGAAAGCGACTGGCTCGTAACCGTAGAGCGTCCGGAGGGCTTGTTATTTCTGGTGTTTACAGCGCCCGAGCGCGAATTCCGTAACTATGAACCGCTCTTCCAGCAAATGTTGGACTCGGTTCGATTGAACCGATAAGCCCAGATGACTGTATAAAGTTCAAAACAGGAGAGTTCAAGAGGAGATGGCCATGAAAAAGATGTCCGCAGTTGCAGTTTTTATGCTGTCCTTGTTGATGTTGCCGGGATTAACGCTAGCCGACACTTTGGTCCTACGCAATGGAACGCGCGTGCCTGGACTATTGGTGAAGAGGACTTCATCGACGATTACCTTCAGGAACTCGCGCGGTGTCGTGCGGCGTTACCGAGCCTCTGACGTCGAAGATGTGGAAATCTCATCCCGCCGCCAGAACACCAGCGGTTCGCCGGATACCTACGATAATGCAAACGATACGAACAGCAATCCAGACAATAATCGCAACAACTCTTCCTACCAGAAGAATTCTGCAACCCGTGGCGGTGATGGCCAGACCGAACTTCTCCGAGCAGGCACGCAGCTTGAGATTTTGACAAACGAAACGATAAACTCCAAACAAGCCTCAAGCAATCAGCTCTTTGCCGCACAGGTGAATCAAGACGTAGTGGATAGTTCTGGTGAGGTGATCGTACCCAAGGGTTCTCCGGCGCAGCTGATCATTCGGAGTCTCAACACCGGGGGCACTAACGGGGCCCCGGAACTGAGTCTCGATATTCAATCGATCACCGTTCACGGCCGCCGTTACGCTGTTACAACCTCCAATGTGCAGAGAAAAGGTCGCAGCGGAATCGGAGCCAATAAACGCACTGCTGAGATGGTTGGTGGCGGGGCGGTAATCGGCACAATCATCGGAGCCATCGCCGGAGGTGGAAAAGGTGCAGCGATCGGCGCAGCGGTTGGAGCAGCCGGAGGAGCAGGAGCTCAGGTGCTGACTAAGGGCAAGGAAGTGGTTATTCCCGCAGAAACCGTTCTCAAGTTCAACCTGGAGCAATCGGTTACGCTAGCGCCCGAGCCGTAGCCACAGGGATAAATTGAGGGTGATATTGAGAGAAATAAACGTCACGCATACGACGCGTTAGAGATAACCAAACTCCCAGGAAGTGTTACTGCGGGGTAGTCGGGGTCAATGACTGCCCCGCAGTTTTTTCATCCCGGCGTTTTAAACGGCCGGGACGTTGCGAGGCCGAAACCGTGGTGGAGAACACAGTCCGGCAGATCGCGAGCCTTTCCCGCGATGGAGAGACTCTTGGAGTCGGCTCCGTCGCGGGCATTCCCTTCTCGGAGTATCGGGAGTTTTAATCTTTTCGGGGAAGCGCTGTCTGTTCAAAATTGCACAGTGCAAAATTGCACAGTTTTTTTTCGGGGCTTAGAAAAAATCCTTGACGTTTTTGCGGGCATTCGCAAGACTAGTTTTGCCCACGCTAGATTTTGCCCTGCGTATAGGTCTGCGCGCAGGCACTAAAAGGAACCTCATGCCCGGATCCGAACGCCGTGTCGCACCCCGTTTCATTATGAAGGTTCCATTGCGTTTTAGACCCGTCAAGGCCGCTGCACACATTCCCGAGCAACCCGCCGATTCTATGAATATCTCCACACGCGGGGTATATTTTGCTACCGACCTGCCGGTGCGCGAAGGATCCCCGGTTCAGGTGCTTCTGAGGATGCCCAAAGAGGTTATCGGCGGTTTGGTAACCGAGTGGCTTTTTACCGGACGCGTGGCGCACGTTGAGCCCATGCCGTTTGCCAACGGCAAGACCGGTATAGGCATCCAGTTTCTATACTACGAAGTCGCGCAACCATACTAACGTTTGCTGAAGCTAGTCTGTTGGTCGAAGCGAAGCGGAGGCGAGGAATCCCTCGTGGCTCTTGCCTATATTCCCTAACGTTCCAGGAAATGGGCACGATCCAGTAGACAAGACCGATCTACCATCAAGTTTCAGGGTTACACCTGGACGGCGGCGCGAATCGGGATCGTCACAGCCGCGCTCGATTCCGACGATGCCAGCATGTGGCACCGCCCATCGAAAATTCCTCCCGGATCAATCACCAAGCAAGGAGAATGGATCTCGCCCGTGACCACCCCCTTGGGCTGGATTTCCACGCGGCCCTTGGCGAAGATCACACCATCAAAGCGTCCCGCGATAACGATGTGGTTTCCTTCGATTTGTCCCTCGACCTTGGCATTCTCGCCGAGGATTAAAGTCTGCTCCGAGATAATGTTTCCTTTTACTTGCCCATCCAGGCGGAACGTCCCTTTCAACTGCAACGTGCCTTCCAGACTGACCCCTTCGTCCAGAAAGCCCGTCCACTCGTCCCCACGGTTCGCTTTATTGCCCGATCCCCACTTCCACGCCATGATTCACCCCAAGTCGCCCCTGGGCCGGTACCCTCTCTTGCTTTCACCGCTCTCGTCAGGTTTCTTAGTTGATGCTCAGGGGACGAATCTCCACTGTAACCCGACACAATGCCAAGTCAACCCACCTTAATCGCTGCCGTGTCGAATCGGAAAGCAGTTCTCCGCGCATCCGCTGGCTATTGCTCATTGATATCTTCCTTCGCTTCCAACCGCTTCAGCAACGCTTCCTGAGCCCGCTTGGACTCTGGTGGAGCCCCGGCAATCGCCAGCTTCATCTCCGCAACAGCCGTTGGGAAGTCTCCTTGCGCGGCGGCCACTCGCGCCGCACCATTGTGCACGACCCATTCACTCGGGTGCGCCGTGATATTCAGTCGAAAAATCTCCCTCGCCTGTTCTCGCTGCCCGTTCAGTTGTAAGCCACGCGCATAGTTATGAAGCTGAACAGCAGTGGCAAGTTTCATTGCTCGCTCGCGTGCCGCTTTGGCTTCCTCTTTTCGCCCGAGCTTGTCCAAAATAGTGGATTTGGTCAGCAGCGTATCACCTCGCTCTTCGACATTCAGCGAGCCTTCCTCGAACTTGAGCGCGTCTTGCAGGTTTCCATTGTTTTCCAAAAGGTAGCGGGCGGCCTCGTCCCAGCCCTCATAATTCCATCGCGACCAACCGCGGAGCTGAGTCTTCAGACTTACGGGAACCAGTTCCCGCAAATTGACCGCCACCTTAAATCCCACGGCCAGCTTGTCCCAGCGCAAGGTTACGGCGGTTGCGTCGGGCTTAAGGTCATCGAATTCGTAGGTCAAAGCTTCATGAAACTCCGAAGTCTGGGGCTTCACCGTCACGCGCAACGCATCTTCCGCAGGGTTGTAGGTGTACGCTCCCCACGAGGTGAAATTCTTGGACAAAATCACTGTCCATTCGCTTTCGCCGGGAATCATAAACAAACCGTAGGTGCCCGACGGCAGTAATTTTCCGGCGATGCTTACCGGATCGCTAAACTCAATCGTAGTATTTTCGTTCGCTCCTGCGCGCCATACCTTTCCGTATGCTTCGAGGCCACCAAATATTTTTCTCCCCTTTACCAGCGGCCGGTGATAGTTGATGGTGATGTAGGTAAGCCCAATCCGCTGCATCACTCGAGCTTGCTGGCTCGACAACGGCAAATCGAGCATGTTCTGCGCGCTGGAGTCTGGCGATCCGGTCAACAGACATGCCATCGCAAGAACTGCCACCAGCAAATTCTTAAACATGAACAGCCTCCATTCAATCCATTTACGACCGCAAATCTTGTACGCTGCCTGCACAAACTTATTTCCAGGCGCAGCGAAGGGACACATACACCTTCTCCGAGGCGCGGAACGTCATTGAGGTTATCGGATACACCGCCAAGGCTAGTGCTCGAAGACATGTGTGCTTTTGCCGTCTTGTGCCAGCATCCGCGATTTCAACATGTATGGGACACAATCTAGCACAGGGAACTTTGCCACGCGACCGGTGTCCAAAGAAATTGAGGACGCGCGCAACCTCACATCCCTGCGAGAGCGGCGCCGGTTCCCAAAAATCGGCGCCGTTGAAATTGTGCAGGGAAAGAGGCGACAATCGCGTTGTCAGTTTTTATCAATTGCAACTGTCTCGCACGATCGTTGCCTTTCTCGCAGGGTCACTCACGAGGAGGTGTGCGATGTCTCGAGATTCCGAAGCAATTTGCAGTCCGGCATCGACCGCGCTGCTCGGTTGTTTGATGGATGGCGACCAGCAGCAACTCACCAGCGTACGCGTTCGCCGTCGCAAGGCCTTTGCTGTCTCACTGACTCTTCAGCTCGCTGTAGTTGCAATGATTATCATCGTGCCACTTTTCGCCACAGGCCAGCGGCCCTTGCTGACCATACTCACCCCGGCGCCGCGTTTTTACGGCGCAACGCGAGGAGTGCCAGCTTCAAGTCCTGGCCATGAGGCCGACGCTCACCCAACCTCGCCTTCACATCGCATCCTGAGATTCGTTTCGGCGCCTCCGCGTATTTGGAAAGCGGCCATCACTTCGGATACACTTGATTCTCCCTCACCGACCTGTGAACGCTGCGGAAATGGACATCCCACTGGACCGGGCACTGGCCCGGGGTGGCCGGACCAAATCCCGGGATTGCCCGAATCCGATCGCAGATCTGTTCCCATGCCGCCCGTTCCCCGCGCGCCAAAACCACCGGTTATGATCCATCGCTCGAGAATTGATCCGGCAATGCTCATTCATCGCGTTGAGCCGGTGTATCCACCGCTCGCAAGAATGACGCGCCGCGAAGGGCGAGTCGAGCTTCGCGCCGTCATTGGCGCCGATGGCTCGATCGTGTCACTTCAAGTAGTGGCCGGGGATCCACTATTCATTGCAGCTTCAACGGCAGCGGTGATGCAGTGGCGCTACCGCCCGACCACTCTCAATGGTCAGCCTGTAGAGGTCGATACTTTTGTGACGGTCGTGTTTACTCTTAATCGCTAGGCCGTCTCGCGGCGAGGGCCGCGGCGCATCTCCCTGAAGTGGCCCAACAAATATCGTGAGCCCTAGCGGGCCGCTTTCGCGCAACCCCAACCGGATCACAACTCCCGTGGAAATTCGCGCGTTGTTGGGCCGGCGCGGTGCCAGGTTATTGCTTGCGCTGCTGGCATCATTCGAAAAGTCTGTTGGCACCAAATCAATTTGCGCCAGACGGAGAGCAATCGATCGCCACAGCTTTAGGTCGATCCGGCTGCCTGACGCGAAACTCGGCCACCTCGGTTTGAGCATGTCGCCCAGCACGGTGACATGCCCGTGCGCTGTACCAGCCCATCGGGGGCAGTCGTGCGGATAACACTAACAACCCCTCCTTCATAACATCGGCTCGCCGCACTCTCGGCCAATCGCCTCCCGCGCAGCATCACGCAACCGCACGATCTCATGCCAATCCGAAGAAGTTTCCCCTGACCAACCGGAAGGCTTCTGATGTCGGTCAGATTCCGTCGGACCAGCTGCAACAGGACCAGGTTCGATCGGAGGACAAACTGTAATCGTCACGCTCCCCGGACGCGGCAGGTACGTCTCGTCCCGCAATATCTCTCGTGTTCCGCGCAAGGCTATCGGACAAACCGGACAGCCTGCCGCAACCGCCGCCTTGAACGCGCCCAGTTGAAATGCCTGCACGCCCTGGTAGGGGGTAAAGGTTCCCTCGGGAAACACAAATACGGATTCGCCGCGCATGAGCGTCTGCTCGATCTGTTCCGCTTGGCGAACCCGCGCCTTCGGATCGCTGCGATCAAACGCGTGGTGACCCATCGTGCGCAGAAACGTTCCTATGAAAGGCATGCTGCGTACTTCCCTTTTCGCCACGAAGCGATAATTTACGCCCAGCCCGGCCATCAGCACCAAAACGTCGCAATAGCTTGCATGGTTGGCCACCAGCACTTTAGCTCTTGTTCCATCCAAAAACTCCCGGCCGCGCACACGGATGCGGCAGCCCGCGAGCGCAAACAAAACTTTGAGAGTTCCCGCTGTAATCCTGCATGCAGCGCGCCGTGTGGGCATCAAAATCACCATCGCCCAAGCCAGCACCAGGCTCACCGCAAAAAGTGCTGTCGCGTAAACTCCATAGGCTAGCTCAACGACGCGCTTTGCGACGCGCCATGCAGCTTGTCCCGAGCCACGCAGCGCACTCGCACAGCCCACTCGCGCAATTTGCATCCATACGGGCCGTTTCGGCCCTCCCAGTATCTTGTGCTCGTAAAGACGCTTGGTCTCTTCGCGCCGCAATTTGCCGCTCGAAGTTTTTGGAATGCTCCCTGGCCGAACGATCTCCACGGCATCCGGCGGCAATCCCCATGATGAATTCACTTCATCGGTAATCGCTCGGCTTATCTCTGTGCGGCGAGTTGCGGTGGTCTCGCGTGATTCCGCCACAATCACCACCCGTTCGGTTCCCGCCGCCGCATCCTTCAGACCGAATGCCACCACGCATCCTTTCCGCACGCCTTCGATCCTTCCAACCATCTCCTCGACCTCGTGAGGATAAAGATTGCGTCCCGCTTTAATGATGATGTCTTTCTCGCGCCCGGTGATGTAAATCTCGCCTTCAGCGCGGTACGCTCGGTCGCCCGAGCTCACCCACGCAGGGTCGTCGCTCGCTATTCGGTGGCCCTGACCATCGGCTCTTCGGCCCTGGGGAAAAAGTGTTTCGGTTGCAACTTCGTTGCGGTAATAGCCGCGCGTCGCCGAAGGCCCGCGGAACCACAAATACCCCTCCATTCGGTCCCCAACCTCCTGTCCGTGCTCGTCGACGATACGCACCTCATGTTTCGGAACTGGCGCTCCGCAAGATACAAACGAAATCACAGACCCGTCGGCTACAGAGGCATCTTTCCTTGACGACGCAGTTGCTTCAGGAGCCACATGAATCGTTCCTACCGGCACCGCTCGTCCTTCGCTTGCAAATGTCGATCGCACGATTCGGTCCACCACCGCCCCGCGATTCAGGGGAGGTGCGGTCACAATTAGGGCGGCCTCCGCCAATCCATACACCGGAAGCATTGACTCCGGCCGAAATCCGTATTTCGCGAAGCGTTTGCAAAACCTTTCCAATGTCTGCGGATTAACGGGCTCCGCTCCATTCAGCGCTGCACGCCACGAGCTCAAATCCAAGCCCTCGATATCCCCATCGGAAATCCTTCGCGTGCAAAGCTCGTACGCGAAATTCGGCGCAGCCGCCAGCGTTCCGCGATGCTGATGCACGGCCCACAACCAGCGTTGCGGATGCGTTAGGAACGCGAGCGGCGACAGTACCGCCAGCGGCAGTCCAAAATAAAGCGGCATCAGCCACGCGCCGATCAAACCCATATCGTGATATAGCGGCAGCCAGCTTACGCCCACGTCGCTTGACCGTACCTGCATCGCTTCGCCAATCGCGCGAATGTTCGCCAGCAAATTTGCGTGCGTCAACACCACGCCCTTGGGTTCGCCCGTTGAGCCCGATGTGTATTGCAGCAGCGCGATATCGGTAGGTTTTCGCGTTCGGTTCGCAGCAATGTTCGCGGGCAACACTCCAGGTGGTTGGAGGATGACGCTCGCCGCAATCAGTTGTGCCGCATCGATGACGCCGGCAAGCGATACTACACGCGGTTTTAGCAAGTGGGCCACAGCTTGGGCTCGTCGAAATGTCACCAGCAGCTTGGCTTCCGCATTTTGCAATATCGCTGATTGCCGGGTGGCGTATTCCTCAATTCGATCGACCCGCACCGGCGGGTAAATGGGCACAGGAATCGCTCCGGCCATCAGGATCCCTGCAAAGGTAAGGAAAAAATCGCTGGAGGTCGGTAGCATCAGCGCGACCGTGTCACCCGCAGCGACCCCGCGGCGGGCAAGTTCCGCAGCAACCTGCTGCGCTCCTGCAGCAAGCTCGCCGAACGTGAGTGTTGCGTTGCCGCCCTCATCCTGGGTTATGTGCAGATGCGTACGGGCCGCATCATGGCACGCCCGGTAGCGCAGCACATCCATCAGCGTCTGCGCTGCTTCGACGCCGCGCTCAGAGAAGCCCTGCTGCGCCGTGGCAATTCGCGCCGTGTTGGTACCGCTGGCTGCTTCACCCTCGCCAGTGAGAAAAGTTCCGGTACTTGGGTTGCTGCAGCGCATGAGCGCCTCGGCCAGCTCCTCCGCCGAATCGGCTTCGGCAACTGCACTGTCCGGTAGTTGCACTCCAAACGCGGTCTCCAACCGGGCCAGCAATTCGACTCGCTCCAGGCTTCCGAGGCCGAGGTCGCTATCGAGATGTGCTCTTGCCGAGACCGACCCGAGCGCACCGGTGCTACCGAGCTCGGCTAGCAGGCTGCGAAGCGTGTCAAGAACGCGTCCTTCCACATCAGCCTTTGAAACTTGCATGCTTGGAGTAGGTGTGGCCACGGTAGTTCAGTCCCGGGGGCTGGCCTGAGGCTATCACGCGCGGGGCGGCCTGGCCAAGGGTTGCGCTCGTCGCGTTATTTCTTCCCCGCAAATGGGTGTAAACTGCTGAAGGCAAGAACCTATATCGAGCTTACAACGTCGCGACAAAGGAGACTTCATGGCTGCCGTAAATCCGTTGACAAAAGAAAAAGCCGCTCCCGCTGCTCAGGAAACGTTCGATGCGCTTACAAAGAAATTCGGTAAGATGCCCAACATCTTTGCGCTCATGGCGCACCGCCCGGACGTCTTGAACAAATTTCTTCCGCTGTATGGTGCCATCGTCACGGAAGGCACGGTTGACCAGCGCTACAAAGAACTCGCCTACCTGAAGACCTCCTTGCTTAACGGCTGCGAATATTGAACACGCGCCCACACCGCTTCGGCGAAGCGGATTGGCATCACCCAGGAACAGATTGACTCTCTGTTGTTCTTTGAACGCAGCAAGCTCTTCGACGAAAAAGATAAGGCCACAATACTGTACGCTGAGCGGGTCACTCGCGGCGCTTCGGCCCTGCGCGCGCACGCACTTGAGGAATTGCGCAAATATTTCGATGAAGGGCAAATCGTTGAGCTCACCCTGACGATCTGCGTCGCCAACTTCACCAATCGCTTCAATGACGCACTGCAAGCCGCGCCCGACTTGGGAACGTAGCAACGGGCGCTGCAACCGCGACTGGAACCCTGGCTCTTGTGCGGTATGCGGTGAACGGGGATTGTCGGGTATTCCTGCGGCTACTTTTTTCCTGTTGCTGCGGTGTAATTCTTGGGCATCAGGGTCGTCGTCAGGTCGACTTCGCTAAGATCTGCGCCCGTTAAATCAGTCTCACGAAGAATCGCCACACCCATATCCGCGCCGGCAAATTTTGTGCCACGTACGTCCGACTCGCGAAAATTGGTGTTCCGCAGATTGGCGCCACGGAAAATTACATCTCGCAAATCGCAGCGAAACAGCTCCACGCCGCTTACTTGTGCCCCGGTTAAGTCTGCGCCCGGTAAAAGCGCTTCGGTCATATCCGTGTTCCTCAGATCGGCCTTGCGCAGCTTGGCCCCGCTAAGATCAGCGCGCACCAGTTTCCCGCGCCGCAGATCCGCCTGGTCGAGATTGGCGCCTTTCAAAATTGCGTCGCTCAGATTGACACCACTCAAGTCCGCTCGCGATAAATCCGCACCGGTAAGATCCGCGCGCACTCCGCCCGGCTCTCCGCTAAAGAATTTTTCGTGCGCCTGGAGTATCTCGGCGAGTCGTTTAGCTTGATGCTTGATCTTTCCCGGCTTTCTCAGTCCCATTTTCACCTCAGGCCATTACACCGCTGCAACGTCGCTATTCTACGCAAGAAACCAGCTCCGCGCTTGCGTCGTTACGCGGAAACTGTGGTAAGGTGGTGAAACTTGCGGTGCGGCAGCATTCGTTGCTCATTTTTTGCCGAACGTTGTTGCCAATAAGACCATGCACTCAGGCGCGCTCCCTTCGCTTAAATTTCACAAGCATCAAACATTGCTTCGCGCAATTCCATGTTTGTTTCTCGGAACCTCTGTTTTGCTTGGCGCTTTGCCCCTCCGCGCACAAGACGAAATTGTCGCCAATCTCGCTGCCGGCCGCGTGGTGATTGATGTTGCCAAGGACGGCATCGTCATCGGCGCCATCGAGCAGCATGTCGAAGCCAATTCGCGTCCGCCAATCGTCTTTCCGATCAACGATCGCCGCATCGGGGTTCTCCTCGGCGCCGCCGAATGGGTTCTGCCTTCCTCCGCGAGCAAACCAGTTCGCCTCGACCAAGCTATCTCGCGCCTCAGCCGCGAAGCTGCTCCGCACAAGGAGGCTAGCAAAGATGATCAAGCCAGCGACATCGAAGCGATCGGCATTGCCTTCCTCGAAAAAGTGCGCACGATGGCCGATCAGCTCCATCATAAAATCGATCTCTCCTCTGATGCTCCCCTTGTCGAGTTGCTCCTGATTGACTATCAAAGCGACTATGGTCCGGAAGTTTGGCTGCTGCAATATCGCATCAAGCAAGAGCGATTGCGCGGCGATTTTTGGCAGACCAAGACTTTGCGCCCAAGTTATACGCAGCTTTACCCTCCTGAAAAGCATCAGCCGCGCACTCTCGTTGAAGTTCGCTACCCGCCCGAAACGCCCGGACCCACCGTCCTCGAACTCTTGCAGCAGAATGATCCGCGCCTGGCCTCAGCTCGTCGCGCTGCGCCGAAGTCCCTAAAGGTGATCGACAATATCAGCAACGGCAAAAGTTCAGCCTCTTCGGTCGAAGACTCGGCAACTTTTCTTCACGACGTTCTCGACCCACTCGCGGGAAGCGACAATCGCATCGTTCTCGGCGTCCTTCGTGAAGAGCGCGGCTGGGACTGGATCGTAGCGCCCCCCGAACTTCTCGAGAAAGCTGCCGAGGACAAGACCCGCCCGCCGGAGGCCCCCACACTGCGCCGCAAACCCTAGCGCCGCCGCAACCCAGTCTCAGTCTTCCCGCAAATGCAAGAATTCGATTAGTTTCAACCGATACTGCTCTGGCGCAACCACGCTGGCTTCCTCATGGCACATGCCGTGAATTTGCAAAAGGCTCTTGGGTTGGCGTGCAGCGCGAAAAACAGTTTCGCTCAGAGGGCTTGGTAAAACCGGGTCGTTGCTGCAGTACACGATGAGAACCGGCACATTCACTTCCCGCAATTTCCGCGTTGTATCGAATTTCGATTTAGCTAGCCACGCGATTCCCGGAACATAAGGCAGCAATTGTCTTGCAGCCGCTTTCGTCGACGCGAATGGAGCCTCTAAAATGAGGGCTCGCACGTTTCGCTTGGTTACCAGATCCCCGGCCACCGCGGTTCCCAGCGACTGGCCAAAGGAAACCACTTCACCCGGAGTGATTTTGCGTATGTTCACCAAATAGTCATACGCAGCTTGCGCATCGCGATAAATCCCCGCCTCGCTAGGCTCACCGGTGCTTCTCCCATAGCCGCGGTATTCCACCGCCAGCACATTCCCTGGCAGATTCCATAAAAATCGATAAAGCTCCGCGCGATTGGTAATGTTCCCCGCATTTCCGTGAAACGCGAGGAACGTTACGTTTGCATCGTTGTGCGGAATCCACCAAGCGTGCAGCCTCTCTCCGTCCGCTGTCTGGATGGAACTATTTTCAACGGGCAGACCTCGCGGGTGCCAATCCCCTGTCAAACGCCCTGGATAGTCTGGAGAGAAAATCAGTTTCGATTCAACGATTCTTACGAGCAGCAAAATCAGAAGGTAAACAATGACGATGGATGCCGCATAGCGGGTAATTTTGTTGGACACCGACGCTGCCGTTACGCCTTCAGTCTGTCTTCAGTCATTCATAGCCAGTGCACCGGTCTCCGCGGGCGAATGAATCACCACCTCAATTGTGTCGCCCTGTCGAATGCGCCCCGCTTCCATCACGCGGCACAGCGTCCCGCGCTTTCCCTTTAGAGCCTGCTTCAAACCCACGCGAATTGTTTCCATTTGATCGCATGGCTCACACCGGATACTGACCTCCAGCAGCGCGCCGCCAACACGCACCTGTTGCCCGGTCACTAGCGCATCCACATCGATTCCCTGTGTCGTTATATTTTCGCGTACAATTCCGGGCCTCAGCCCAAACTCGGCCAGGCGCTCACTGGCCATCAGCAGCACCTGTCGCTGCCCACGCGGACGCGCGTGCGCGCATCCTTCGAAGCCTGCATCGGCGATTGCCTGAATCTCGGCCATCTCGGCCATCGGGACGCGCTTTGCTGGCGCGCGAAATAAATGCAGCACTTTGCTCATCGGAGTTAGTCTCCCGCGACGCGGCTCTTCACCGTCACGCCAATATCTTTTCTGTAGTGCGCACCTTCAAAATGTATTTTCCCGGCAGCCCGATAGGCTTTCTCAGACGCTGCGGCGAGGGTCGGGCCCACCGCCGTCACGCCGAGCACGCGCCCGCCGCTTGTCATCAGCGACCCCTCTTTCCGGTTCGTTCCGGCATGCAACACGCGCACGCCAGTAATTGTTTCGGCCTCCGCAATTCCCTCAATCTTCTTGCTGCTCTCATAGTTTCCGGGGTAACCCCGCGAGGCCATTACCACGCAGACGCTCGCTTCCGGCTTCCACTTCACTTTCTTTGGTTCGAGCTTCCCACGCGCGGTGTCATCAAGCACCTCTGCCAAATCAAAATCGATTCTTGCTGCAAGGGCCTGCGCTTCAGGATCTCCCATCCGGCAATTGAATTCCAAGACCTTCGGCCCCTCCGCGGTCAGCATCAGTCCAAAATACAAAAATCCGCGATAGTCAATTCGCTCTCTTTCTAACCCGCGAATCACCGGCCACGCAATCGTCTCCAGAATTATCTTCTCAAGCCCCTCGGGCAGCAGCTCTTGTGTCGAGTAAGCGCCCATGCCGCCCGTGTTTGGTCCCGCATTTCCGTCAAATGCGCGCTTGTGATCGCGCGCCGCCGCAAGTGGCGCCACATGCATTCCGTCGGTCAGCACAATATAAGATAGCTCCTCACCCTCAAGCGCTTCTTCCATCAACACGCGTTGGCCCGCACTCCCGAATTCACGCTTGTCCATGAGCCGCTCGACGAACGAGGTCGCTTCATCCGGAGACGCCGTAACCAGTACGCCCTTCCCTCCGCACAATCCATCCGCCTTGATCACCATCGGCCAATCCACCGAGCATAGCGCGCTGTACGCGTCGCCCGGCGAATCGTACATCCCATAAACATTCGCAGTAGGAATATTGTGCCGCGTCAAAAAATCCTTCGCGAATATTTTGCTTCCCTCGAGCTGGGCTCCCTTTTTGCGCGGACCCACCAGGGCCCAGCCGCGCTTTTCAAACTGGTCGGCCACGCCCGCTACCAGCGGTGCCTCCGGACCAACCACCGTCAAATCGGGGTTGAGCCGCTCCGCCAGGGCCACAATCGCCCCGACATCGGAAGCGTCAGTCGCCGTCAGCGCGTAGCATTCCACGCCGGGCCTCCCGGCCGCCTGGCCCTCCATCGCAATCCCGCCATTTCCGGGCGCACACCAAATCTTCTCGACGCGCGAGCTTTCGCGCAGCTTCCACACGAGCGCATGTTCCCGCCCGCCACCGCCAATGACCAGAACTTTCATGGACGCATCCGCGCCTCGCTTCTTCGTTTTTTCTCGCTTCCAAACGATAGTCGTCCTGTGTCCTGGTGTCAACGCACCCGCTTTCCATCCTTATTGACGCTTCGCCGCCTTAAACCCTACGATTCCACGGTGCGCAGTCAGCCCGCAAGCCGTCAAGATCTGTTCGGAATTTTGCTGTGTTTTTTTGTCTCCGGCGCAGCCGGACTCATCTACCAGGTCGCATGGAGCAAAGCGCTCGGCCTGATTTTTGGTCACACGGTCTATGCCATCGCTACAGTTCTCGCGGTTTTTATGGCCGGACTCGCCGCCGGCAGCGCATGGCTCGGCAGTTGGAGCGAGCGCCGCACCCGTCCAGTCGCACTATATGCCTGGATCGAGCTCGCCGTCGCAGCCGCCGGCGCGCTTTCGCTCGTTGGTCTGCTTGGCGTCCGCGGTTTATATCTCGCTGCTTATCCGGCGATGGGCGGCTCAAAACCATTCTTGCTGGCCCTTCGTTTCGTAAGCGCAGCAATCGTTCTTTTTCTTCCAACGTTCCTGATGGGCGGCACTCTCCCGATCCTGGTTCGCGGTCTTACGCGAACCCCTGCCGACCTCGCTGCCCGTGTCAGTCGTCTCTATTGGGTCAACACACTCGGTGCCGTCGCTGGCACCTTACTCGCCGGATTCATTCTTCTCCCCGCGCTCGGTCTGCGTCTAACCATTGCTTGTGCCGTCGCTCTCAACCTCCTCGCCGGTCTGGTTGCGCTGCGAATTTCTCGTGGCCCATCTCCCGCACAGGACCGGGCAACTCCGCCGCTCACAATTCCCGATGATTCAAACACCTCCGCGGCAAACGAAAACGTCAACGCCTCGGTCACCCAAACTGCAAGCTTCGATCCGTTGGGCACGTCCAGGCGCGGTTTGCTGTTCGCGTTTGGCATTGTTGGCGCTACCGCCATCGCCTACGAAATTGCTTGGACGCGCTTACTCGCGGCCATACTCGGCAGCTCCACGTATGCGTTCACGCTGATGCTCGCCACCTTCCTTGTCGGCGTGGTCATCGGCAGCATCCTCTTCGAACGCTGGTTTTTTCGCTCCCAGCAAGTCTCGCTAACCACTTTTTCCCGTAGCCAAACTTGGACAGGTCTCGCTGCGTTCTACTTTCTCGTACTCTTCCAGCAAATTCCTTCCGTCGTTCCTCCGATTCTTCGCGCCACTCATGAAACGTTTGGTGGACTGGTTCTCGCTCAATTTGTCACCAGCGCTCTCGCCATGCTCCCGGCCGCAATCGTTTTTGGTTTCAATTTTCCCGCTGCCGTGGTTCTTCTTGCGCGTAACCGGGAAGCCGACTCTGATCATTCCGCAGCTGTGGGCCGCGCCTATGCTGCGAACACGCTCGGCGCCATCGCCGGTGCGGTAGTCACAGGATTCTGGCTCGTTCCGTCCCTGGGCGCCTTCCGAGTCGTCGCAGGCATGGCTGCAGTCAATCTTTTCCTCGCCCTGATTTTCGAGCTGTTCTCGATTCCGCGGCGCATCCCGGCTCTGGCCGCAAATCTGATCCTGATCTTTTTCGTTGTTGTATCCGGGTGGTCCTCGATCTTCTACGACCGCGCCCTCACTTCTTTCTCGACGGTCCTCTATTGGAATCTTCACAATCATCTCACTCCCACGGAAGCGGCCGACACCTTCGATCATCCTTTTGTAGCCGACGGCCTTAATGCTTCCATCGCCGTTGCCCGCAGCGAAGATTACCTAGCTCTCACCACCAACGGAAAGGTTGACGCCTCCAATCGCGATGCACCCACGCAGCTTTTCGTTGGACATCTTGGCGCGGTTTTCCATCCCGCATTGCGCCGAGTCTTAATCGTCGGCTTCGGCAGCGGTATGACGGTTTCAGCGGTCGCCGGGTACTCTGAAGTGCAGCGAATTGATTGCGTCGAAATCGAGCCCGCTGTCATTCAGGCCGCTCCTTATCTTGAAACACTCAATCGCGGCGTGCTTGGCGACCCGCGTGTGCACGTCGTCCTCGATGACGCTCGTAATTTCCTGCTCACCTCGCGGGATCAGTACGATCTCATTATCTCCGAGCCCTCCAACCCATGGATCGCCGGCATCGCCACTCTTTTCACCGATGAATATTATTCTGCTGTCCGCCAGCGTCTCGCCGTAGGCGGCATCTTCGTCCAATGGGTACAGGGATACGCGCTTGATCCCGCGGACCTCCGCATGATCGTCGCCACGTTCTCGAAACATTTTCCCGAAGCCACTCTCTGGCACGCGCAGGGCGTTGACCTCGTATTACTCGGACGCACCGATATTCGCCCCCTCCGCTTCGATCGCTTGCGTTCTCTCTGGGAGATTCCCCGGCTCCGTGAAGACTTCCGCACCCTCGAGCTGCGTCAACCCGAAGGCATCGTTGCCTATTACTTGCTGAATGATGAAGGGGTTCGTCGCATGGCCGCCGGCAGTGTACTCAACACCGACGATAAGACTCTGCTCGAATACCATGCGCCGCGTGCCCTTCTCAATCACCGCCTCTCCGAAAAAAACCACGAGTTGATCATCCAATTCCATAAAGGTCTTCTTCCCGTCAATCTGGATTCCTTCGAAGACCGCCGCACTCTGGAAGCCACCGCCGATACTCTTTTCGCTCTCGACGACGTTTCCGCCGCCGCACCGTACCTCCGCGCACTCGATAGCGAATCGCCTACCGTACTCACCGAGATACTTCATGGCCGAGTGCACCTTTCCGCGAATCGTCTCGACCAGGCCCAGGCGGCTTTTGAAAACGCCTTGCGCATTGACCCGGTAGCCCTCGAGGCGCTCCACTGGCTTGCCATCGTCGACCACCGCCGCGCTGCCAATACCTCAGCCGAATCCCGCCTCGCGCAAATCCTCCAGCGCGATCCGCAATTCCGTCTAGCTCTCGCCGATCGCGTGCAGTTCGCGGAAGAACTTGGTGACTGGCCTGCTGCCGCCCGAGCGCAGGCCGCCCTCATCAGTGCCGCCGCAAATCCCGCGGCCATCGAGTATTGTCGCTTGGGTGAATTCTGGTTGCGGGTACCAAATCCTGCGGAGGGTGAAGGGGCGCTGCTGAGGGGCGTTGCACTAGATCCTTACAGCTTTTCCTGCCATCGTAATCTTGGCGAGTTCTATCGCCACAGAGGACAAATGGACCTCGCTCGCGAGCATCTTGAGTTGATCGTCCGCTTTTACCCTGATACCGATCCCGGCACCTTCACGTCTCTCGCTGCCGTCGACCGCGCGTTGGGCGACAATCGCGCCGCCCTTCAGGCACTTCGCAAGGGCCACCGCATCTTCCCCGACGATGAATCGCTCACCCGCGCACTGACCAGAAACTAACCGCGCTCACCACCCCAGCACGTAAGCAAACATCAGCGGCGCTACGATGGTAGCGTCAGACTCAATAATGAACTTCGGCGTATCCGCTGCCAGCTTTCCCCACGTTATTTTTTCATTGGGTACCGCCCCTGAATACGACCCATAACTCGTCGTCGAATCGCTGATCTGGCAGAAGTACGCCCAACGCGCCACATTCTCTCGCCGCAAATCCTGATGCAGCATAGGCGCAACGCATATCGCAAAGTCTCCGGCAATCCCTCCCGCAATTTGGAAGAATCCCGCTGCGCTGTTTCGCGTTGTTCCCGTATACCAGCACGCCAGCTTCATCATGTATTCGATTCCGCTTCGTATCGTATTTACGTTCTTGACCTGCCCGCGCATCACCTGCGCAGCAAACATATTTCCCAGCGTCGAATCTTCCCAACCTGGCACGAACAGCGGCAAATTCTTTTCTGCCGCGGCCATCATCCAACTATCTTCGGGGTCAATCTCATAATACTTTTCGAGCTTTCCGCTCGCGAGTACCTTGTAAAGAAATTCATGCGGAAAATATCGCTCGACGCGCTGGTCCGCCTGGCGCCATTCTTCCATCACTGCGCCCTCGATCCGGCGCATCGCTTCCTGTTCGGGAATGCACGTGTCAGTCACGCGATTTAGATGACGCTCGAGCAGGCGCTCTTCATCTTCCGCCGTGAGATGCCGGTAGTGCGGCACGCGCTCGTAATGATCGTGGGCCACCAGGTTGTAGAGATCCTCCTCCAGGTTCGCGCCGGTGCAGCAGATCGCATGCACTTTGTCTTGTCGGATCATTTCCGCCAGCGAAATCCCCAGTTCCGCCGTGCTCATCGCTCCGCCCAGCGTTAAAAACATCTTCCCGCCTTCGGCAATATGCTTTGCGTAGGCCTCCGCAGCATCCACCACCACGGCTGCATTGAAATGCCGGAAATGCCGCTTCACAAATGACGAAACCGGCGAGGCCAAACACTTGGCTGCCAATACGCTCATAAAGTCCTCCTTGTGCTAAACGAAAAAAAGAAAAACACACCTAGCCAGCAACCGCCGCGCTCTTTGCAAAAAGTGGCGCGGCTAGAAGTAGCTAGCCGTGTAGCTCAGGAGCCGGAACAATTTGTGCGGAGAAACATGCGGCTGAGGAAATTGCGATTTCAATTTACGTGCCACAATGAATGGATAGCATATTCCCACAACCAGTTACCACAACATTCTCATCGATCCGTTTACTTCATGGGCCGGTTATTTTCTGTGCCGCCGGTCGGTTACGCGCTACTAAGAAAGCGACAGCATTGTATGTTCTCATCCTCTCGCCCGAACTGCTGAGGTCTACCGCCTCTGGGGTGCAGTGTGAGGGACGCCAAACACGGCTTTAAGTTTGCACATCTATTTTTAATCAGATTGTTTCAGTTTGTGAAGAACCCTCTGTGAGGAATGCGTGAAGTGCCGCCACAATTTGAATCGGCAGATTGCTAGAAGCGCTCTTGCCCATCAATTCATGTCCCGCTCCTGAAATCTCCAGCAACATCTTGCGAGCAGGAATCAGTTCCAGCGCAGATTTCATCTCCTCGACTGACCCAAACGGATCGCGATCGCCGTGGACGAAAAGTGCCGGCTTTCCAAGCTTCGGAAAATGCGCGACCCGCAGCTCCGACGGCTTCCGCGGTGGGTGCAATGGATAGGAAAGCAAAAGCAAGCCATCAACCAATTCCGGCTCCTCAGCAATGAGCATCGTTACCTGCCTGCCGCCATACGAATGCCCGCCAATGAACACCCGGCCGCCGCTCCTTTGCCCCAAGGTCCGCGCCCTCAAAGCAGCAATCGCTCGCCGCAGCCCGTCTCGGTCACGAGCCGCACCCCCAGGAAAGGGTGGCCCGTGCGGACGCACCTGCCGAAATGGCAGATCGCACCGCAATACGTTGAAGCCCGCCTCTGCAAACGCATTTCCCACCGCCACCAACAGCTGCGATTCACAATTCGCCCCTGCACCATGCGTGAGGACCAATGAATCCCCATTTTCGTGAACCGGCACATCTAAGAAACCTTGAACAGCGAGTTCGCCGCTGAAGTCAACAAAGCGCTCCACAGAGGTTTGCGATGCCACCCAGTACCTGCCTTGACATTCATGTGTGCCGCAGCACAATCAGCAATTACTCCTGCGAAACACGCAGCAACACCGACGCATGCGCACGCAAATTCAATTTGATTCCCGGGAGCGCTCCCCAATCCTCGCGTTTCCACAGATCACGGACGGCCGCCTTCTTCGCGGCGATTCCCAGATCCTGCCAATCCGCCTGAATTATTTCTTCCGCATCTCCAAGATTGGTGATCGAGGTATATTTATCTTTCGAATTGGCCACGTCCGCTGCCCACCCTACAATATTCCCGCGCGCATAGGACTGATGATTCCCGCTGCTCGTTTGATCAATCGCCAGCACTTCAGGGTTTGTAATCAGCGACACAGTGAACTCATCATTGCCCGGCAAATCTCCCCCCCCCAAATTAGGGGCGATCGGAACATGCACCACAGCGTCATCAAGGTGTATTGCTCATCACGCGTGAAGGCCGTCCACCGTCGCGCATCCTTCCCGCTCGCCCCAAAGGCAGCATGTCCGCATCTGGCCAAGCCCCTGGCCGCCCGGCAGTCCTCGGCGATGCGGCCCAATCTCGGGCCCGCCCAAACTGCGCCTTGAGGCTCGGCCACTTGTCCCAGAAATCATCCGAGATCCGCCACATCTGCGCATACTTCCCGAAAAAGTCCGCTTCGGTAATCGGCGCCGGGCCCGGCGACAAACTCAGCACCATCGGCCTTCCGGTCTTGCGAATCGCTTGGCTCAGGGCCTTGATCTCCGCTGGCTGATATAAATGACTGGCCATATCATCTGCCTTTATGAAATCGATTCCCCACGACGCGTACAACTCCGCGATCGAGTCGTAATAAGCCTGCGCGCCAGGTTTCGTCGTGTCCACACCCCACATGTCTGCGTTCCACCGGCACGCATTATCTTTGTCCGCTACAGCACTCGCGCGCACATCGCTTCCTTTCACCGCCAAATTCTCGGCCACCGCCTGCCGCGGAATTCCGCGCATAATATGGATTCCAAGCTTCAGGCCTTTGCCGTGCACGTAATCTGCTAGCGGCTTGAACCCCGCGCCGTTGGCCGCGGACGGGAACCGATTCTCCGCGGGCAGCAACCGACCATACTCATCAAGCACCACCCGCGCACCCGGCAGGTAATCGTGGCTTTTGGCATTTGGCTCATACCATTGAATATCCACGACGATGTATTGCCAACCGTACTTCGCCAAGTGGCGCGCCATATAATCCGCATTGGCCTTCACCGACTCCTCGCGCACGCCAGTCCCGAACGCATCCCAGCTATTCCACCCCATCGGCGGAGTCGCAGCCAGCATGTCTCCAGTCGTTTCTTTTGCATTTGAGTTCTGCTCCATCTCCGTATTGGTCTTCACATCGGGCATCACATTGACGGTCTGATGGACCGTCGCTTGCTCGTCAGCGGTAGGAGCCTGCGCAGCCGGTATCTCGGTCAGCGATGACGTTGCTGCTGCTGTGATCTTTTGGCGTGGATTTGCCGGCGTTGTGGTGGCGATTGATTTCGTCTGCAGCGCAAAACGCGGAGCAAGGGTAGTGACTACAAGCAACACGAACATCATGCGGTTACTCGTTAACCTGTAGACTCATTGGATGGCGCAACCGCGACCCCCGCGCGGGTCGTTCCGTGCGAACTAACACGACGCCTTTTCACCGCGCAAGCGAGACATCCGAAAGTGCCGCCTCGAAATCATGACGCTGTCGGTCATTTGTTAATCTTTGAAGCTAAACGTGCAAATTACAGTAGCGGATGGGGCGCCGGCTGTTGGCCACCCCCGACAGCGGGTCCTTCGGCCGGAACAAGTTTCGGAAGCACTTCCAGGTTTTTGCGTTCAATCCAGCCGGTATGTGCGCGGACCTTGATCCAGCCGGCGGGTCCCGCTGCAGGTGAAGCAAGCCGCTCGAGCGTCGCGCGATAGACCAGCGCGCCCGTGGCCGACGCATCAGCGCCAGGGGTGGCCAGCAAACGTATCGGAGCCGGTCCGCCACCGGAAGTATTCAGCAGCTTGTACGGCTCAACGTCGAAGTTGCGCTGGGACGCTTCTTGAAAATCGTCGGCGGCAATCCATGCGTCAAAGGAATCTTTGGTCAGCACTTCTAAGAACGCATTGTTGGCCCAGCGCACCTCGTAGTCGCCGGGTTTCAATTTACCGCTTGGCTTTTCTCCAGGAAGATTGCTGACCGGCGTCTCACTTCTCACCGAAACAGTAGGTACAATAGGTTTGCAATCCCAGCTCCCGCCAGTCGCGCTGCTGCAAATTCCCGCATCTGTTCCAACCCACAACCGATCCGCGAAGCCCACGGCAGTGACCATTGCGCCGTCAAGCCTGCCCCCGGGCGTGGCCGCCTGGGTCTGGCCACTGGGCGGATCAAGGCGCAGCAATCCAGCACAAGGCCGAATAACGCCTTCGTATTGCCGGCGTGATGCGACCCACACCGACTTATCGGCGCTGATCGCCAATTGCGTAACCGCACACGTACTCACTTCCCGTGGCTGATAAATTTTCGCGCGCTTACCCGCCAGGTCAAACCGCACCACAGTACCGATCCCCAGCTCCGATTCGCCAGTCGAGTGTCCGATCGCAACCCAAACTCCGTCGCGATCGGCAGTCCCATCGTATTGAACGTCATAGATAACCGGGTCGCTCACTTCCAGGTCAGCGCGTAGTGCCGAGGTCGTCAGCGTTTTGCGCCGGCTTTGCAGCAGCGCCAGCCAGGCACTGGCCAACTGCTCCCTCGTCCATAGCACGGTGGTAACCAGCTCATCAGCATCACCGGGTTTGCTGAGGGTTAATGTCGCGCGGTCATCGTCTGAATGGGGCGTGACCGTGTATTCCGTTCCCCCGGCAGAGATCGTGCGTTTCCCTTTGGGAGCTAGCTCTTCATTTCTGAAAGTAGCGTTTGGCTCCGCCATTGGACGGAGTTCGGCGCCGGTCAGCTGATACCCTTGACCGGTGCGCGAAATAAATGTCGGTACGCGCGTGCCTCCGGCCACAGCCGGTGCAAACAGGATGTGCTGTGGCGCAACGTACAACAAATCGCGCGAGATTTCGGCCGCGTCCGCGGCCTGCCGTTGTGCAAGAACAGAAGTAGATCTTGGAGCGCCAAGCAGTACCATCCAACTCCCCAAAACGAGCAAGAGAATACCGCTGTAACGCGCACAAAAGTTGGAATCAAGCATCGGGAGTCCTTAAAGCTCCAGAGGTTTCAGGGGCACGTGCTGGGAGGCCACCAGTAATTCGCCGCGAAACGCAAAATCCGCCGGGCGCCGCGAAAGCGCCTCTTCTGCTGAGATGCGTGCAACGTCTGGGTTGTTGTTTTGCTCGGAAAGATGCGCAAGCACAAGGTACCGCGCCCGCCCATCGAAACCTTCGGAATCAGCGAGATATTCGCTTACCGTGTGATTGGAAAGATGTCCGGTGCGGCTCAGCACGCGCTGTTTGACGTGCCAGGGATATGGGCCTACCTTCAGCATTTCTACATCGTGATTCGACTCCAAGATCAAACAATCCACATCGCGCAGATGATGTTTTACCAGTTCCGGAAGGTAGCCGAGGTCGGTAACGATGGCCACTTTGCTCCCGTTGACCCGAAACGTAAATCCCACCGGGTCGGCGGCATCATGCGGAATCGCAAACGCCCACACCTCGATATCCCCCACGCTAAACCTTTGTCCCGCGGAGATCACTTCCGCGCGGTCCATGCGCTTGCCGAATGTTTCCGGAAGGGTACGCAGCAGTTCGAACTGGGTTTGCTCGGTGACGTAGAGCGGCGCGCGCCACATCCCCAATACTTGTGGCAGGCCGTTGCAATGATCGGTGTGTTCGTGGGAAATCAGAATGCCATCGAGCCGGTCAAATTTCTTTTCAATGGTTACCAGCCGCGCCAGCGTCTCTCTTTTTCCCAGCCCGGCATCAACGAGAAGGCGAGTCTGCTCAGTTTCGAGCAATGTGCAATTGCCCGAGCTTCCTGATGCCAGAATGGAGACGCGTAACGTGTCGCTGACCTCGTCCGCTGCTTCTCCCGCGCGCGCGTTTCTTTGACCGCAACAGCCGCTCGCTGGGTTTTCAGGATGATTTGACGTCCTCCCCTCCCTAAAGGACGGGGATTCCTACTGGTTCTATGCGTGAGCATAGATACCTTCGGCGGGTTCTTGGGCTGAGCGCCTTAGTTCAGCAGCTCATATCTCCGCAAGCGTTACTTTCGGGCTGTCCGCCCGTAGTCCGATTAAGGAGTCTACATGATACAGCAAGAAGGAACGCGGCAACAAACAAACCGAACGGCTATCCCCGCCCTGAACGACGGGGCTTGCGCCGCCAAAAACTCGGTCAAAGCGCGGTCCCGCCATCAAAGGTTGTCTGCACTAAAAAAATGTGCTGTTCGAGTGGTTAAGACCAACGGGCTCGGCCCAGTTCCGTTCGGAAAAGTTTTAGCAGGCTAGGCGGTCGCGCGATAGCGCCATCCCGTTTAATTGGCCTAGGACGGTGACGGCAATACGCTCCTGATCGAAAAATTCCTGCGCAATTTGCTGCACTTCTTCGCGGGTCACCAGTTCAATCGACTCCAGCAATTCGTCGAGAGTGAGAAACCGCCCAAAGTACATCTCCTGGCGGGCCAGATTCGACATACGCGAACTGGTAGACTCCAGCGAAAGCATCAGCGAACCTTTCAGGTGATCCTTGGCGCGCCGCAACTCCTCAACCGCCACCGGGGATTCCTTCAGGCTGCGAAATTCCGCGACCACTAAGTCGATGACCTGCAAGACGGTCTCCTGCGACGTCCCCGCATAAACAGAAAGCATGCCCGTATCCGTGTAGGGACTCAGCTCGCTGAACACCGCATACGCCAGGCCCTGCTTCTCACGAACTTTTTGGAAAAGCCGCGAGGACATCCCGCCGCCAAGAATATTGTTGAGTACGGCGGCACCAAAGCGGCGTTCGTGCGCCATTCGATAAGCCGGCACGCCAATGCACAGATGAACTTGCTCCAGTTCGCGCTTGGTCTCCAGGCGAATGGGAGCTTGTGTCGAAGGTGGTGTGGTCGGTGCCGGAGAAACGGCGAGTTTCAGCTCGGCGAATTCTTTTTCGACCAGACCCACAAGTCTCTGATGATCGAGATTGCCGGCTGCAGTGATCACCATGTTGTTGGACGCATACCACGGCCGGAAGCATGAAAAAAGAAGTTCGCGGTGAAAGCTGCGCACCGTCTCCGGAGTGCCGAGAATAGGCCGGCCCAATGAATGATTTGGCCAAAAACCCTGAGTGAAAAGCTCGTGAACCAGGTAATCGGGATTGTCCTGGTCCATCTTGATTTCTTCGAGCACCACCTGCTTCTCTTTGGCGACGTCCCCGTCGGCAAATAATGGCCGAAGCACGAGGTCCGCCAGCACTTCGAAAGCGATGGGCAAGTGTTCGTCGAGCACTTTGGCGTTGAAGCAGATCATTTCTTTGGCGGTGAAAGCGTCCAGCATTCCGCCGATCGAATCGATCGAGCGCGCGATGTCTTCGGCCTGGCGCAGCTCGGTGCCTTTGAACACCATGTGCTCGATGAAGTGGGCGACGCCGTTTTCGGCAGGCGTCTCGCGTCGCGAGCCGGTGCGAATCCACACCCCCGCGGAAATCGAGCGGACGTGATGCATCGTCTCGGTAATGATCACCAGCCCGTTGGGTAACACCCGTCTCTGAATATCGCGCAGCTCATTTGGCATGAATAAATTTTACACAGGCTCCGGCAAAATGTGAATGCCACAAAAGCGTTTCTTTTTGAAAAAGTATACGACTTACAGAGACTTCTCGTCTGGATTCAGCTTGCCGTATTCGCTCGTGTAGTGCAGCGGCACGTCGCAGTAGGAGTTTTTCTCGCGCAGGTAGATTTCGCAGGAATCGAATGGGTGTGAGTAAATATGGAGGCTGACAGCCCGCCCGCCAAATTCGGCAAGGTTGAGAACTTGATGAACCGGTTCGAGCGGATTCACAGCCGCCGGATGCTCGGCGTCCATATCGCTGACGTCCGAGGGCACCAGGCGACACATCCCTTTCTTCGCGTCGCGATCCTCCACGCGAAAATTCTGCACGCGTAGACGTCCGACGGGAGTGGCCATCCAGCAATTCTGCCCGCGATGGTTATGGATGCGACTGACTTGTCCAGGCTCCCAGCAGATGGTCATGCACTCGAACAGCTCATTTTTGAAGATGAGATTGCGGGTGTAATTGCCCTTGGAGAAAAACAAATATTTGTCGAGCGTTTCCGGCTTCACATGGTGTGTTTTCACGAATTCGTGCACACCCTGCAACGTAAACTCATGTTTCGGAATCGCCTTGAGTTTCTCGATCCAATCACCAATCGCCATTGGTTGCGTCATATCGTTGAAGAATAAAGTAGCACCCTGTAGCGCCAGATGGTTAGCCCTGGTCTCTGCCTGCTTTGTGCGCCGCACGCGGCGCTCCGGTCGCGGCGGCTCGGTTATCCCTTGCGCTATTCTTTTTTGGCAAGAGGCTGGCCGTCTGGTCCAACCTGAATTTCTTTGGTCTTTTTGCCATTCTTCACGACCGCTTCGTAGGCCACTAGTTTTCCGTTCTTGGTGATTGTTTCCACTTTTGTGATATTGCCGGCCCCGGCTTTCTTTTGCAGTCCATCACGGACCGAAGAAGGCAGCGAATCAACGGCAGCTTGCTCTTCGACCTCGAGTATCGTTCCATCGGCGGCGATGGTCACATCTTTGTCGTGCCCGTTTACGGTTAACTCGACTTCGTAAACGCGTTTGCCCTTTTCCATCTCGGTGGCATAACCCTTCACAGTCGCACCCTGACTCTGCTCATCCGCGGTCTTCTGGACGGCTGCGGGCAAATCGGATTTCTTGAGATGTTTTTCGCCTTTTTCCGCCTTTTCCTTGGGTTTGCCGTTTTCCTCTTTCTCCTGTTTTTCCCGGGCGAACGCACTCACTGCCAAAACGAATGCTAAGGCAGACATAATCACAAAGTTGTAACGCTTCATAAGATCTCCTTTTCAAAACGATACGCCGCCCATTTGCCCGGGTCAAGCCCAGCTGTTTTGTGCGCAATCGATCGCAGTAGAATGGATGCACTTCCGTGGAGGTGCTGTGTATCGATGTTGCGCTCAGGGTCGCCAAGCAGTCTTGGTTTCCTTGCATGCTAAACTAGGAGCGTAGCTTCAGTAAAACTTCTTATGTCCGTCGAATTGCTTGGAAAGTCGGCGTCGGAACTGGGTGCCTTTTGCGAGTCTCTTGGCGAGCCTGCGTACCGCGGAAAGCAAATCTATCGCGCGCTCTATGCGCAGCGGCGCTTCGATTTCGCGGCCGCGACCAATCTTCCCGCGGCGTTTCGTGCGCGGCTGGCCATAGAGGCGCGAATCGATCTGCCGCGCGTGACGCGTCGCTTCCAATCGAGCGACGGTGCGGTCCGTTATCTTCTGGCGCTGCCGGCGGAGGTTTCGAGACCCGCGTCTGTCGAGGCCGTGTTCATGCCCTCGGAAAAGCGCCAGACGATTTGCATTTCGACTCAGGCAGGCTGCGCTGTGGATTGCCACTTTTGCCTGACCGCGCAGCTTGGCTTGATTCGCAACCTAAGCGCCGGCGAGATTATTGCGCAAGTTTTGCTTCCACTGGACGATCAGAAAGCGCATCTCGCACCGCAGACCAATGTCGTGCTGATGGGCCAGGGTGAGCCGCTGCTCAACTATGAGGCGGTAATGGCGGCGACCCGTATCATGCTCGATCCCGAAGGAGTCGGTCTTTCGCCGAAACACGTTACCCTGTCGACCAGCGGTATCGTGCCGGGCATGGACCGCTTGGCGCAGGAAAAAGTGCGGCCAAAACTGGCAATTTCGCTGAATGCCTCTTCCGATCGGCAGCGCGACACCCTCATGCCTATTAACCGAAAGTATCCGCTGGCGGCCTTGCTCGACGCTTGCCAAAGATATCCTCTCCGCTCTTGGGAAAAACTCACATTTGAATATGTACTACTCGGCGGAGCTAACGACACCGCGGAAGATGCTCGCCGCGTGTCCAAGTTGCTCGCAAATCTGCGGTGCAAGGTGAATCTGATTCCGTGGAACCCGGGCAAGCTTCCGTATCGTGCTTCAGAGGAGGCGCATGTGCAAGAGTTTCGCAGCATACTGACGGGAAAAGGTATTCCTACATTTGTGCGCTACTCGCGGGGCCAGGACATCATGGCCGCTTGCGGGCAATTGGCGCTGCTGGAGACTTCCGGAACCGCGTCCGGTTTGAATACCCGTGTTTAAACATTTGCACTGACTTGTTCCGCTCACGAGTCCTCGCTAATGCCGATCACGGCCATCAGGCGGCCGCTGACGTTTCCCTCCTTCCGAAAACTGAATAGCAAATCTGTGCGGCACGACGTACATAACTCGCTCGCAAAGATATTTCTGGGCAACACACCGGCTTCCAGAAGTTGCCAGCGATTGGCGGCGCGCAAATCTAGATTCACGCGGGGTGCGGGCGGCTGGTGTCCGGGCGGCACCATGGTGAGCCACTGCAGCGGATTCGGCGTGTCGCCGGCTGCCAGTTGGTCGAATGGCCCCGCAAACCAATCGCGCGCCGCAGCAAACTGTCCGGCAAAGGCCTGCGCGACTTCCGGCCCAACCTCGTAACAACAGCTGCCAATCGCTGGACCGAGCGCCGCAAGGAGGTCTTTGGGTCGACTGTCCAGCATCATTTGCATGCGGCCAATCGTTTTCATGACGATGCGCTTCAGCGTTCCGCGCCAGCCTGCGTGGATGGCAGCAATGGCCCGTTGTTTTGTGTCTACGAGGAGAATCGGCACGCAATCGGCTGTTTGTACGGCGAGAAGAATTCCTGGTGCGCGGGTGATGCTGGCGTCAGCTCTGGGCGGCTCGGCTGCAGGCTTCTCAAAGAAATAAATAAGATCGGAATGAAACTGGCGCAAGGGCGCGAGCGCCATTTCGCGCGCGTCGAGCGCGCTGACGAGCTTCGCGCGATTTTTCTCGACCGCTTTGCGATTGTCCCAATCGGTAAAGCCGAGATTCAGAATGCGTTTGCCGCTCAGCTCGCTTTGTCCTCCCAGCCGCGTGGAAAAACTGTGAACCAGCCACGGAATGTTGCGCAGTGCATTCGCTTGCAGAATGTCGAGCTCGCCGGCATGCAATGTTGTCCATTGACTGGGCGAGTGAACACGCGTTCTTGTGGTCGGTACTGACTGTTGGCGTTTCGCGGTGGAGATATCCTTCATGAGCGGTAATGGACCAGTATAATCGGAAAGCTTGCTGCACATTCAATGGGTACATGGCGAAGAAAGTGTTCGTGTTCCTTTTGCAAGCTTAGTTATTCCCGTAGCTGTGTTCTCCCAGAAGATTGTAACGACATAAAGAAAGCTTCAGTTACCGGAGGCATTGTGATTGTCGGATTGGGAGCAGACATTACTGAAGTAGATCGGATTCAGGCGACGATTGAGCGGCGCGGCGACGCCGTCCTCCGGCGATTGTTTACTGCCGCGGAAATCGCTTATTGCGAGAAGCACCGCAATAAATACGAGCGTTACGCGGGACGTTTCGCCGCAAAAGAAGCGGCCATGAAAGCGCTCGGCACGGGCTGGCGGCGCGGTGTGCGCTGGGTAGATATCGAAATCACTCGCGAGGCCAGCGGGAAACCTACCCTCGCGTTGCGGGGAGTCGCGCGGACGATCGCCGATCGCTTGGGTGTGAAACATATAGCCATAACCATTACGCATACCGAGGAGCTGGCGCTCGCGCAAGTGATCTTCGAAAACTGAACCGAGAAACTGGCCGGAACCCGCCATTTTATTCTTTCCCGCGCGAAGCTATTTCAAGACGAAGAAATTGCCGAGGGCCAGCGCGTCAATTCCCGCGCAGTAAAAGCTCCGAACGGCGTCGCGCGGGTCGGAAACCAGCGGCTCTCCAAACAGATTGAACGATGTATTGACGAGAACCGGAGCTGGCGCCGGCTCGCCGAATTTGTGCAGCAATTTCCAAAAGCGCGGATTGACTCGCTGCTCGACGGTGTGAATGCGCAAACTGCGTCCGTTAAAGGTAAAGCGCTCTAGGCTTGCGAGCGGCTTTTTTAAAGTGCCGAGCGAGGCCATAAAGCGGCAATTCGCGGTGCAGTCAAAAAACTCGGCAGCCCGTTCAGCGGGAACCGAAAGTGCGAAAGGATGAAAATCTTCCCGATGCTTGATGTATTGATTCACGTTCTCGACGACATACTCGCAAAATGGCGAAGCCAGTATGCTGCGATTGCCGAGGGCGCGATGGCCGAATTCAGTGCGTCCCTGGCACCAAGCTACAATTTTGCCGCTCGCGAGAAACTGCGCGGTCTCGGCGATTAATTGGTCTTCACCTGGCATAAATTTATAAATAAGTTTGCAATTGTCGAGTACCGTTTTGATTTGTTCAGCGGTGAAACCGGGACCGAGCGCGAGATCGTCCAATGGCGCCTGACCGGAATTCCCGGAAACCTGTTTGCGCGCCAGGAATGCCGCTCCCATCGCGGTGCCGGCGTTCCCCGCGACGGGTTGAACGTGTATGCGGCGGAAGCTGCTGCGCGTTTCGAGGGCCCGCACCAGCAGCACATTTAGAAACACCCCGCCAGCCACGCACAGCGAATCAGTGCCGGTTTGCGCGCGAAAGCGCTCGGCAATTTCGAGAACAAGTTCTTCGAGTAAAGCTTGCGCGCTGCGCGCGAGCGCGGCGCGTAACGCCGCGTTCCGAGGCAGATTGCCTGGTTGGATTTGCAACTCACGATACACCTGTGCAGAAAATGTTCCGCGATGATCCGGGCCGGAGGCGAAGTAGCGTTGGTTCAAGACCGGCATGCCAGCAGAATCACGCGAGAATAATTTACGAAGCGCGGAGAGATATTCCGGCTGGCCATCTTTACTGAGCCACTGAACTTTGTGTTCGTCATGATGCGGTCGAAGGCCGAGCAGTTCGGTAACGCGCGAATAAAACCATCCCAGCGAATTCGGGAAGCGCAGGCTGCGAACCGGGTGGATTTCATCATTTTCACCCAATGAAATTTGTCCGGAGCGCATTTCTCCGCCTTCATCCAGTGTCAGTATGAGCGCGCGATCGAATCCGGATGTGTAAAAGGCGCTGGCCGCGTGACAGTGATGATGATCAAAATAAACGAGTGCGGGAGTGTCACCTAGTAGACCGCGAAGCTGGCGGAGTTGGGTGCGTTCGCGAAAGTTTCTGCCGAGGGTTCGTGTCCAGTCCGCAGCACGGGGATGGGAAAACAGCAAACGGAGATTGAATTCCGCTTCGCGCAATGCGGCTTCTCGCGGACGATCAGCAAGAGCCGCAAGTGTTACATCCGAGAGCCGCGCGCCTTGTAATTCCAGGCAGCCAGCGATTGCCTGGCGGGGAATCCCGCCCGTGCCCGAGGAGCGGCTCAGTTTTTCTTCTTCGATGGCCGCGATTGCGGAATTCCCATCGAACAGTGCAGCGGCAGAGTCGCGGTGAAGACTGCTAATCCCGAGTACGAGCATAGCTTAGGTTGTGGACTCGCTCGATTGTTGGAGAGAGCCATCGAGTACCTGCGCAGTGAGGAAAGAGCTTGAGCTCGCCGGAGCACCTGCGAGCACGTTCATCATTTGATTGCTTGGCCACTCACCCGCCAAGCGTACGCGAAGATAATTACTGGAAAGGGCAGGAGTCCAGCCGGTGGTATCGTGGCGCTCGGTGCGGCCTGGGGCATGGCGAATTGTGAGTACGCGCAGCGTGCGCCCAGCCTGACTGGCGCGGAACGATGCACTTTTTGCTTCGCCGAGGGCGCGCAATTCGCGAGAGCGATCCTTGATGACGGAATTAGGAACGTTTTCAGTGAGTTGGTCGGCGGACGTGCCTGGACGCTTCGAAAAGGAAAAAACGTGCAGGTACGTCAACGGCAAACGCTCAATGAAATCGAGCGTAGCGTGATGGTCGAGCTCCGTCTCACCCGGAAAACCGGCAATGACGTCGGCACCGATCGCAGCATCCGGCAGACGCTCGCGGATCAGCTCGACACGCCGCGCGTAGTGTTCAGCGCGATACCATCGATGCATCGCAGCGAGAATGCGGTCCGAGCCGGATTGCAGCGGGAGATGAAAATGGCGTGCGAGGCGAGCAGTCGAAGCGAAGAAATCGATCAACTCGCCGGTGCTGTCCATCGGCTCAATGGAGCTGATGCGCAGGCGCTCGAGCGGTGTGTCATCGCAAATTTGATGCAGCAACTCTCGGAACTCGACGCGCGGGGTGAGGTCGCGGCCGTAACTCCCCAGATTGATCCCGCTCAAAACGATTTCCCTGAATCCCGCGGAGCACAGTTTATTGATTTCACTGAGCACTTCGTGGGGCGGAAGACTGCGACTTCGTCCGCGCACAAAGGGAATCACACAGTATGAGCAGCGGTTATTGCAGCCATCTTGAATCTTTAGAACCGGACGGGTATGTCCGCTTTCACCGCCAAGCACTGGCGCGGCCGCCCAGGAGTCACTCTCGAGTATGTTGCCGGTAAGAATTTTTGCCGGTCCCTGGCTTATGAAATGGGCTTCGGAATCGAGGCGGTCCAGAGGGACGAACTCGGGGCGAACGAAAGCGGAGTGGGGCGCCGGATCCTGCGTACAAGACTTGCCGGATAGGTCGAGCAATCGCGGGATTTCGGATTTGTGCGAATTCCCGATGACCCATGCCACCCCTTCGAGAGAGGCAAGGTCTTCCGGGGCACGTTGCGCATAGCAACCGGTGACGACAATTTGCGCGTTCGGGTTCGAGCGATGAATTTCGCGAATTGCCTGGCGCGCTTGATTGTCCGCCGAAGAAGTAACGGTGCAAGTGTTTACAACAACCACCTGGGCCTCGGTCCGTGTTGGCGAGAGTGTGTAGCCCCGGCTGAGAAGCCGATGCTCGATGGCGGCGGCATCGGCCTGGGTGGCCCGGCACCCAAATTGTTCAATGTGGAACGTGGTCATGGTGTTGAGCGAATTCTAGAATAAGCTCTCCCGGGAGAAACGCAAGGGGCCGTGGGTTACCGGAACGTGGGAGGTGGCCGATATTATTCGTTGCCAGTACCCCTCCCCCTGTTTGTCGCGGTTAATGCCGTCACTGCGGGGAGGCGGTCAGAGCTTGTGCTAGACTGGCCAACCCGAGGAACTTCTTAGTAAGGCGACTCAATCTTTAGGGCGCGGCCTCGCCGCCGGAATCCGCGGGGCCAGACGGAGCCAGATCTCATCATCAATCAGGGCGTGGGACAGCCCGACCGTACCAAGCCGCGGAGCTCAGTACGAAAAGGCCCGTTACTGAGTCTTGCAATGCGCTCTTAGGGCTAGGTCGATGTAATGGACGAAAACGATATTCGCGAGCTGCTGGAGCAGGTGCGGGGCGGGCGGCTGACGACCGAGCAGGCGCTCGAACGTCTGAAACATCTGCCTTTCGAAGACCTGGGCTTTGCCAAGATCGATCATCACCGCACGCTGCGACAGGGGTACGCTGAGGTTATTTTTGGGCGTGGCAAAACGCCCACGCAGGTTGCGGCAATTGTTCAAGCAATGTTGCGGCTGCGTGATAGCCGCCACAACATTTTGGTCACGCGCGCCGACGCGAAAATGTTTGCTGCGGTGCGCAGCGTTGTGGGGAGAAGGGCGCACGCGTACCGGTCTGCCAAACTGGCAACTAGCCTGGCATTCCATCCGCTTTCCGGAGTGATCGCTATAGAGCGAAATAAAGAAATTGCCGGTGCCGGCACGATAGCGGTGGTGTGTGCGGGCACTAGCGACATACCTGTAGCGGAAGAGGCGTTGTTGACTGCGAAGCTGATGGGCAACCGCGTGGAGAATTTTTACGACGTGGGTGTCGCGGGAATTCACCGGCTACTGGGACATCGCGCGCGGCTGGCGGCGACGCGAGTCATTATTTGCGTGGCCGGGATGGAAGGTGCATTGCCCAGCGTGGTGGGCGGCCTCGTGGGTGTGCCGGTGATCGCGGTGCCCACGAGCGTCGGTTATGGTGTGAGTTTTGGCGGCGTGGCGGCGCTGCTGGGTATGCTCAATAGTTGCGCTTCGAACGTGTGCGTAGTCAATATTGATAATGGGTTTGGAGCCGGATGCGTGGCGAGCGTCATCAATCGCTTGTAAGTTGCGCAACCGACTTGTGCGTTTGCGGAGAAGTTTTTTCCTGCGGGCTAAGCATCAATGCAGTACCGAAGAAATGGTTGCGGAGAGGATGTCTTCCTGCTCGGGAAAGACGGTGCGGAGATCGATGATCAGACGATCGGCTTCGACACGCGCAATCACCGAAATGCCTTTGGGGGCGCGGCGCAAGCGCGCCTCCAGCTGAGCCGCCGAATAGCGAGTGGTCGTGATGCGAATCAAATGAGTGGGAAGCTCGCGGTCGGGAGTGGAGCCACCTCCGATCAGTGATGCTCCAGGAACAATATCGAGCTCGACTTCACCGGCAGGGACTTGCGAGCGCAGAGTGAAAACGAAATCGCGCGCGCGAGTGCGAATGGCGTCGGCACCCAGGCGGATCATTCGCAGTGTGGGGACTTCGTCGAGGTTGCCCGAGAGGTAAGCGCTGAGTGTGGTTTCGAGGGCCGCGATGCAAAGTTTGTCCACACGCAACGCGCGAAACAAAGGGTGGCGACGGATGCGCCCTACCAGTTCTTTTTGTCCGGCGATGATGCCGGCCTGAGGACCTCCGACCATTTTATCGCCGCTGAAGGTGACGAGCGATGCGCCCGCTTCGATGCTGGCGCGGACAACAGGTTCATTCACGCCGTGCGCCGACAAATCCACCAAACATCCCGAGCCTAGATCTTCCATCAAGGGCAAGCCGGTTCGCGCGGCCAATGCGGCAAGCTCTTCGAGTGCAGGTCTCTCGGTAAATCCCACAACACGAAAATTGGATGGATGCACGCGCAGAAGCAGACGAGTGCGATCGTTGACGGCGCTTTCGTAGTCGGCGAGCTTGGTGCGATTGGTGGTGCCAACTTCATGAAGGAGGGCTCCGCTTTCCGCCATAATTTCCGGGATGCGGAAGCCGTCGCCAATTTCGATGAGCTCGCCGCGTGAAACGATCACCTCACCGCCTTTAGCGAGCGCAGCAAGAACGAGAAGCACAGCGGCAGCACAATTATTGACGACGATGGCAGCTTCGGCGCCGGTGAGATGTTCGAGAAGGCGCGCGGTATGAACGTCGCGCTTCCCGCGAGCGCCGGCTTCGAGGTCGTACTCGAGGTTGGAATATTGCGTCGCAGGCTGACGGAGGTGATTGATGGACGCGGCGCTCAAAGCAGCGCGGCCGAGATTGGTATGCAAGATAACACCGGTGGCATTGATGACCGGTAAAAGCGAAACAGCGAAGGCGCGCTCGACCTCGGCAGCGATACGCTCGCCGAGCTGCCCCGGTTCGAGCTGAGCAGAGTGGAGAACGATGAGGTTGATGTCGCGCTCACCGGTAATACGCGCACGAAGATCGGCGAGCACTGCGCGGGCAACTTCGACCACGATACCGCGATCGGCGCGCGTGACTAGCAGCCGCAGGCGGGGCAGAGCGAGTAACTGGTCCACCGAAGGAATTTGCCTGAGCAAGGCCGCGCGAGCTTCGGAATCAGCAGCGGATTTGGCGGAGGAATTCATGCAAGGCGCTATTTCAGCACAGTCAACGCTTGCGGGCAACCAGCGAACTTTGCGCGAATCACGCGGGGAACGCGGGCCCTCGAGTGCCTTGTTCCGCACACAAGAGTTTAGGTTCGTTGACGCTCCTGCGCCAGGCCTCTAGCATGGGAGATGGAAGGACCCATGGCGACGACCATCGACGAAGACATGACCCAGCTCGAACGGGACATCCGCCAGCTCAAGGTGGAATATGACCAATATTTTGGCGGGGGACGGAAACGTCCGCCTACCGAAATCGAGTGGCGTATCGACCAGATGGTGAAGCGCAATTCCGAGCGGATGGGCGACCTGAAGTTCGCTCACCGATTTCGCTTCAACAATCTTGCGCAGACGTACGCCAAGTACAAGGAGGTTTTCCGCAAGCGTCTCCAGCAACGTGAAGAAGGCAACGTGCAGCATCATTTCGGCGCGGCTGCGCGAGCCATCGAAGCCGAGCGCCATCGCGCCGAGGCGGCGCAAGAAAAAGCAGCAGCGAATGGATCGTTCCGCATTGCTTGCTCCGAGCCAGATCGCGAGAATGAAAAAATCAACCAGCTGTATCAGGCGTTGGTTTCCGCGAAACAAGCCGCGGGCGAGAAAGTGGATAAGCTCTCGCGCGAAGACTTCCAGAAGTTTGTACGCAAAAAGACCGATGACCTCAAGAAGCAAAAAGGCTCTAAGGAAGTGGAGTACATCGTTGAGGTTGCGAGCGGCAAGGTAAAGCTCAAGGCTCGCGTCAAAGAATAACCCCGCAGATCCCCCCTTAGGCTCGCAAGGCCTGCAGGGGCCGCCAACCGATCCGCAGCGAATTAATCTCGGTTCCCGCGGTTTCCCACAGTTCGTGCTTTCGCAACGCATCGCGCCCGCTTACAATACTGCGTTTTCTCGACGCGGAGGGTGGAGTGAAGATCGAACGAGCGCTACTGAGCGTGTATGACAAGACCGGGGTCGTGGAGTTTGCGCGACGGCTCAGTGCAGCGGGCATCGAATTGATTTCGACTGGTGGAACCGCAAAGCTCTTGCGTGAGGCGGGACTTAAGGTGCGGGACGTCGCCGACCTGACGGGATGGCCGGAAATGCTCGGCGGCCGAGTGAAAACGCTGCATCCCAAAGTTCATGGCGGACTGCTTTTTCGGCGGAATAATGCGGATGACCGCGCACAGGCTGAGAAACATGGAATCGCGCCGATTGACGTTGTGGTTGTAAACCTCTATCCCTTTGAAGCGACGGCGGCGAAGAACGAACTTACACCGGAGGAGCTGATCGAGAACATCGATATCGGTGGGCCGACCATGCTGCGGTCTGCAGCCAAAAATTTTGAGAGTGTCGCGGTGGTGAGCGATCCCGGGGACTACGCGGGCGTTGCCGCGGAGATTGAGGGCGCGCGAGAGGTGAGTCTTGCGACGCGTCTAGAGCTGGCGCGCAAGGTGTTTGCAACGACGTCACGCTACGACGGGCTGATCGCCACTGAGCTCGAGCGGCTCAGCGCTTCGTGTACCTCTACGACCGGTGTGAATCTGGGCGAGCGCGCCAAGCTTCCGTCGCGAATGACGATTTCGCTCTCGCGGCTGCAATCGCTGCGTTACGGCGAAAATCCGCATCAGGCTGCAGCGCTGTATATTCCGGCGGGCCGCGGTCGCGAGGGATTGGCGGCCGCCCGGCAAATTCAGGGCAAGGAGCTGTCGTACAATAATTTTGTCGATCTGGAAGCTGCGCGAAGCCTGGTGGCGGAATTCGCGCTTCCCGCCGCGGTCATCATCAAGCACAACAATCCCTGCGGTACTGCCGAGCAAGACACGCTGCTGAACGCTTATCGCAAGGCCCTGGCATGCGATCCGGTTTCCGCGTTTGGCGGAGTGCTGGCGTTTAACCGCGCGGTGGACGGCGCGACGGCGGAGGAAGTTGCGAAGCTTTTTGTCGAATGCATTCTCGCGCCGGGGTTCGACGAGAAGGCCTATGCGATGTTTGCGGCGAAGAAAAATCTTCGAGTGCTGGAGCTGCCCGAAGGAGGCTTGCAGCCATCGCAGGAATTTCAACTCAAGCAGATTTCCGGCGGAGTGCTGGTGCAGCAGACCGATCAGGGAGAGTTGCATGATGTAGAACTGCGCACGGTAACCAAGCGGATCCCGACGCTTGATGAGATGCAGGCAATGCGATTTGCTTGGAAGGTGGCGAAGCACGTGAAATCAAATGCGATCGTGTTCGCGCGCGATGGGCACACCGTTGGGGTCGGGGCCGGGCAGATGAGTCGGGTGGATTCGGTGAAGATTGCGGTGATGAAGGCGCAATCTTCCCTGGCCGGGACTGTTGTGGCTTCTGATGCTTTCTTTCCGTTTCCTGATGGGGTCGAAGAGGCGGCGCGCGCCGGAGCGACTGCCGTGATTCAACCTGGTGGGTCGGTACGCGATGCAGATGTTGTTGCCGCTGCGGATAAGCTCAACCTGGCCATGGTGTTTACCGGCATGCGCCACTTCCTACACTAACAGGTGCAAAGCCGGGCCATTCCGCGTCGTTGTAGTCAGGCAATCATCACGTCCCCATTTTAGGCACTGACTTGCTTCTCGTGGGGCTGGGTCCATTGGCAAAATAATGCGTGAAGGGTGCTTTGCGCACCGGGGTTTTGTCTGGGATTCACCGTTCGGGATTGAACGTCGAGAACATGTTGTGGGTGGAGGGTTGCCACAGCTAGCTTGCCTGCGACGAGGCGCGGGCCGCGGGCGCTTCGCGAAAGGGACGCACTTTGCCGACGAGCTCGCGGACGCGGTTTACATCAACGGGGTTTTCCATCACGCCGTCTTTTTTCAGGCTGGAACCCACAATAATTCCATCAGCGTATTCGAGGAGGGCACTGATGTTCCCGGCATTAGTGCCGCTGCCGATCAATATAGGACGCTTCGCCAAACGCTTGGCCTCGCGCACCTTCTCGAGGTCAGGAGCGTTTCCCGTCATTCGTCCGGAAACGATCAAGCCGTCAGCTCCATAGAATTCGGTCCACTCGATGTGCGTTGCAAGATCGAGCCCGGGGAAAGGTACCGAATGCTTTTTGTCTACGTCGGCAAAAATGTGGATGTCCGTGGCGTGAAGCTCTTTGCGCTTCCGCAGCAAATTTGCAGCGCATCCGTGATCGAGCTCGCCGGTGTCCCAAAGCCGCGCGCCAGTGAGAATGCACACGCGAATAAAGCGCGCTCCGGCGGCTACGGCGATAGCCAGACACACGAGTCCGCCATTGTGGATCACGTTGATGCCCACGGGCACGGGAAAGCGTCTGACCACTTCCGCGGCCACGACGGCCTGCGCGGTCATCGCTTCGGGCTGCACTAGGTTCCCAACATAATAGGGAAGGTCCCACATGTTTTCGACCATCAGGCCGTCAACACCGCCTTCCATCAGAGCTTCGGCATCGCGCAAAGCGTGGTCGAGAATCGTTTTCATACCGTAGCCGATGTAACCAGGTGCGCCCGGCAACGGCCAGAGGTGCACCATTCCAATGACCGGCTTGGGAACACCGAAAAGGTCGGTGAGCGATTTAAGGCGCGGCCGATCCATTTCCTGCTTCCAGTGGGGCTTTAGCGTCATGCGGGCCTCCGTGCATTCTGCGAGCTAGGTGCGTTGCGCAGGGTTTTCTGCAAACGTTCCACGATGCGGAGCCGCAAAGGGTCCCACTGCGAATTTAAGCGGCTCGTTCGCAGGAGGCGGATCACGTCTTGCGGGGAAGGGAGTTTCTCTCCTGCGCCTACGATCGAAGCGGTGACGGCGCCGGCGGTGTTCGCCAGCAGGGCTGCCTCAGTAGTGGGCCAACCCTGCACTCGAGCATGGAGGAAAGCGGCCACAAACGAATCGCCTGCTCCGGTTGTGTCCACTGCCTTTATCGGAAACGAAGGGACCCGGCGGAGCTGGCCATTCTCTCCGTCGCTGATCAGGCAGCCGCGCTTGCCAATTTTCAATACGACTTCCCTTACGCCGGTCTTGGCGAGGCTCGCGTACGCTTTGCGATCATCTTGCATGCCTGTGAGCAGAGTCGCTTCTTCTTGTCCGACAAAAAGAATATCCACCTCACCGCACACTTTCAAAAGTTTCCGCGGGATTTGTTTGCATGGGCCCACACCGGCGTCCATCGAAACCCAGCCTCCGCGAGAACGGATGGTTTTTATAATTTGGCGCGCCGCTTTCTCCGTTGCGGGATCGAGGAAGTTGTAGCCCACTAGACTTGCGCCGATAACTCCTGCATAAAATGTTGAGTTTTGGGGAACGCGGCGCACCAGGCCGTTTGCGCCGCGACTGCCAAAAAATGTTCGCTGGCCGTCAGGGGTAACGTTGACGTAGAGCAGGCCGGTCATGGTTTCGTCGGTGCGCTGAACCCAATGTGCATCCACGCGACGCTTGGCGAGCGATTCGAGAAGATAGTCGCCGAAAGCATCTTGGCCCACGCAACCGAGCAAGCGAGCCTGCATGCCCCAACTTGCCAGCGCCATCGCGCAATTGGCAGCGACCCCACCGCAATGCAGCTCGAGACGAGAGGCCCAGCAATCGTCACCAGGGTTGGGCCACGCTTTCACGCGCCCGATAACATCAACAATGATGTCGCCGAGCACAAGGATGGTTCCTACACGAGCGTTCCCGCGGCGCATAGGGGCATCTTAACACTCAAATATGATGGTCGTTCGTGAGTGTAGCGTGTCGCGGCTAAAGCGGCGCGGAGTCCTATTTCCTCGCGGCTGGGGCTGGCGGCCGGGGCGGCCCGGCGGTCGTCGTCACCGACTCAGGACCCGGTCCGGCCGGGAAGGGCGAGTCGGCAACCGGCGTCAGCGCCCCGGAGGTCCAGTCGATGCTGTACGCCGAAACGTCGTTGGAATTGACATTCGTCACGTAGGCGAATTGGCCCGTGGGCTCCACCGCCACCGAGTTAGGATTGGACCCGGCCGGGAAGGGCGAGCCGTCAACCGGCATCAGCGCCCCGGTGGTCCCGTCGATGCTGTACGCCGAAACGTTGTTGGAACCGCCATTGGCGACGTAGGCGAATTGGCCCGTGGGGTCCACGGTCACCGAGAAAGGATTGGTTCCCGCCGGGAAAGGCGAGCCGTCAACCGGCGTCAGCGCCCCGGTGGTCCCGTCGATGCTGTACG
>DATNLZ010000100.1:0-3240 GCA_035602605.1 Candidatus Dormiibacterota bacterium
GGTCCGGTCGGCTCAACCGAGCCAGCTCCGGGCATTCGACTCAAAGCTATCCGTGACGGCATCCAGGATTATGAATACGTACAGATCCTCAAGAACCTGGGGCAAGGAGCCTTTGCCAGTTCCGTCATCCAACCGATTGCCGCGAGCTGGAGCAACTGGACCCACGATCCCAACGCACTGGAAGGCGCACGGCTGCAATTAGGGCAAAAGCTCAATCAGCTTGCCCCATAGGTGCATAGGTGGTTGCTGGTTTTTTCAGGCCGTCCGGCACACTCCGCGCCTGCTCGCGGAAAGTTGGGTTAACGAGGAATTGCCAAACGTGCGCCAAACTCGTGTCCCGGCGTCGCGCAATCTACGTACCCAGCCTCCGTGTACGTTGTTGGATTCGGACTGCAACCCTGTTTAACAGCTAATTTCGTTTGGAATTCGCTGGCAAGCTGCCCCATCGTCAAGCATCTCAATTCCCTGTCGCGCACCAGGACGCCAAGTTCCTCGAGAAAACGGGCGACAACGTTTTCAAGCCGCGGCCACTCTGCATAAAGGTTCTCCGGGTGGAACCAGACGTGGAAAACCCCGCCGTTTCGACGCACTCGTTCCAATCCTTTTTGCAGCCGCCGCAAACGACTCGAATCAGGAATGTACTTGCGCCAGCCGGCCGCGCACCGGATCAATAGCGACCCGGGAATGGAAACCATCCCCTCTTTTAGCGAAGGTTCAATCATGCGTGGTGCTAGTCCCGCGAAATCTGCCAATACCATGCCAATGGATGTAAGTTTCTTGCTTGCAAAGCGAAATGGTAGTTCATCAACGTCGCGAAAGCAGGTGAACCCTGCATCTCGAAGGTCACCGAGGTATGCAACTGAATTCCGCGGAAAAACGAAACACTTGGTTGGGATTCCAAATTCTCGTGCGGTCTGGGCACAATAACGGTACTCCGCGATTGCTCGTTCCCGCGTCATGCCAGGCCATCCAAAGGGAACGTGTGAAAACGAATGAAATCCGATTTCCTGCTCGGGCTTTGCGCGCTTGATCATTTCTACCAGGCGCGCGCCGAACCACTCGGGATGAGTCAATTCGTCGCCTTCTTTGGGAACGTAACTGAACCAAGGCTTCGAGAAGTGAGGATAATTGACCTCTGGCAGCCCGGAAACGTCAGGCAACGAGGGACGCATTATCGCACCAACCACGGCCCAAGTTGCCGATAGGCCGTTGCGCGTCAGGTGATTCAGTAAGTTGGGCGCGCCGATGTCGTAGGTCCACCGGCCCATCTTGAGTAGGTCGTCATCAAATGAAAGATCGAAACTACCCCAACTGAGTTCCAGATCCAAACTGATTACAACCGTTGGTTGGGTCACTTACTCTCCAGTTTTGGTTGTGCCGCTCGAATGGGCATCGTGCAGGAACAGCCACGCATCGCTCCCTTTTGCACGGCGGCATGCCTTGTCTATCGAACCGGACCCGAACCGCCGCTCAACCCTTCAACTCTTAGTGGGACATCCTTTCGCAGACGGGACACCGTTACGCAGACCCTCGTATCCGTTATAAAAGTGCTTGTACGCAAATAGGGGCAGGTCCAGTAGTCCAGGCAGAGGATCGTCTGCAGCCATCAGGGCGAACTCAACTGGGCTGCGCAAAGAGCGCAAGTACGCACCAAGGCTTAGGCGACCGCGAAGCATTAGGTGAATAGCGGCCGGAACATCCGTACTCATGCGGACCCAGCGAACGCCTGTGCGCCCGGTCTTTTCCGGCACACGCCTGCCTACCATCATTTGCCAGAGAAAATAGGGAAAATCTATCCCCGCGCGGCGGCCCAGCGGTGACCATGTCCAAAGCCTTGGATTGATATCTAGAAGTTTGTAGCGTCCATTTCGCGCGTCAAGCTTGTACTCAACTTCAACAAGTCCAGTGTACCGGATTGCAGCCAGCAAACGCCGTGAAGGGGCCACGATCTCTGGGATGTCGAGAGTTTCGACAAAGGAACTCGAATAGCCGAAATCGATCGGGTACTGTCGCGTCCGGCGCGCGGTGAGAGAGGCAATCGGTTGTCCGTCGTAGCAGAGAGCCGCGTACGAGAATTGGGACTCGCCTCCCCCAGGGATCCGCTCCTGAACGAGAATCAAGTCTGGCGGAATCAACTCCCGGGCTTCACGGTACCGCACAAGAAGCTCTTCGCGATTCGCCACCGGCCAGGCTTTGTCCGCCGTGAACCGATTGATCGTGGCGTGCGTGGCAGGTTTCAGAATTGCGGGAAAGGCGCAGGGCACGCCCTCGAGATCCATTTCAGTGGCGGGATAGATCGTTGACGGGCAGTCGACTTGTTGTTCGGCCGCTAATTGATAGGTGAGACGCTTATCGTAAGCCCAGCGCAGGACCTCCCAGGTAGGGGTCGACACGAGGAATCGGCGCGAGAGCGCTGTGTGGAATTTCGAGAGCAAAGCGGCTGATTCGTCACTGGTTGGAAACAGCACCCATTGGTCGAGATCGTAACGTGCGGCGAGTTCCAATAGATACGCGACTTGCGCTTCACTCTCTCCGTCTGGCCAAGGCAAAGTCCGGAGCGTATACCGAGAGCAGCTGGCCAGCTTCGCGTTGGGCGGGGTCGTCACCCAAACTGGCACGCCATGGCGGCCCAGGCTCCTCGCGATCGAAAGACCGTTGAGGTTACCACCTATCACCAATGCGCCTGTTGTTTCAGTCATAGGAAGAAGGCCAGTGCATCACAAAAACGCCGGACGGTTCTGAGATGTTGTGTGGCCAATCGCGAGGACGGAATTATCCTAGCTGGGCGACGAGTGGTTCGCCGACCCGAACGCGATCGCCCGCAGCTTTCCGGACGACGCAGCGAAGTAGTGCGCGTGAAGAATAATGCGTGCCGACGACAAATTGCATCAGCGGGCCGAAACTCCAAACGGCCGGCGCCCCGAGAAAGTGCAATCGCGGCACCGACGATTCGAACCCCTCGCTGAGCCGAGGATATCCTTGGAAGCGACTTATGGACTGTGCCAGCTCCGGGGCAAGGAAATCGTATTTGGAAACGTCCACTCGATATCCCGTTCCCAGAAGAACATGGTCGATGGTTCTCTCGCTTGCGTCATTTAGCCGGACTTTTATCCGCCCGCCAACAGGAGCAGCGGAAACAACAGAACGGCCGAGGTTTATGGGCACGTTTTGGAGCCGCGCCACTAGCCATCGCGCGCCAAGTGGCCGGATCGATCGTTTCCGGAGCCAGTCCTGAATCGA
>DATNLZ010000118.1:0-3904 GCA_035602605.1 Candidatus Dormiibacterota bacterium
TCCCCAAATATCCATTTCTTGTCCCCACAATGTCCCCAGCCATTACCTTCTTACGCTGGTCACCACGTGATGCCATACATCGCGCAGAACCAATCCAAGTATCCAGTCGGATCCTTAGCGAGACGAATTATTTGGGCATACCTGCCATTTCCTATAACCCCGTTTGCGTTTGCACTGGCGTTTTTTCAGGGTAACTTCCGTGTAGCCGACCACTCGCTCGGAGTATGCCGGGCGGGAACGGCACTTCTCTATACAGCTCGTTTTACCTCGAACTGTCCGTTGCAGATGCTTAGGCTGTCAGGAATGCCAATCAAAATCAAAAACCGGCCATGCAAGTTCGGCACCCGCTTGTGATCTTTATGCGTTTCTGGTAACAGTTCAATAAATGAGTCTATCCATTCTCGTCTCCGTCCTCTTGCTCGGATTCCTGGCGCTCTACCGCTTCCACCGACGAATGGTCGAAGCTCTGGCTTAGCGCTCGGTTTCCCTGCGATCGAGGACGCCCTAGGAAGTACCGATGAAAAAGAAGCTCCGTACGTGGTTGGCTGGTGTGAGCTCGGCCTTTCCCACCGCCTTCAGTCCCTACTGGCGCGTGCTGCCGCTAGGGCGGATGAAGATGTTCCTGGCAGGGTACTTCTTCGTAGGCGCCGCCGGCGGTTTCGCGTTCGATCTATTGCAACTCAATGCTTTACGCGTCGGCGGAGGTTTCTTTTGGCCTGTCTTAGTGGGCACGGGAGCGATGGCGCTTAGGGCCGCAGCAATCAAAAGAGTTCGTGTTATCCCTCTCCTGTTTCTGCTGGTTGTCTTGACCGCCTGGCTGGGCTACTGGGCCTCGCACGTTTCGACGCCTCTCCCGGTCCCCGTCGCTGTACATCGGCGCGTGCTATTCGATGCGATCGGGATCTTGGTTGGTATCGGTCTCGGGGCTCGATTTCTGCTGTTCTTCGCTGGTACGGAGGGCGTGGCCAGCGTGCGTATGCAGACAGAGCTTTCTTTGGCCCACGGTATTCAGGCGACCCTGGTTCCGACCGTCTCTTTCCAGAACGCGAGTTTCGAGCTATACGGCAAATCGATTCCTAGCACGGAAATGGGCGGCGACCTGATCGACGTCATCGAGAGCGATGGTGGGTTGGTGGCCTACGTCGCCGATATCTCCGGCCACGGCCTGCCCGCCGGCCAGCTCATGGGGATGTTGAAGACTGCCATGCGACTCGCCGTGCAATTCCGCCAAATGCCGGTAGCAGCGCTCGAGAGTGTGGACCGCGTGCTGCCGGATCTCAAGGAACGTGAAATGTTTGCCACCCTGGCCCTGCTCCGCTTCGATGGCTCCAGTGAAGCTGAATACGCGTTGGCCGGCCATCCGCCGATCCTCCACTATCGGCACGGCAGCAGGGACACGGCCCGTCTCTCCATGGAGCAGCTTCCGCTGGGACTGATCCCCGGCGGTTCCTATGCTAGTAAGCGCGTCATCTATTCACCGCGCGATCTCTTCTTGATGGTTACCGACGGCATAACGGAAGTAGCCAATGCCAGAGATGAAGAATTTGGCCTGACCCGCCTGCAAGAGCTGCTGACGCAAAACGCTACCAGAGCCTTACCGGAGATTTGGGATCTCATCATGCGCGAGGTGCGACAATATGGTCTGCAGCAGGATGACCAAAGTCTGCTCCTGCTGCGCGTGCTGGATCCGGCCATCCCTCTCGCGACCTGAATTCCAAAGGGGCGCAGGAAACCCGAAACCCACTTGGACGCACAGTGGGCGAACCGTAATGTGCCCCGGGCTTACACAGTGATTTCTCCCGGATGACGCTAGTGCTCTATCGGAGGCGCGTTTTCACGAAAGCGTGAAGTTGGGCGAGGTGCTCTGTGCACGTTCGATAGAGCCCGTTTGAAGGTGGCCGCTGGCGGTTGCGGCGGATGCGGGCTAATGCTGGACCCGGTCTAACGGCTATGGGAATTGAATCCTTTTTCGTTTGCAGCCTATTGATTTTGCATGGCTTAGGAAAATCAGAGCAAAGCAAAAATCGCAGTCAAAAGCTCTACCTTGCGGCATGACGTAAGAAGCATAGCACGCGAAGCGTCCGCCGCGCCAGCGGCTACGTTGTATGCCGGGCACGTTCAGCAGCTAGGAGGTGCAAATCCTCTACCCAACCTGATGGAGGTGAAGGGTTAGCGATGACGCAAGGGCTATTGCCGCGAGGCGAGGTCTGAAGGAAGCGTCAAGCAAATGTGCGAGTCGATGAACAAGAACCGAATATAAGGCGTGAGCGTCGGACGAGCGGGCAACGTACCGCGAAGTCCATAATCCATCAAGGATGCGAAGCGTAGATTCGGCGACTGTGCACAGAAGGCGGCTGGAATTACCCCGGAGATCTGTCCTGTGTCGCTGCGGCGACTGAGAGAGCCGAGAGGCAATCTGACCGCAGGGCAGAAGTCAGCAGAGGGTGTAGTAGATCACGTCGTCGGCGAAGCTAGTGAGGCACTCCAATACCGAAAGGTGGAGCCAACAGATAGGCCGAGCCGGGAACGGTGATTGAAGACCCGAACGAGAGGAGAGGTGAGTAGGACATGGATCTCAAGCGCGACAAGCGGCAGAACATCCAAAAGAAATGGCTCTGAGCAGGAATTCGTAGAGACGCAATAAAAGAGCGGGTTTCCGTCGTAGGGGCGGTTCGGCTAGACTCGGCGGAATGCGCGACAACGAATTCACGAAGATTCTGGGATGGCCGGGCTACCGAGTCTACCGACACGAAATCGATGAAGCCGCCAAGACCCTGCGTTTATGGGTGCGGCGCAAGCGGGGGAACCGGAAACTGGTCTGTTCGGGATGCGGACGAAAGTTTAGCGATGCGCATGATTACAACGAGCGCGAGGTGCGCGACTTGCCGTGGGGCGAGTATCGGACGACGGTGATCATCGAAGTGTATCGGGTGTGCTGTCCGGAGTGCGGCGTAAAGGTGGAGAAGGTGCCGCAACTGCCGAGTAAAGCGCCCTTTAGTAAGCGCTTTGAGGAAGCCGTGGGGTTGGCGTGCGAAAGCGTGTCGGTACGTCAAGTCGCCCGGCAGTTCCGACTGGCCGCCAGCACGGTGCGAGCGATGGACCTGCGATATCTGCAGCGCTGGAATGCCACGCGTCGTACGGATCCCTTAGTACAAATGGGTGTGGATGAGATCTACTTTGGCAAGCAGATGAAGTTCATCACCGTAGTCAGCAACTTGGAGACCGGCGAACCCTTGTGGTTCGGACAGGATCGCAAGCAAGAAACGCTCGATGAGTTTTTCCGAACCCAGCTGCAAGAGAACCAGCGGAAGCGTATAGAGGCGGCTTGCGTGGATATGTGGCGGCCGTTCACCAACAGCATTGCACAATGGGCGCGGAACTGCCGGGTCGTGTATGACAAGTTCCACGTTCTGCAGCACGCCAATAAGGCCATCGATGAAGTGCGGAGGGCGGAGTTTTTCCGCAAGGGCGGACGCATGCGGGGTGTAGTGAAAGGCAAACGTTGGCTGCTGCTGACTCGCTGGGTGAATCTGGACAGCAAGAAACGACAGCAATTAAACGATCTGTTCGCCCTCAACCGGAGGGTGATGAAAGCCTACCTTCTAAAGGAAAGCTTGGAGCGATTGTGGACCTACCGCTATGAAGGAGCGATGCTTCGCTACTTGCAGAGCTGGATCGATGAACTGCGATGGCAACGGCTGGTACCTTTTCAAAACCTCGCTCACATGCTGCTGGATCACTTGGACGGCATCCTCAACTACTGCCGCACCAAAGTACGCTTCGGAGTAGTGGAAGCCATCAACGGCAACATCAAAACCCTTCTTAGAAGGGGCCGCGGCTACAAGAATCTGGGCTACCTGCTGCTCAAGGCCCAACGCATGGCGGTCACAAAGACCGAATTCAT
>DATNLZ010000139.1:0-84340 GCA_035602605.1 Candidatus Dormiibacterota bacterium
CAAGAACAAAAATGAAGCCACGGCCCTTTTTCGGGGAAATTTGCGAGAAAAATAAGCGGACCAGATCTGCCACGCCGTTGTGTCAGCTACCCGCTTAAATCAAGGGGTTGGGCCCTGGGTTTTGCAACAGCCTTTAGCTAGGGTCGTGCTCGCCCGCCTGGGCAAATCGGCATTCGCGCAGATGAGCTGCTGCAGGTCTCACCAAATATTCACGCGGAACTGTTCCACACGCAAAGTTGGGAGTTTAAAACCGGGCCTGCTGGACCCCGGCCTATTTGCGCTAGAAGCGCTATCACGAAGAGGAGAGAAACGCATCTATGATATCGAATCGCTGGTCCACGACTAAGTTGCTTGTTTTTGCTTCTCGAATCGCCTTCGCCGCTAGTTTCGGTCTGTTTGGCATGCTAGCGATTGAAGCCGATGCGCAATATGCACCCAGTATCCAAGGGGGCGGAGCAAGCTTGCCCGCGCCCACGTATCGCCAGAACTTCAATTGTTATGGCATGCCGCTGACCAATCCACCAGATCCCGCCGCGGATACTTACGTCCCGTCGCAATGCACTGACGTCGGGTATCCGATCGATAGCACCAAAATTTTCCGCTATAGCTCGGTCGGTAGCGGGCGGGGGCAATACATGTATCTAACGGGCGACACCTCCTATAACAACGACGCGGCCCGACCGCTGTCCGAGGTGAATTTCGCCGGGAGCGACGCCAAGCTGACGCAAAACTAAGTCAATACGTTTACCACCGGCGGTGCGCTTGGAAGCGAAGCATCAGCCTGCAGCGGGAGGGTTATCCCGGCTCAGGCACCCATTTACGGTCCGCTGATCATGATTCCTTCGTTGGCGACGCCGATCACTTTGGCCATCAGCCCCGATACCGCGCTCGCGCTCAATATTCTTCCCAGCATACCGGCTGGCGGCACAAGCGGGCTGACGTTCAGCCGCGCTGGTTACTGCAAAATGCTGACCGGTCAGGTCACTGATTGGAATAGCGCTGACCCGGATTTCATCTCGCAGAACGTCGATCCGGTTTCGGGAGTTGCGCAACTATTCTCTATCGATCCTTTGCCCCTGCGTGTTGGCTATCGGTCGGACGGAAGTGGCACCGCGTTCCTGTTCACTCAACACATGACCGCAATCCAGGCGGCTTGCAACAGTACCCTCTATCAGGGTGCGGCCGAAACTATGCCTGCCGGTCTTCCAGCAAACTTCACGAGCGCGAGCAGTGGCCGGGTGGAAGCCGCCATCCTCGGCCCGGACCATGTCGGAAACATCGGGTATCTAAGTCCCGATTTCACTGCGCAGTCCAGTGTTGTGCCTGCGCATCCGGCCGTGACAGCAAATCTGGTCAACGCCGCGAACGTCGTGCAGCCGCCGTCGCCACAGGCTACGACTGCCGGCATGGGCAATGTCGATCCTCCCACGGGAACAGACCGCGCGAATCCGCTGAACTGGGTTCCGCTCGTGGTTGATCCCGTGAGTCCGAGCGCCTATCCCATGGTCGGCTACACCACACAGGAGTTCTGCACCTGTTACAACGTGACTTCGGGTACGGATGTTAAGGCGAATGGTATCCGCGGCTATCTGACGTGGGCCCTGAGTTCGCCCGACGCGGTCCCAGATCTAGTCCTAAACGACAACGGCTTCGCCCCGCTGCCGGCGTCGTGGAAGAGCGCGATTCTCGATACGTTTGTAACCGGCGATGCAAACAACCTACAGATCCGCGTGGGACCAGTCCTAGGCGTGTGCAGCGGCGGCGCTTGATCGGGCTGCGTTAAAGTGTCGGCTATTTAGTTGAGCAACTGTTTGCCGAGGGCGCTGGGTCGATTGTGACTCTGCGCTTTCGGCAAAATTACCTGTCCGTTCCGCTGAAATCGCAGTCCTTGTGACCCAAACCTATCTGATCTGCTAGGCAACCACCGCTTGTTCATCTCACGCGTAGCGTCCGCGTCGCGGGCGGCTTGGTTCAGGTCCGGTTCGGTGAAATTGCCACCTCCGGTCCACTTGGCCGCATGTTGGAATGTATACGTCGGGAGGAGCGCTTGCTGTGCTAATGCTGAACTCAGCGTCGCAACGGACAGAATGATTGCCGACTACCGGTGTGTGAGTTTCCTAAGCAGGCTATGAACGAAGCGTAAAGCTGCTTGCTACACAGTTCGCAATTTCAAAATGTCGGGTCTTGAAGCGAGGCAGCATGCGGCGGCAGTTGCGGCGAGATGTTGCTCGGCTCGTTTCGCCCGGCAAAGAAAAACCGCAGCCGCTCCATATAAAGGTACACCACCGGCGTGGTAAACAAAGTCAATACCTGACTGACCAGCAGGCCTCCGACAATGCTGATTCCCAATGGCCTCCGCAGCTCCGCCCCGGTCCCGCCGCCAAGTGCCAGCGGCAACCCGCCCAGCAACGCTGCCATAGTGGTCATCATGATGGGCCGAAACCTCAGCAGGCACGCTTGACAGATGGACTCCTCTGAACTCTTCCCTTCTTTCCGCTCAGACTCCAGCGCAAAATCAATCATCATGATGGCGTTTTTCTTGACAATTCCGATCAGCAAAATGATTCCGATCAGCGCTATCACGCTCAAATCCGTCCCAGTTATAAGCAATGCCAGAATTGCTCCTACGCCCGCGGACGGCAGGGTCGAGAGAATGGTTATTGGATGAATGTAGCTTTCATACAGCACACCAAGGACGATATACACCGTCACCAGCGCCGCCAGGATTATCCACGGCTCGTTTCGGAGCGAAGCCTGGTACGCCTGCGCGGTTCCTTGAAAGCTGGCATGAATGCTTGCCGGCAAGCCAATTCCAAGTTGCGCAGAGTCGATCGCCTTTACGGCATCACTCAACGCCACTCCCGGCGCCAGGTTAAACGAAAGCGTGACCGCCGGGAATTGTCCCTGGTGGCTCACCGCCAGGTTCGTAGTCTTCGACTCGTATCCGGTGAACGCGCTCAACGGCACCTGGGCACCTTTTGACGATCGAACAAAAATCTGTTTTAACGCGTCGGGGTTCTGCCTAAAATTCGCAGCAACCTCAAGCACGACGTGATACTGATTCAGTTGCGTAAACATTGTCGAGACCTGTCGCTGCCCGAAGGCGTCGTAAAGGGTATCGTCGATGGTCTGAGGGACGACCCCGAGACGCGAAGCCGTGTCGCGATCAATCACCAGGTACGCATCGAGCCCATGATTCTGCAAATCTGTCGAAACATCGCGCAGCTCCGGCAAGGACCTGAATTTCGCGAGCATGCGTGGCCCCCAATCAAGCAAATCGCGCAGGTTTTCGGCCTGCAAACTGTATTGATATTGCGAGTTGGCCATCCGTCCGCCGATCTGAATGTCCTGAGTGGCCTGCAGGAAAACCGTTGCGCCTGGAACAGTAGCCAGTTTGGGTCGCAGTCGCGCAATCACTTGATCGGCAGTTAGCTTCCGTTGGTTAGGACCGCTGCCGATGGGCTTGAGTTGCACGAAGATGTTCCCGGTGTTGGTTCCGCCTCGCCCGCCGCCGGTGAAACTGACCGTCGTATCTACGGCCGGATCGGCGATCACAATGTCGTTGATTTGTTTCTGTTTTTGCTGCATCAGCGAAAAAGAGATGTCTTGTTCTGCTTGAATGCCGCCGCCCAGCCGGCCGGTGTCTTGCTGAGGGAAAAAGCCTTTGGGCACGATAATGTACAAATAAATATTCAGACACACGATGGCAATTGTTATTGCCAGCGTTAGCGGTTGATGGCCGAGCACCCATCGAAGGCCATCATCGTAGCTGTGGAGTGCCCCCACGAAAACTCGCTCGGATGCTCTATACAGCTTGCCGCGCTGCCGTCCTTTTTGCGGTTTCAGGAACCGCGCGCACATCATCGGTGTGGTGGTCAGCGACACAAACAACGAAACCACAATGGCTACGCTCAAGGTCACCGCGAATTCCCGGAAGAGTCGCCCGACAATTCCGCCCATCAACAGAATGGGAATGAACACAGCGATGAGCGACGTGCTCATCGAAAGCACGGTGAACCCGATCTCACGCGAACCTTTGAGCGCCGCCTGCATCGGTGGTTCCCCGGCCTCGAGATACCGCGCGATGTTTTCGATCACGACAATGGCGTCGTCCACCACAAAGCCCGTGGATATGGCCAAGGCCATAAGAGATAAGTTGTCTATGCTGTAGCCCAGCAGGTACATCACTCCAAACGTGCCCAGCAGCGACAACGGCACTGCAACACTGGGAATTACCGTGGCCCACAAGTTGCGAAGAAAAAGAAAAATCACCATGACTACGAGCGCAATGGTTAGCATCAGCGTGAATTCAATATCGCGAACCGACGCTCGAATCGTACCGGTGCGATCGGAAACCACCGCCAGATGGATGGAGGGCGGGATAGAGGCCTGCAAGAGCGGCATCAGTGCTTTGACACGGTCAACAGTGCCGATAATGTTGGCTCCCGGCTGGCGTGAAATGATGATTAGAACCGCAGGTTTTCCGTTAGCCAGGCCCGCCGTTCGCACGTCTTCCACCGACTCGGTAACGACCGCGACGTCGCTCAGTCGTACCGGGGCTCCATTCCGAAAGGCGATGATCAAGGGCTTGTACTGATCGGCCTGCAATAACTGGTCGGTGGCCGTAATGATCGAGTGGCTGCCGGCATCGGCCACTTCGCCTTTAGGTGTATTGGCGTTGGCTAAACGTAATCCAGCCCGTATTTCGTCGAGTCCTATGTTGTAGTGCGCAAGTGCGGTTGGATTCAGATCCACGCGGACCGCCGGCTTGGCACCCCCGCCCACAAACACTTGGCCGACACCTGACACTTGAGCGATTTTCTGCGCGAGGATCGAATCGAAAACGTCGTAGATGTGACCGAGCCCAACCGTCTCCGAAGTACCCGCCAGGATCATGATCGGAGCGTCCGCGGGATTGGTTTTGCGGTAGCGCGGCTTGGTGGGTAAACCAGCTGGCAATTGTCCCGAAGCGGCGTTTATTGCGGCTTGGACATCTCGTCCGGCCGCATCGATATTCCGGCTCATATCAAACTGAAGCGTGATTGAAGTAGACCCAAGCTGGCTGGTCGAAGACATCTCCGTGACGCCTGCAATTCGCCCGAATTGCCGTTCGAGCGGCGCGGCGACCGAAGAGGCCATAGTCTCAGGGCTGGCCCCCGGCAAGCCTGCCGACACTGAAATCGTGGGGAACTCGACCTGGGGTATGGGCGACACCGGAAGAAACCGATAGGAGACTACGCCGGCTAGTAGAATCGCGGCGCTCAGCAGCGACGTGGCCACCGGCCTGCGAATGAATGGCGCTGAGATGTGCATGTCTTTAGTCGGCGATCGCGTCGGCCTCCCCCCTGGCGCCGACACGAATTCTTTTCTGCAACCTTCGAGCCAGCCGGTCAAAGGCAAGATAAACCACGGGCGTGGTGAACAGAGTCAGCACCTGGCTGACCAGCAGCCCTCCGACAATGCTGATTCCCAACGGCCTCCGCAGCTCCGCCCCGGTCCCGCCGCCAAGCGCCAGCGGCAACCCGCCCAGCAACGCCGCCATAGTGGTCATCATGATGGGTCGAAACCGCAGCAAGCACGCTTGATAGATGGACTCCTCCGGGCTTTTTCCGTGTTCGCGCTCAGACTCCAGCGCAAAATCAATCATCATGATGGCGTTTTTCTTCACAATCCCGATGAGCAGAATGATCCCGATCAGCGCGATCACGCTCAAATCTGTCCGGGTTATAAGCAAGGCCAGAATCGCTCCAACGCCCGCAGACGGCAGCGTCGAGAGAATGGTTATCGGATGGATGTAGCTTTCATACAGCACCCCAAGGACGATATACACCGTCACTAGCGCCGCCAGAATCAACCACGGCTCATTCGCGAGCGACAATTGGAACGCCTGCGCGGTACCCTGAAAACTCCCCTGAACGCTCGCCGGCAGTCCGACCTCGTGCAGAGCAGCCTGGACGGCTTTGACGGCATCTCCGAGCGAAGCCCCCGGCGCCAGGTTGAATGACAGCGTGACCACCGGAAACTGCCCTTGGTGGTTGACTGCCAGCGGCGTGCTCTTCGGCTCATAGTGAGTAAAGGCGCTAAGCGGCACCTCGGCTCCACTCGACGATCGCACGTAAATCTGTTTCAGCGCGTCAGGATTCTCCTGGAACTGTGGCGCGACTTCCAGCACGACGTGATATTGATTCAGTTGCGTAAACATGGTCGAGACCTGTCGTTGCCCGAAGGCGTCGTACAGGGTGTCGTCGATATTCTGGGGAACGATGCCCAGCCTCGAGGCCGTATCTCTGTCGATCCCGAGCGAAGCCTCCAGGCCGAGCTCCTGTTGATCACTGGCGACATCGCGAAGCTGCGGCAGCGATCTGAGTTTCTCGAGCATTCGCGGCGCCCAGATGGAGAGCTCCCTCAGGTCCGCATCTTCAAGCGAATATTGATACTGTGTGCGGCTGACGCGGTCCTCGACGGTCAGCTCCTGCACCGGCTGCATGTATAGCGTGATGCCCTCAACCTTGGCGAGCTCCGGCTGAAGCCGCCCGATGATCGCCGTTGAATCCATCGTGCGCACTCCCAGCGGTTTCAGATTGATTTGGATGCGACCGTTATTCGGCACCATGTTGGTGCCGTCCACGCCGATGAACGACGAGAGACTGGCCACGTCGGGGTCCCTTAAAATTACGCGCGCCAGGGCCTGCTGTCGCTCGGCCATCAGAGCGAACGATATCGTCGCCGGCGCTTCAGAAACACCCAAGATCACCCCGGTGTCTTGTACCGGGAAGAAGCCCTTGGGAATGATGATATAGAGAACCAGGGTCAGAACCAGAGTCCCGACCGTCACAACCAGCGTCGCGAACTGATGTCGCAGCACAAAGCGCAATCCCACGCCGTACAGCTCGATCGAGCGCTCGAGAACACGTTCAGACGAGCGATAAAACCATCCATGGTGGGACTCGTCCACGCGTTTCAGAATTTTGGCGGACATCATCGGTGTTAGCGTAAGAGAAACAATTGCCGAAACCAGAATTGTGACGCTTAGTGTGACCGCGAATTCGCGGAACAGCCTGCCCACCACGTCGCCCATGAACAGCAATGGGATCAGTACGGCAATCAGCGACACGGTGAGCGATACGATCGTGAATCCTATTTGCTCGGAACCTTTGAGCGCCGCCGCCAGCGGAGTCTCTCCTTGCTCGATGTATCGCGCGATGTTTTCGATCATTACGATGGCATCGTCAACCACGAATCCGGTAGAAATTGTCAAGGCCATGAGCGAGAGGTTATCCAGGCTGTATCCCAGCACGTACATCACGCCAAACGTGCCCACCAGCGACAGCGGCACTGCGACGCTGGGGATGGCGGTCGCCGCAAGATTGCGCAGAAACAAGAAGATCACGAGTACCACCAGCGCAACCGTCAGCATCAGCGAAAACTGCACATCCTTGACCGAAGCGCGGATAGTGGACGTCCGGTCCGTCAAGATGGAAACGGTCACCGCCGATGGCAGTGAAGCTTTCAGCTGCGGCAGCAAGTTTTTGACGCGGTCAACAACATTGATGATGTTTGCGCCCGGCTGGCGCTGGATATTCACGATCACCGCGGGCCGATCATTCATCCACGCGGCCTGCTTATCGTTTTCTACGCCGTCAACCACTTCAGCCACATCGGAAATGCGCACGGCCGAGCCATTGCGATAGGCCACCACAATCGGCTTGTAGTTTTCGCTGGTCAGTAATTGATCGTTGGCGTCGATCGTGAATGCCTGCCGCGGCCCATCCAAGTTCCCCTTGGCCTGGTTGACGTTTGCTTGCAGAAGCACCGCTCGCAAGTCTTCGAGACTTAGATGGTAGGACGCCAGCGCAGTCGGATTTGCCCGGATGCGCACCGCGGGTTTCTGCCCTCCGCTGATGCTCACCAGTCCCACGCCCGACAGCTGCGAGATTTTCTGAGCCAGGATGGTATCGGCAAGATCTTCAACTTTAGGGAGCGGGAGGGTACCCGACGTAACTGCGAGTGTGATAACCGGGGTATCGGCTGGGTTGGTCTTGCTGTAGATGGGCGGGTTCGGCAGATCGCGCGGCAAAAAAGTTGAGCCCGCATTGATCGCCGCCTGCACTTCTTGTTCAGCCACATCAATGTTCAGCGCCAGGTTGAACTGCAAAATGATCAGCGAGGCACCGAACGTGCTGGTGGAGGTCATCTGGTTCAGCCCGGGGACCTGTCCGAATTGACGCTCGAGCGGCGTGGTAACCGAGGAGGCCATTACGTCGGGACTCGCACCAGGGTAAAAGGTTAGGACTTGGATCGTCGGATAATCTACCTGTGGAAGGGCGGAAACCGGAAGCTGCTCGTAGGCCACAATACCGGCCAGCAACAACGCCGCCATCAACAATGAGGTTGCGACCGGCCTAATAATAAATGGCCGTGACGGATTCATCGGTTGCCAGAATTTTGCGGAGTGCGCTGCCGCGTACCCCCGCTTGGTGATAGCGCCCCGCCATCGCCCGCCTGCGGCTTTCCCGAAGTCGCCGGAGAGCTTGGCCGCACATTCACCTTGCTGCCCGCCTGAATTTTGTCTTGCCCGTCGACGATGACCTGTTCGCCTTCCTGCAGTCCGCTCGAAATGACCGCAGAATTCCCCTGCGTGACGTCTACGGCAATCGGACGCACTTCGGCCTGATTATCTTTGGCAACGTACACGTACGGACCCTGTGTTCCGCGCAAAATTGCCGCAGCGGGAATCACCAGGGCATCGTTTCGCACTGTCAGCAGCAATTTCACATTTACGAACTGATTTGGCCACAGCGAGGAGTCGGTATTCTCGAAGACTGCTTTAAATCTCACGGTCCCGGTCGTTTGATCAATTTGATTGTCGATTGTGGTGAGCTTGCCGGTCGCCAATTTCGTTAGATCGTCGCGGCTATATGCGTCAACGCTGAGATTGCCTTTGCGCATCTGCTGGACAACAGTTGGCAAGTTGTCCTCTGGCAAGGTAAAGAGAACATCGATGGGGTAGACCTGAGTGATAACAACCAATCCATTGGGGTCTGATGCACGGACCATGTTGCCCTGATCCACCAGTCGCAGTCCGGCGCGCCCGCTAATCGGGGCGGTAATTCTGGTATAAATTAATTGCAATTTCTGATTGTTGATTACCGCCTGGTCTGACCGGATAGCCCCTTCGAGTTGACCCACGGTGGCTTTCTGCGTCTCCGCCTGTTGCACAGACACGACGCCTTCTTTAGCCAGCTCCTGATAGCGTGCCAAATTCACTTGAGCGTCGTTGAGTTGTGCCTGATCCTTCGCTAGTTGTCCTTGCGCCTGATCTAATGCAACTTGGAATGGACGCGGGTCAATCTGAGCAAGGAGCTCGCCTTCCTTAACAAACTGCCCCTCGCGAAAAAAAACCTTCTCTAATTGGCCATCCACGCGACTTTTTGCGGTAACAGTATTGTGTGGAGTGACCGTGCCCAGACCCGTTAAGTAATAGGGAACGTCTTTTTTTTCTACCGGAGACACCCCCACAGGAATCGTGGAGAGGCTGCCTTGCGTTCGTTTCGATGCAGCTAGGCTCGCTGAGCTAGCGCGGGATCGATAAAATATGACTGCAACGACGCAAATAATTACGAATAGAACGATCCAGATCCACCGGTGCTTCCCTGGTGGACGGGAGCGTTGATAGGCGGTACGCAGACGCTCGGGGTTAGAAACGAACTCGTCAGTCTCGGGTGGCGGGATGTCGGAAAAAGCCATCTTCGTCCTCGGTGAGCCATGAAACCCACCCTATTCTAGACGCACTTTGCCTACAAACGGTTACAAACCGGCATCCCTCGATCTTCAATGGCGAGTCGTGCGTTCATCACGCAGAAGCCAGACGCTACCTCCACCGACTAGTCCGCAACCTGGACTTGAAGATGGCGCTAAAGGCCCATCAACCATCGGAACCAGGGGGTGCAGGATGAGAAAAAGAGAATGGCTCGTGGCGGTGGTATTCGGGATCTTTGGGGCTCTGTCGCCAGGGGCGGCTCAGGGCCCCATTTGGTACAGTAAGCTTGGGGACGCCCCAGGTGAAACCATCCTTCGAGACACAATGAACACACAATTGGTTTCAGAGAACAGGTTGGCGGCAGTATGCAAGACGCAGCAGCAGATCGATAGGAATGCATGCCAATGAATGATGCCGCCGGATGATCCGGTTCTGGGGCAGCTTCAAGGACAGCTAAGGCAGCTCGGCCTGAACCCCTTCCCCCTGGTGAACCCGCCCAAGAACAGTAGCGGCGTGGCGATACCGACCGTAAACTGGCAACCAGTGGCCGACGCCTTGGCCGGCGACGTGAACATCTACAAGCTGGCTCTACGTTTCGGTGATCCAAACCCCGATCTCTATAAAGATCGTGCGAAGGACATCGCCGATGGTTCCCGCTCTTGACCATTCTCCCACCGGTCACACGATTTTCAATTCGCTTGTTCCAGACGCCGTCTTCACTCAAGGCCCTGCCAGGTAGGTGTTGCGTGGGGCGGCGGAGCGACCGGGTCACTCTCTGTCGCCGAGGTCCGTGCCGTGAAGTCCTCGTTGTAGCATCGGCGTACCATGCCCATCATGAACTTGAGCGCAATAAAGCAGACATTGACACCGGCCGAGATGAAGAAAGCCTGTAGGACGACCGAGACCCTCAACCGGGCCCTTTTATCTCTTGACTTCAATCGAGTGGGACAGGTCTGGCGAACAGCGCTTGTGACAAGTTAGCGCGATGCTGATAGGGTCAAGCCCAAGGAGAAAGTGGTGCGCCCGGAGAGATTCGAACTCCCGACCTACTGGTTCGTAGCCAGTCGCTCTATCCAGCTGAGCTACGGGCGCGCCGTAAAGATATTTGCTTAGTGAGGAGTTTACAGCAGCTTCTTCGCTGACTCAACTTCGAGTTTTACTGCCCTCGGTAAACCCTGAGTTTGCTCGCTACTACTGCGCCTTTTGATGCGGAAAGCCAGTTCAAGTCACGTCTACAGTGACACCAGATGTGTCTTCATTGTACCGGTAGTCGAGCGGAGTCAAAATCTAATGAAACCTTCCTGGCGATTAGGACCGCACTGCCCATGGGGGTATCTGATAGCCGCCTAGTGCCTGCTCGATTTTTTCCGCTACCAGCAGGACTAGCTCCTCTTCGTGTGGGCGCCCAATGATTTGAACTGCTATTGGCAATCCTTCAGGCGATTTAGCAACAGGAACGACGGCGGCGGGATTGCCCGTAAGGTTGAACCACTGTGTGTAGCGCATCGCGCCTGAGTAGCTCAGGGTGTGGCCATCTATTTTCCAGGAGCGCCGCCAGGAGTGCTCGCTATGCTCAAAGGCAGGTACCGCGCACACTGGACAAAGAAGGATGGGAAACTGGCGCATCTGTTTGAGGAAATGCGTGCGTAGCTGGTCGCGCTCGATCCAGGTTTGCAGCAACATGTCACGCGTAAGTGGTGGGTGCTCGCTTACAACGTCCAGAAATTCTTTGAGCCCACGGCTGATATCGGATTCGTGGCCTGCAACCATTCGGCTTACGAGCAGCCCGCCGGTCACCACGAAAAAAATTTCCCAAAGCTCGCGGGCACGCTCGAGGCCATCTGGACGAAATTCGGCAACTTCGAAACCCTGTTCGCTGAGCGCGCGAGCGGCAGCGCGTACAGCGGCTCGCGTTTCTGGAGTGGCTGCTGAAATTCCATCATCTTCGAAATAACCGATCCGGGCGCGAAGCACATCCGATTCTGCCGGCCAGCGTACCGGGAGCGGAGTCGAGAAAACGTCGGCATCCTCGGGTTGCGCGATAATCTCGAACATCAGTTTGAGATCGCCCACTCTTCTAGCCATCGGCCCGACGACACCTGTCAATGAAAATGGCCCGCCTGATGGTGGGTAGTGGCCAGTCGCGGGCACGCGGCCCGGCGTCGGCTTCAAACCACAAATGCCACAAAAGTGCGCAGGCTCACGGATAGAACCGCCGCCGTCGCTGCCCATGCCACCGGCTGAGCAGCCCGCAGCAATCGCGGCAGATTCGCCGCCGCTCGAGCCTCCGGGTGATCGCGTCAGGTCCCACGGGTTGTTGGTCCGGCCGTACAGTAAATTTTCAGTTTCATAAGCCATCAAAAGCTCTGGTGCATTTGTGGTCCCAAGAATAATGGCACCTGCAGACTTGAGGTGCGCGACCAGCGGAGCGTCGGTGGACGGCATGTGACCCGCACGAAGCTTGGTTCCGGCTTCGCATCGAAGGCCGGCGACATCGATGGAGCTTTTGATGGTGATGGGTACGCCATGAAGGGGGCCAACAGTGTCACCGACCTGACCGGGCTTGCGATGTTCGCGCTGGCGCGCGACCGAGAGGCGGGCAGCATGTCCGAGCGCCTGTTCGCGATTCATCGAGACAATGGCGTTGAGTTGGGGATTTAACCGATCAATCTGCGCGAGGTGGGCTTCCACCAATTCGAGCGGGGAAAATTCTCCGCGACGTATGCCACTTGCCATTTCTGTTGCGGCGAGAAAGACAAGGTCAGTCATGCTCCGCAGTCTCACTGGCAGTGCGCGAGATTGCTCCGTAAATGAGCCATGCACAAATGACTGCGATACCGAGCAAGAGCGCCCCTTGAGCCATGCGGCCGAAACATAGTTCGCCAATTCCGAATAGAGCAGCGTATACCATCGCGCATCCTAGCAGCCATGACAAAAGGTTTCTTCCCAGATCTTGGGTTCGCGGCACATCGGGAGCCATGGCCGCGATCCGCCTCCATCCTGCCGCGTGCGGCCGCACCTTCTTATAAAAACGAAGCAGCACTTCGTCGGGCTCAGGTTTCGTGAAAAACGTCGCGAGTAACCAAACGACGGTCGTGATACCGGTCGTGGCGAGCGTCGTCTTGGCGAAAATCACCGGTTCCGAGCCGGTAAAAATCTGCGGCCTCCCAAACAGCGATTGAGATACGAACTCAATTCGAAGCAGCAGTGTGGTGACCAGAGCCGCGGTCATCGCGGAGATTTCGCTCCAGGCATTCACGCGCCACCAATACCATCGCAAAAGATAAACGCCGCCGGTACCCGCGCCCACCTCCAAAACGATTTTCCAGCCTCCGGTAATTGTCACCAGTTGGGCCGAGACCCAGGCGGCCACAATTACTAGTAGCAGCGTGGCCAAACGCGACACCATCACGTAGTGCGACTCGCTCGCGTCACGCCTCAAAAAGCGCCGATAAAAATCAGACACCAAATACGAACTTCCCCAGTTGAGCTGGGTTGCGACAGTGGACATAAACGCTGCCATGAATCCAGCAAGCAAAATTCCCAAGAGCGCGTGCGGCACCTGCGTCGTTGCGACGAGCATGTATCCGCGTTCCGGCTGCTTCAATCCGGGATAGAGCACCACCGCTGCGAGAGCTGTGAGTATCCATGGCCACGGACGCAACGCGTAGTGCGCAACATTGAACCACAGCACCGAGAGCAACCCGTGCCGCTCGTTGCGCGCGCTGAATATTCGCTGAGCGATATACCCGCCACCACCGGGTTCCGCCCCTGGATACCAGAACGCCCACCACTGCACGCACAGATGCACAAGAAATGTCAGCACGGGAAGCGTCCACAACGCCTCGGCCGTCAGCCCGCGCGAAAAATTCGGCAACATCGCTGTGATATCGCTGGCTTCCGGGCCAGCGGCGGCTCGCATCGCGCTGAGCTTCGCAAGCAGGGAATGCATTCCGCCGACCGCACGAACACCGTACCATGCCACGCCGATGACAATGCTCATTTTTAGAACGAATTGAAACAGGTCTGTCCATAAAACGCCCCAAAGTCCGCCAAGCGACACGTAAAATCCTGTGAAGGGCATCAGAAAAAATATGCAGATGGCGAGACTGGTGCCTTCGCTCAATCCGAGCGCGGTGCTCACAATACTCACCATGGCTTTAGTGACCCAGCCCAGAATCAAACAATTAATCAGCAAACCAAGGTAGATTGCGCGGAACCCTCGCAGAAACGCCGCTGGCTTTCCGGCGTATCGCATCTCGGCCAATTGCACGTCCGTGAGCAATCCCGACCGTCGCCACAAGCGCGCGAATAAAAACACGGTCATCATGCCCGATGGCAAAAAGCTCCACCACAGCCAGTTCCCCGCGATTCCCTGCGTGTAAACGAGACCCGCCACGGCGAGCGGGGTATCGGCCGCGAACGTGGTTGCCACCATGGAGGTGCCCGCCAGCCACCAACTAACGTTGCGACCAGAAACAAAATAGTCCTCTGTGCTTTGAGCTGACCTGCGCCGAAAATACAGCCCCAGAAGCAAAGTAATCATCAAGTAGCCCGCGATCGCAGCCCAATCGGCGAAAGCTAATCTCATGAACGTAGCGCTGCCTCCAACAGCGGAGCCCTGGCGAGAGCAACTAACCTATGGTTGAATCGATCTTACGGCAGAATCGGAGCGCGAGCCGCTTGTCCGGGCGTCACGCCGTCAACGAATTGCCCATCCTTGATAATAGGAATTCCGTTGATCAGCACGAATCGTATGCCCTCGGAATACTGCAGGGGCTCCTCGAATGTCGCCGTGTCAATCACCCGAGTGGGATCGAAAATGGTGAGGTCCGCGTCAGCGCCGGCGCGGAGCCGCCCTTTGCCTTTGAACATAGGCGCATGTTTTTCCAAGCGTTGCGCCGGCATCAGAGTCATTTTGCGCAATGCATCCATCAGCCGCAAAGCTTTCTCTTCACGTACATAGTGGCCTAGCACCCGCGAAAATGTTCCTTGCCCGCGCGGATGCACTTTCGGTCCGGTAATCGGCATGCCGTCACTGCCGATCATGACCATAGGGTTCGCGACTGCGTAGCGCACCGCTTCTTCAGGAATGCCGTGGCCCACAACGACTCCACCTTCCTTGCGATACTTCGCAAAAGTTTCCGCCGTCAGTCTCTCCCCGGTAGCCGCCCATTGCACGTCTTTATACGTGATGCCGTCGCGCTCTTGCCATCCGGGATCGAAGATCGCAGATTCAATCCGCGTGCTCCACGCCGTGTAAGGATAGCATTCTGTCGTAACGTCGAGTCCGTGCCTGTGCGCACCGGCTACCATTTCGATTAGTTGCGGTGTGTACTTCAGTCCCATACTTGTAATGTGCACGACATGAAGCGGAGCGCCGGTGGCCGCCGCTGCCGCGATCACCTCTTCAATAGCATTCAGTCCGGTTTGCGGCTCGACCAGACCCCCATACCGGAGATGCACGTGCACCGGCGCATTATTTTTGGCTGCAACCTTAAACATCTCCACGATCTCCCAGTGGGATGCGCCTGGCGTGTAATTAATTCCCATTCCCTCGGCCAATGCTCCCTGGCGAAAACCGGTTTCAATTTCCTCGCGTATTTTCAGAAGCTCTTCAGGGCTCGCCTCTCGGTGATTGGCTTCGTCCAGCGACGCAGTATCCGCCGCTTTAGACATTACTTGCGCGCGAACGGGAATGTGCCCGATGCTGACCCCGAAGTTAATCAACGATTTCCCCTCACGCGCGGCGTACCAGCCGTTTACATCCGCGGTACCGCCCTCGAGCTCAAGCGACGTGGTTACGCCATCGTGCGACTCAAATCTATAATTCTCAGGCGCCTGACCATGCTCGTGTAAGTCAATAAACCCGGGGGCAACCACCAATCCCTTCGCATCAATGGTTGTCCGCCCTGCAAGGGGTTTAATGCTTATCGCGCGGATTTTTCCGCCGCTGATGCCCACATTTCGCGTAGCGTCAAGGCCTGACTCAGGATCCATCACCCGTCCGTTCGCGACCACTACGGCGTACTCTTCCGTCGCCGAAACCGGCGCAGGCTGTCTCATCACAAATATCGCGACCGAAGCCCCGGCAATGATCGCAGCGAAGAAAATCACGGCGCGCCGCACGAATAGGGATGTGTTTATTGTTTTCATTTTCCCTTCATCAGTTCGCGCCCCTGCTGATCGGTTTTTCGAGGTCGGGGCACGTCTGGCTGCCTAGTCTCGTCACCAATGTCCCTGGTGTCAAACAAAATCACGCAAGCTTTTGTGGGATTGCAATTCTTAGAAAGAGAACGGCCCCGGGTATTGAGGGGGATACCCGAGGCCGAGGGGGGTGGAGAGGGCTGGGCCGGACGAAATTCGTTACGCTAATGTCTCTGCAGCACCGAAAGCACGCAAATCTTCCGCAATTCCTCGTATGTATAAACCCTTTTTTCGAGCTTTCCGTTGTTCTTCAATTGACCGATGCCAGACAAGCTCGATATTCTTCGCAATTCTTCTTCAGACATTCCGAGCAACAACGCAGCGCGCCATTCGTCAATATGCTTTTTGTCCATCTCGTTCTCAGCGATTTGTTTCTCCCCGGGCGTTTGCATGGACTCGGCCTCACTTAAGCTTTCAGACAAGCGCTGTCTTGCTCGACGGCCATAATCATCGATTTGAAAATGTCCACGTCCCAGCCGCTGCCGTCTCCGATGCGCACCCGCAAAGCATCGCGCGATTCACCGAGCAATTTCCCACGGAGCGGCACCTTCAGATCGCCCACGGACACTTGCAGAACAACCGTTTGGCCAAGCCATTCTCCATATGCGCTATTCACGAGGCTCCTCACGGTAAATCTGCAACGTGACCAGGATGAGCTCTGCAGCAGTTCTCGACAATGGTACAGCAAGCGCAATTTGCTAGGAGACTAGTACTGTTGTCGAATAGGGCAAAAAAGACCGACGCGTATCGTCGAGGTACTTTCGTACTTCTTCGCTGGTTCCGAAGACTCATTGTGGTGACGGCGTGGCGATGGCACTTTAGGACTGTGACCTCAACCCCCATCCATCGCGCGCTGATTGACCCCCTCCTTGCGCCTTTGGTGCGGAAATCCCGCCGCGGCCGGTATGCCGATGGCCCGGCGGTCCCGATCGGATTGGGCCTCGCTCTCGGCGGCGGTTTCGCGCGCGGATTCGCGCACCTTGGTGTTCTTCAGGTGCTCGAAGAGAATCACATCCCCATCTCATGTATCGCCGGCACGAGCATAGGCAGCCTTCTGGGTGCCGCCTACGCGAGTGGTGTCAGTTTGACGCGTATGGCGGACGTTTGCCGCAATATCCGATTCAAGGACTTCGCTCGCTGGCGGATTTCGCGGGTTGGACTGGCAAGTAACGATCGACTGGCTGGACTGGTGCGCGATGTCTTCAATGGCCAAACCTTCGAAGACCTGATGGTGCCCATGGCCATCATAGCCACCGACCTCTGCTCCGGCGATCCCGTAAGGTTTCATACTGGAAATCTTGCGGACGCCATCCGCGCGAGCTGCGCCTTCCCTGGACTATTTGAACCGGTCCAACTGGGCACTCGCTGCCTCGCTGACGGTGGCATTGTAGCCCCCGTACCTACCCAAGCGGCCCGTGAAATGGGTGCTGGCTGCGTTCTGGGCGTCTCTGTGAGCTCCAACAACTGGGGCTCGCTCGCACCAGCGTCCTTGATTCAGGTCGTCGTCCGGGCGATTAGCGCAGCACAGAAACACCAGACCGCGAGCTGGGAATCGTTCGCCGATCTCATATTGGCACCCGACGTCCAATCCATTGAATGGGACGAATTCGATCGTGCTGAAGAGGCCATCGCCGCTGGAGCTGCGGTTACGCGGCAGGCCTTACCTCGCATTAATAGTCTGCTCGAAAAATCGAACCAAGCTGCGGGCGAAGTTGCCAGTCACGGCGCCCCAGCCCCCGGTTACTTACAAGAAGTGGTCTTGTAAGGATTGGATGGGGATGGATCTGCGCAGCCATTGGCGCGCACTTGCGGTGTCTTGCCACGAGAGTAACGAGAATCCCGCCGTTTTCTGCTACCTTATAGGGGCAGACAGTTACGCGATGGTCTGCACTCGCAGTTTGCATCCAGCCGCTAACTGGGGAGAACTCGCTTCGTGCTCGAATCGATACGTCACCTCCTCTACGCAATTTACGATGTCCGGGGAATCGTTCAGTGGGGAGGGACTACCCTTGTATGCATTATCGTTTTTGTGGAAACAGGTCTTTTTGTTGGATTTTTCCTGCCAGGGGACTCGCTGCTTGTAACTGCGGGTGTGTTTGCCGGCGCAGGCCACCTTCCGATTGTGTCGCTCCTTCTCCTGGTCACGGTTTGCGCGATTATCGGTGACCAGTTGGGTTACTGGATCGGCCGCACTGCAGGCCAGGCTCTGTATCGCCGGGAAGATTCCTTTCTATTTCGCCGCAGTCATCTCCAGCGTGCTCATCGGTTCTATGAAAAGTATGGCGGTAAGACCGTCATCCTGGCGCGCTTTATACCGATTGTGCGCACCTTTTGCCCCCCTGTCGCGGGTGCAGCGAACATGCCTTACTCCCGCTATCTGACCTACGATATTTTCGGCGGTTTCATCTGGGTGGGAAGTATGATTTTGGGAGGGTACTTTTTAGGACGCAGCGTGCCCAATATCGACAAACGCATTCACTGGGTTATTCTCATCGTGGTTTTCCTTTCCGTGCTCCCCGGTATTATTAGTATTCTGCGAGCGCGTCGTGCAGCGAGGGCCGTACCCGCGCCGTCAGCTCCGCCTCCTGCGGCCGATAGAGAATAGTCTGTGTCCGCAGAGTCTGGGGCACTTCCCGCGATTCGAGCTCTGATATTCGACATTGGCCGCGTGATCATCCGTTTGGACATCAAGCGTGCAATGGATGGCCTTTCGGTTCGTTCCGCGGCTTCTCCTGAAGTGGTTTGGCAATCCATCCAAGATGATCCGCTGTGGCGGGAGTGGCAGGAAGGCCGCATTGCTTCGCGCGACTGGCACCAGTATCTGAGCCGCAGACTCGGGCTTATTCTTGGTTACGAGGAATTCTGTAGCATTTGGAATCGTGCTCTAGACCCCATCACCTTGCTCCCGGACTGGCTTTTCGCCGACCTCTCTCAGCGATATACGCTGGCTCTGCTTTCTAATACTGATCCCATTCACGTGGCCTACATGGAATCGAACTTTGACTTTATCCGGGCATTCCCTGTGCGTATTTATTCGTGCGCCGTCGGCGCCACTAAGCCGTGCCCCGCAATTTTCCAACGGGCACTGGAAGCTTGCTCGTTAACGGCATCAGAAGGGTTCTTTATTGATGACATCCAACCGTTTGTCGTAGCCGCTCGCGAGTTCGGCCTGCGAGGTCTGCAATTCCTTTCCGCAGACCAACTGCTTGCCGACTTTCGAGCTCTTGGCATCCTTTAGACTCCACTTCGAGGCGTAAGCAACTTCATTTCCTTACGCCAGCTTTCCGGCGAAAACTCATGTTTCGCGTAAAGATTCCTAGTACTAGTACCTACCCGACTACCTGTCCTTCCGGCCAGGTTCGGTAAGTTAAATCTAATGAATCGTTTACGGCGAAGCCTCAGCGCGAAGTGTTTGGTCCCAGCCGTGCTACCGTAACTGTGTCCCGGAATTACAAGAGTGTGAGGAGAAAAAGAATTTATGATCGAAGAACGCAACCACGATGTCGAAGTAAGAGAAATTAGGTCAGGAACGCCGGGTTGGGTCCTCCCGGTAATCGTCCTGCTCGCACTTGTGGCCACGGCGGGTCTGGTCCTCGGCTGGCGGGCCACGAACCAGCTGGAAGCGGCGCGGCAAGCCACGACCTCCGAACTGAAAACTGTTCGGACTGGAGTGGATCAGGATTTTACCACGGTGCGCGATCGAATCGCCGCAGATGAAAAAGCCAATACCGCACTACAGAGCGATCTTGCAGTTGTGACCAAGAAGCTTCGCATCACCCAGGGCCAGTTGAAGACCGCTCGTCAAGAAGCTACCAAACTGCAGGAAGAGAATACACAGAAGATCACTGCGCTTGACACCTCGGTTAAGTCCGAGCTTTCGACCAAAGCCTCAAACGAAGATCTGAAGACGACCAAGGGCCTGGTCACCGACGTCAAGACTGATCTGGACACCACTAAGAAAGACCTGCAAATGGTCCGCAGCGAATTCGGCACGCTTATCGCTCGCAACCACGAGGATATCGACACTCTGCGACGGATGGGCGAACGCGACTACATCGAGTTCACCGTTTCCGGAAAGAACAAGTCGCAGAAGGTCGGCAACGTAATCGTTGAGCTCCGCAACGTCAACGAAAAGAAGAACAAGTACACGGTTAAGCTGACTGTTGAAGATAAGGTTTACGAGAAGAAAGACCGCTCGCTCAATGAGCCCATTTTCTTCTTCGTGCAGGGCGCACGTCAGCCTGAAGAGATCGTCATCAACAAGGCCTCGAAGAACTCGATCACAGGCTATGTCAGCATCCCGAAGATGAATGTGCAGCAAGCAACAGGCACAGGCTCCTCAGGTCAGTAAAGCTGTAGAACGATGCATAGCTTGAGCGTGGCAAGTGACTACCTCCACGCCGCGGCGGGCAGGAAATGGATTTCCTGCCCGCTTTTTCTTGCGTTGCAGTTATTCGAGGAGAAGGGGGCTCAAGCCTTGCTCGCATTTTCATTTTCATCGTGAGACGATTCTTAAATTGTTTCCTTCTTCTTTTCACAGTAAAATCCTTCCCATGAAACTCCTAATACTGCTGGTTATGTTGGCGTCCTGCGTTTCCCCAGCATGCGCGCAAGACTGGGCAAAGCAATCCCTCGAGAAGTCTCCGCGCCACCAAGAGTGGGTCACGGTCAAGCATGACAATCGCGCCGTCCAATCCTACATCGTGTATCCCGAATCCAAGCAAAAAGCCGCGGCCGTCGTCGTGATTCACGAAATCTTTGGCATGACCGACTGGGTACGGAGTGTCGCCGATCAGCTTGCGGCCGCCGGCTACATCGCCATTGCACCGGATCTTCTTTCGGGTTTTGGCCCCAACGGAGGCAAGTCGAGTGATTACGCGAGCGTTGATGCTGCGCGCGAAGCCGTTTCAAAGCTCGATCAAGACACGGTTACCGCCGACCTGAATGCCGTTACCACCTACGTCAAGAAACTTCCTTCCGCCAATGGCAAAGTCGCCGTCGCGGGCTTCTGTTGGGGCGGCGGTCAATCTTTTCGCTTCGCCACAAATCGCCACGACCTCGGCGCAGCATTTGTTTTTTACGGACCGCCGCCGACGCCCGAAACGTATTCAGCGATAACTGCTCCTATCTACGGCTTCTACGGAGGCACCGACGCGCGCATCACTGCAACCGTCCCAGCCACCACCGAAGCCATGATGAAGGCCCACAAAAAATTTGAACCAGTCACCTACGTAGAGGCTGGCCACGGCTTCATGCGCAGCGGCGAAGACCCCGCGGCTACCGACCCCAATAAGAAAGCCCGTCACGAAGCTTGGGAGCGCTGGCTCTCGATTCTAAAATCTCTGTAAGCTGCAAATCACACCCGAACGCGCGGGGAATTCCCGACCAGTACGGGCAGCCGCTTGTTTCTTCCCGCAAGGCGGTTCTGCTCAGGTGAAGAATCAATACGGTCCTGAGAGTGGTTCCTCGATTTCGTGACCCGACAGACGCTTCGCGCATAAAACGAAAAAAGCGCCGGGTCGCCGTGAATCACGACACGATGATCAAGGGATTGTCAGTTTGCGCCCACGCCGACAGAGGCCAGCGCGTCGATGGTTGGAAACGACATTGAATCGATCAGCTTTAACTCCGCCGGGGTTGTTCCTGTTCGAATGGCCTTTACGAGCATCTCCAGCGCCAGCGGCACAGTGAGCGGCATTACAATTGTCGCTGTCAACTTGCCGCCACGCACCCAGGATTGCCCAGTGTGCGGCAGGCCGTCGATTCCGATGAACGGCAGTCGCAGCCATTTTTCTCGCTCCGCGTCGCTTTGCGCCGCGAATGCTTTTCTTGCGCCCATGGCCATCCCGTCGTTATGACACGCGACCAAGTCGAACCGCGCTCGCCGCGATGTCGCCAATTGCAGCCACGAGGTGATGGTTTTCTCCGCACTGTTCTCAGTCCACTGCCCTCTGAGCATTGTCACTTGGATAGTTGCGGGTTTGTTCTGCTGCATTCCTGCGGTTCGCTCCTCAGCGGTTTTATTATCCGACGGTCCCTGAATATACAGAACAGAGCCGCCATTCGGCAGGAGCGCTGCAATTTGTCGCGCCTGAAGCCGCCCAATCTCTATTTGGTCCGGGCTGACTCCAAATATGGGCGCGCGCGAATTCCTGCGCAACTCCGAAATATAATGTGCCTTGCGATTCAAGACCACCCATCCGATTCCCGCCGAAGTTGCGGCGCGCGCAACCTGGGGCAGCCCTGAGCCTCCAACCGGATTAATCAGAATGGCATCGGGCCGCAACTCGGGCGCAGATTGGATGGCTGTCAGCAACTGGGTGCTTTGTGTGATCGTGTCATTTTCCGCGTAAATAACGTTCGCTTCCACGCCCAGGCGGCGTGAAGTTTCAGCCGCCGCGGATTCCTGCGCCTGTTGATAGTCGTTGCTGCTAGTCATAAGGGAAACTAGGAAACGTAACTTTTTCATCTAGCCCGTCCAGGGAGCAAGCTCATGTCCTTTCCTTTACGATACACGCCGCAGGAGCACTCGGCACAAAATGCTTTTTCTTCTGTGCCATTTTAGGAACGGCAGCTGCTTTAGTCTTGCGACAACTCCACGTGCGCTTGACGACCTCGAATCCCAGCGATTCGTACATACGCTGCGGTTCCGGGTGGTTTGAACCAATGGACTTAAAGCCAAAAGTTTAAAGCCCCATGGAATTGCGCATTTTGGAACAACCGAGGGGAGGGCCCGTGCTACGAATGCCAGGCGTACTTCGCGCCGGTCCAGTAAAGAAATCCTGGCTTATCCGCAAGGGTTTCGCGAATCACATCCATTTTTGGTCCGGTCATCAGTAGTCGCGTTTGGGGCCGCAGAAGGGCCTCAGAAAAAGCCTCGGGATAAACACCGCTGCCAGCGGCTTTTCGCACCAGGAAGGTTTGCTGTGCCATGGGACTGCGCCAGGCCTCTGGACCGTAACCATGAATAATGGCCAACAACACATCGTTCTGTTCCGCACGCACAGCTTGTTCGCGCAAGGCTGTTCGTAATAACCCCTGATTCGGCTTAATGTGCGGCTCAACGAAGGGGTCTTCCAGGATCCAATTGGCAAACTTGCTATTCACGATCGTGAGACCTTGCGGTTTGGGCTTTATGAACACCGCCAGGTCCTGCAAGCCGTCGCCATTAAAGTCTCCCGCAAAAAAGTACCGGTCGCGTTCGGACGCCAGCATCACGGCACCTTTGAAAATTTGCTCCACCTTGCGCTGCACCTCTTCGGGCTTGGGAGGCGCCGGAGGGTGTACCGGCAGAGCAATCTTTTCACCCTCTGCTTGCGCCGTACGTCGTGCGGGCTTCCCGCGCAAGATAAAGAAAATTCCGGCACCGAAAAGCGCGACCGTCAGCACCACGAGCAGAATCTTGGAGGCAGACATAGGTGCAATTTCCTCGAGAATTTCAGCTAGCCACAAGCAGAGCCGGCCAGAGCCGGCTCCGCTCACAGCTATTTCGCTCAACTCATGCCATACGTCTTACAGCGACAGCAAGAATTTAATCAGCCTGTTCTTGTCGGCATCGGATAAGGATCTAAAGTTGTTGGTCACCGGTGTCGCCGCTCCACCGTGACGCAGAATCGAATCGAAGAAGGTAGTGGACCGGCCATCATGCATCAGCTCATTGCGCATCCGCACGCCCCACAGAGGTGGTGTGCGCATGCGATGTCCGGAGTCGGGCCCGCCGTTCTGGACAATATTATCCCCGGTTCCAACGTCGTGCAAAAGTAAATCGCTGAACGGGTGAATGGTTTTGTTGCCCAGCGCTGCCGGAACGGTAAACGCCCCGCCGTTGATCACGGTCCCCGGGGGGGCTGTCGTGAGTGAGCTTACGTGACAGATGTCGCACCCGACTTGGTGGAACAATTGCTGACCCGTCAGCACATCCGGGTTGTTAACCAGGGTGGCGTCGCGGGGAGGTGCTTTAGTGGCCCGCATGAACCGGGAAAAGTGATCGATGTCTTGCAAACCATCCGTCCCTGTTTTGTCCTCGGGATCAGCGATGATGTCGCACAACGTGGTCACTTCGTTGGGGTTCAGCCGGTTGGTGATGCCCATCTCGTTCAGATAGGCATCACTGGAAAACGATAGGAGGCTGGACATCTGGTTCTTCCATCCGAATCGACCGATACGGGTTTGCCCGGGAGCCTCCAGCACGGGTACGCTGATGGCCAAGCCACAAATCGCGCCTCCGGTTTGGTTGCATTGAGTTGTGGCCAAGTTGGTAATCGTGCCATTGGCGATCGCCTCGAGAAAACCATCGCCGAGAACGTTGAGCGACGTGCGCGGCGTGACGATGGTTTCTGCGGTGGAAATTCTTTCCTGCGCGAAGTCATTCGGGAAGTTAAAACCTTGCGCCAGATCAACGCCCGGACAGATAGCCCGCTGGTTAATCAGCGACCGGTTCGCGATCACCACTGGGGTGCCACTCGAATTATGGAGAGTAACTGTCGCGCCGACGAAATTACCAGACCCGTCCAGATGTCCGGCACGCAGCTCGCGGACTTGGCTGATGGCTCCGGAGGTGGGGTTCTGGTGACACTCGCGGCAGGATTGCGCGTTGTAGACTGGCCCGAGCCCATCGGTGATGTTCTCGGTTTGGTCGAAGGCAGCTCGATCTGCCAGAAAGGTGGTTTGGTCGGTAAAGCCGTTGGTTTGGTTGTCAAAGCCGGTCGGTGCTTCGGCAGCGGCCAGAATGCCGACGCTATTGGGGTCGAGGGCGTTCTCGTCAGCTGATTGCGCGTAAGCAATCTGCCGTTGGACGATAGTATTGGAGACCGCTACAACTGCCAGAGCGGCCACCAGGATGGCTAGGGCGAGCAGAAACGGTAACTTCATCCAGCGTTCCTCCTAACAGAAGTAAAATGCCGGGCCGCACCCGCGCGGAACGCGCAAGGATTTGATTTACTTCCTTATGATCGAATTGGATGTGTCGCTGGATTAGTATTAGCAACCTACTCGCTCGGGCACCTCCGGAAACGCTTCACTGAATCAGTTAGCCCAAACTGCATTCATCTCAAGCTGCGCAAAGCAAAGGTATGAGGCCGTGCCACCACGCACGTGTGGGGATCGAAGCCGAGACGCAACGGAACGATGAGCAAGCGCTTCGAGACCCCGAATGATGGCGGTACTTATAGCTAATCAATGAATTATCGTCAAGAGAAAAATTAATTGGTTGTATTATTCCTGTGGAAAACTTGGTAGGCCACTCGCGTGGCTTTTCGCCTTCGGGTTTCACGTCTTTTGAATGCCGATATGCTGAGGAATCGCGACTGTTTCCTGGCGCGCCGGAGAGTTTCTTGTCGCCCACAGACCTGGCTTTGGAAATTCCGCCGCGGGCAGAGCTCCCGCTACGTCCCTGAGGTCCGTTGCGGGTAACAGTGGTTCCGTGCCCGAAAGATTTGCGGCGTACTGAGCAACACTGGGGATTGCACCCGTCATATCCGCTGTCCCGAGCCGCAAATCGCGCTTTGCGTTCCTCTCTCGCATCCCGAACGCGCAGCCGATGAGTTGTTATTTTTGTAGCAGGCTATTAAGGATGCTGGCCAGTTGTCCCTCTCGCCGCAAGACTCCTTCCGCATGGTTCATCGCGCCGCCGCTTTGACCCAGTTTGACGAGCTGCGCCGCCAGAATGTTTACCGCCACATCGCGCGGCACATAGGCGCGACCCTGCGGTGTCAATGCGCTCCATCCTGAGTCGGTGTGTCGAAGCCCCCAGCGAATCTGTTCGGTGCGCCGCTTCGAGTCAACTTCCCCATGGGCGATAAAGACTCTGGAGTGAATTCTGGTATGCGCCCAGCCGCGATTATGTTTGATCTCCACGCGTTCGACATCGAGTCGGTCAAAGATGACCACCGGAAGCCTCAGCTCCGAGAGATTGCCCATGCGTAGGAGCGTTCCCGCCGCGTCGCTCAATTCTGAGATGCCATTGGCAACTTCGTCGCGCGTTGGCTCTCGCTGCGCCGTCGCAATAAGAATGCTCTGCGGAACCTGAACCGTCGTAGCCGTCTCTTCGGGAGCCGGTCGTTCAACAACCCTTGCGCGTTCTGAGACATCCTTCCGCGACCGTTTCAATGAGGAATGCCGGGCGTCGGAGCGTTCCTTAATGACTGGCAATGTTAGGATCTGCTCGGGTTTCGGCGGATTTCGGTGCGTGGATTGAGCGGTCGTTACGGCGCCACTGCTGGATCCCACAACATAGCGATAGAAGCGTGGTTTCCCCCTGTGCCGCCAATACGACCCATTGTAAGACTCGGCCTGCAAACCTACACGGACCGAGCTATAAAAGGTGTGTTGCACTGGATCGAGTACGATCCCAACGTGTCCCGGCCATACAATCAAATCGCCCGGCTGCGTGGTTTTAACTCGAGCAAAATTGTCGCTTCCCGAGTAAAGGTCAAAAGAATTCCCGTAGGAATAAGGGAAGCCCGCCAAGATGTAAATTTCGTGGACTAGATGCGAACAATCGGGCCTACCGGCAACTTGCTCCCCATGCTGCGATACGGCGTCGATAATCGCCTCTCCCTCCCCCGGCGTTAACAAGCGAGCCCCAGAGGTAGGCTCTTGTGGCGAAGCCCCCGCGCAGGTTGCTAAGAGCAGGAACGCGCAAGCAATAAAATAGGTCAGCGGACGTGCACCTAACCACTTCGCATCACCTCTGCGCATGGAGTTGAGCTCGGCCTTTTGCATCGCCAAAGTTACCGGTACTTGAATACTCAAAGCCTGTTTCTACCTCTAGCATGCCTTTAAGCTGGGAGACCGCAATAGAACTTGCCCTGACTGTAAAGAGGGGCGGGCAATGAAAAGGCGTCTAGGGGCGACCTGCCTGTGTTTTTTGTTGCTGACTGGACTGAATCTGACGGCGCAAGCGCGGACAACAGCGACGGTGTCGACTCCTGAACACATGCAACGCCGGCTGCAGCCAGCCCAGTGTTTACTTCGGCGCATTGGGGCATGCCAGAACTGACACGCGGGCAGTAGCGTAGCCCCGCTCGCAGCGTTAACACCTACTTAAGCCGCAGGCGAGCCCTCTCGGATAGAATGGCTGTGTGCTCCCCTCTCGGCTCTTGATATTCACCGCCTTTGAAGGCACGCTCCTCGAGTCTTGCACCGAATCTTTCGCGGGCGCCGAAACTGCGCTTGCTGAAATTGACCGACGCAAGATTCCGCTGATTCTCGCGACAGGTAAGACTCGCGCTCAGCTCGACCGACTTTGGCGCAAGCTTGGTCACGGCCATCCATTTATCTCCGAAAATGGAGGTGGAATTTTTATCCCGGATGCCTACTTTAATCTGAAAATTCCAGGGCTCGAGCGCCGCTCGCGCTTTCTGTGTCTCCCTATTGCCAAGCCGCACGCTGATGCGGTTGCCGCCCTGGGCGATATCTCCGCGGCCACGGGAGTTTCCGTTGTCAGTTTCCACGAACTGACGACGCGGGAAATTTCCCAAAATACCGGACTTTCGCCACGCGACGCGGAGCAGGCAAAACTACGCGATTTCGATGAGCCTTTTTTCTTTGCTGGTGCTTCCGAGGCCGCCATCGAGGCCTTCCAAGTAGAGGCCGCGCGCCACAATGCAACTCTCTACAATGACGGTCATTTCTGGCGCATTTCGCTCGGCTGCGACCTAGGCAAGTCTGTCCGCGCGCTGGTCAAGCTGTACCTCAAAGCCGCGCCGCGCACACGCCTTTCTTCGGTGGGTCTAGGAACTCGTGCTGCCGACATCCCTTTGCTCAAAGCCGTGGATCACCCAATTCTCCTTCCTCCTAAGATCGGTCGCGACGCGGCACGCGCTTCAGACTTCGGGGATCAAACTCCTACCGAGGCTATGCTCAAGACGTTGCCGAAGGTTTCTCGCGCCGACGCCCCTGGAACCGAGGGATGGGAGACTGCTATCCTGGCTCTCCTGCAAAGGCAGTAATAGTCTTTAACCGCTAAACGCCCGCTTTTACCTTAATCAATCCCGCCTCGATGGAATGTTCGTGTCCTTCGAGAGACAAAACATTGCAGTATGGCTAACCTGCCCCTACTCGTACCAAGGGTCAGGTCCGGATAACTTATTTAGTTTCAGTGCCTTGCTGCCCGCCCCCAATCGCCGGTCTTGGCCCCTGGATTGCCAGTAACAAGTGTTGGCAACAACGCGCCTGCGACGAGCAGAGAGGTCCCTAGATGACGCAACTGATTCGCAGCTTACGTTTACCGGCATCGGAATCGCAGATGGGCGTCGGTTTGGCCCTGTGCGCGGTGGCCATGAGCTTGATGCTCTGGGTGATTCTCTGGCAGTCGGACATAATTTCGCAGCAGGGCGAACTAATTCGCTGGCTGCGCGGTTTCAAGTTTGGCGGTTAGCGTTCGCAGCGGCCGCACCACTGCCGCGAGCGTAATTCCGGATTCGCTTCCCTCTCCTTGAGGCGGTCACCGGAAAGGGCGATGCGCAGAACGCATCGCTCTTTTTTTTGCGCAGATCTGTTGGGGCGTACAAAGAAGTTCGTCAGGTTTTTCACGCTCGGTTACGGTACACTCCAGCAGCAGGATTTTGGTTGGAGTGGCGGAGGAAATGCGATATGCGATCTAAACTCTGGTTCGGTACGCTGGTCCTCGCGGCCTGCCCTTTCGCAAATGCGGATCAGGCACCACCCAGCGAACAACCGGTTCAACAGACTGTGCAAGGGAACGCTCAAAAGAGTCCGTTGGAGTCCACTGTGTCAGACCGCCGGAATAACTTGGCTACCCGCCATCAGCGGCATCGTCGAGTGCGTCGCCATCGCAGGTACCGCCGCAATCGTCATGCGGTGTAAACAAATTCCTTAAGCATAACTATGCATGGGGGAGCCTGGCAGCTCCCGCATTTCATTATAGTTCGCCTTCAGGACGTCTTTGGACGCCGCTGAAGGCACGCACCGCAGAAGCGGTGTGATTTACCTTGTTTTTCGCTCTAGGTCAGGTGGAGTCATCCTCCTCCTCCAAACCTCGAAGCTACAACTCCCTTTTACTCCGCGGACTTTCTAGTTGCAAGATAGAAAATTTGGCGAAGGCCACCTCAATGGAGCTTCGTCGCCCTCGAGAAAACTTCAAACCGGTGTCTCAGACACTTAGAAAGCAGTGACGACCAGAGTGACCGGCGTTGAGTGCGTAAGGCTCCCGCTGACTCCCGTGATTGTCAGCATATACTTGCCCACAGGCGTACTCAGGTCGGTGATGACGGTCAGCGTCGATGTATCTGTTGCTGGATTGGGATCAAAGGCCGCGATCGCACCGTCAGGCAATCCGCTGACGCTGAGTGTCACACTACCGGCAAACCCGCCACTTGGAGTGAGATTCACCGTATAAGTCGCGAAATCACCCTGGACGACAGTCTCACCCGCGGTAGTTGTGGACAGACTGAAATCCGGAGTCCCCAAGCCGCACGCACGAATGGCTTTGTTTACGTTCAACCGGCCACCGGTTATCGTGATTCCGGACAGCGATGGAATGGGATCAACGTTCTCAAGAATCAGCGTCTTCAGAGCGGCTGTGTCGAGAGCGCACGTCGAGAGAACTAGAAGAGCAGCGCCGGTGACGTGAGGCGTGGCCATTGAGGTGCCACTCAAGTAGGAATAGCCCCCTCCCCTGACGGTCGACAGAATGCTTGAGCCTGGTGCCCCTAAGTGGACGCTCGTAGCGCCGTAGCTAGAAAAGGACGACAGAGCATCGGTGCTGGTCGTTGAGGCCACACCCACCATGTTGGGAGTGTTATAGCTGGACGGATAATGTGGCGTGGTATCGTTATCTTGCGAGAGATTGCCGGCAGCCGCTACGAACAGCATATTGCTCGCGTTCGCTTTGCTAATCTCATCAAGCAATGCCTGAGAAAAACCTCCACCGCCCCAACTGTTGGAGAGGATGCGCACGTTCGCACTACCGGCGTCCCCTCCGAATGCCGCTTTGGCCTGAATCGCAAATTCGATGGCATCGATAGCATCCCCGGTCGTACCCGAACCGCTGGCTTTGAGAAACTTTGAACCCATGATGCTGGCGGTCCAATTCACTCCGACGATACCGATACCGTTGTTTCCCACGGCACCAATCGTGCCGGAAACATGCGTGCCGTGATTGTTGTCGTCCAGCGGGTCGCAGGTTTTGGTGATGGCGTTGAAACCGTGGGTTCCAGCGAGGCAAGGGATCGTAAGGCCGCCAATGTTAACCGTAAAATTCGCTGGCGCCGACCAAGCATTAGCCATAAGATCGGGATGGTTATAATCTATTCCAGTATCCACAATTACTGCTACCGAAAACCTCGACCCAGTGGAAATGTCCCATGCCGGGACTGCGCTGATATCGGCCCCGGGGGTCAACGTATTCTGCAAACCCCACAACTCGCCAAACCGCGGATCGTTCGGGATCGCGGCGGCGGAAATCTCCCTGGGAGGAATCGCGCGACTCGTACCAATCGCATGCACAATATAGTTGGGCTCGACATATTCCACGTCTGCGCGAGCGGCGAGTTCCCGTACGAGCGTCGCAACGTTCTTGCTCGCCGAGTGGAACCGCAGCGCACCCCTACCGCCCACCTCTCCCACTTGGTTTACATCTTCAGAAATCTGAGCCTGGACGATTGAGGCTAACGTGGTGGGACGAAACTTAACCAACACCTCATTCGCTACGACCTCCTGACCGTCATAGATGTCGGTTTTGGTGTCGCCATTGTGCTGCGCATAGAGCGGACTTGCTATCATCAGTAACAGAAGAAATATTCTGCTCATTCTGTTTCTTGGGTTCGACAAAGCCAATCCTCCAGTGAACTGAGATTGAGGTTCCTGTTGCAACGCCATGCGGTAGGCTCATCCTGTCTTGAGAAGCGGGGGGTGAGGAATTATCTTCGAGTGGATTCGCTATGTCAAGAATAGCAATGTGAAACGCCAGCGGCTTCCACGAGCTCGATGTGGAGTGGTGTACGACAGGCGGACTGGGGTCACCGCCCATATTTCAAGAGCATCTAAACTTTAGATTGTGGAGTGCAGAGCCTGCATCTTCGGACTTTCGAAGAAACCTCCACTAAATTGATCGCGAAATAACATTGCGAATCGAATGGAGCGAGGGCGTGACTCCCAGAAATTTGAGGTCCCATAGAATTTGCCACGTGGGTTTATTTTACCGCGTTAGCTTGTTGAGTTCATTGCTGGCGAGTGCCTTGGCGTTCGGACCAGTCGGCGGGTCCCTGCACGCACAAGAAGTTGCGCAGGCGCTTCGCGAGCGGGAACTTGGCGTCTTACCTACTCAGCTAACCTATAAAATAAACGCACCGTTGGAGAGCTCGACGTTGCTCGCGCCTGGGCCTGCCACTACCAGGCAGGAGCAGAACCCGCAGCGTGTACAAGAGCAAGATAGCTATTCGACCACGGCGCGTACCCGTAAACCGAGTACCGAAGAGCGAGATGTTTCGTGGAAAAAGCTTCCGGGGAATATTTTGCACGACCAGAAGGACATCTGGCTTTTCCCGACGCAGCTGGCGCGCGGGCACCATTGGGTTCCTACACTTGCGGTTGTCGGCGTAACTGCCGGGTTGATCGCTGCGGATCCGTCTGACATGCGCTATTTTCGCCGCACGACTGATTTTCGTGATTTCAGCCGGGTCCTCGGCGGACGGAACACCGGGATTATCGAAGCTGCCGTGCCTGGAGCGCTGTATGTTGGCGGCTTGCTGCTCCATAATTCCTACGCATCGAAGACGGCATTGCTGGCGGGTGAGGCTTACGCCGACAGCGCAATTCCGCACATGGCTATCAAGCTCGTGAGCCGCAGATTGCGACCGATCAATGTTGCCGAGAAACACGATCTCAGCGGTACGTTTTTTCAAAGCCATGTCTCGGTGTTCGGAAAAGGCAGCAGCTTTCCTTCAGGACACGCCGCAGGAGCTTTTTCGATCGCCACGGTAATTGCCCGGCGCTATCGAGATCACCGCTGGGTTCCCTGGGTAGCCTACACCGCTGCTTTGGCCGTCAGTTTTTCTCGAGTGCCAACCTTGTCGCATTTTCCCTCTGATGTTTTCCTGGGCGCTGCGCTTGGCTATACAACCGCCCGGTACGCGGTTCTGCGCGGCGAGTAAGCGTCGGCTGCAACGAGTGATCAATCCTTCAGAGCCTACGGGTACCCCGGCATCTTTTCCCTTGGCGAATGGAGATACGATGCTGGCACGCCAATGAAAATTCTGTTCTTGCCTGTCACTATTTTGTTCCTTTCGCTCTTGTGCATTTCGACTGCGAAGGAACAAACTCACCCTGTGAGCATCGGATACTGCGCGGAATTGGCTGAGATCGACGCGGTGAAATGGGCGGGATTTGATTACATCGAGCTGCGTACATCCGAGATTGCGGCATTGTCAGATCAAGACTACGAAAAAATCGCCGCGAAGCTGAACCAGATCGAGCTCCCAGTCCCCACGACCTACTTGTTCATTCCGGCGAGCATCAAGCTTACCGGCCCCGAAACGGATAAAGTTCTGCAGATGAACTATGTCCGAAAGGCTCTCAACCGGGTGTCCAAATTGGGAGCACACACGGTGGTTCTGGGGGCCGGTACGGCTCGGCAATATCCGGCCGGATTCCCAAAGGAAACAGCGTTCCGGCAGCTCATCGATTTCTGCAAGCGCCTAGGTCCGGAAGCGAGGACGAGAGACATTACCATTGCAGTCGAACCGCTTCGCAAACAGGAATCGAACATCATCAATACTGTTGCGGAAGGACTGGAGCTGGTTCGCGCGGTTCAGGACCCCAACATTCAATTAAATGTGGATTTCTACCATCTCGAGGTAGAAAAGGAGAATCCTGCGATTATTCTTGAGGCCAAGAGTCACATTCGGCACGTGCACATGGCCAACCCTGAGGGGCGCGTTTTCCCGCTGAATTGGGAAGAATACAATTATGGGCCGTTTTTCAAGATTCTCCGGAAGATTGGCTATCAGAAGGAAATTAGCATCGAAGGTCGAACTGCCGATTTTGTGCGGGAAGCGCCGCGGGCTATCGCTTTTTTGCGCGGGGCCGTTCGAGCCCACCAATAGGCCGCTGATACCTGCGGCGTAAGTTTGGCATTACCTGTGAAAAAGAACCGGGGCGCTCCGCTGAGGGGCCGAGGCACCCCGGATTATCCTGCCCGCTTCCGCAGGTCGCGGGCAGAAAGTTAGGCAGCGTGTTCGTCGCCGCGAAGAAACTCGTAGCGTTCGATTGCCGCTACCACGCCAATGGTCCCCTCGCTCTTCGATTCGGTGCGCTGGATACGGCCGAGGCAGCGCACGCGGACCGGACCCGCGAGGGTGATTTCATTGGGCAGAGTAAGAAGAATCTCAACCGGAGAACCCTGCTTTACGTCCTTCGGAAGAAAAAAATAAACGCCCCGAGAACTGACATCGCGCGATTCCGTGGATGCCTCGCCTACGGCAGCTCCACTAGTCCAACGAACAGTGAGGGGCAATTTAATATTAAAGCGTTGAGTCGTACGACGTTCACCACCAGCCAAGGGAAACCTCCTACTTAGAGAAACAGTGTAAGGCCGGGACAAGCTGGGATCCAATAGGACTGATAGCTTATTTTACCTTAGAAAAGGGGGGTACTAAGGTACTGGACGCCGTCTTGAACAGCACAGTGCTCATTCCATTACGCTTGCTAAATCAAGCCTGGTCAATGAGGCGATGGTGAATGGCGTAAAGGGCCAGTTCGAGGCGATCGGAAACACCGAGTTTATCGAAAATGTTGTGGAGATGATTTTTCACCGTTTGTTCGCTGATGAAAAGCTTCTCTCCGATTTCTTTATTGCGAAAGCCCTGGGCCACGAGCTGCACAATTTCCTTTTCACGATCGCTTAGCAGGGGCTTCTCGCGGCGCGGCCCAGCGTCGGACGATTTCGCGAAGGCTTTCATCACTTCGGCAGTCATGCGGTTGTCGAGCCAGATTTCCCCAGCGTGAACCCGATGAATGCTCTTGAGGAGCAGATCGGTGGCGGACTGCTTCAGCACGATTCCGCGAGCGCCCAGGCGCATGGCGCGGATGACGTCGCGATCATCCTCGGCCGCGGTCAGTACAATAACGCGCGTCGGCAGCGAATCGAAGTTGACCTCTTCGAGAACAGCGAGGCCGTCCTTATCGGGCATGCGCAAGTCTAGGAGAAGCACGTCGGGCTTGAGCTTGGCGAGCATTTTGATGCACTCAGTGCCGTTCGAGGCCTCGCCGACAATGGTGACGTCGTCGTCGGCGTCCAGCAACTTTCGCAAACCCTCGCGGAAAATGGCATGGTCATCGGCAAGCAAGATGCGAATCTGTGGCTTAGTTTTGGCCATAGCAACTGTTTAGCCGAGGGGGACCTCAATGGTTAGGCGAGCCCCGTGCCCAGGACTGGACTCTATTGTCAGCATTCCCCCCACTGTACGAGTACGCTCCTTAATTGAAATGGGACCCAAACGGAGACGGTCTAACTCGTCTCCGGTAAAGCGGCCTGCAAAACTAAAACCTTCACCGTTATCGTCCACCACCAAGACGAGGCGGCTATCGTCTTGCCAAAGTTTTACCACGACATGGGAAGCGCTTGCATGCTTTTTTATGTTGTTGAGTGCTTCTCTATATATCTGGAAGACCTCACGGCAGACGCGATCGGGGGCCTGGAGATCGCCCGAATTGATCAGGAGGTCGAGCGCCAGAGCGGAATCGTTGCGGAAGCGCTCGGCAAAGCCGCGCATTAGATCGAGCAAATCAGCGGACTGGACACGAATGGGCCGCAGGTCGGTGACGAGATGACGTAGCTCTGCGGACTCATTTCGCACGGTCTGCTGGAGATTGGCCAGGGAGGCCGCAGCCAACTCGGGAGTAGCGCCCGTTTTGCGGCGCAGGACGTCAAGCTGAATCTCGACGCTCAGCAGGGTTTGCAAAATGCCGTCGTGCAGATCACGGGAGATCCGGCTGCGCTCAGATTCAATGGCCCGCGCCCGAATATGCCGCAACAGAAACAAGTTCTCCAGAGGCTGGCCGAGATGGCGAACGATAGTTTCGAACCAGCGCAAATCCGGCACCGTGAATTTCCCGCGATTGCTACCGAGAAGGATGCGACCAGCAGGCTGGCCATCGTAATCAAACGTGGCGGCCAACAGAACTTTGCAATTGAGCTCTTGCACGGTGGTGCCTGGGAGCCTTGGAAGCGTCGCCAGTCGGCGCGCATCGCGACGATCCCACCCGAAGCCGTCTCCAGGACCCGTTAAATCGTTCCAGCAGACCGTGGCGTCCAAATCATCGAGCAAATAGGCGTCGGCGCGAGTGAGCGGAAGATTCTCCGGCGCGATTCGCTCAGTCTCACCGGCGCGTACCTTCCAGATAAAAATTCTTTCCAGTTCACTGTCGCGAAACGCAAGATACGCAAGCTGGCAGCGAAAGCCGCGCGCTAGCTCATCGAGCATCAGGCGCATAGATTCGGACATACCCTGGTCGACGCTCAGAAATTCAGTTAGCCGAGCAAGGAACTCGCTTTCAGAAGAATGTCGGCTGCTCAGATCGCCGAGAAAGCCCAGACCAGCGCCGGCCGCAAACGTTGCGGCTACCAGCACCACCCAGGAAATGACCATGGGCCAGTGGACTGAACCGTGCCAAGCGGTTTTGACCACCAGGGAGAGTGACATGACCGCCGCGAGAATCACGGCCCAGCGCATGCCCCAGCGAATGCCTGCCGCGAACGCCACGAAAAGATAAGGGAACCATACGGCTACTTCGGAGGGACTGAGAACCAGGAATACGGCCAGCGCGGCCAGGTCCACGACCAATGGCAAATGCAAATTCTTCTTGCGAAGCAGATACTCGGCGGCAATGATCACTACAGCGGCGACCAGATAACCGATGATGAACACAAGCGCGGGGTCCGCACCGCGAGAGTGTCGGATCTCCAATAGGTCGACGACGGCCAAGATCATAAAAATCGGCCGGGCGTAGGCCACTTGCCGCGCAAGGTAGCGGCTTTCGGTAACGTTGGGGCGCATGTGTGGCTAGCTCGTAAGACATGTTCAGTCTAACAAGCTGGGGTGCTTCCGCAAGGAAGAGTTCCTGCTAGACAATGCGCGATTGGCTTCACGATACTCCGGTGGTCTTTGCAAGGGGCCCTGGGTCATTGCCATTGGCGGGTCCATTCTGTAGTACCTTGCCGACGCAAAATGGAATCAGTCATCATTCCTCGACCTGGTGCCCCAAACCAGTGCACTCTCAGAATGCCCCGTTAAACAGTCTGTGTAGGAAACCCTAATAGAATATGGCAAAAGTGGATTGGCAAGGTGGGTTGGTCAATATGAAGTGGGGTGAGCGACGGGGATTGAACCCGCGACCCTCGGAGCCACAGTCCGATGCTCTACCAGCTGAGCTACGCTCACCACGGAAAACGAAATGATAGCACGTGAAAGCAAGTCAGGGAAAGTTGACGCGCCAGACTGCAGGCGTTTCGGAAGTTTGGACGTGCCGTCGTAATGCGAGCTAAATTTGGCGGGCCCGGGCTGGCGTCCGGAGTTGAGAGGAACACGCGCCTATTTTCGAGAGACGAATCCCTGGGGCGGGACCGCCCTGGTAGGGGAGCGCAGCTGCGAGAGTGGTGATACGAAGTTAGGTGGACGGCGCGGAGAACGTGTGGGTCAACTGGTATTGGCAGGTGCTGCGGGTCGGGACAAGCTGAGCCAAAGCAGTTGAGCGAACTCCACGGCCGTGCAGAGAGGGTGCCTGCCGCGGTGCAAATAACGCAGGCAATACAACCGCTCGATGGTCAGCGCCAAGCTTGTGAGCAGCCAGGTGATCAACAAGCTGTTGCGGTGATGATGACAGATGTGTCCCAGGCCATGGCGGTTCTTGGCGTCATTAAACCCTTGATTCTCGATCTCCCAGCGGCTCTTGGCGCGGTGATATAGCACCCAACTGCTGACTCGTTCGATGGGAGAATCGGTGAGCCAGAATGCTTCAATCACCTGGCCATCTGGTTTCTGCTGTCGGTAGAACAGGACCCGTACGGTTTTCCATCGCAGGTTTTCCCAGGGATCGAAGTCTTCGGCATCCCAAAGTTCGACGCGATCTGGCCCGTGAAGGAAAGTCAGTTTGGGAGTCTGGGAACGGAAACGGTTTTGTGCTGCGGCAAACAGCTCGGGCAAATTCGCTTTCAGGCGGGCCACCACCGGCAGGCCCAGATCGCAGGCGGTATGCAGAAACGGAGCGGTGGCGAATCCCCCATCCACGACGACGTAGGCCGCGAAACGGATGCCCAGCAGCTCGATAGTGTTTCGAAAGCCTTTTGTTGCGTTTGACTTGGCGCAGGGTGCGCGTCAAGGCGGCTCGTGTGGGAGTCGGATCTAAACGTTCGGTGAAGTAGCCCAGAGCATCATCGCTGAACGACGTGCTCACCGCTAGCGCGCGACGCGCGGAGGAGCGCACCAGTCTTTCTACGGCAAGGAAATTGGAGGGGCGCAACACTTGGCCGATCAGCATGGACCACAGTAAGGCTTGGGCAGGAATTTGCGGTTGCCGCCGACCATCACCGGGAAATCGGAAATAAGACCGTAAACCCAGGCGCCGCGTGACGTAGTCCCAGAGGCGTCGTGGGGTGCAGCCATTCACCGCTGGCGTTGTTTGCGGGCCAGGACCAACAGTTGCGCGTTGGAAGCGAGCACTTCGCGGACCGCCTCTTGAAACTTGCGGCCGGATTGGACGCGCTTCTGGACTTCCTCGACCCACTCTCTGGGGATGCGCTGGGCGTGTCTTTTTCCTCCCACCATGAAGACCAGCGACCACGCCGCATGGCCCTTACCCTTAGCACAGTGGCAAGAGGGTTTCCCACAGCGCGTGTAATTGAGGACTAAGGAACCGGGGAGGAGGTCGTCCGGGACAGGAAACTGGCGGAGGAGTGCAAACTTGCGCTGACGCAAGCGCGAGGCCAGAGGTCCTCTGGGTGTGATCTTAATCTTGTACAAATACTTACACAAGAAAAGGGAAAACGCAAGCCCATATTTTGAATGCGAAAATAGGGTGGCTGCTGAGAAACCTCAAGGGGTGGGACAAAACCACGCTGAATCAGGGTAGCTGTGGACTGTTAGCCATCAATGTTACGAAACGCCTGGCCAGAATGTTGCGAGTCACTGGAGGCGAGGTGGCGTCGTCAAACAATTGTTGCCAACCGTTTCGCGTGGTCCGCGGAAACCAAACATTTCCTGACTAACTCAACGCAGAAAAGGTTGACGCCTCGCTGGAAACTCAAGCAGAGTGTTTCTGACTGGAGTGCGACTGCGCAAAATGGCTGTCCATCGAAAGCTCATCCAGAGAAGCAAGCGCCTTGGCAAATTTATAGGGCCTCGCGAGGCTGCCCAGATTCTAGGCATCAACTATTCCACGTTAAAACAGTGGATCTACAAAAAGCGATTGCGTACTGCGAGGACTGCTGGTGGGCACCATCGAATCCCTGAGTCTGAGCTGGACAAGTTTCTTTATCGGGCCAACGAGTCCGGCGATGCCGCCGAGAAACGAACGAACTTTCGGCGCATCAGCGGCCGAAACCAGATCGTCGGACGAGTTGTTGAAATCAAAATCAGCGGGTTACTCGCTCAGGTAACGCTCTCGATTGGCGGCCAACGGATCACTTCCATTATCACAAGTGATGCCGTCCGCGAGATGCGTCTCCGCCAGGGCGACAAGGCAGCGGCTCTGATCAAGTCAACCGAAGTGATGATTGTGCGCGTCTAGTATTGCTGCGACTTAACCATCGTTCGTTCTACCGAAGGTTTACAATCCTTATGATTCAATTGAATCCGCTTTGACTTGACGATTTAAAATGAGTTAAATCGCACACACGCTAAACTGCGACTATGGTTCAACGTAATCAGGGAGGGTACATGTGGAGCGGAAAACTGGAAGTCCTGGCTCTGGGAATCTCTCTTTGCCTGCCCATGAGCGGCGCCGATAACGTCGCAAAGGACGCAACGGCGCGAGAAACGGCGAGCAACCCCCAGCTGCTGCTCTCGCAGGAGCCCGTAACATCTTCCACGCCGGCGACTATCGAAAGACAGATCGAAGAACTAAAAAGAGGACTTGAGGTTCAGCAAGCGACCTTACGCGCCCAAGAAGCGCGCATCGCTGCGCTCGAGGCTGAGGTGCGCGCCGCGCAGGCAAGTTCCACAGTCTCTTCTATTCCATCGGGGACGGTTGGGGTTGGTGCAGGGCTCGTCGCCGAAACAAACGTCCACCAGGAGCCTGACCAACTTGAAGCGCCGAAAGATTCCGGGCACAAATCCTTCGCCGATCGTTTAAAGAACATTGGCCCGTTCTCCTTCAGCGGCGACTTCAAGCTGCGCGACGAACCCTCTTTCGGCGGACCTGCGGACCGCTCACAGGTGCGCAATCGCGCTCGCATAAGGCTGCGTTTCAATGCCGATGCCAGCCTGAATGGCGATGTCACCGGCAGCCTTACCCTTGCCACGGGAGATATCAACAATCCAGTAGCCGCCATGCAAACGATCAACCAATTTTATACCCGGAAGCCGTTGTATCTCGATCGCGCGTTCATTACCTATCATCCTCATTTTTTCAAGGCATTGACCCTGACCGGCGGAAAATTTTCATACCCTTGGTACCGGACCGAACTGACCTGGGACAATGACCTCAATCCTGAAGGGTTGGCACAAACCTTAGCGTGGGATTTCGAAACCTCGGGCCCCTTGAAGCGCATCGCCCTGGTTGGATTTGAGCTCCCCTTCGCCGAGACCGCAGGCGTTTCCTTCCATAATAAGAGCATTGTGCAAAGCGCGGTGTATGGCGGGCAGCTTCAGACCGCATGGGGATTAACGAGTTGGCTCAGACTCAGCCTTTATGGTGCATTTTATAATTGGCACAAAGCTGATCCCGTTGCCCTTTCGGTGGCCACTGCAAACGCTGCGAGCCCCCTGCACGGGCTGCTGAAGTTGAACAACAACGGCAGCCAGAATTCAACGGTTACAACGACGGGGACATTCACTGCAACGGGTCAAGACGTCGTCACGAATGCCCAATTTGCTTCAAAGTTCGGAATTTTTGACGCCATTGCGAGGTTGGACCTAAGCACTTCGGCTCCGCAGTGGCCGATCCTTATCCTCGGAAATTTCGCCCAGAATACGAAAGCTTGCGCGAACCTTGGCAACATCCTTGCCGCACCGGCGAACACTGAGGTTCAAACCTTCTCTCAATCCAGAAATGCGCTCTGCGATCCGCGCCAGCGCCGTGCCTACTGGCTCGAGGCACGCGTCGGCCGCGCACAAGAAAAAGGCGACTGGAACTTTGCGTACACCCGAATTTTTGTCGAACGCGAAGCAGTGCTTGGTGTTTTCAACTACAGCGAGATGCGCCAGGGAAGCAATGTCACCGCACACCGGGTCGAAGTCTTCTATCAGGCCAACAACAAGATCCAGCTCGCCTTCACCGGACTTTTCGGGCGCCCGTTGGTGACGGCGAGCAGTCCACTTCTGGACAACTTGCTCAAGCGGCTCCAGTTCGACGTGACTTACAGGTTCTGAGTCAAGTATTGCTTCGGCGTTAGCATGGCAGCGGAGAAACTAGGTCAGCTCGGGCTACGGAATTTTGCTAAACGAGGGTTACCTAGCGATTATTGGACGCCAATTTCAGTCAGCCATTTTTCAATAATTGTTTGCTGGCCGGCATCAATCATCTCAAAGGAAATACCCATTCCCATGTTCGGCTGTGAATAAATAACCGAGCCATTGGCGCTGAATGACTGGTCGTGGTAACGAATCACGATGTTGATGGCCGTGCCGAGCGGCAACGGATTCATCATATCCATGTAGCAGCCGTAACGGCTGAGCTCACTGGTACGGGCGGTCAGGCGGGTTTCTGATTTACGCTCGGTGATCTCGGCCGATGCGAAAAACGGATAGCGGGGTACCCGGCGAAGATCTGTAGGCATGCGCACTGGCCTCCGCGTATTGCCCCGAGGGTAGCGTTGTCAAACCATACGAAACACCGCCGGGGCCGGATACATCATGCCAGAGCGAAGGGCAGCCGTCCCATAAATCATCCCCGTGGGCGCGACTGTGAAGTAATAGCGGATTTGACACCACACCATCATGAGTTGATTGTTTCCCGCTGCCTATCTACGTACCATTGTCCCTGGCCGATCCTCACGCCAAAGACCTCTCCGGATATCATCGAGAGCTCAAAACCATTCAGGAGTGATCATGGCTACCACGGTTATAGCCGAGGTCCCGCTAAATACGGTGCCGGTAACGACTGCTCCGGCAGCGACCCCGTCCACCAAGGACGTCATCGCCGCGATGCTTCGCGTTCCTGGACAGCTGAGCGACTTGATTTTTTCCCCCGGACGCCCGCCCCAAGTGGAAGCCAGCGGACAATTGATGCCCGTTAAAATTCCCGGCCTCGAGGTGCTTACTGTCCACGATACGATGCGGATTGCAAGCGATCTGATAGGCAAGCTGGAGCATCCTGCGAAGAAATTAGAGACGGAGGGTTCAGCGGACCTTTCCTACGGTCTCGAGGGAATCGCGAGATTTCGCGTAAATATTTTCCGGCAGCGCGGCAGCCTTGCGATCATCATGCGGCTGATTCCCGATAAAGTGCCGACGTTCACCGATTTGAATCTGCCGCCACAATTGTCGGAAATAGTGGGTCTGCGAAACGGAATTGTGCTGGTAACTGGTCCGACCGGCTCCGGGAAGTCGTCAACGCTCGCGGCCATCATCAACCGGATTAACGAGGAAAAGGCTTACCACGTTCTGACGATCGAGGACCCCATTGAATTCCTCCACAAACATAAAAAAGCAACAATCCATCAACGTGAGTTACACAGCGACACGCCCACCTTTGCCCTCGCGCTGCGCGCCGCTCTTCGCCAGGCTCCTAAGGTAATCCTCGTCGGCGAAATGCGCGACAAAGAGACGATTGAGATCGCGCTCGAAGCCGCCGAAACCGGGCACCTCGTGCTTTCTACGCTACATACCATTGACGCGGCGCGCACCGTTGAACGGATCGTTGGCAGCTTTTCGATGAGCGATCAGCAAGCAATTCGCAACCGTCTGGCCAAGGCATTCCGCTATATTCTTTCGCAGCGCCTTCTTCCGCGCAGAGACGGCAACGGCCGGCTCGCGGTCATCGAGATTCTTAAATCCACACTGCGTACCCGCGAGTACATCGAAAAGGGCGAGGGCGAAGGAAAAACTTTGGTGGACGCGATGCGCGACGGCTCAACAGAAGGCATGCAATATTTCGATGGCGAGATTGAAAAGCTTATCCGCGCCGGCACGCTCGATTTGGAAACTGGCTTGGCCTATGCTACCAATCAAGGCAATCTGCGCCTGGAACTCGCCGACATGGACCCGCAAACCGATCTGCAACCTAAACTCTCTGCGACGGCCGCCGCGAAAAAGGCGCCTCAGGCGACGGAACTCGAGATCGAACGCTGAATCCTCAAGTCGGCGACAATCTTCTTGTTGGATCGCGTTTCCAGATCGCCGCATTTGCTCATCGGTTGCCCATACCGTTCCCACCGCTGCGGCAACGTTTTTGACTTCCGTGGCTCTCGCGCATAGAATCCGCAGTTCGCCATCTTCGAGTCGAGCTTCACAAACAGGAGCAACAGGATGAAAAAGGGTCTGTGTCTTGGTGCGATACTTTCGATTGTTTTGGGGCTGGGGCCGGCACTCCGGCTAGCGGCGCAGTTGCACGAAGATGAAAAGAAATCGCCAGAGACAAAACCGTTGGACCCAGCCGAAATGGCCAAACCTAAGGAAGAATCTTCGGTCACCGAGCACACCATCCGCATCGGAGGGCAGACGATCCCCTACCGAGCCACCGCGAGTACCACGCTGCTCAAAAATGAAAAAGGGGAGCCTACTGCCCTAATGTACTCAGTCGCATACACGCGCTCCGATGTGCGCGACCTTAGCCTGCGGCCTATTTCATTCTTATATAACGGTGGGCCCGGCTCGGCGACGATGTGGCTGCATCTCGGCGCCTTTGGACCGCGCCGCGCTTCCATTGTCGACGGTCAATTTACGCCGCCAGCGCCTTATAAGCTCGTTGATAATTCAGAAAGCTTGCTCGACAAGTCTGATCTGGTGTTCATTGATGCCATAGGCACCGGTTACAGCCACGCGGTCGGCAAAGCGCAGGACAAGGATTTCTACGGCATCGACGAAGACGTTCAAGCCTTTGCACAATTCATCGTCACCTATATCAGCCGCAATGACCGGTGGAATTCCGCTAAATTCCTCATCGGAGAAAGTTATGGCACCTTTCGCTCTGCCGCGCTGGGCAATTATCTGCAGTCCCGAGATACGTTGCACTTAAACGGGATCGTCCTGATCTCCTCGGTACTTGATCTCTCGACGATTACCTTCGCGCCCGGCGACGATCGTCCTTACATCTTTTATCTCCCTAGTTACGCGGCCGTAGCCTGGTACCACAGAGTTCTGAAAGATCGGCCGGCAGATTTGCAAGGTTTTATCGAAGAGGCGCGCCAGTATGCCAAAGGCGAATACGCGACGGCGCTTTTCAAAGGGTCTCAACTGTCGGCTGCGGAAAAGGCGGCCGTAGCGAAGAAGCTTTCATACTTCACGGGCCTCAGTGAAGACTATTTGCAACGAGCCAATCTTCGCGTGACTCTCGGCCAGTTCAATGTCGAGCTGCAGCGCAGCCGGGGGTTAACAACCGGCCGCATCGACGCGCGTTTTTCCGGATATACCTATGATCTGCTGGCCGAAAACTCACAAGGCGATCCCGAAGGCCCCGCCGTTGGCGGTGCTTACACTGCTCTCATCAATTCCTACAACCACAGCGAACTAAAATTCGGCCGCGATAAGCTGTACCACAACACCAGCGGCGGCGGTGGCGCCGCCTGGAATTGGAAACGCCAGCCCACGCCTATCGGCGCCCGCTCATTTTTCCCCAGCGCTCCTAACACCCAGGGGGATCTTGCGCAGGCCATGATCACCAATCCTCGCCTCTTGGTGCAGGTAGAAAACGGTTACTACGACATGGCCACGCCATTCTTCGAAACCGAATACACGATGGGGCATCTCGGCTTGCCCGCAGACCTGCAGAAAAATATAACTTTGGATTATTACAACGCAGGCCACATGATGTATTTGCGCGACGAAGATCGGGTGAGCCTCCACAATCACGTAGCCAGTTTTATCGATCGCGCTACCCGCGAATAACTACCGTCGCCAGGTCTGGTTCGTCGAACCCAACGAAACCCTACGGCCGTGTTGCCTTATCTTTCCGCCCACATTTCCGTACGTGGGCAATCTCGACGTTTCGCCACGATTCTCGAAGCACAACCATCCCTTAAGATCGATTTTTGGCGAATACCACGAGCGAGCTGCCAAAGGGGATCGGGAAAGGGCTGAGGACTGTTCGCTCGAAGCGAGAAATCCAAAGAAGCGATTGATTGAGCCAGTTTGGAGGGACCGAAGGTACCGCGGGTCGGGTCGCAAAGATGCGCTCGACAGCGCGCGTTAAGAGTTTTGCTGGAAAGATCCACTGAAATAAGTAGCGCTCCTCCAGAATTTGCAGCCCGGCCTGTTTAAAAAGCGGGCGCAAGGTGGCCTTACGATAGCGCGTCACGTGGTGGTTGATGACGTCGTGATTGGTCCAGAGCAAATTAAACGCTGGAACCGTGGCCAGCAACGCTCCACCGGGAAGAAGCAGTGCGCAGGCGTGGCCAATAGCAGCCAGTGGATCCGGCATGTGCTCGAGGACGTCGAGCATCAGGATTAGCGAATATTGCTTTCCGGGTCGGAAGGACGAATCAAACGGCACGATCTGAATCCGTGCTCGGTGGGGTCCATCGCTGCGAACCAGTGCCGCATCTGGTTCGACGCCTTCGACGTCGCCAAGCTCACGTAAACGATCGAAGAATAGGCCATCACCGCAGCCGACATCGAGAATGCGCCCCCATCCTTCAGCCGGCTGGTGAGCTCGAAGAGCCTTTAGTACGCCGGCTTCGCGCGCCCGCCACCACCAGTGCCGTTCGTAGAGCTCGCGATACTTCTCGCCATATTTAGGATCCACCAGCTCCTCAGCCTTGCCGGCACCGCTGCATCGTCAGCGATTTCCTGTTTGTTTCAAGGTAATCGCCGCAGCAGCGGGGCTCCCAACGCCGCGCGATTCTCCGCCGTACTGTATCAGCCGGCCCACAACATAAAGGGGACGTCCCTTCACCTCTTCATACACGCGTCCGACGTATTCCCCGATGATGCCGAGAAACAAAAGAAGGACGCCGGAAAGAAACGTAAGGGCCACGATTAAAGCAGTGAAACCCTGTGGCGAATGGTGCAGGACAATCTTCGCGTAGAGTGAATAGACGACGAAAAGCAGCGAGGCAAAAATGGTGGCCGTGCCCAGAAGCGCGGCCGCGCGTATCGGTACGATGGAAAAGGCAAAAATTCCGTCGGAAGCCAGTTTCAGAAGTCTCAGCGCACTGTACTTGCTCTCGCCTGCGTGACGCTCGGAGCGTTCTACCGCGAGGCCGATCTGGCGGAAACCAACCCAGCTTCTCAGCCCGCGAAGATATCGATGATGCTCGGGCATTTTGCGCAGATGCTCGACGACGCGGCGAGACATCAGGCCGAAGTCGCCGGCGTCGACAGGAAGCTGAATATCCGACAAGCTCGCCAAAAGCCGATAGAAAATGAAATAACAGGCGCGAAGCAGCAACGACTCCTTTCGATTCTGTCGTTGTGCGTAAACCACATCGTAGCCTTCCAGATACTTGTGGACGAACTGCGGAACAGCTTCGGGCGGATCCTGTAAGTCTCCGTCCATAACTACGGTCACATCCCCATCCACATAATCTAATGCCGCCGTCAGAGCCGCCTGGTGACCGAAATTGCGGGAGAGCGCTATGACTAGAATTCGAGCTTCTTCCTGGGCTGCCCGCTCAAGAGATTCCAGTGTTCGGTCGGTGCTGCCATCGTCCACAAATACGGCGGAATGCGGTCCGCCGGGAAGAGCGTCCAACAACGCGCGCACCCGTCGCAACAGTTCAGGCACCACGGCTTCCTCGTTGTGCACCGGGATCGCCAGCGATACTCGCGGAAACAAACTCATTGTCGCGCTCGCCCTTTGCAATAAAACATATGCCAAAGAGGAACTTTCAGTGCACCGACTATGTAAGCTTCAAAGATCACCATATCAAAAATGCTCGAACAAATGTCCCGCCATTGTTCCACGGGGCGCGGAAACTCACCGCGATCCGCGCGCGCTAAAAACCTGGCGATCGAAGGATCTGCCGGTAGAATCAAGTCGAGAATATGGATGTGGCCGTCGGCCGTGAGTACCGTGCAAAGATGTGAAAGAATGCGCCGTACGCTTGTGTCATCAACATGATGAAGAAAACTGTTCAGGAGTACAAAGTCAAAGCGTTCGCCCTGAGAAACGCTGAACCGGGTAACGTCAGCGACGAGAAATTTGCGTTTGTAGCGGCGCTGCGCATAGGAGATATAGCGAGCATTAATATCAATTCCCAGATAGTCGGATTTCCCGAAGAAGCGCGTGTTGATCCCTGGACCGCAGCCTACGTCGAGAACTCGCCTGATGCGGCTAAAATCATTGTGCGCGAGTAGTGGCGCAAATTTTTGATTCTCGAAAGGCTTCTGCCATAAGCGATAAACAGTGGTTTTTTCCAGCAGACTGGTGGTTGAGATCATCGACTGTAGGTCAATGCGCCGCGCGACGGCAGCGAGCGCGCCGCATAGCGAATTCCCATTAGACCTCCATTCCACCATACTACACCTGCGATGAGAAGCCCGGGCCCGACAGCTCATGTCTAGCAAGCGTTTTTACAAACCTTTGCAGACGTAAGTCTGTCATTCCGTCAGCGCCGGCAAGCTTAGGGGCGCCACCTTACCTCAAACGGACCAACGTTTCTGGATGACGGAAAACGATCCTCAAGTGCCTCACGAAGGGTATCGGGAAGCTCGCTCGAAAAAGCGGGCTTATCGTAGATGACAATCACGTTGACTTGGTGCAATTCGAGCGCGTTGAGGATTTCTTCTCTCCCTGAAGAATCATCCAGGAAGTCAAACAGCGACCGCGTGGGATTGTGAAAGCCGGCCAGGAAATATACCTCAGGACAATCGGGCGCGGCGTAGATGAAAGGGCCCCTGGTGTGTTCACGGACAGCAGCGATTAGTTGCTGGTACCGAACTGCTTCTTCGGCAGTGACTCGCAAACCCCCGGCGCGATCCAAATGCAATGGTGCAGTCTGCACATCGGGCTTGTAAGACTCCTCCATCTCGTAAATAAAACCCGGGGTGATTCGCGTGACCGCAAAAAAAAGATAGAACGCCAGCACGCACACAAGCAAACGCTTCGACAGCTGCGGGAACAATGAAAGAAGCGCGAACACTGTCAAGGCGACCAGCGGGGCCACGTAACAGAAATAGATAGCCGCGCTGAATGGAAATTGCACCACACTGCAAAGCGACAGAGCGCTCAACAAGAGCATCAATTGCTGCTGCCGTAGACCTGGCGACGTCCGGCAGATCGCTGGACTGACCGTTAGAACCGCTACGCCTGCAAGTATTAGAACAGGAATCAAATTAGCCGCGGAATACCAAACCGCTTGATACACGTACTCTTCCCGAGCAGATAAATACCACACGCCCGCGAGAGCGAGCGCTGTCGCCGTGGTAAGAATCAACCGAAAACGCCGACCGCTGAGCGCGGCCATTGCCAGCAGCGCCGCTATCGGAACGACAGCGAGCAACGATAGCAATTCAGGTGGGGACATCGACGCCCCGGCAATTCGTCGCGCGGGAAGAATAAAAACGCCTCTAATCAACGCGGTGACCGCATGTCCCCGGATATACGGGATCAAGTAAGCGAGAATTGGTAGGGCCGCGCCTGCCAGAAAAGGCCCGGCCATCTCGGCAAGCATGGAGAAACGCTTTGCATCGTTTACCCGAATGCCGCGCCATTCGCGGAAAAGCAGCAGGAACCCAAGGGAAGCCGTTGGAAACACAAAATGCACAACCTCCTCTGCCCCGCTCCGCTGCCGAATAAGTAGGATCAACAGCACAACGAGAAAAAGTACCGAGGAAAAAGCCATGGCGCGGAACAGTGAGGAGCGCTCTTTGGTATTCTCACCGTCAGCTTGGTTCAAGCTTTGCTCGCGGAAAAGAAGAAACATCCAAATACCAGCCAGCAAGTAGAGTCCCACGCTTTTGACCACGAAAGAGAATCCGCCGCAGAGTCCTGCGAAGAACATCCACCGTGGCGCGCGCGTTTCCAGATACCGAAGCACTGCGGCGACGGCAAAAGTGGCAAGGAACAAGTTGTACCAGGAGGGCACCGCTGCCGCGTAATTGGGCACGCTCCAGGCCACGCACAGAAGCGTGACGCCGCCCGCGGCTAAGGGCGAACCAAAACGAGTTGCAACATAATAGACTGCCGGTATCCATGCGAGGAAAGCGCCAAAAAGAACGTAGCGAAGCGTAGCGAGATTTGCGCCCATGACGCGAAACGCAAGCGCATGAACAAAGCTCAATCCGCCGGTATACAACTCCAGGAAATCGCGATGCGGGAGCTGGCCTTGAAGAACGCGCTCCGCACTTTGCGCGAAAGCCCCTTCGTCATGCGGAACCCAGCCGCGTAGCAGATGTGTGCTCATGTAGAGAGCGCTCGCCACCCATGCGAGTAACAAAAGGTACCAGTACATTCGCGTGGATCGTGGAGACTGAATCACCTCGGCAGGCACCCTGGGTTCAGCGGTTTGAGTGGTCATCACATTTCATCTTGCGCACTTGCTCGATCGCTGAAGAAACCATGCCACACCCGAACTTATCATGTCCAGGAACTGAATTGCCGCGTGTAACCCAACGAATCAGATGCTCGCGAATCACACATTGCAATTTGTTGCTCCGACGCTATGATGGCCACGCAGGATCGGCTCCACGAGAAAATTCGAAAATAATGGTAGAGACAATCCCGGGCCTCAGCTCAACACCCGATCGTCGATCTGACCGCTTGCTGAAAATTCTTGGCGTCGGATTTGGCGTGGCCGTAGCGGTTGGCAATACCATCGGCGCGGGCATTGTGAGAACTCCCGGCGACATTGCTTCCGTTCTTCCCAAGCTCGGGCTATTTTTTGCGGTGTGGTTTGGCGGCGCGCTGTACGCGCTGCTCGGGGCGTTCCAGCTTGCCGAGCTGGGCGCGGCCATTCCGCGCAGTGGCGGCCAATACAATTTTTCGCGGCGCGCGCTTGGCGAGTACGCAGGCTTCATCGTCGGCTGGAGCGACTGGCTTTCCACTTGCGGTACTCTCGCTGCCGTCGGCATTGTGATCGGAGAGTACAGCGGCAAGTTGTTTCCCGTTCTTGACGGCCACGTGAAAGTTATTGCAGTCGGCGTAATTTTGTTCTTTGCTGCCGTGCAATGGAAAAGCCTACGCTTCGGCAGCGGTGTGCAAAATGTGACGTCACTCCTCAAAGCGATCCTGTTTACCGCACTGGTGGCTGCGTGCTTCGTGATCCCACCGCACACGCGTTACGCGTCAGGAGCGACGCCTTCCGGGGTCGCGCCTCAAGCGCTCATGGTGCCGCTTGGCTGGGCGTTGTTTGCCGCGCTCGTCGTTGGTTTGCAAGCAACGATCTACACTTACGACGGATGGGACGGCGTTATTTATTTCGGGGATGAAGTGCGCGACCCGGGCACAAACATTCCTCGCGGTATCACCGCAAGCGTGATTTCGATCTTCGCCATCTATTTGATGATCAACGCCGCGCTCGTGTATGTGCTGCCGATAAACGAAATCGCGGGAAATAATTTTGCGCTCGGCGCCGCCGCGGAACGCGTTTTTGGTGCGCATGGAGGCACAATCTTTCGCTCGGTCATGGTGCTGGCATTGCTCAGTAGCATCAATGCCCTGCAATTAATGGGTACTCGCGTCATTTATGCGATGAGCCGCGATGGATTATTTTTTCGGCGAGTTGCGCGCGTCAATCGCGGCGGTACTCCGGCACTGGCGCTTGCGTTGAGTGCCGCCATTGGTATTGTTTTTGCGGTTTTCAGCTTCGAGCGTGTAATCGCCATGCTGGCATTTTTCTTTGTCGCCAATTATACGATTTCGTTTATATCGCTTTTTATTTTGCGGACTCGCGAGCCGGAGTTAGAACGTCCTTACCGGGCCTGGGGATATCCTTGGACGACGGCGGCAGCGCTCGTTGGCTCATTGGCCTTTCTGGCGGGTGCGATCGTTAGCGACAGGCAAAACAGCCGCCTAACACTCATCGCGCTGGCGATTAGTTATCCCATGTATCGCCTATTAAAATGGGTCGCGGCACGAGGTTGCTCCGCGCAACCTGCCTAAACCCCTTTTCCTTCCCTGGGGTCATTTCCTATCTTTTCGGCGATGCTCTTGGCCTGCAAAAAAAGAAGCAAGTAGTCCTGCCCGCCCGCTTTGGAATCGGTCCCGGACATATTAAATCCGCCAAAAGGATGTGCGCCAACCATGGCTCCGGTACACTTCCGGTTCAAATAAAGGTTGCCCACATGGAAGCTTTCTGAGGCTTTCGCTAGTTTCTTGGGATTGCGCGAATAAACGGCACCCGTGAGGCCGAACTCACTATCATTGGCAATTTCCAGCGCGTGTTCAAAATCTTTTGCCGGTATCACCGCAAGAACCGGCCCGAAAATTTCTTCCTGCGCAATCCGCGCCTTCGGACTAACGTCGGCAATAACCGTCGGCTGAATGAAAAAACCATCGCCGCTCGCGGGGCCTCCACCAGTCACAAGGCGGCCTTCTTTCTTTCCCACATCGATATAGTCGAGAATCGTTTTCATCGAAGATTTGTTGATCACCGGTCCCATGTAATTTGCGGGGTCTTCGATGGGCCCAACGGTTATCTTTTTCACGCGCTCGGTAAGCTTGTTAACGAAGCTGTCGTAAATGTTCTGCGTCACGATTGCGCGTGAACACGCCGAGCACTTTTGTCCCTGATAACCAAACGCAGATTGCGCCACGCCCTCCACCGCGGCGTCTACATCGGCTTCATCATCCACGATGATCGCGTCCTTGCCGCCCATCTCTAGCACTGTGCGCTTGATCCAGATCTGCCCTGGCTGCGCTTTCGAGGCCTTTTCGCTGATGCCCAGACCAACTTCTTTTGAGCCAGTGAACGCCACATAGCGCGTTTTTGGATGCGCAACTAGTGCGTTCCCAACCGACCCGCCCGGGCCAGTGATAAAATTCAGAGCCTCTTTGGGCAGGCCGGCTTCATACAGTATCTCCACAAATTTTGCGGCAATCGTCGGCGAATCGCTGGATGGCTTGAGCACAACTGTGTTGCCCGTAACCAGAGACGCCATCGTCATTCCTGCCATGATCGCGCACGGAAAATTCCAGGGGGGAATCACGACGCCAACTCCAAGAGGGATGTACACGAGATAATTTTTTTCGCCCTTTATCGGCGCGACCGGCTGCGGTCCCGCAAGGCGAAGCATCTCGCGGCCATAAAATTCCGCGAAATCAATCGTTTCGGCTGTATCGGCATCGGCCTCGGGCCAGGTCTTGCCAACTTCGTATGCAATCAGTGCCGAAATTTCAAATTTGCGGCGCCGCAGCAGCTCCGCAGTGCGGAAGAGAATCTCTGCGCGTTTCTCGCCAGGCACCCGCTTCCAGGACTCAAACGCTTGGTGAGCCGCCTCAACCGCTCGATTGCCCATCTCGGTGGTTGCCACTTGAAAAACGCCCACGACTTGCTCCGGATGAGAGGGATTAATGGAAGTTTTCTTTTCGCTGGTGGTCACCTTCTCGCCCGCAATGTACATCGGATACTCGCGGCCAAGCTCCGCGGCAACTTTTTTCATGGCCTCCTGCATGGCAGTGCGATTCTCAGGCTTGGAAAAATCTACCAACGGCTCGTTTGAAAATGGCTGGCGTTGCGGCTTGCGTTCTGCGGTCACCATGCTGGCTCCTTTTGGTTTGGAAGATCTCTATTCTACCGTGCGCTACAGGTGGGCCACAAGTTATGCGGGCTCCAGGCGGGGAAATTGCTATCGCAACTCACCGATAACTTCTCGGGCGGCATTGGCTCCGGACGCTCCGGTAAGTCCGTTACCGGGATGCGTGCCGGAACCGCAAAGAAAAAGTCCGCGTATGGGTGTGCGGTAGCGCGCCCAATCGAGAAACGGGCGCATGGTGAAAAGCTGGTCCAGGGCCAGCTCCCCGTGAAAAATGTGGCCGCCCGTCAGAGCATAAGTTTCTTGCAGGTCTTGCGGGGTGATCACTTGCGAGCCGAGCACTAGGCTTGCGAGCGTTGGCGAATACGCGGCCAGTGTCTTAATGACCGTCTTGCCTAAAGCTTCGCGCTGCGCCGCCCAGTCGCCGTTCTTCAGCTGGAACGGCGCGTACTGCATGTAAACCGACATAACGTGCTTCCCAGGGGGACAAAGGGACGTATCCAAAATACTTGGAATGCAAATATCGAGATACGGCTCTGGCGAGCAGTCGCCGTACTTGGAGGCATCAAAAGCCCGCTCCAAATAATCAATTCCCGGTCCAATGTGAATGCGTCCCGAGAGCGCCTGTCGAAAACCGTCTGGAGCGATCGCCGCGGCGAGCGATGGGAATTCGGGCAGATCATCGAGAGCGAGATTTACCTTGGCCGTGGCGCCCTTCGAGCGATAGTTTTGAATACGCCCGAGAAAATCTGGATCGAGATGCACCGGATCAAGCAATCCCAGAAACGTGCGCTTAGGATCCGCCCCGGAGACCACAGCGGTCGCAGGAATTTCTTCGCCTCCGGCCAGAATCACTGCCGTAACCGCGCCGTTTTTCACGCGAATCTCAGTGACTTCGGCATCGGTACGAATTTGCGCCCCTGCATGTTTTGCGGACTCTGCCATTGCCCGGCCAAGTTCGCCCATGCCGCCGCGCGGGAATGCTGCAGGACCGGCCGGATGCGCATCGGCCGCAGCGCGCAGCAATAGGACAGCCGTCGACCCGGCAGACCACGGTCCCATTGCAGTGCCAAAGATGCCACGCGCGGCGATTACCGAGCGCAGCAGATCCGTCTCAAAAAATTCAGCAACGAAATCAGCCACGGCCATTGGTCCCCAGCGCAGCAAGCGAAACATTTCTTTTTTTCCAAGGCTGCGGAAGCCGCGGCCAAGCTTGAAAAGATTCCACAGATCGTTAGGAGACGGGCTGTCAATCGATGGCGGCGTCATAGATGCGGCCAGTGCAAAGTGTTCGGTGACAGCTTCGAGAACCTGCGCAAACTCGACATACTTTTCAGCGTCGCGTGCGCAGAAGTGCGCGACGACGCCGGCGGTCTTGGCGGGATCATGGTAGAAAACAAGCGCGCGGCCGTCCGGTAAAGGAGCGAAAACGCGCGGGTCAGGGTCGATCAGTGCAAAACCATAATTCTCGAGCCGCATGTCGCGCGCGACATCGTCGCGCAGCGGCCCACACGTATGCGCCAGAGTCGAGCATTTGAAGCCCGGATGGAATTCTTCGGTAATTGCAGCGCCGCCCACCATCGAGCTGCGTTCGAGAACCACGGGCTTGAATCCCGCCCTTGCAAGATAGAAAGCCGCAACCAGGCCGTTGTGGCCTGCGCCAATAATCGCTACAGTTTGACCGGCGGGCATGCCTTAGCTTTTTCTTTTTTTCCAATCTTGCAAGATTGCGACGCTCGCAAGCCTGCCCGGGGCGCCCATGATGCCTCCTCCGGGATGCGTGGCAGAGCCGCACAAGTATAGATTTTCTATTGGCGTACGGTACTTTGCCCAGCCTGGAACAGGGCGCAGAAAGAATAATTGTTCGAGAGATAGTTCGCCTTGAAAAATATTGCCCTGCGTCAATCCGAATTCGCGCTCCAGGTCGAGCGGTGTGAGAACCTGTCGTCCGATAATGATTTGTTTTAGATTTGGTGCGTATTCCGCAAGCGTATTTACCACCGCATCTCCAAAGGCCTCGCGCTTTTTATCCCACGTGCCGTCGGCAAGTTTATAGGGAGCGTACTGAACAAAGCATGAAAGAACGTGTTTACCGGGCGGGGCAACGGAGGGATCGGTTAGGCTTGGGATCACTACATCTATGTAAGGATGGCGCGAGAACTGGCCGTACTTTGCATCGTCGTACGCGCGCTCCATATAGTCGACGCTGGGCGAAATGGAAATCGCGCCGCGCAAATGCACCCTCGAACCTGGCAGGCATTTGAAATCCGGCAGTGCATCGAGTGCCAGATTTACTTTCCCGGACGAGCCGCGATATTTGTAGCGCCGAACGTCTTCCACGAAATCGCCTGGAAGCTCTTGGGGCTCCATCAGTTTCAAAAAAGTGAGATTAGGATCCACGCTCGACGATACAACTGAGCCACGAAGTTCTTCCCCAGTTTGCAAGACGACGCCGTTCGCTCGGCCATCCTTCACGAGAATCTTCCCCACCGGAGCTTCCGTGCGAATCTCAACGCCAGCCTCCCGCGCAGCAGCGGCGATGGCGTTAGAGATGGCGCCGGTACCGCCGCGGCTGAATCCCCAGGCGCGAAACGCCCCGTCAATTTCTCCCATGTAATGATGAAGCAGCACGTACGCTGTGCCCGGCGACCGAATACCCAGAAATGTCCCGATAATTCCCGAAGCCGACATCGTCGCCTTGAGCACATCGGTCTCGAACCATTGATCGAGAAACTCTGCAGCGCTCATGGTCATTAATTTAACAAGGTTGTATTTTTCGTCGGAAGAGAGCGCGCGGAATCGCTGGCCGAGCCGATACAAGTGCCTGAGGTCGCGCGGATCGAGCGTCGTCGGGTCGGGCGGTGACATCGCCAGCATGGGTTTGACGAAGCGGCACATTGCGACCATGGCTTTCCCGAATTCGTCGTAAGCCTCGGCATCGACGCGGGAATGGCGTGCCAGTTCACGCCGCGTTTTTGCATGATCATTGACGCGCCACAAGTAATCGCCGCTGGGCATCGGCGTGAAAGTGCCGTCCAGCGGAAGAATTTCAAGTCCATGACGCGGAAGATCGAGATCGCGAATGATCTCCGGCCGCAGCAGCGACACAACGTAGGAGCAAACTGAAAATTTGAACCCCGGAAACATCTCTTCGGTGACGGCAGCGCCGCCAAGAACGTGACGCCGCTCCAGAACAATCACTTTCTTTCCGGCACGCGCGAGATAAGCGGCGTTGACCAGACCGTTGTGACCGCCGCCGATGACGATGACGTCGTACGCGGAATTCATCAAGTCCTTTGCAAGGTAAAAAAGGGAGTGAGCGCCAACTGAGACGCACATTGTATCGGGCACCGTCGCTGACGACAAGTTGCTTCTGTAAGGAGTATTTTCTCCGACAAATGAGACCGGCGAAACAAATCCGGCCGCGCAAGCCTTGCTGGCGCGTGACGCCCTGCTTATAATCCGAGCGCTGTCGCAGGAGGTCCTGTGCCGGTTGGAACTGCATTCCACGAGCGCACGTTCAAGCTGTGCGAAAGCCTGAACTATCGCGAGTGGTCAGGCTATTACACCGTTAGCGTCTATGAAACGCATCATGAGCACGAATACAACGCCATCCGAAATGCATCTGCGCTCATTGATATTTCGCCTTTGTTCAAATACCACGTAAGGGGACGCGACGCGACAAAGTTTGTCAATCGCGTGATCGCGCGCGACATTAATAAAGTTTCGATTGGCCAGGTAATTTATTGCTGCTGGTGCGACGTACACGGAAAAGTAATTGACGACGGCACGATTGCCAGGCTTGAGGAAAATGCGTATCGCTGGACCGCGGCGGATCCGAATTTGCGCTGGTTTCGGCAAAATGCGCTGGGTCTCGAGCTTTCCGTTGATGACATCACCCAGGAGGTAGCCGCGCTGGCGCTGCAAGGACCCACTTCTGGACGTTTGCTGCAGCAGTTGGCCGGAGCGGATATCGCCAGCCTCAAATATTTCCGCATGACCCGCGGCACAATTGCAGGCGTGCCGGTGGAAATCTCGCGAACGGGATATACGGGTGACTTGGGGTATGAACTCTGGATGCCGTGGAACAATGCCGTGCGGGTCTGGGATGAGCTGATGACGGTCGGACAAGCCTTCGATATTCATCCGGCCGGAATGCTGGCACTCGATATCGCGCGGATTGAAGCAGGGTTGATCCTGACCGACGTGGATTATGTTTCGAGCAAGAAAGCATTGATTGAATCGCAACAATATTCCCCATACGAAATTGGGCTTGGCCGCCTGGTTGACTTCAAGAAGGACCACTTCGTGGGCCGACCGGCGCTCGTCGAGGAACAAAACAAAGGCGCCACAAGGTCGCTTGTTGGCTTGGAGCTTCACTGGGACGAATTGGAGCAGCACTACGATGCCATCGGAATGCCGCCGCAAATTCCCGGCGTCGCTTCACGCGTGCCCGTTCCGGTCTATCGAGGAACCCAGCAGGTTGGCAAAGCCACATCCACGACGTGGTCGCCTGCGCTTAAAAAGATGATCGCGCTTGCCAGCATTTCGCGGCGGCATGCTACTACCGGAACAAAACTGCAAATGGAAATAACCGTCGAGGCCGTTCGGCATAAAATCACCGCAACCATTGTGCCCCTTCCCTTTTTTAATCCTCCGCGTAAAACCGCTGTTCCAGTGGTTTGAGGTTGATCCGATGGTTGGCTCGACCCAGGACAGCTCGTGCGCCACAAAGAGGTGTGCTCGAGCTGCCCCCCTTACTGTGGATGGCGGACTGTTTCTTCGCTGCTGCCCTTCCCCTTGACAATGTACAGAATGAATGACGCTCAGAAATATGTGTTAAGCTGGCGCGCCGCAAACAAGTTTGTAAAGAACCCAAAGCGTCAGTGAGCAGCGAGCCTAAACAAAATCTGGTGCGAGCCATCGGCCGGTGGAGTCTCGCGGCGCTGATGGTCAATACCATGATTGGCGCAAGCATCTTTGGCCTGCCTTCACTGATTGCCGCGCGCCTCGGAAGATTGAGTCCTGTGGCGTATCTTGTCGCGGGCGCAGGAGTCGCTTTTATCGCGGCCTGCCTGGCTGAAGTCGCCTCCCAGTTTCGCGAAGCTGGTGGACCTTATCTATACGCGCGAACCGCATTCCCGCAATTCATGGCGATCCAAGTCGGATGGCTGACGTGGCTCACGCGAATTGCGGCGTCTTCGGCGGTTGCGAATCTGTTTGTTTCGTACCTCAGCGAGTTTTTTCCTGCCGTCAATAACATTGCGATGAGGGCAGCGGTTCTAAGCATGCTCATTGCATTTCTGGCGGCGGTAAATTATCGCGGCGTTAGCAGCGGGAAAAAACTCAGCAACTTTTTTACCGTGACCAAGCTCTTTCTTTTGCTGCTATTCATCGGCGGTGGAGTCACCGCGCTATTACTGCATCCCGCGATTCGCGTAACTCCTGCCGTGGTAGCAGCATCTGCCAGCGACTGGTTTGAAGCTGTGATCCTGATGGTCTACGCGTTCGGCGGATTTGAAGCCGCGCTCATTGTAACGGGCGAGGCACGCAATCCGCGAAAAGATGCCCCGTTCGCGTTGCTCGTCGCGCTCGTGACAACAACTCTGCTGTACATCTCGGTGCAGTACGTCGTGATTCACACACTACCGAACGCCGCCGCTTCGGTCAAACCGGCGGTAGATTCGGCGCGGTATTTTCTAGGTCCTGTCGGAACAACACTTGTGGCGGCAGGTACATTGGTTGCGGTTTACGGTTATCTGAGCGCGAATATGTTGCATACACCGCGGCTGACGTACGCGATGGGAGAGAGTGGAGACTTTCCGAGATTCTTCGCGGCCGTCCATCCGCGTTTCCAGACTCCGCATATTTCCATCGTAATTTTTGCGGTGATCATTCTTGTGTTCTCAATTGGCGGAAACTTCGAGTGGAATGCAACGCTTTCAGCGGTTTCGCGGCTCTTTATTTATGGCTCGGTGGCCGCGGCTCTTCCAGCATTGCGGAAAAAACAGCCGCACGCTGATGCGTTTCGTCTCCCCGCCGGAATGCTGTTTGCGGGAGGCGCCCTGCTGTTCACACTCGCACTGGTGTCGCGTATGCACCGCCGCGAACTGATCGTCATGGTCATTACATCCGTGCTTGCGCTAGTGAACTGGCTCTGGGCTCGACGTCGTCCGCAGCAGTTGCCTGGATGACGCAAAGCTCAAGGCAGCTGCGCGGAACTCCAAGCCGCCAAGAGCGCCCAACCTATGGATATTCGAGCAGTTGTGGAACTGCGGCTCGTTTCGCGGCAACTGCAGGCTATGAACTGGCTTTCGTCGGGCAGAATTAATTTCTCTCAACTTTTAATTTGGGGATTGACATTTTCCGGTTAACGTCCTAGATTGCGCATCTGTCCCCGCGCCATCCGAGCGACCTGAAGCGCCAGCTGCTTGTGGAGATCAATCCCTGGAAAGCTGCGCCTCAAAAGTTACATTGCAATTACAAATGGTACGCCGATAAAAAAAGGAGAAATAACATGAAGAGTTGGTCCAAGTTGTTCCTGTGCGCGACGCTTCTGACTTTGCTGTGTCAGTTCAACGCCGCGGCGCAGGAAGTTCCGAAAATCATTTCCCAAACTCTAGACAAGGGCGCCCGGGCTGCGGCGCTGACATACTGGACAGCTGAAAAACTGCAGGCGGCGATCCCGATGGATCTAATGCATGCCGATTCGGCTAGCGCTCCGGCGGTCGCATCTGCGCCTCTTGAGCCCGGAAGCGAAGGAGCCACCCCCGCCCAACCCCCTTCCGCCTTGGGGTTTGCGGGCGGACTTGGGGCATTCACAGCGGCGACAACTACGCCTGAGCCGACATCGTTTGTGCAGTACTATGCTTATCCTCCGCCCTACACCAGATCGGACGTCCCGGCAGATACCTATGACGAAACGGGGCTTTACATCCACTACCCACAGTCGACCATCGGAAAGCTCTTCTTCACCCTCCGGGGGATCAATTACGTGTGCAGCGCTTCAGTGGCTAGACCGCACCTGCTTGTCACGGCGCGGCACTGTGTCTATGATGGCATGTTTGCCACCAACGAAGTGTTCTATCCCGGTTGGCACAGTGGTCCAAATGTCAGCCTCTCGCCAGGGTCTTTGGGAGGGGGATGGCCCATGAGGACTGCGATTACCTGGGGCTGCAGCCCCTGCGGTGTGGACGCCTATGACATAGCCTTTATCCAGACCTTCGATGACGACGGCTTCGGTTGCGGCGGAAGCTCTTTTGGGGCGCCAATCGAGGCTTATACTGGCTGGCTGGGAACATCTTGGGCCGGCAATGTTGGTAATGAACCCGTCCAGCATTACACTGAAGTGGGCTACCCTCAGGGTGCTCCATTCAACGGAAACCAGATGGTTTATTCACGTTCCAGTACCGAGGTCTTCGACCTCTTCGGATACACCGATACGGTCGGAGTAGGAAGTGACATGACCGGAGGGTCAAGCGGCGGCCCGTGGATTGTAGGCTGGAACGAGGGCAGCGTTACTCCCGCGGGAGGAGACTACGTCAACGGACTCAACTCCTACAAATTTATCTCTCCTAGCCGTCCGGAAGAGATGCACGGTCCTCAGTTTAAGGACTACAATTTCAACCAGCTCCGACTCTCGGCTGAAGGACTGGCCTGTCCATAAAAATCACACGAATTGCGGGGGATATACTGGGTTGTCAAGACCCGGTATATCCTCTCGCGTAGTCTCAAGACATGAGTTAGATAACCACGATGACTTTCCGTCGATCACGCGCACGCGCATATGGCCTGCTAGGCATCGTGTTTCTCCTCGGAAGTACTTTGCTGGGAGCCGCGCCGCACGCACTCCACAGTAACGCTGCAACGTCCGAACAAGATCAGCAAACGCCAGCGAAAACAGGACGAACAAAGTCTAGCAACGGCCAGCAAGTGGGCTCGCGTTCCGCAAAAAAGGCTAGGGAAAAAAAGGCCGGCATCCATTTACAGGGAGTGCTCATAGAAGGCGGAGCGGAATGCCAAAGATTCCGCGCGTCCGATAATCGCTATTACACTCTAGAAGGCGACCTGCATGGATTCCATACCGGTGATCGCGTAGAAATTTCTGGAAACATTCCCCAGGTCTCGCACTGCATGCAAGACACTCCGATCCATGTCCAGAGCATTCGAAAAGTTCAACCGCGCGACGCAGGTTCCCGCTGAATTAACAAACTGAGGGGCGTGCACTCAGGCCGAGATAGGTATGCGGTATTCCCTTGCCCGGGGGACCCTTCTGTGATGGACTCGTTGGCCGTGGAGAGTTGGGGGGGCACTTGATACCGACGATTGCGGGAGTGGCACTAGGCCTATGTCTTACCGCTACGAATTTGGCCTCGGCACAGGCAACCGGAAGGAGCCAGCCCGGCCAGTTGCAACCGACCCTAGTCGAACAGAGTCGCGTTGAGCAGAGTTACACCGAACCGAATCGCGATAAGCCAAGTGATGAAGAGCAGCGTCCCGCGGGGCACAGCCACGCGCCAAAAGTTCTGACCGACGCAAGCCAGACCGAGGCGTACCGGCCGCTTACGGGCCAGCAGCGGATGGCATGGGTCGTTGTGGGCACGATTGGCCCGCGAAGTCTCGCTGGCGGCATTTTTACTTCCGCGTACAGCACAGCCCTCAATAATCCGCGCGAGTATGGGCCGGGCTGGGAGGGATTTGGCAAGCGATACGGGATGCGGCTCACCGGCATCGCCACTGACAATTTGATGGAAGCGGGTGTGGGTGCACTGTGGGGAGAGGATCCCCGTTATTTTCGTGTGCCTGATGAGTCTTTTGGAAAGCGCGTCAAACATCTGATCAAGCTCACGTTCGCAACGCGCCGGCGTGACGGCGGCTATGGACCGGCTTACGCCCGTTTCATCGCCGTTCCAGGGAACAATTTCCTTTCGAATACCTGGCGCGTGGATAGCGAGAGCCGTACAAGAGATGCCTTAATCAGGACGCTCGAGGGATTCCTCGGTCAAATGGCCAGCAATGCTTTCGGGGAATTCTGGCCAGACGTGAAGACACGTGTATTTCACAGGAAGCACTGATCTGTTTGAACGGATCGAATCGCTTGGCCCACCAGAAACGCTCCACGTTTCCCGAACTGTCCCGGTACTCGTGCGCGCCTGCCTGTGCGTCGACCCATCAGTAGGCTTGGAAATCGCGTCGCAAAATGCCATGATGCGGGCCTCCTTTGGCACATGGAAGCTATTCATCAGGAGGACGGCGGATGAAGGTTCGCGTGCACCATTTTTTGGCTATTGTTTCGATTCTACCGTGGATTGCTTCGACGAAATCTTTGCCAGCGCAAACTGGGAAGCATGGGATCACGTTTGACGACCTGATGACTATGCAGCGTGTGAGCCAGCCGGCCATTTCGCCGGATGGAAAAACGGTGGCGTATACCGTGGCCACGGCGAACCTGGAAACCAATCGAAGTGAAAACAATGTTTGGATCGTCGCTATGCAAGGAGGTGCGGTAACGCAACTGACCCGGAGCGGGCACGATTCCGCGCCGAACTGGTCGCCCGATGGAAAGACAATCGCATTTCTTTCGTCGCGCAAAGGAACGTCACAAATTTATTTGCTCTCGACCGAGGGTGGCGAGGCGAGGCCGCTGACGCGTGTTTCAAGCGGGGCGGATATCGTCAAGTGGTCGCCCGATGGAAAGGTGCTGGCGTTCACTTCGTCGGTGTACCCCGATTGCCGAGATGATGCATGCAACATTGCGCGCGATGAGGAGAAAGAAAAAGATAAGGTCAAGGCGCGGGCATACGAGCATCTGCTTTTCCGCCACTGGACGCACTGGAGCGAAGGTAAACGCAATCATCTTTTTGTGGTGGCCGTTGACGGCGCCACGAGCCCGCGCGATTTGACCGCTGGCGCGGACTACGACGTACCCCCGGACGAACGTGGCGGCACCGAAGACATTGGATTCTCGCCTGATGGCAAAGAGATTTGTTTCACGGCGGTAACCGACAAAATGGAAGCGATCAGCACAAATGCTGATTTATTTGTTGTGCCTACCTCTGGCGGCGAGCCAAAGCGCATCACAACGAATCCGGGCTTCGATGGCAATCCTGTTTACTCACCGGATGGACGATGGATCGCTTACCACGCGCAATTTACTCCTGGGTATGAGTCCGACCGGTGGCGCGTGATGATCTATGACCGGCAAACGCATAATCACGAAAATCTTAGCGAGCGGTTCGATCGCAGCGCCATAAACCTGGCATGGTCAGCGGATAGCAAGACAATTTACTTTGAGGGCGAGGATAAATTCTTGACGCCGATTTACGCCCTGAGCGCAAAACCCGGCGCTGAGCCGAGCAAGATTGTGAGCGATGGGACCAACGGCGCGGTCTCTGTAAGCGCTGATGGCCGGACGATTGTTTTTACGCGAGCGAGCGATACCATGCCTGCAGAAATTTTTGCCGCGTCGGGGGATGGCAGCGGCGTCCGCCAGATCACGCATCACAACGATGCACGCGTGGCTTCGCTGGAATTGCCCGCGGCTGAATCGTTTTGGTTTGATGGCGCTGAAGGCGCAAAGGTGCAGGGGATGCTGATCCGGCCGCCGCGTTTCGATGCATCGCGAAAGTATCCGCTACTGTTGCTGATTCACGGCGGCCCCCAAAATATGTGGGCAAACAGTTGGAGCTACCGGTGGAATCCCCAAGTGTTTGCCGCGCCCGGTTACGTCGCGGTAATGATCAATCCACACGGGTCAACCGGCTATGGACAAAATTTTACGGATTCAATCCGCGACGATTGGGGCGGGAAACCGTACATCGATTTGATGAAAGGCGTGGATTATGTTTTGGAAAAATACACTTTCACGGATGGCAGCCGGATGGGCGCCGCGGGCGGGTCGTACGGCGGTTATATGGTTGACTGGATGGCGGTGCACACCGGGCGCTTCAAAGCATTCATTAGTCATGCAGGAATTTTTGAGAAGTGGAGCATGTACGGGGCAACCGAGGAGTTGTGGTTTGAAGAGCACGACATGGGCGGTACTCCGTGGTCGAATCCTGAAAGCTACCGCAAGTGGTCGGCTCTTACGTACGCGGAGGCGCTCGGGAAATATAAGACGCCCACGCTCGTCATCGGTGGAGAGGGGGATTTTCGCGTACCTTACACGCAAAGTCTGGAGTTTTTCACCGCACTGCAACGGCAGGGCGTGCCTTCGAAGTTGGTCATGTATCCGGATGAGGGCCATTGGATACTGAAGCCGCTCAACAGCAAGTATTGGCACAAGACATTTCTGGATTGGTTGGCAACCTATCTGAAGTGAGGATGCCTAGTGGCCTCGCGTCTGTACGCAGTTTTGCGACCAGTGCGTGTGGGACTGGTCCTACCTACATGAAGAGACGACATTTCCTTTCTCTTAGCGCGGCAGCCGGTGCTCTGACCCGGGTTCCGCGGGCGGCCTACCAGACCAGTGGAGAGGCCAAACGCTTGCAACCGGGCATATGGAAATTTTCTCTGGGCGCCCCTGAAAGAATTACACCCGTAACTACACGACGCTATAGTCCGGCGACCCTTGACGGCCTTCCGACGGTGGATACCTGCCCCGTCCCCGTAGCCGGGTCGGCGTCACGCTGCGGGTATCTGGTCAGCATCCCGCTCGAGGCCAATGAGATCGTCTATGGGTTGGGCCTTCAGATGCAATCGTTCATCCAGCGCGGACTAAAGAAGAAGCTGCGGGTTAACGCTGATCCGAAAGTGGATTCCGGCGATTCCCATGCGCCGGTGCCGTTCTACGTGACCACGCGCGGTTATGGCGTGCTCATCGATACGGCGCGATATGCCAATTTTTATTGTGGAAACAAACAGCGCAAGGGTGCGCGCAAGCCCAAAGAAATGCCCGAGAGCGAAAGTGCGATCGCGAACGATGCCCTCCCAGCCGCATACAAACGTTACCGCTTTGGTGAGCGCAGTGAGGTTCTGGTCGAGATTCCCGAGGCTCTGGGAGTAGATGTGTATGTCTTCGGTGGACCAACAATGCGTCAGGCCGTGCAGCGCTACAACCTATTCGCCGGCGGTGGAGCGTTGCCGCCCCGGTGGGGCCTCGGTGTATGGTATCGCTGCGACAAGGACCATGACCAGGGAGATGTGCTGAAGCTATCCGCAGAATTTAGGGACCGACGAATTCCTTGCGACGTGATTGGACTCGAACCAGGCTGGCAAACGCATGCATACTCGTGCACCTACGTGTGGGGCAAGGGATTCCCCGAGCCCGGTGACCTTATTAGAAAACTCAATGAAGAGCACTATCGTCTGAATCTCTGGGAGCATGCCTTCACAAATCCAGCCTCACCGATTTATGAAGCGCTGCTCCCTCTCTCTGGCGACTTCGAAGTGTGGGCCGGAATAGTTCCTGATTTTCTATTGCCCGAAGCGCGCGAAATCTTCGCCAATTTTCATGAGAAGGAGCATGTGGTGATTGGGGTGTCCGGGTACAAGCTCGACGAATGTGATAATTCAGACTTCACTGGCAACTGGTCATTCCCGGAGATAAGCAGTTTTCCGTCCGGCGCCGATGGGGAGCAGATGCATTCGCTCTTTGGTTTGCGGTATCAGGACACGATCCAGGGCATTTTCGACAAGCGCAAAATACCGACTTACGGTCTGGTTCGCTCGTCGCAGGCTCTCGCTGCTCCGTATCCCTACGTGTTGTACAGCGATTTATATGATCATGCCGAATTCATCCGTTCGGTGGCGAAGGCCGGCTTCTCTGGACTGTTGTGGACACCGGAAGTGCGTAATGCGAGCAGTCACGAAGATCTCATTCGACGCCTGCAGGCCGTCGTTTTTTCGCCCATGGCTCTGATCAACGCCTGGTATATCAAGAATCCACCGTGGAAGCAGATCAATCGAGAGTTGAACAATGCCGGGAAACTCGACCCCGATTGGGAAACACTCGAGGCAGAGTGCCGCAGGGTATTGGAACTTCGCATGCGGTTCCTTCCCTATTTGCACGCGGCCTTCGTGCGCTATCAGAAAGAGGGACTGCCGCCGTTTCGCGCACTGGTGATGGATCACCCTGACGACACCCGTACATGGGCAGTCGATGATCAATTTATGATGGGCGACGCTCTGCTGGTCGCGCCAGTGATTTCCGGGAAGTCGCAAAGAACAATTTATCTCCCGGTGGGGGAATGGTTCGACTACTGGAACGGGAAACGTTATTCGGGCAAACAGGTCGTAAATGTCAGCGTTCCTCTGGAACAAATTCCGCTATTCGTTAAGGCCGGAACCTTGCTGCCACTGGCTGAATCGACGCTGCACACGGAGGATCCCGGCAGTTTGCGACTCACGGTGCTGGTGTATGGAGAGCGACCGGCGCCGGTTTCGTTATATGAAGAGGGAAATGGCGTCCCTCGCATACTGAACGAAGTGCGTCTGAGTTGGGATTCGAGCAGCCGCCGCGGATCGGTGGAACCCTCCAAAACAAGTGTAGCGCCGCACTATGAAGTCGTAAAATGGAACGTCATCGCTTGAGTTGGTGCAGGCGACGGAAATGACGACGTGAGGCCTCCAAGCAACGTCAATCGGCCAGGGCCGCATCGAAAGGCTAGGAATCGATTCGAGGACCCCTCGAAGAGGAGCATGAGAATGTTCAAAGCTTCCTTATTCCTTGCTTGGGCGATGGCAGCCAGCCCCCTTGCCGCGCAACAGTCCGCGCCGCCACCAATTCAACCGCAACAACATCAGGAACCTTCGCCTACGGCTTCGGGTCAGCCGGTCAACGACGGAAAATTGCGCGTCTATGTCTCTGACAGCCAATCATGGCAAATGACAGGCGGATGGGCTGCCGCGAACGGTTCAGGAGGTGGGCATGAAAGTGGAGGTGCGCGTCCCCAGACCGCTGAGATTATCAAGACCTTCGGTCAGCGATGCCCCGAAGTGACCGTGACCAACAACAAGGAACGGGCGAATTACGCGGTTATTTTGGATCACGAAGGTGGTAAAAGCGCGTTGGCTCGTCGAAACAAGATCGCAGTCTTCAATCGCGAGGGCGATGCCATCTTTAGCGATTCGACTCGCAGCCTGGGAAACTCTGTGAAGGACGCTTGCATCGCGATCAAGAAGGACCAGGCTAGCCAGCGCAAATAAGTTCGCCGGCCACACCTAACTCGGATGTGAATCTGCAATTCCGCCTCGTCAGCTGTCGCCGACGCAGATCATAGACGCGGATTGCCACGATGAACGCGGTCATCACGAAGCCTTCGCATGCAGGAAATACCGAACGCCGGTCATCCGCAATCTTTCAGAAGGGGAGCGACAAGAATGGCGGGCAGGAGCGAGTCTTTCCGAGACTCTCACCCATTTGCTACGGCCGAGCTCTTGAGCGACCTTCCCCTCTATTAGTAAACGCGGCTTCTGGCGTAGACGGAACACGTGGTCAGCCACTTGGACTTTCTATTTCGCAACGATGCCTTCCACATAGCTGGCACAGGTTAGCGGGAAGAGGTCTGTCCCTTTCCGCGAAACATGGTCGGCATAGAGCAAGCGCGCAGAGGTGTTCGGGATCAGCCGACGCCGAATCCCGTTTGTGCTCATGTAAAGGTTAGTCGCGCAGGTCTTTTCCGTTCAGCCACAGCAGATCGCAAACGTAGCAGCGGGGCGTTGCGCATCGATACATCAAATCGTACTCCACGCGCATTGTGAGCAGGAATATCTGAGAGTTTGGGACAATCACATTTTCAGGGAGCCGCAATCGGTGCGGAACGCAATTGGGGTTAGAGACAGCCGCCACCGACCGTCAAACGGCGGTCCAAGGCCACTGCAACCATGTGGGCGCAAACACTTCGCTCCTGAGCCAGCCACTGCTGCGTCGCGGTAGTGGCGGGACACAGCGCACGCAGAGTCGATACAAAGAGGTAGTAGATGCGCGCGACGCCCAATTCGGCAGTGTCGTCGCCGGGGACATTGGAGCGGCGGACCATCCCGAGCAGGCGGCCAAAATCCTCCCCGCAAACGGGGCCCGACTGGAGTGCGGCGCACTCTCGGGCGTCCGGTGAAAGCACGACCTGCGCATAGGAGTTGATCAGCGAGCGACAATAGGAGATCGAGAATTGCAGCAGCGCGGCAAGAGCGAAAATAAAGATAAGGGCTGCGATCATAGGGGCTGCGATCATATCCTGCTCACCGAGATAAGCGAATCTCGAGACCAGGTGGATAGTGGTCGGGTCGCCCGTCTAAAAACTTTCATGTCAAGAGTCTGGCCTAAAGTGTTTATCGCGGCAATAGTACCGATGGGGGATAGTTGAGGCTTGCCAGACTCGTCCAAACTGACCGGAGATCAACGCAATCGCTCCCGGCACCGTACGAGGCACTTTCTGTGATAGGAATCGCGCCCTGGGAGATGGTTTTTGCTGCGAAAGATACTTCCAGTTTGTCGCCGGGCTGCACCATCCACAGTTTGCGGCAACCTGAGGGGATCAGCTCATCGTGTACCGAGGATGCTCACTTAAGGTAGGTGCGAACAATTTGTACTATGTCCTCGGCGGCTTCCGCGGCGGATTTCGAATTCTTAGGCATATGGTTGATGATGTGGTCTTCCATAAGTTCACCCATCAGGCTGTTGATGGCCCCGCGGGCAGCAGCGAGACGGCGAAGAATTTCAGAGCATTGCTCGTCGCCATGCAGTCCCTTCAAGACGGATTCGAGCTGCCCGATGACTTTCTTGGTTCGATTTACCAAATCCAATTTTTCTCGCGAAGTATGCGACATTTCTCTTGACTATCCTACGCGGTTAGGGGTATCCAGGTTTCTTGCACCTACCCACTAGGGGTAGGGTAGCAGCCTACTGCAAGGTATATATGGAACTTACATCAATAGAACGGGAACCTCCAGGCAGTAGCACCAACCTGGAACTCCGCGACAGGCGAGCATAGCACGACGCACTCTAGAACTCCCGCTCACTCTCGCGGAACATACTAGACCCGAGCGAGTGGGAATCTAGTTCCTCTCCGCAAAGATCCCCACGCGACAACTGAGTGAAGGAAGGCGCCGCCCACCTACTCCGAGGGGATGGGTGTATGTAATCGCCACAGCGGGCTGTCCGAAGTGTTTCCACGCCAGGGACGTCGCCCACCTCATTCTTGATGCCGGTGCCCAAGGGGCAAGGAGAATCATGGAAGAAAAGGTCCTAACAGCACCATTCAGGATGTAGATACAGCAGACCCTGATGTGCATGGCCGCGTTGTGCATACGACTGGCCCAGGGCCGATGCGCACGACCCCAAGTGTAGAGCTTCCACTGATGGCGCTCCGCAGGTATCTGCTCTTGCTAGTGACGTTGCTGCTCCATCACGTGTTGGATCTGGCCGGTTTGTTCAAACATTGGAAATAGAAGGGACAACAAAAGTGCTCTGGCACCAAATGTATGACGACAAACCTGGCCTTACCTATGGGATGCCGTCGTTCGAGATTAAATCAAGGGAGAGAATCATGCGTCGTGCAAACGAAAGAATTTTGTTTCTGCTCGTTGAAATTTTAATTGTTACCTCCGCTCTCCATGCAGACGTCGGTGGGAAAATTACGGGTGTCGTGAAGGATCCATCGGGTTCCGTCATAGGTGGGGCTGTCGTAGGTGTCAGCAATACGGCCACTGGGGTTAAACACAGCACCAAGACGGACCAGGACGGCGTATTCACCTTTCCCGTTTTACCTGTCGGGGAATACCAAATCGATGTGACCTCGGACGAGTTCAAAGATTATAGAAAAACGGGCTTGGTCATCGACATCGACAGCGCCCTGGTCGTGGATGTGACGCTGCAAGTGAAGGACCAGGACCAGTCGATCATGGTCATAGAAGATGCCGCGCAGGTCGAAACGGCTGATACGCAACTGGGGCAAGTCGTGGGCAACAAGAAAGTCACGGAGATTCCCCTGAACGGCCGGAGCTACACAGACCTGTTCGCCTTACTAGTTGGCGTAACACCTATCACTACCAGCGGCGCCGGGAACAGCACGTCGGGCGGGGGTTTCGGTACAGTTCCTGTTGCAGGCGAAACCAACACGGGACAGTTTTCGATCAACGGCCAGCGCGAGGATGCCAACGGGTTTTCCTTGAATGGGGCCAGCGTGCAGGAAGGTATCGGCCAGCAGGCGGGAATCATTCCGAACCTTGATTCCATCGCCGAGTTTCGCATTCTGACCACCAATGCCGACGCGGAATATGGCAACTACAGCGGCGGATTGATCAACGTCGTGACCAAGTCTGGCGGGAATGCCTTCCACGGATCGGTCTTCGAGTTTCTCCGCAATACGGCTCTTGATGCAAAAAGCTATTTCTCCGCCAAGCGCTCGATCTTTCAGCAGAATCAATACGGGGGAACTTTCGGCGGCCCCATCAGGCGCAACAAGCTTTTCTTCTTTGGGGATTATCAGGGGCAGCACACGAGGCAAGGCCAGGATACCGGAGTCGTAGCTGTGCCTTCGCTTGCCAATCGAGCCGGGGACTTCTCCGATCTAATCACTCCAAACAATCCGAATCCTCTTCCCGGCACCGTAAACGGTGATTTCCTTGCGCAGACGCTCAGCAAGGCACTGGGATACCCGGTCACCAAATATGAACCCTTCTACACACCCGGTTGTACCGCGAATACATGCGTCTTTCCGGGCGCCGTTATACCGCAATCGGCATTCGCCCTTCCTGCGACGAAGATGCTGCCATACATTCCGTCCCCCAATATCAGGGGAAACAGCTTCGAGTCCTCTGCCGAAGCGCAGTCGATCCACGATGAAAAGGCGGCAGGGCGGATCGATTGGAACACCGAAAAATCGGGAAACTTTTCCTTCTACTATTTCGCAAACAAATACAACCTCGACAATCCGTATCCTTCCGCCTTTGGAGGGGCGACGGTGCCCAATCCAACAGGCGGCTCCTTTGACAGCGTTTCCGATGGTTTGGATCAGCTCTTCGTCGTCAGCAACACCAAGATGTTTGGCTCGACACTCGTCAATGAAGCACGGTGGAGCGCGACCCGCTTGAATAACAATCTCGGCGTCCCGAAGGGAGGCGTGGGCACAACGCTTGCAAGCCAGGGCATTACCGCGGGCGGCCAGGGCATCATTCAGGGAGCGCCGAACTATGCCGGTGTGGAAACGCTGTATTTCAACTCGTTTACGACTGGGACCGAGCCTTTCTTTGTGGTGCAGCTGAACAATACCTTCCAGGTGAGCGACACGGTTTCCAAGGTCGTGGGCAAGCACACGATCAAAACCGGCTTTCAGTACACCTGGTACAAAATCAAGCAGAACCCTGACTTGGTTGCCAACGAAACGTTCTCGTTTTTTGGTAGCGGCAATCAGTCCACCGGCAACGGCTTCGCCGATTTCCTGCTGGGACTTCCGGACTTTTACTCCCAACAGTCCTCACCAGCCTTTTATGAAAGCGCAGCGAATGGCGGAGCGTTTGCCCAGGATAGCTGGCGCCTACGGCCCAACATCACGATCAACTACGGGCTTCGCTGGGATTACATCACCCCCTGGGCCGAGGCGCACAACCAAATCACGACATTCGTTCAAGGCGTTCAATCGAAGACATTCCCGGGCGCTCCCCTGGGGTATTTGGTACCGGGGGACCCTTTGCCGAATGGGTACCGCATTCCCAAGGCCATCGCACCCTCGCCGCTAGATAATTTCTCGCCTCGGCTCGGACTCGCTTACTCGCCAAACTTTCACGATGGATTCGTGGGCAAACTGACTGGCGGACCGGGAAAAACCAGCATCCGCGCAGGTGTTGGTCGATTCTTCACGGCTGTCGAAGGTTTGACAATCGCCTATCCAACGGGCAATCCGCCTTATGGGCTTACCTATACCAGTCCGGAGTCTCCGCTGATGGCCACGCCATTTACTGGAGCGCTGACCGGAACCAATTACATTCAACAGTTCCCGGTAAACGTTCCGCCATACAATGTTTCACCGACGAATCCCGATGCCAATGTAGATTGGTCGCGCTACACACCAATCAGTGGCGCAGGAAGCGTAGATCACCGCAACAAGACCCCGTACACCATGTCGGCGAACCTGACGGTCGAGCGACAACTAGGCGTGAACATGCTTTTGAGCGTCGGTTATACCGGCTCGCTCAGCCGCCATCTGCTGGCCGTTCACAGCGTAAGCCCCGGCAACCCGGCGCTGTGCCTTAGCCTAAGCCAGTCGCAAGATGTCGCACCCGGAACTCTCACTTGCGGCCCCTTCGGCGAGAACCTTGTGTACATGCGGGCCGACGGCACGATGGTCACCGGAACCCGGTCCCCATACCCGAATACGATCGGTACCGATGCGGTGTACCAGAACATGGGAAACGCCAACTACAACAGCTTCCAAACATCTCTCAAGCGAACAGCGGGCCGTCTTACCTTTCTGGCTAGCTACACCTACGGCAAGTCGATGGACTGGGCCTCCAGTATTCAAGAGCAGGTCAATCCCTTTGATTTCCGCAAGCAGTACGCGATTTCTGCGTTCGACCTGAAACACACCTTCGTCGTCAGCTACAACTACGAACTCCCATTTGACAAGTTGTTACGCACCTCCAATCGCCTGACCCAGGGCTGGGCGATTTCCGGCGTGACGCGCCTTTCGACCGGATTGCCGGTCACCTTTCAGAGCTTTGGAGACAATGCCCTGGTCCAGGTACAGAACAACGGGGTAAACAGTGTCAGCATCGATCTGCCGGACTACAATCCGAGCCGGGGTCCTCTGAATATCAATCATGATCCGCGCAACAACCCACTGTCGTTCAACACCAAGTTGTTCACTCCTAATGCGCTAGGCACATTTGGGACTTCCTCGCGGCGCTTCTTCTACGGTCCGGGGATCAACAACTACGATGTGGTTCTGCGCAAGATCACCAGAGTCACGGAATCAAGCTCGTTGGAATTCCGTTTCGAAACCTTCAACACTTTCAACCATGCTCAGTTCGCAGGCGCGTCCTCGGTCGACGGCAATCGCGACAATGCTACCTTCGGGCAAATCCTGAAGTCACAACCGGGGCGCGTCTCGCAAGTTGCCTTGAAGCTGAGCTTCTAGACGAAGCCCAAATCAAGGCGGGCCTATGCCAGAGACGACCGCAAGCACTGGGTAACAGCTGGCGTTCTATCAGGAGCGAATTGGCCCGAAACTTTTTCCCTCATCGTCGCTTCTCAGCCTAAGAAATGTTCCTTTCCGACGCTCGTTGAACGCCTCGCGGAGCTGCTCCTGGGTGTTCATCAAGCCTCTAGCACAGTCTCAGCTATTTCCAAATACCGGCACGGCCGCCCCATGGATGACTTTCGCACTATCGCTGCACAGGAACACGATGACCCGCGCTATGTCTTCTGGCTTCGGCCACTTCGCGAAATCTGCCTTGGGCATCGCTTTCCGGTTCGCTTCGGTATCAATGATGCTGGGAAGAACCGAGTTCACGCGGATTCCGGTACCCTTCAAGTCTTCGGCAAGGGAATCTATCATGGCGACTGCGGCAGCTTTTGAAGCGGTATAAGCAGCGGCACCAGCACCGTGATCAACCGCAGCTTTAGCCGCGACATTCACAATTGCCCCGCTGCTTTGTTTGAGCATTACCCTTACCGCCGCGCGCGACAGGACATAACCCGAACGCAGGTTCAACGCCAGCATTTGGTCGAAGACCTTCGTATCCAGCTCCCATAATTTCACACCGCCCGCGTAACCGCCCACCGTGTTCACCATGGCGTCGAGTCGCCCGTGCCGCGCGACAACTCCTTCGATGAGCTTGCCCACCTCCGCTTCATCTGTGACGTCAACATCGTAGCCTTCGAGCCGGAAGCCGTTCCCGCCAGCTAGATTCTTCAGGGCATCCAGCTCTTCCTGCTTTCTATAGGTGACAACCACACGGGTATCTTCCTTCAGGAACGCCAAACTTACAGCGCGCCCCAATCCGCCCGTGCCTCCGGCCACCAATGCCAATCTACCTGCGGTAACTGTTTCTCTCGATGTGGTGTTCGATTGCATAGTCTTGATCACGTCATTTAGGCTCTTAGTTTTGCGTTGGAGCCTCTTACACGTTGGCTTATGAAGCATTGCAAATCTTCAGCCAATCGCTCCAACTGCACGATCTCGAGAAATACTTGCCAAAGGGAAACAGGTCAATTAGAACATCCGAAAGCACCTTCATCATAGTTCTAGCATCAACTACTGCTAGAACGAATACGGCACTCACGCCGAGGCTTGATTGCTACGCTGTAGGAACGCGAGTAATTCGGCGTTGACTTGATCCTTATGGGTCGAGCACATGCCGTGCGGCGCGCCCGGATAAATTTTCAGTGTGGCCCCCTTAACAAGCTTGGACGAGAGAAGAGCCGAAGTGCCGATCGGCACGATCTGGTCGTCGTCGCCGTGGAGAATGAGGGTGGGCACGTCGAATTTTTTAAGATCTTCGGTAAAGTCCGTCTCGGAGAAGGCCCTGACGCAGTCGATCACGGCTTTGTGCCCAGCCTGCATCCCTTGGAGCCAGAACGAGTCCCGCAGGCCCTGCGAGACCTTCGCACCCGGCCGGTTAGCGCCGTAAAACGGCGCGCTGAGATCCTTGAAGAACTGCGAGCGGTCGTTGATCACACCGGCGCGGATCTGGTCGAACGCTGCCATCGGCAAGCCGCCGGGGTTCGCGGCGGTCTTAAGCATGAGCGGCGGCACTGCACCGATCAGGACAGTCTTGGCAACACGCTTGGTTCCGTGATGGCCGATATAGCGGGCGACTTCGCCGCCGCCCGTGGAGTGGCCGACATGGATCGTGTCCTTCAGAGCGAGCGCTTCGACGAGCGCCGCGAGGTCGTCGGCGTAGGTGTTCATTTCATTGCCGTCCCAGGGCTGGCTCGACCGCCCATGGCCGCGGCGATCATGCGCGATACAGCGGTACCCGCGGTCGGCCAGAAACACCATCTGGTCCTCCCAGGCGTCCGCGGTCAGGGGCCAGCCGTGACTGAAGACTACAGGCTGTCCCTTACCCCAGTCCTTGTAGTAAATCTGCGTGCCGTCTTTGGTCGTGATCGTCGTCATGTGATATTCTCCCTCATTAATGTTTTCTTCAAGATTCATTCGTGGCTTCGTTCTCAAGTACTTTTTGTATTGCGCCCTGGAAGATCGGTGAGGCCAATTCCGTCTACAACAGACAAAACAATTCGTCGAAGTGGGACCGATCAAGCCGTGCGAAGCTGCCCGTTGCGGAACCTAATCGTCGCAAAAATACCAAGCAAGACGAAGAGGATCAAGACGACAAGCTGCGCCAGCTTAAATGGCGGCTCGGTTTGCGTCGGAGCCATCGCTTTCAGCGCCGGTACCTTTAAGAAGAGTTGCACGATCAAGACGAAGACATTCAGATAGAAGGCAATCACGGCGGTGATCACGTAAGTGCGACGCCAGGCGCCCGCAAGGCGACCTCGGTAGCGCGCAAAGGCCGCAACCGCGAGCACTAACAGCGATGCGATGCCGACTCCATGCGATGGCAGGAACTTGTGGAACGGAAAGAGGAACCCAGTCACGCTCGTTGCCGCGGTGGTCGCGAGAAATACCGCGGTCCAGCCATCGAGTCGTTTCGCCGTTAGCAACCCGATCATCACAACGAATCCTGAAAAGATTCCGATCAAGCTCAACACGACGTGCACAAAGGCGAATGTCGTCATACCCAACAATGTCATGTGCGTTCCTCCTTTTCCTGGGATCTCTGCGATTTCTGCTGCTGGCGATAGGTACTGGTCGATCCTCAAATAAGCGCGTCGTTTGGACGAGGGCCCGAGATTTCCACAATGACAGGACCAGCTTCGGTTCGGGAAGTGATTGTAGCCCAAGCCGCGCTTCCCGGCGTAAGCGTCTTCAGCGACCTTAGCATCGAAATGGTCGCCGCAGCCAAAGTGCCCTTGGCTGGACACGACCGTCGCTATGCGATTCTCACTGTGGGAGTGCGCCGGGATCGTGTCGTGTGCGGGCACGAACAGCAAAATCGCGTAAAAGCCCGATTTTTCGGATCGCCGAATTGCACCTTCGGATGAACGCCCTTGAGGCCCGAACCCTCGGTCTGGTTGTTGTCGAATGTCAGAGAAATTTCACCAGCGCGTCGGTCGTCTCCTTAGGCCGCTCCTCCAACACCCAATGTCCCGTGTCCTTCAGCACGACGACGGTTACATCCGAAGCGACCAGCTTCATCTGTTGCGCTAGTGCGTCGCCCAATGCCTTCTCGCCGCCGATCACGAGAACCGGCATCGTCAGCGTGGTTCGAGAGAATTGAGCGAAATCATTCGCTGCCTGTTGAAACGAAACGAAGTACGCCCAACCTGCTCGCATGCGCCCCGGCCGCGCGTAGGCCGCTGCGTAAGCTTTCCGATCCGCTTCAGGGAGCGAGCGCGTGTTGCCGCCGCGAAGTCATTCCAGAAATGTTCGAAGTAGATACGCTCGCGTCCTTGAACTAGCGCTTCAGGCGTCGGTCCGTTGAACCGGAAATGCCAGAAACCTGGGTTGTTGTATATGGCTTCCCACTCACCTACGCCTGGCAGGAAGGCATCCATCACCACGAGTTTCTCCACTTCCAGAGGGAACTGTGCAGCGTAGGCATAGGCGACCATAAGCCCATGTCGCGCCCCACGACTCTGGCTTTCTTGATGCCAAGCGAGCGGGCTAGCGAGTGAATGCGGATCGCCGCAGTCTTCATGTCCAGACCGTCCGCTGGTATCGCAGAGTCTCCTATCCCCGGCAGGTCCGGCGCGACTACCGTAAATTTCTCACCTACCACGGGCAGTATCGGCGTCCACATCCGAGAGGTCTCCGCATAACAATGCACCAGAATGAGTGGTGCACCGTGGCCGCCAGTAGTGTAGTGCAGCTTCACACCATCGACTCCGCTACGCACGAGACGAAGCCTTTTTCCACCGCTTTCCCCTGGGGGTTTGGCGGCGGAACGCAAAACGAAGGCGAGCGAAGCGAGCCGCAGCGCAGTGCAGCAGCAGCCAAAGCGGGCGCCGATTCGGTGGCGGGTTTGGTTCGCGGCCGGATCCTGAAGTGGTGGCTAAAGCCAAGCGCCGCACTGACACCGCTGAATATAAGCAACGCATCCTCGAAGAAGTCGAAACCGCTGCGGCGACGCGCGGTGGTGTCGGCCCTCTTCTTCGTCGTGAAGGCTTGTACTCCTCGTTGCTGGCCACTTGGCGGCGAGAACGAGCCAACGGCATCCGCGAAGCGTTGACCCCACAGCGACGCGGGCCGAAGTCGCAGCACAATCCGCTCGAAGAAGAAAATCAGAAGCTTCGCCGTCAGAGTGCGCGTTTGACCGAAGATCTGCGTAAGGCGCAGATCTTCATCGACGTGCAAAAAAAAGTGGCTGCGCTGTTGGGGAATCCGATTCCGGAGCAAGACCCAGAGGGAAAATCCTGATGACTGCGGTCACCGAACTAGCGGTGGACGTGGGCACCAGTGCTGCTTGCCAGGCACTCAGCGTACCTCGTGCTTCCTACTACCGGGATGGCCTTAAAGCTTCTGTTCCGGCGGTGGCCGCATGGCGGCCTTCGCCGGCACGCGCTCTCCGCCCGGCGGAACGGGAAGCGGTCTTGGCGCACCTTCACGAGGAACGCTTCCAGGATCGCTCGCCAGCCGCTGTTTATGCGACGTTGCTCGATGAAGGGGACTATCACTGTTCGATTCGAACGATGTATCGCTTACTGGAACAGCGTGGCGAGTCCCGCGAACGTCGCAATCAGTTGCTTCATCCGCCCTACCAGAAGCCCGAGCTGCTGGCCACCGCTCCCCATCAGCTTTGGAGCTGGGACATCACCAAGCTGCTCGGACCGGCGAAATGGACGTACTTTTACTGATAATATATCGACAGAGTCATTTTCTTGGCGCGCGCACAGGAGCAAACAATGTCTACTTCAACTAAGTTTTGGCGTTTGGCGGGAGTGCCGGCCTGCCTTGGTATACTTCTGTTTGTGCTTGCACACTCTTTGCTTGGCAAAAATGCGCCAATAAAAAAACATCGCCATCATCCAATGATCGCGAGCCACGGGCTCAACGAAGGCCTCGGAAAAATCGAACACATTGTTTTCATCGTCAAAGAGAACCGAACCTTTGACAATCTTTTCGGCACTTTCCCCGGCAGCGATGGGGCCACCACTGGCACAATCTCGACCGGCGAGGTTATCGATCTGGGCCGCACGCCGGACCGCACGCCGCGCGACATCAGTCACTCGTTTCAAAGCACTGTTAAAGCCATCGATGGTGGTGCGATGGACCAATTCGACCTAATTCCGGGCGGCAATGTGGACGGGGACTTCCTGGCCTACACGCAGCACACCGAAGATGACATCCCCAACTACTTCACCTATGCGCGCAACTTTGTACTGGCGGACGCTTTCTTTTCCTCGCTTACCGGTCCAAGCTTCCCCAACCACCTCTACACTGTCGGCGCGCAGTCCGGTGGGGCTATCAACAATCCGGGCAAGAGTCCGGGTGTGTGGGGTTGCGATTCCCCGGCCGACTCGAGGGTGCAGGTGATGGATGACGACGGCACGATTCACCCGGAATATCCGTGTTTTGATTTTCAGACCCTTGCCGACAGTCTGGAGGCGAAGGGCATAAGCTGGAAGTATTACGCACCGGGGCAAGGACAGTCGGGCTACATTTGGTCGGCGCTGGACGCCATCGCACACATTCGCCTCACTTCGCTTTGGGACAAGCATGTCGTGGCCACCAGCCAATTTGTTCAGGACGCGCAAAACGGCAACCTGCCGGCGGTGAGTTGGGTTGTTGTAGGCTCAGGTAGAAGCGAGCATCCTCCAGCCAGCGTCTGTGTCGGCGAAAACTGGACCGTCGAACAACTCAACGCGGTGATACAGGGACCGGAGTGGAACTCGACCGTTGTGTTTCTTACTTGGGACGATTTCGGTGGTTTCTACGACCATGTTGCGCCGCCGGTTATGGACAACTTCGGCTTCGGACCGCGTGTGCCCCTATTAGTCATTTCGCCTTGGGCCAAGCCAGGCTATCTGACGCACACAACCCTTGAATTCTCATCTCTTTTGAAATTCGTCGAGCAGCGTTTTGGTCTCAGCCCGCTTACTGCGAGGGATGCACAATCCAACGACATGCTCGACAGTTTCGATTTCACGCAGGATCCATTGCCGCGGCCGATTCTGGATACGCGCCAGTGTCCCCCGGGGGCCAGCGCCGCCGACATCGTGCTCGATCCTCGCTATCACAGCGGAGAAAATTGAGGGCTAGTCCGCTTCGGACGCGCGGACCCTTCGGTCTTCAACGTCACACTGAAAACTTCGTACTTGCTTTCATCCTTGGTAACGTCTTGTGCCAGCGGTAATTTTCTGCGGCAAACAGCTCGACAAGGCCCCTCCGCGCTGGACTCGTAAGTCTAGGCACAAACGTGGAACCTGGCCAGCAACGCGTCTCGATAAACCCAGCCACTAGGTCGGAGCGTCATCGGAGTTCGGTAGCCGACCGCCCTGGATCTTCACTGGGACCGATCCGTGATTTTGCGGCAAGCCACGAACCCTACGCTGTTGCCGATTTCGTTCAATTCGGTAATACGCAAGACCATTTCGAAGTCCGGCAATGGACTGCCCGGTGGCAGTCCCAACACGCGCCGCGTTGTGGACACCGAGTCGTTTTGTAATAGGAATTCTCCAGCCATCTCCGTTGCCGACATTGACAATCCAGCCACCAGCATGACACGCGCCGTACGGGCAGTATTCTCCAGCACGGCGACCGAGGCATACGTGATAGCCTTGCCCGTCTTAGGGTCCAATTGGACCTCAAAGCGGGACGGTTCTCCGACCAACGGATGCCGGTTCAGGATTGTCGCCGACTTGCCTGGTGGTGCAGGTTCAATTGGGAAATTGGCGTCCTTGACTTGAAACAGAGCAGCCCACGGATTGGCGAAGGAGCTTCCCAGGATAATGAAGTTTCCAGTCCGCAAGTCCCGGGCGTTGATCTGACGGGCATGGCGGATGCTCACATTCCATTTGCGTGCGCGCAGATTCTCTGCAATCCGCATGGCATTCTGTAGATCGCCTACATTAGTGATTTGGCGTGTGGAGAGGCTGTCCCAAAAATTCTGCAGACCTTTTCGTTCCACTAACTCAGGCATGCTCAGATAGCTCAAGTTCTCGTATTGGCTGAGAGTCGCCCTATGGCCCGACAACACTTGTACCAACACCAGTACCTCGTCGCTTACGACCACCTGCACGGTGCCTGGACTGCCCTGAAAAGTCGTGGAAATGAGATTGTCGACAGGTGCTAATTTGAACCAGAACCGGTGTCCAATCACCCACCACATCACGGCGGCTAGCGCCACCGCCCCAACTGCCAGTGCAGCCCTCAATACGGGCCGCGAAGGAGATTCGGGTCCATCCTCGCGAGGAGCACCGACGGCACGCTTCTCACCAATGTGATTTTCGGCAATGGCCGAGGATTCCGAACCATCCGAAAAAGCCGGAGACAGGCACCGAAACTCGGGAATATATGACCCGGAAGGAAGATCGATCCTGAACCCCGAATCACGGTCAGGCTGTCCGTAATGCTGAAACAGTCGCTTCCGCACATCGCTCGCGGTCACGCGAACGATGGCGTCTTCGGCGGTGTCGTAGGCCGCAGACCGTCCGAACAAGTTGATGCCAACCTGGCGTTCTCTCAGGTCGTCGAAATCACCCCGCAAAGCCCGTTCAACGATATGCTTGAGAAATTCCTGGCTCCGGTGGCTCCCTTTGAACGCCGGGCCATTTATGATCTCCTCCAAGTGTGCCCGAAGCTCGGGGGCAAACTTGACTGCATGACTGATCTTGGCAATGGCTGCCGCGTGAGTTGTGTCGTCAACCCGACCTGCCATTCAGAGCCCCCTGCACGCGTGCGTATCGAACCTGGCTACCCCGTTGTCGCCACTGAAAGGCGTACTCACAATCGTCTTTCTCCGGAATTTCCGATTTTACCTTCTCTTTGCGCAGCACCATACGCCAGCCACTCTGTGGTGTCAAGCTACCGTATCGAGCTACGAACACCCTTCTGGTCGACTGCATCCCGTGTTCATTTTCGTGGCACAGAAGTCGAGAGGAATCTCGACCAACGGACTGAACACTCGCGTCAGGAAAGGCGGAAAGCGGTGCTAGTGGAACTTGCCGAGCGGGGCCGGTGCTGCTTCGCACATTCGTGGAACGTCGAGCGGATCGAAGTGCACGTCGCCAGAGGTCGCCAGCACTTCCCCAGTGGCGACCGAAATGCAATGATCTATTCTTTCTGACACAGCATTTTCAATGACTTAGCACTACGTTACAGCACCTTTCAAACGTTGTCCCGAACTCGTTTAGGAGTTATCAGCCTTCCATGCGAAGTTCCTCCGGGCCCCCTGTCGTGCCAAGCAAAAGGAGAATTTCAGATGCGGATTTCCCAATCGCTCTCGGTAGCATTGATCCTGGCGCTGACAGCGCCGACCGCCCTGACGCAAAGCAACGGCGCTATCTCCGGTCAAGTGACCGACTCGTCAAAAGCCCCTGTGCCCGGGGTGAGGGTTTTGGTGACGGCTGTGGAAACCGGAGTCCAGCGGCCCACGACGACCAACGGAGAGGGCCTATATTCCGTGCCATCCCTGCCCCCCGGAAATTACATCGTAACGGCAGAGCTGGATGGCTTCAAGAAGAGCGTCTCGGCGCCCCTGAAGCTCGATACCACGGCGACCGCGCGGGTAGACCTTGTGCTCGCGCCACAGGAATCAAAGGTCGCCGTTGAGGTAACCGCAGCGGCCCCGTCTGTGCAGACTGAAAGCTCGATGACCGGCGGCACGATCAGCGGCAAGGAGTTATCTGACCTGCCCCTGCAGGGGCGCAATTCGCTCGAGCTGGCGCTGACTGTGGCGGGCGTGAGCGGAGAAATGGGCGCCGACGAAGCGGGCATCAGCTACAATATTCCCTCCGCAGGTTCCGGCCTCACCGTCAGCGGCGGCCGAGCTGGGACTTCATCGATCATGGCCGATGGGGCGAACGCCACCAGCATCGGCTACGGGCGTGCCACCGTAACCTTTTCACCAGATACCATTCAGGAATTCAGGGTCATTACTTCAACATTCTCAGCCCAATACGGCGTTATCGGTGGCGGAGTCATCAGCACGGTGAGCAAGGGCGGGACGGACGAAATCCACGGAGATGCGTTTTGGTTTAACAGGAATCCGATGTTCACCGCGCGGACCTTTGGCCAGCCGTTCCCCTCGGCGATGCGGCGCAATGAAGTGGGAGTTACCCTCGGCGGTCCATTCGTAATTCCCAAGCTCTACAGCGGCAAGCGTAAGACATTCTTTTTTGTGAGTTACGAAGCCAAACGGCGCCGCGACGAAACTTCTCAACTGGAACGGGTACCAACCGTGGCAGAACGACAGGGCGATTTCCGCGACACCTGGGTTGCTCCGGGACAGACGAACCCATTGCTCTACCAGCAGATGGCGTGCAGTGCCGGCGGTTGTAACCAACTTCAGCAGCTCTATCGACCGGACGCGAACACCGAGTTCCCGCTGTTTAGCGCCAATGATCCGGCCCCCAGTCGCGTGGGACACGTGATCCCGGCCCAATTTCTGAGCCCTGTGGCACAGAAACAATTGCAAAACGTTCCGTTACCCAACATGCCCTACGATTTTTTTGGGAACAATTTTCTAGGGGTATCGGGAGTCACCGGATCGGACAACCGCTGGAGCATCAAGATCGATCACAACTTTTCTTCGAACCACCGCATCAGCGCCCGTTACACCGACATCCCGAATTTGTCGGATCGCTATAAGCTTATCCGGGACTATTTCCTCGCGACATCCCCTCCCGCGGACCGAAGCGTGACTCGGCAAGGGTTCATCAGCGATACCTATGTGATCTCTTCGCACATTGTAAATGAGTTCCGGGGCAGCTATACCTATTCCGATTATAGCCGGACGCTTCCCGGCGATCTAAAAGCCAAGAATTATACGAGGGATGCGTTCGGCCTGCCGAGCGTGACCGATTTGGCTACCCGCGCTTCATCACCGGGATGGTCAACCTTGGAAGCATAACCGGACCTATCCACTCCATCGAACACCAATACCAAGCTTCTGACGATGCGACCATGGCGTTAGGTCGCCACATCATCACGTCCGGCGTAGACCTCCGGTTTATGCAATCGGGCGTGGTCTCGGCCGGGAATGGCAATTTGGAGGCATGTTGCGGGATTTATGTCTTCAACGCGGGGCCAACCAATTCGGGGTATGGAAAGACTCCGGGAGGCCCAGGCGGGTACCCATTCGCCTCCTTCCTCCTGGGAGTGCCGGTTCAGACCATCGTCACCGGCAATGCCCTTCCTTACTACTATCGTTACCGCACGGTAGCGGCGTTCTTCCAAGACGATTTCAAGGTGCGGCCGAGTCTGACGCTGAATTTGGGTGTGCGGTGGCAGTACGTGAGTCCACGCGCGGAAAAGTACAACCGGCAAGCGAGCCTGGATCTGAAGCATCCCATGCTAGTGCAGAACGCCAACGGCAGCACGTCCTACGCGTTCAATTACCTCTTCAGTGGCGACGCCAGTGGGTCACGCTATTTGGAACCAACGCACAAGCTCAATTTCGAACCGCGGTTCGGATTCGCGTGGACTCCTCATATCCGTTGGAACAAGCGAAATTCCTTCGTGGTGCGGGGAGGCTACGGGATTAGCCACATTGCCGCGACCGCAACCGGACGCGATCCGCAGCCAGCCTTTTCCGCAGGGAATCCGGGAAACTTCAGCTACCTTCAATGGACTGGTAGACCGGGGTCTCCCATACCCGGTAGGCCGCTGTCGGGGGGCGTGGATCCGAACTATTTAATCAGCCTGGGGCGCAACAATCCATTGGTGTTCACCGATCCCACAGCCGCGCAGATCCCGCCCGACGGTTTGCTTTGCTTGGGCTGCCCAATCAGGGATCCACGGTTGCCGAGCACGGCGATGACCTTTGTGGACTCCAACAAAACGCCCTACATTCAAACCTGGAATCTCACCACGCAAAGCGACCTGGGCCACAGCTTGGTGGTGACACTCACCTACATGGGTCAGAAAGGAACCCACCTGCCCTCGGGAAAATTCAATCTCAACAATCCGGATCCGGAGCAGTTCGCGGCACTCCTAGATCAGGGCGGCAACCCGGACGAGATGATTCCGGATCCCCTGGGGCGCAAAGATAGGAATGGGCAACCGATCAACGTAGCCAGGCGAGACCTGATGCGGCCCTTTCCATTGTTGGGTGATGTCTTTGTTCTGGGCATCACCAATAACAATTCCATCTATCACGCGGGAACCATAGCTTTGGAGCGCCGGTTTAAAGGAGTGCTCGGTTTCCGCTTCAACTACACGTTCTCCAAATCAATTGACGACAGCTCTGATGGCATGGGCGACTTCAATAACCAGTTCAACTGGGGCTATTCTTTTCTGCAGGACCCGACCGATCGTAAGGGCAATCGATCCGTATCGAATTACGACTCGCGTCACCGCTTCAATCTAACTCTAAACGCCGACCTACCCTTAGGCAGGGGACGCCAGTTCCTGAACCGCGGCGGGTGGACAAACCTGCTCGTGGGTGGCTGGAGCCTCAACGCAGTGGGAACTCTATACAGCGGGTATCCCTTCGCACCGCTGCTAGGCGATGCCAATGGAATTCCGGGTGCCCAGGCGAGCGGGCTGGCGATTCGACCTAGTCTCGTTCCAGGAGTTCCACTGATCAATCCACGGTGGACCAGGGATCACGCCCACGACGTGCCCTATTTCAATCCGGAAGCGTTTGCGCGCCCGGCGTACGGGCAAATCGGAGACTCTCCGCGGACCATGGACTACCTCCGGGGGCCCTGGAGGCCGGGCCTCAACCTGTCTGTGTTCAAATCTCTTTACCCTTTCGAAAATCGTCGCCGCTATGTGCAGCTCCGCGGGGAGTTCTTCAATGCCTTGAACCGCACCTGGTTCACCATGAACCCCAACAGCAGCGTCAAGGTCTTCAACTCCGGACCGCCGATAAGCCGGACCGGTCTTTCGCTGGCTGGGCCGATTCCGTACTTGGTGGGATCGGTACCCAAGTATCCGGTCGGCACGCGCGAAAACATTATTGCCACCTACTACAACTACAATTTCGGCGTCTTCAACAAGGACAACAACAACTCCGGCCGGATCATCCAGCTTGCGATCAAAGTCTTTTGGTAATCCTGTGAAACGTGGTGATTCCTATGAAAGGCACAACTATGTACCCCCCCAACCTGGAAACCTGCGGCGCAAATTACGGTTCCACGTCCACGGATAAAAGGGAGAACTTTGCACCGCCTTGGTTGCCTCGGATTGGCCGCTGGATGCGCCCTGCTCGCCGGTCTCGCGAATGAAGCTCGTGCGGC
>DATNLZ010000019.1:0-6814 GCA_035602605.1 Candidatus Dormiibacterota bacterium
TATCACCTACGTGGAACCCCTGCAGCAATACGTGATGACTTACACGGCGCTTTCGCCCCGAGGCCCACGGATCGCCTTAGCAATATCAAAGGACCTGTTTCACTGGCAACGTATGGGGCTGGCGAACTTTGCGCCGTGTCATGGCATCGAATTCGGCGACGTGGATAACAAAGATGCCAGTCTATTTCCCACTGCCATTCCTAATCCATCCGGGCAACCAGAAATGGCCATCCTCCACCGGCCATTGTTTCCCGGCACTCGTCCAGAGGAAACCGCCTGCTGCTCCGCGTCCCGTGAGGTGGATCTGGATCGGGAAAGCATCTGGATTTCCTACTGCTCGATGTCCCTAGAGAGCCATGACCCATATCGCTTCGGACAGTTCAGCTCTCATCACCGGTTGGCAAGTCCCGTGTCTCCCTGGGAACGGCTAAAAATCGGCGGCGGGACTCCGCCCCTTCTTACCCGGCACGGCTGGATGATCATTTACCATGGTGTCAGCGAATTGGGGGAAACGGGCAAAGACGGACATCGCCTGTGCTACGCGGCTGGGTTGATGGTGCTCTCGAGAGAGCAACCGAGCGTGATCCATTGTCGTTTGGCAGAGCCGGCCCTAATCGAAGGAAATCAGCAAGCTGCGACTAATCCGAATGAATCACTTTCTCCTTTGTTCACCTTTCATTCGCATTTTGCCTCGATTCGTCGCGATTAGTACTACATTTTTACGACAGACGATTTCATCAGCATCTACAAATACATTCTCGAATGTTTCACGCCGGGCGCAGAGAATCCCTATAGCCATCCCGGCGTTGCGATTCCACGACCTGCATGGCGTTGAACAACGGGAATTCAAAATTGTCCGGCACACGATCCAATCAATCGCCCCCACAGACAAGAGTGCCGGGGCACAATCGAACCGAGAACAGCCATTTGTTGCGGCCCAAGTTGGGGTTTTGAGACGCTGATTGCTCCCCCGTCGAACTGCGCCCGGATATCGCATCGGAGCTCATCTGCGGCGCATCTTCTGCGCTATTGTCATGTGGCGTACTCGGGTTCCTCTCGGTTTAGAATCCTCTTCACGGCTTCGAAATGAAGGTGTGCCTGCTCGAGGATTTCGTCCACCTGGCTGGCGAACTTTTCACAAACAGCGGGCGGCACGATGCGCAGAGGGAGTCCGGTTGACTGCGCCAATACTTGATGCATGCACGCGCGCTCCAAGTAGTACAGATCATCAAAAGCCACATCCACAGCGTTACCGGTTACGATTACACCGTGGTGGGAAAGAAAAACAATGGTGTTGTTACCCTGCAAGGCTGCCGAAATGCGGTTTCCTTCTGCTTCGTCGAGTGCTTGACCGTTGTAATTGGCGTCGTAGGCAGTCCGTCCGTAAAACCGCAATGAATTTTGGTGGATCCATGCCAATCCCTCTCCCTCAGTGCAACAAAGCGCAGTTGCATAGGGCATATGCGTGTGCAGCACGCATTTCGCTTCCGGTTTCGACGCGTGAATGCGTGAGTGAATGTAAAAGGCTGTCGGCTCGGCCTCATACTTGCCTTCAATCAATCTTCCCGAAGAATCCACCACAATCAAATCGCTAGCACGGATTTCTGACCAGTGGAGTCCTCGTGGGTTCAGCAGAAATCGATTGGGGCTGCCTGGCACGACCACACTGAAGTGATTGCAAATGCCCTCACTGAAACCGAGCCGATGAGCAAAACGCAACGCCGCTGCGAGATTAACCCGCGTTTGCCAAATGGCATCCTGAGACAATCCTGAAGCTGGCTGATCGGTCATTGCTTAGCTCCAATAGCGAGGGAGTATTTTATCGGCACCACGATTCTACAGCGCGCCGAGAATCGCACATAAGCTTGGAACCCCCGCGAATCGCGCCTCCCGCAGCTTGCGATGCAGTCTCTAGAAACTCTCGTCGACTGACGTTTGTCTTCGGCATGCAGCCCTTATGGCGCGGCGATTGAAACGTTTCGTTTCGCGAGGCAAGGGAGATTAGTGTGGGTTCCTGGCATTGTCAAATAGATTTTGGATGCCTCGCGCTACACGATCACCGCGATCAACGACGACCTGGTCAGGCACGGGAGCGTACTATACTGTGGTACGGGATGTTTCACTAGTGAAACGTGGAGACGGCTGCCGCTTGACAGGGGATTCCGCGGTGCGTAGTATGTGTGCCGGCAAACAGGGTATTCGCAAAGGTCGCGAAATGTGATGCAGCGGGCGAAAAATAATCACCATGTCCCAGTCGTACACAGTCGTCGAATCTCCATATCCGTTCGATTCTGGACGAAGGAAGGGATACTCAATGCCGAAGGTGGACAAAGCTGTGAACCGCACCTGGAGTTACGAGCGGTCCGACGAACTCAACGAACGATCGGCGACGGCAGGCCGTTTTGCCGTACTGAGATCAGTCCTCATTTTGTTCACACTGCTGGTAACGACTTCCGCATTCCCCCAGGACGAAGCGACGGTGACAGCACGCTGGGATCAGGGGACTTTTAAATCGCGCACCTCGGTTTCGATGAGTGTGTGTATCGAGCCCCCGCTGCGAAGGACCTCACCGATTCACGACCAGCTCTTTGACGCGATCCGCGATCTGAAAGCCGACTTCCTCCACTTTCAACCGTGGCGACCCTATCCGCGGATCGCGGTCGCAGAGTTAGAGCCGCCTCACGATGGCAAGACGTATTGGGACTTTTCTTTACTCGATCCAATTCTCATTGATTTCATGAAGGCGGCCGCGGGCCGGCCCGTGGTAATGAACATCAGCACCATCCCGCAGTGGATGTTTAAGACCGACAAACCAGTCGCGTATCCGTCAGACCCTGACGAAATTACATGGAACTATGAACAGGGCACCGAACTGCGCGATCCCACGATGAAGGAAGTAGCGGAATACTGGGCCAGGGTGGTGAGTTGGTATACCAAAGGCGGATTCAACGACGAATACGGAAAATGGCACGATTCCGGACATCATTTCAAGGTTGCGTATTGGGAAGTGCTCAACGAGGTGGAATATGAACACACGATGACTCCGGAGTTTTACACGGGCCTATATGACGCCATCGTCACAGAAGTCCGGAAGGTTGCGCCAGAGATGAAGTTTGTGGGAATGGCGCTGGGACCTAGCGGGCCGTTGACCCAGCCGAAGTGGTTCGAATATTTCCTCGACCCCAAGAACCACAGACCAGGTATTCCGATCGACGCCTTTGCCTACCATTATTACTGCCAGCCATGTCCGGAACCCGACGCCGGGCCAGAAACACTGGCGTACACCCTATTTCCCCAGGCTATCGGCTTTGTGAACGTTGTCCGCTACATCGAAGCCATTCGCCAACGCCTGGCTCCGCACGCGATGACAATGATCGATGAAGTGGGAACGATTTTCCCCGATTCGCAAACTCCAGAGTCTGCCGATCGCATTCCGAATGTCTACTGGAACGCGAGTGCAGCGATGTTTGCCTTTCTTTACCCCCAACTGACCCGCTTGGGTATAGACGTCGTGCACGAATCGGAGCTGATCGACTACCCGGGGCAGTATCCGGGAACCACGCTCGTGCACTGGAAGACGGGTCGGCCGAATGCTCGATACTGGGTCCTGAAGCTCATACGGGAGAACTTCGCCCCAGGAGACAAATTGGTTGGCACACGAGTGAACGTTGCAGCCGCAAAATTCCGCGATTCGTCGACCACACGTGAGTTCGTGTACGGACAGGCGTTTGTAACGAATGAGGGGAAAAGAAAGATCTTGGTCGTCAACAAGCGAGACCAAAGTTTCGAGATTGTCATACCTGACGGGGCCGGGGCCCAGGTGGAGTATGTCGATCAAAAGACAGCATCCGATCCCCCGGCCAAAGCCACACTTAAGGGCGATCGCTTTATGCTGAACGGGTTTGGCGTCGCCGTCGTAACGCTGGCGAAGTAAGAGGAGCAGGCAATGCCGAAAGGGAACTGGGACCGCCGTGAGTTTGTGAAGAGCCTGGCCAGCCTGGCCGCCGGCACACTTCCGCTGCTGTCACAGACGGTCGACTCCAACGCGCAGGTTCCGGCGTCGTTGCAGGCGAGAGAAGGTATGCCGGCGGCAGCGCCGGCGAGCGGCCGACAACCTTGGTTTATGCGTGACGATCCGTCCTGGGTGGGGAAGTTGTCGCGACCACAGTACGAGATTGAATTTGAATTCAATGTAAAGAAGATCCCGATGAGAGACGGAGTTATGCTGGCGGCGAACATCTGGCGTCCGAAAGCCGCACGTAAGTTCCCCGTTATTTACATCCATCTCGCTTATGATAAATCCAACACAGCCTTTTGCGTTGCAAGGGCAAAATACTTTGTTCCTCGCGGTTATGTGGTTGTTGCTGTGGATTGCCGCGGAAGGTACGACTCGGATGGGGTCCCCTATTTCTTCTGGCACACGGACTGGCGGAAGGGCGGGTTCGAAGGCCAGGATGTGCAGGACTGCCTAAATTGGATCGGAACCCAGCAGTGGTCCTCGGGGAAAATTGGAATGACGGGCCCGTCTTACTTGGGATTTGTGCAGTGGATGGGCGCAACGCTGGGCAGCCCTTATTTGACGACAATCATACCGTACTGTAGCCCCGACGACCATTATGACAACATTTTCCCTAGCGGTGCATTCCAACTTACGAACAGCATGCACATACTTTCTGTTCTCGGAGGAGGTAGCAGGACCAACAACTTCAATCTCGAGACGGACTTTTTCGATTGGAACAAACTCGCTCCACACCTGCCGCTCCGGACGCTCGATGTAGCGATGATGGGCAAGAACACGGAGCTTTGGCAGGATTTCATGGATCATCCCGACAATGATCATTACTGGCGATTTAGCGTAGGCGATCGGCCGAGATCGGGACAGATGAGTGCGGGCAGGTACCCGCAGGTGAAAGTTTCGACGTTGAACATTACCGGCTGGTATGACCAGGTGCAACAGGCCACAATCAACGGATATCTGGGAATGACACAGTATGGCCCACAGTCGCTGCGCAACCAACATCACCTTATTGTGGGCCCGTGGGAACATGCGGTCGGCCGCCGCGTCGTAGGGGATATAGATTTCGGTGCTCAAGCGAGTGCAGAGAATCTCCGGAGTGAGCTGCAGTGGCAGCTATTCTGGTTAAAACCCGTGGAGTTGCGTTGGTATGACTACTGGCTGAAGGGTATTGATAACGGCATCATGGATGAGCCGCCGGTGAACATATTCGTGATGTCCAAAAATGAGTGGCGGGCTGAAGCGCAATGGCCACTAAGCCGCGCCACCAATATCCATTACTACATTCACAGTTCGGGTCATGCCAACAGCCGGTTCGGAGATGGTACCTTAAGCACGGATCCTCCTGAGCGGGAGCAAACCGACGCCTTCACTTACGATCCTAGCAACCCAGTTCCCACGTTCGGCGGCATTGAGCAGTGGCAAGGTTATGGACTTCCAAATTCGGACGGACCTCGCGACCAGCGCGTAGTTCAAGGCCGAAACGATCTTCTCGTTTACACAAGCCCGCCTGTGGAAAAAGATACTGAAGTCACCGGTAGAATTCTATGCAAAGTGTTCGCAGCTTCAACAGCGCCTGACACCGACTTCACAGCAAAGCTCATCGACGTGTATCCGAATGGCTATGCACAGATACTGCGCGAAGGAATCATACGGGGTCGTTATCGAACTTCATTCAAGAAACAAGAACTCTTACGTCCGGGAAATGTGTACGAGTTCACCATCGATTTGTGGTCCCTAAGCCATGTTTTCCTGACGGGACACAGGATACAGGTGGAAATTTCGAGCAGCAACTTTCCCAAGTACGATCGCAATCCGAACACCGGTGCGCGATTCGGTGAGGACGCACAACTACAAAAGGCCACGCAAACCATATTCCACGATAACGAGCACCCTTCTCACATACTTTTGCCGGTGGTTCAGTCCTAGAGCTGGCCTCATTCTAAGTGCGTCGCCTGCCTTTGGAGTGTACCGGGAAGCCCAATTGGGCGGAAATTCTGCCCGTCGCTTCGATGAGTGTTTGCCCAACTCGCCCCACGGTATTCCCAGTCATGTGGCTCACCGGACCCGAAATACTCAGGGCTGCAATCGGCCTTCCTTGAGAATTGAAAATAGGGGCGGCTACGCAACGTGCGCCCTTTTCCGTTTCCTCGTTGTCCACGGCGTACCCTTGCTCCCGAATCCGTTTGAAGGCTTTTAAGTGGGCCTGGACCGAGGTAATGGTCTTGGGGGTTAGTTTCGGGCGCGACCTCTTTTTTAGGATTTCCTCCGCTTCAATGGGATGTAGAAACGCCAGCATTGACTTGCCGACTCCCGTCGCATGAACTGGCGCATACGTGTTGACGTTGGCTGCCATCCGAATCGATCGAAGGCCCTCTAGAATTTCGGTGTACAAAACCTGCTCTCGATCAAGCACTGCGAGATTGACAGTCTGCTCAAAGCGGGCCAACAACTTCTCCATGTATGGTCGGGCAACTCGTCTCAATGTTTCCCGACCCTCGTCATGGTTTAGCCACGTGGTCCCGTGGACAGATATATAGGCTCGGCTGACCGGATCTTTTCGGGCATAACCGATCTCTTGAAGTGTGAACAATATCCGAAAGACGGTCGCTTTCGGCAGTTGAAGCGTCCTGGCAAGTTCACTCACCCGCACCCCTGTCTCACTACGGGCCATGATCTGGAGAATTCGAAAAGCGCTCTCTAACGCTCTTACGAAGTTTGAAGTCCCTCGTACGACTTTTGCCGGAGTAGATTCAGTCTGTTTCATACGCGAGAAGGCTACAACAATTTTGCGGAACA
>DATNLZ010000027.1:0-3803 GCA_035602605.1 Candidatus Dormiibacterota bacterium
GTATCCGTTTCTTGATTTCTCGAAGCGACGCCGCCCACAACGCAAGCGTCTCCTCAATCGACGCTACTTGCGTCCACGACCTCCGAATCATGGTTGCCCATGGATTCAGATACCTCCCAAAAAAGCAACTGTAATGCTAGGACGACGCGATGTAATCCCGCCGCCTATTCCTAGAAGGAATAGGCTCGTTCCTGAGCCTGCCTATGGGCTTGCCTCGACTGTTCGCACTGAAAAGGGTGTCTTCGGCTTGGGGGATATCAAGAGCTTCTTTTGGAGATAATTCGTCATTGGTCGTTCCACGAGATGATAGACCAGCAGGCCAACCAAAATGGTGGCCAATATCGAAGAGATAAGGAAAACGGACACGGGCAGCTTATCGCCAACAACGGTGACCCAAATTTTATAAGCAAGCTTCAGAATAATAACATGAGTCAGATAGAGGCTGTAGGAGGCGTCACCCACGCGCGCCAGCCAACCGGTCGCAAATGAATCTTTCAATTGCGGCCCGAGGACAAATCCTCCGACGATGAGTGTTGCTGGTACGCCCGCGATCAGAAACGTAGGGCCTTGCAAGTTCATGATAACCAAGCCCACGCCCGACAGGACGGAAATCATCGCGCCCCATCCAGGCAATCGCCAGTTCTTTTCGAAGGCCAGTCCGATGTACACTCCGAAGAGAAATTCGAGAATTACACCATCGGTCCAGGTGAAAATGATTGGCGTATCCTTACCGAGATCACGTCCCAACCAGGCCAAGCCGGCGAAGACCAGCGTGAGCACCGAAATGCCCCAGCGGCGCGGTAGTAATACGGCGAACGCGAAGGCAAAATAAAAGAACATTTCGTAATCGAGGGTCCAGCCCTGACCAAGGATGGGTCGCAGATCGCCTTCGGTCCGCAGGACCGGAACGAAAAAATAGGAACCCAAAATGTATTGGAATTTGTTTGCCGCGATTTCCAGCGAATGAGGCGAGACTATTACTCCAGCAACCATTACAGTCGTCAGCAGCCAGTAGAGTGGCACCACGCGAATAAGGCGGCGAGCAAGAAATTGTCGCCACGCACCCGCATCGCCGAAATTGTTAATAGTGTGGATCATAATGAATCCAGAAACCACAAAGAAGATGTGGATTCCGAAGAACCAGGACGAAAAGCCCCACAATTCGCGGGCTCCCTCGCCAGATTGCTGAGTCAGCAAATCCGAGAAGTAGGTGGCGTGATGGATCGCAACCATGATTGCGGCGATTGCTCGCAGCCACTGAATCGATGAAAGCATGGTTTTCGGAGACCCTGGCAGGACGCCAATCTTCACAGCGCTTTCATGAACTCCAGAAGATTTTAACAGACTTAACGTCATGCGTTGACTGATCCGCAGAGGTAGATGTGGTAACTGGATATTTGACTTAGGGTGGTGACAGCCCTGAGATATTAAATGCTGTAAAATAGTTGCATCGGACTGCTCCGCATTGTTGACATCTTCATTGCTCGTATTGCGCCGAATGCGCGAGTAGTTTCTGTCGTTAAGCCTAATCCGGGCAGTACATCGACGATGAGATCTGGGCGGCTCCTCCGAGTTGAGACCACCGGCAAGATAAAACATCGGCCCGTTTGGCCCGATAGTCCGTGGCTATAGCGATTGCCCCATCGCCGGTTGTCTGGGCGGCCAACGTGGCCGGCATTGATGGGTGGTCCTTGTACGCGCGTGCCGCCAGGACCCGTGGGTGGAATCCCGTTGGCTTTTCATGGCCTGTGATCGAAGATGGCGGCCGGCTGAGAAGACCCACATCCGCTATCGCGGTATGTTCGAAAAACCTCGTCACCTTCGCGGAGGACATTCCCGCCGCCGCCGTACCGTAGAGAAAGCACGCGCCACGGCTCGGCGCGGGCTCCCACTTGCCAATGCGCAAGGAAGTTGAATTGTGGAATGTGGTTCTTGGCAGATTTTGTTGCAGAAGTCGGTTGAGATAGGCGGCGAACCTTGATTCCGTGTTGCTGACGCGAGTGTCGGCGAGGTCGATCCATGATCGGGCCGTCTGAAGAGTGACCAAGGTCAACTGTTCTACGAGTGTCACCTTGGCGACGCGGTTCCCGAAGATCATCTGGTGCGGAAGATCGATGCTGCTCTCGATCTGTCCTGGCTTCGCAGCGAACTGGCACCTCATTATTCGTCCACGGGTCGCCCGTCGATTGATCCGGAGTTGATGATCCGGATGCTCGTCGTGGGGTCTGTCTTTGCGATTCGTTCGGAGCGGTTGATCTGTCGTGAAGTGCAGGTGAACTGGCCATATCGTTGGTTCTGCAAGCTCGGAACCGAGATGCTATCCCGGATCATTCGGCATTTTCGCGCGCCCGCAACGAGCGATTCCGCGAGGGAGAAGTATTCCGTCGCGTGTTCGAGCGTGTTGTCGGGGGGGGGCATCGCGGCTGGTCTTGTTAGCGGTGAAGGCTTTGCAGTCGATACGAGCCTGATCCAGGCGGATGGCCAGAACGACGCGATTGACCCAACTCGGAATCAGCTAGGTCATGCGGTTCGACCGCCGGTGTGGTTTGCATGGTATGCGAACCGGCTGTATTCCGGGCGGGCCAAGCTCTCTCTGCATGAGGAGTTCGCCACTCAAGTCGCCCGAGCCGTCGCGCCGTTCCTCGCGTGCGACCCATAATGCGGTTCGCGCTTCAGAATTCGTGTTATGTCGCCTATCGCCATAAAGCGTCCCTCAACGACGTCCGCTTTTGGTGCCGCTGTTGGAGAATTAGAGCAGATTCCTTTTAATCCAAGCCGTATCCAGCGTGAGCGAAGAAGTTTGCGCATTCGTCAGGTTTGAACTGTCGCAACGCATTGGCGGCAGCTCGTTCGAGTGCATCGAGGGTTCGCGCGGCGGACTTCCGCACATGCGCCTTGAGTTTGGCGAAGGCGTTTTCGATCGGATTGAGGTCGGGACTGTAGGGTGGCAGATAGTGGAGTTCGGCGCCGCAGGCTTCAATAGCTTGCTTGACGCCCGCGACCTTGTGGGCGGCCAGATTGTCCATGACGACGATGTCGCCAGGGCGCAAGGTTGGCGCCAACATCTGCTCGACCCAGGCCAGGAAGGATTCTCCGTCCATCGGACCGTCGAGAAGCATCGGCGCAACGAAGCCCGTAAGCGTCAGGCCGCCGACAAAAGTGATGGTCTTCCAATGACCGTGCGGAATTGCGGCGCGGCAACGCTCGCCTTTGGGCGCCCAGCCACGGAGGCGCGCCATCTTCGTCGAAAGGCCACTCTCATCGATGAAGATCAGGCGTTCGGGGTCAAGATCGTCTTGGCCGTCGAACCAATTCTCGCGCGCGGCCTTCACATCAGCGCGCCCTTGCTCGCTGGCATGGGCGGTCTTTTTTTATGCGTCAGGCCGCGCCGGTCGAGAAATTTCCACACGGCGGTCCTCACAACCGTGACGGCGCGTTCCTCCCGCAACCGCTCGACCATCTCGTCAAGCGTCGTGTCAGGCGCCTCTGCAAGCGCGCCCAGAATGAAATCCGCATGCGCATCAAGCACGGAACCCTTCGGCTTGCCCTGTTTGGCAGGACGAACCTCCCCTGTTGCCCGCTTCAGCCGCGCCCATGTCCCGGCCGTCGCAATCCCGATCGCAAACCGCTCCGCCGCCTGACGCGTCGATACCCCGCCTTCGATCGCCGCAACCACCCGCTCGCGCAAATCCATGCTGTATGGCTTGCCCATCCCATCCTCCCGACTCAGCCGCAAAGATGGAATCAGCTTTCGCTCCTCAAGAGAATCCCTTCCGACTCGCTTTTTGAGGCATGTGCTCTAG
>DATNLZ010000033.1:0-29586 GCA_035602605.1 Candidatus Dormiibacterota bacterium
CGTCCTCGCTTCATCTCTCACTTTGTGCCGACCAGTTCCACTTGGTTGAATCTGGTCGAACGCTGGTTCGGAGAGCTGACTTCCAAACGCGTGCGCCCAGGTTCGTTCTTCAGTATCGACGATTTACAAAGCGCTATTCTAGATTTTCTGAATGCTTGGAACGAGGATCCGAAACCCTTTGTCTGGAAGGCCACGGTCGAATCCATTCAAGCCAAACTCTCTCGCTGCCGCCAGACCCTCGAGCAGATCCAGCCCGGATGTACGAAACCGCGAACTAAAAAGAGGGAAAATGAACTGTCTAGCTAATTCTTGGACACTACACTAGCCTAGTCTAGTCTAGCCGACTTTTGCCACAAGAGCTTCTATCGCATCGCAGGCCAGCTGCGACCCGTGAAATGTCGCGGGAGAAAGTCCGCCAAGTTCTCGCGAGATTTGATCTGGAGTAATGTTGCGCGCTTCGGCAACCGTACGCCCGATCAGAAGCTCGGTGAGGAGTGAGCTGCAGGCAATCGACGTCACGCAACCGCGCGTTTTAAAACGGGCTTCGGCGATGCGCCCGTCGGCAACGCGCACAGCGAGTTGCAGAATGTCGCCGCAAGCGGGGTTGGAGACTTCCACGGTGCAGGCTGCGCCAGAAAGTTCGCCGGCATTGCGTGGATTCTTGAAATGATCGAGAACTGCCGCGCTATACATCGGTGAGAGTATCGCACGCGGCAACGAGGCTGTCAGGTGGGCAGCGGCAATTCGGTGCTAAAGTCGGAGGTTCGAGGCGCGGGGAATCGAGAAGAATGCGTCGCAAACCAAATCAGTTAGCATCCAGGCATCGCTCCGGGCGAAAAAGCAAAGCAGAATCCAAGCCGGAGTCGATGGCAAAGTCCAGGCTGGAGGCCGGTCCGGCTCTCAGAATTGTTTCGCTGGCGCCAAGCGCCACGTCCATTTTGTGGGCCCTCGGGGCACTTCGCCAAATTGTGGGCGTGAGCAAGTGGTGCGCGGATGTCGCGCCGGTTGGAAAGCTGCCGAAGCTGGGTGACTGCTGGTCGCTTGACGCGGAGCGTGTTTTTGCGCTGAAGCCTGCTCTTGTAATTGGCTCCATTCCATACAGACAGGAAACCATTGCCAAGCTCCTCGAGAAGCCGCTGACGTTCGTGGCCATGAATCCGCGCGCCCTCGCTGATGTCGAGGTGGACATTCATTTATTAGGTCGCATCGTAGGGCGTGAGTCTATGGCGCGGAGGCTGGTTGCCCACATGCGGCGGGATTTTACCGCGATCAAGAAGAGGGCAACACTGCACACACGGTGGCCGCGTGTGTATTGCGAGGCTTGGCCGAATCCGCGGATTAGTTCCCCGCCCTGGGTTGCCGAACTGGTGGACATTGCTGGTGGTGAAATGATTGTACCGGGAGGAAAGCGCGTCAGCGAAGAGGAAGTGGCTGAGGCGCGCCCGGACGTAATCGTCCTCGCGTGGGCCGCAACCGGCGAAAACGCTGATCCGCGAAAGGCCTACGCGGTATCGGCCTGGACAAATGTGCCGGCAATCCTGAATTCCAGAGTCTATGTGGTGAGAGATGAGCTCCTGAATACACCGGGACCGCCCCTCGTCGCGGGAGCTCACGCACTATATCAAGTGTTTCATCACGCACCCCACGATGGCGCGGAGCGTGCCGCACGATGATCACCGTCGTCGTCGCGGTGATCGAGCGTGAAGGTCGCCTGCTGATCTGCCAACGACGAAAAGAAGACACTTTTCCATTGAAATGGGAATTTCCCGGAGGCAAAGTGGAGGCGGGTGAATCGCCCGAGGAAGCTCTGAAGCGCGAGCTGCAGGAAGAACTCGGCGTAACGCTGCGGAGGAGTTCTGAGATCGCCAGGGTCGAGCAGACGTATCCGCAATTGCGTGAGCCTCGCGAGATCCTTTTTTTTGCCGCGGATATCAACTGCGCTGAAATTATGCCGCGGGTCTTCGAGCAAATCTTGTGGGTACAGCCGAAAGAACTTGCTGGATACGATTTTCTCGCGGCCAATGCCACACTGGTCGCACACCTGGCAACCGGAAAAATTCGTCCGAGTGAAATACTAGGCCCTGAATGAGCATTAAAATCCAACGAGTTCAATTCGAGATTGAAGCGAAAGGAAGTTTGATGTACCGGTAATGACCAGTAATTTTCCACTTAAAGAGCACATCCTCCATCTTTGGAGCTTCGCCGATATTGTGGACGATCATGCATCGCGCATCTCGCGGTGATTTGCGGTCGACGACGATTCCGATGTGCGGTACGCCGCCACCCAGGTCCCAGGTGACGAGGTCACCCGGGGAGTAATCCTCCGCTCGGCGGCTGATCGGAAGTGTTTCTCCTTTACGACTGAAAAATACGATCAGATTGGAAACGCGGCGATGATCGATATTAGGATCAGGCCGCGACAGAAACCATCGGCGTTTGTTTGGATAGGCCCCGAAATTCTCCAGCATATCTTCATGGACGTCTTTCTGCAGATCGATACCCAAGACTCTGTAGGAACGAATCACTTCATCAGTCCAGACGCCAGTATCCGCGGGGACGTCCCCTCCGGGAAAGGGGATACGAACGTAGGCAGAAGCATAACGAACGGAATGATTGGTTCGCTCGGTGGCGGCAGCAACGAGTTTTTGCAAAAAATGCTGGCGGGAAGAATTCGCGGGATATGCCTACGCTCTTGCCAAAGAACGCGTCGGGATCAGTGACATGCACCATACCAAGCACGTTCTTCCACGAAAGAACCGCTGCAAGGAACGAAGCATTCTGGCTATCGACTCACGAGGTCAGTGGATTCGGTTTGTCGGGGTTGATGTTGAGTTCCTTCATCGCCTTCTCGAGAACCGAAGTTTCGATTTTCCCATCGTTGCGAAGTTCGGTCAGCGCAGAAAACGCAATGAACCGCGCGCCAACTTCAAAAAATTCGCGCAGCGAAGCGCGACTTTCGCTGCGGCCGAAACCGTCGGTACCAAGACAGGCCAAGCGCCTGGGCATCCACTTGGCAACCAGGTTGGGCAGGGCCTTCAGGTAGTCTGAAGCGGCGACCAAGACACCCGGCGAACCATTCAAGCATTGGGACACGTAAGGAACGTGCGGTTTTTCTGCGGGATGCAGCATATTCCAACGCTCGGTTTCGAGTCCATCGCGATACAACTCTTTGTAACTTGTGACGCTCCAGACATCGGCGGCAACATTGAATTTCTGCTCGAGAATCTCCTGGGCCTGCAAAGCTTCGCGCAGAATAGCTCCACTGCCGAAAAGTTGCGCGCGCAGCTTGAGTTTCTTATTTTCCGAGGCGCGATAAAGATACATACCCTTCAGTATGCCGTCCTTGGAGCCGTCCGGCATCGGGGGCATCACGTACGGCTCATTCATCACCGTAATGTAATAAAAAATATCTTCGCCATTCTTGTACATGCGGCGAATGCCATCTTGAATGATGACTGCAAGCTCGTAGGCGAAGGCCGGATCGTACGCGCGGATATTTGGTACGGGAAGAGCGAGAACGTGACTATTTCCGTCCTGATGCTGCAAACCCTCGCCGGCCAGCGTGGTACGGCCGGCAGTTCCGCCAAGAAGGAATCCGCGGCAGCGCATGTCCGCAGTGGCCCAGATTAAATCATTGATACGCTGGAAGCCGAACATGGAATAGAAAATAAAGAACGGGATGGTGTTGAGGCCGTGCGTCGCGTAGGCCGAACCTGCGGCCATGAACGACGACATAGAGCCGGCTTCGGTGATGCCTTCCTCAAGAATCTGCCCGTCTTTCGCTTCTTTGTAATACAGCAATGTGTGCACATCAACGGGCTCATAAACCTGGCCCACATGCGAATAGATGCCGACCTGGCGGAAGAGCGATTCCATGCCGAACGTGCGCGCTTCGTCTGGAACGATTGGTACAACCATCTTTCCGAACTCGGGATCGCGCAGCAATTTTTTCAACATGCCCACGAAGGCCATGGTGGTGGAGACCTCGCGACCGTCGCTGCCTGAGAAGAATTCCTGGAATGAGTCCTCGTGCTTAGCCAGTTCCAGCGGCTTTGCCCTAACCGAGCGCTTCGGGACATAGCCGCCGAGATCCTGACGGCGTCCGCGGAGGTATTGAATTTCCGGGCTGTCCTCCGGCGGACGATAAAAAGGAGCCTCGGCGACGTCATGATCGCTCAAGGGAATGCCGAAGCGAGAGCGAAATTCACGCAACTCATCTTCGTTGAGCTTTTTTTGCTGGTGGGTGATGTTCTTGCCTTCGCCGATTTCGCCGAGACCATAACCCTTGATGGTGCGCGCGAGAATTACGGTAGGCTGGCCCTTGTGCTCGACAGCGGCTCGGTATGCAGCGTAAACCTTACGAGGGTCGTGGCCGCCTAGACGCAGCTTGCGAAGGGGCTCGTCGGGAATAGCTTCGACTAATTTCAGAAGCCGCGGATCGCTGCCGAAAAAATGCTGGCGAATGTAGGAGCCAGGCTCGACGATAAACTTCTGGTATTCGCCGTCACACAGCTCCCCCATGCGCTGTACGACCAGGCCTTCCGGATCCCTCTCGAAAATGGAATCCCAGTCGCTTCCCCAGAGAACCTTGATGACGTTCCAGCCAGCTCCGCGAAATACCGCTTCGAGCTCTTGAATAATTTTGCCATTACCGCGCACCGGGCCATCGAGACGCTGCAGATTGCAATTCACAACGAAAATCAAATTATCCAGATGTTCGCGGGAGGCCAGCGTGATAGCGCCAAGGGCTTCGGGCTCGTCGGTTTCGCCATCGCCGAGAAACGCCCAAACCTTGGCATCGCTCTCCGGCTTCAAGCTACGATCCGCCAGATAACGATTGAAGCGGGCCTGATAGATAGCCATGATGGGGCTGAGTCCCATCGAGACTGTGGGGAACTCCCAGAAATCGGGCATCAGCCAGGGATGAGGATAGGACGAGAGCCCACCACCGGGCCTCAGTTCGCGGCGGAAATTCTCGAGCTTCTCAACGGAAAGACGGCCTTCGAGGAAGGCGCGAGCATAAACTCCGGGAGAGGCATGCCCCTGGAAATAGACGATGTCGCCTTCGAATTGCTCAGTGCGGGCGCGAAAGAAATGGTTGAAGCCCACTTCAAATAGAGTTGCTGCCGAAGCATACGTGGAGATATGCCCACCGATATTGTGTTCAATGCGATTGGCACGCACAACCATGGCAAGAGCGTTCCAGCGAACTAAGCTCTTGATTCGTCGTTCGAGTTCCTGGTCTCCCGGGAAAAATGGCTGGTTGCGAAGGGGAATGGTATTCGCGAATGGGGTGTTCGCGGAAAACGGTATTTCAACGCCCGCCAAATGAGCGCGAGAACGTAAGCGCTCCAGGATGTGACTGGCGACTTCAGGGCCGCTATCCTGGAGCAATGAGTCAAGTGACTCCAGCCATTCCTGGAGCTCAACTCCCTCTACTTCTGGAAACTTTGCGGAGCCACCATTGGTCATAATTTGAGATTCATCTTCCATAGTTTAGCCCTGCAAGATCAGGTTCTCTCTGTCGACGAGATGTGCTCTTGCGACGAGCAGCCGGTTCCATAGCCAGAAGCCTAATAGTTAAATATACCGTAGACTGTGCCCCGCGCCTATGACTGAAAATATTTTTCGATGCTCCATCACTTCTCCGAGCAGCCCCCTGTAAGGGGCCGCTCGGCCTAATTCTGTTGCGCGAATCTTCGTTGATCCCGCTGTCGAGCCGTCAGCATTATTCCCTGCTGCAGCGACCGCATGAATGTGGCCGCAGACCTAGGTTCGAGCAGAATGAATTGCCGCGGTTGCGGCGGCGAGGATGACAGATGCCACAGTAAGGCCCCGGGAAAACTTGGGCTCGAGGTCCAACTATCAATTTTGACGGCGCGTGAGTGCCGCATCTAGAATCGTTGCTCACCGCATTCAGGGAAGATTGGCTTAATGACTAACTCGAACTGAAACGATTTTCAACTCGGAGGAATGATGAGAATTGATGTACTGGCAATCGCGGCGCACCCGGATGACGTGGAGCTTACATGCGGCGGAACGCTGGTGAAAATGGCAGCGCGAGGCTACAAGACCGGCATCATCGATCTGACCGCTGGCGAAATGGGTACCCGCGGCACACCGGAAATTCGCGCCCGCGAGGCAGCCGCGTCAGCCCGGATTCTTGGCGTTACGGTGCGGGAAAATTTAGGGCTTCCGGACTCGGATGTGAGCGCAAGCCGCGGGAACAAACTGCTGCTGGCCGCGAAGATTCGCGCGCTGCAGCCGCATACGGTGATTCTGCCTTACTGGGAAGGCCGCCATCCTGACCACTATCACGCCTCGACGCTGGGTTACGAGGGCTGCTTCCTCGCGGGGCTGGCACGGCTACCGATCGAGGGTGAGGCCTTTCGTCCGTACAAGATTATCTATTCCACCGCGTATGCTGATGTGCGACCAACGTTCGTGGTGGATATCACGAAAGAATTCGAGCGGCGGCGGCGAGCGATTCTGGCTTATGGATCGCAATTTCGACCAAAGAGAACGCGAGCCAAGTCAAAGGTTTACCTGCCGCTCGATGAGCTTGAAGAGTCTATGCGCATGGTTGCACGCCACTTTGGACAAATGGCCGGAGTACCATACGCCGAGCCTTTTCTGGTTAGGGAGGTCATGCTGGTTGAGGACGTGACGAACATACCGGTGCGATCGCTATGAACGCACCGCGCCTAGGCACGAGGCAGAGGCCGTGAGAAAGGGAAACGATGGGAGCCGGCTAGAAACTGCCGTCTTCGGACTGTGCCGAAGAGAACCCCGGGAGGCTCTGTCCGGAAGGAGATCGTTCCACCCTAACTCTCAGAATCGATTGGGTTTCCGCGCCTGTCTTGCGGAGGATGGCAACCGTTGAAAGCGCCTCCGAATAGATCTTGGTGACCAGGAATGTGTCACCGCTGGTTGCCTGTTTCCATACTTGGCCGATTTGGATTTTTTGTGTGCTCATCGATTGATTCGTCCATCACCTTTGACTGTAGAGGCGAAGCCGGTAAGGTGTCAATCGAGGTTTCGAGAACGGTTTCCCAATCGAGAATCGGGTCCATTACGAAGATTCCGTGGTGACGGGTTTCCAGGGTATTTCAAGTGGCGCACAAAATACAGGAAACCCCCCAACACCTTAGCTCATCGTATAAGGTATCAGGATGGGTTTAGGGTGTAGACTAGGTGCACGCCTGGAGGTAGTAGACATGAAACGACTTTCTACCCAAGCTCTGGCCGCTCTACTCGCAGCCTTCGTATATGTTACGCCGGCAATGAGCCTTCCTCAGACCCCGCAAAGCGAGCCACAGGATAAGTCACCGAGTGATACTTCGAAAGAATCGCAGAGCGACAAGAAAACAAAGAAGAAAGACCCGAAGAAAGACCCGAAGAAAGATGTGGACGCCATCGGTAACCGCAAGCTTGGCGGGTTTAATATGCATTCGATCGAATACGATATTGGCATCGGCAAGCAATATGCCCAGGAAGTCGAGAGAACTTCCAAGCTGATCGACGATCCTGTCGTCGTTGACTACGTAAACAAGGTTGGACAGAACCTTGTGCGGAATTCGGATGCGCGAGTACCCTTCACGATCAAAGTGATCGATTCCGATGTCGTCAATGCGTTCGCGCTTCCTGGCGGATTTTTCTACGTCAATAGCGGATTGATCCTGCGGGCAAACGAGGAATCTGAATTAGCGGGTGTGATGGCCCATGAAATTGCCCACGTGAATGCGCGGCATGGCTCGCGAGGCGAATCCAGGGCGCAACTCGCCCAACTGGCTATGATCCCCTTGATCTTACTGGGACCTGGCGGATGGGCCGGATATGGTATTTATCAGGCGGCGAACCTGGCGATTCCCATTTCTTTCCTGAAGTTCAGCCGGGATTTCGAACGCGAGGCCGACTACTACGGGTTGCAATACATGTACAAGGCAGGCTACGACCCGAATTCTTACGTTACGTTTTTCGAGCGGGTGCAGACCGATGAGCGACGCCAGCCAGGAAGCGTTCCGAAAGTTTTCTCAAGCCACCCACCTACAGCGGATCGAATCCAGAAGACCCAACAGGAGATTGCGCAAATTCTGCCGAATCGCGATCACTACATCGTATCAACATCGGAGTTCGACACGGTGAAATCGCGCCTGCGAGGATTGATGTCATCGCGGAAGGCCGAAGGCGGTCCAGACAAGCCGACCCTGCGCACGCGAACCGAACAAGAAAAAGACAAGAAAACGCAAACCAAACCAGGTGATACAACGACCGATGATGACCGGCCGACGCTGAAGCGTAGGCCGTAGTCCTCTTGCATGTGAAGGCCGACGGGTTCACCTCCTAAACTTTTGAGAAGGCACTCGCGAACGCAATCCCATTCGTGTTAGCGAGTGGCCCGCGAGGTATCGTGTGAAGAATGATTCGCGGAAGCGTCGGCAGAAGATCGTTCAGTCGCTTCGCGAGCTGCCAGGATCGTGCCGACATGAATCCGCACGGTATCTTCCACCCGCCGGGCATAGCCTCCGGCCAGCGCAATCGCCACGGGGATATTACGGTTGCGCGCTCGCTCGAACACCAAATCGTCCCGCTTGCGCAGTCCTTCCTTGGTAAGGTGAAGCCCGCCGAGTTGGTCTTCGCAATACGGATCAGCCCCGCCGATATAGAACAACAAGTCCGGCGTAAACTGTTGCAGTGCTGCATCCAAATGCTTTTGAAGAATCGCTAGGTAATCGGCATCCCCGATGCCATCGGGGAGATTGATATCCATGTCGGAAGGCGGCTTGGGCATCGGATAATTGTTTTCCTGATGAATTGACAGAGTGAAGACGCTATCGTCACCACGAAAGATCGCGGCAGTTCCGTTGCCCTGATGTACGTCAACATCAACGACGACGGCAGTGCGGATTGCCTTGTCAGCCTGCAAACGCCGGATGGCGATCGCCACATCATGAATCGCGCAGAAGCCCTCGCCATGCCCCGGAAATGCATGGTGAAAGCCGCCGCCGATATTAGCGGCAAAGCCGTCGCGCAAGGCACATTGCGCCGCGAGAATCGATCCGCCGGCCGCGAGCCAGCAAGCCTCCACCATTTCACGCGACCACGGAATTTCGAGCGCCATCATCTGGGTCGCACTAAGCGTGCCAGTTTTTAGTTTGCGCGCATACTCGGGTGTGTGTACCCGCAAGACATCCTCATCGCTCGCGGGCTTGGGCTCGAGAAAATCCTCCGGTGCCGCAAGATTTTCCTGCAAAAGTAATTCCCGAATCAGCCGGAACTTCTGTGAGGGAAAAACGTGCGCGCCGAGATTCAGATCGTAGCGCGAATGATAGATAAGCTTAAAGGAAAGCATTTTCGCGGGCGCCTAGCTGTCGCGTTCAAGGATAAAGTCGGGAACAGCCAGAAGCGCTCGGCCATAATCCGATGCAGCCTTACCATTGAGGCAGGCCTTCGCACGCCGCGCATAGTCATGCGCAAGCTCGCGAGCCCGGTCGAGAGCACCGGATTCGCGCACGAGCGCGGTAATTTGCTCCGGCCGAACGGTCTGAAAATCTTTTTCGCGAAGCACCGTAGCCACGAGTCTTCTGCCCTCTGGGTCGCCATTCTGCATCGCGTAAATCAGCGGCAACGTCACTTTGCCTTCCTTCAAATCGCTGAGAACCGGCTTGCCGAGTGTTTCCGGTGAAGCAGTAAAGTCCAGCAGATCATCCACAAGTTGAAATGCCAACCCCGCGTAGCGTCCATAGTTGGCCAGCGCTTCCTCTTGCAAATCGTCGCTGTGGCCAAGAACCGCCCCCAATCGCGCGCAACCGCTAAACAAACACGCGGTCTTGTGAGTCGCCAGAGCCAGGGCATCTTCCTCGGTTAGGTCGATGCGGCCGAGCTTGGTTAGCTGAATCAGTTCGCCTTCCACCATGTTTTGTGTGAGCTCAATCAGGATATCGAGGATGTGGAAATTGCGCTCGCGCAACGCCATCTGGAATGATTGCATGTAAAGCCAATCGCCTGCGAGGACGCTGCGATGATTTCCCCAACGAGAATTCGCTGAAGGCCGCCCGCGACGTGTATCAGCGCTATCGATGACATCATCGTGAATCAGCGTTGCGCTGTGAATCAGTTCGACGACCGCCGCGAGGCGAATGGCTCCTGGTCCGCGATAGTTCGCATATGCTGCCGTCAAAAGCAGCACCGCAGGACGTAGGCGTTTTCCGCCCCCGGTAAGCAGGTCGCAGGAAATTTCCGCAACTGGCTCGATGGCCGCGGCGCTTTGTTGGGCAAGTTCCTGCTCAACCAGCACGAGGTCATCGCGCACAAGATCAAAAAGTTCCTTGACGGTCAAAAGCGCGATGGAACCTCCTCCGTAATTCCTTGCGGCGTTGCGCCCGACTTTGCTTGCTTGCGTAACCGGACGGATTAACTTTAACAAAATCAGATTCGTGGCCGAATAGTCCTGTCTACGCTACTCTCTTCCAGCTCAAAAAGCTTTCGGTTAGATCCCTTTTAACTTAAGGATCCTCTTTTAATCTAGAGTCAAAGAAACGCCGAAAATTCGCCGCCGTTACTGCTGCGAATTTATCTGGGGCCAAGTTTCTCACACCTGATAGGGTTCTCGCCACTTCGGCGACGAACGCCGGCTCGTTGCGTTTCCCACGAAAAGGCTGGGGTGCGAGATACGGCGAGTCTGTCTCAACAAGCAGACTGTCAAGGGGCAGATCGCGTGCGATGTCCCGCAGGTTTTGGGCTTTGGGATAGGTCGAGTTTCCCGCGAACGAAATCATAAAGCCCATCTCAATCCCCTTCTGTGCTTGCTCGAGCGTCCCTGAAAAACAATGGAAGATTCCGCCTAGGCCTGTGCCGCGCCAATGTTTCTCAACGATAGCAAGGCAATCCGGCCAAGCTTCGCGGCAATGAATGATAATTGGCAGGTTGGCGCGCGCCGCCAGTTCCAGTTGCGCCCGAAAGACACGTTGCTGCACATCCCGCGGCGAAACATCGTAGTGATAATCGAGGCCAATTTCGCCCCAGGCAATGACTCTCGGGTGGTCAGCGATGTGCGCAAGGTTATCAAGATGGGTCTCGGTGACTTTTCGTGCTTCGTGCGGATGAATCCCCACGGTTGCGTAAATCCAGTCGTATTGTTCGGCGAATGGAATCGCGGAGTCGAGTTTTTCAGGTCCCGGCCCGGTCCCTATCGCGAGAAGGGTTGTTATCCCCGCAGAGCGCGCTCGTTCGAGCATGTCGCTGCGGTCCTCATCAAATTGCGGGAAATCAATGTGCGCGTGCGAATCGATCAGTTCCATTGAGAAAATGGTTGCTGGGTCGTGAAGTCGTTACAGAGCCTGCCGAGTCGCAGGATGGCTGTAATCAGGAGCGGCGATCGTTGGCTGCGAAACATGCCTGACACGGCCGATCGAGTACTCGAAGACCGAGCCCTTTGCTCACCTCAACCGCACTTGGTTTACTTCAGCCGCGCGCCAACTTCGACCTCTTCAAGAAACCCGGTTAGCACGGGACGTCCTTCCGGACCGACGGAAGCGGCGATAATCATGCCGTTTGATTCCACGCCGCGCAGTTTGCGCGGTTGCAAATTTACGACCACGGCAACCTTACGTCCGATGAGCGCTTCAGGTTCATAGTGTTGCGCAATTCCGGCGACAATCTGGCGCACCTCGGTACCGATATCCACGGTGAGCTTCAATAATTTATCCGCACCGGCAACGCGCTCGGCCGTTTTCACTTGGCCTACGCGCATCTCGATTTTTGTGAAATCGTCGATACCGATTTTGCTCTCGGCAGGCGCCGCCGCACTCGAGGCTGCGGCCGGTGTTGCCCCGGCGCCGGTACTAACGGCTGAGGGTTTGCCCGGTTCATTTTCCATGGCTTCCATCCTTTCGATGGCCTCTGTTTTTTCAACGCGAGGGAATACTGCTTCCGGTTTTCCGGTGCGACTATCAGGTTTCAGCTGGCCCCAGGTAAGTTCATCGATACGGTACCGATCGAGGCTGTCGCGTTGCCCGAGCTGTTGCCATACTTTTGCTGTCGTCATGGGTAGAACCGGATGCGAAAGTACGACGATGTTGCGGAGAGCTTCGGCAGCATCATAAAGGACCGTCGCCAGCCGCGGACGATTCGCAGGATCTTCCGCCAATGACCACGGCTTCTGCTCGGTAATGTACTTGTCAACAACGGATATGAGATTCCATATGCGTTCGAGCGCAAGCGAGAAAGAAAAGTTGTTGTAAAGGCTGCGAATCGCCGACAGGCTTGCATTCGAGAAGCCAGTAAGAACTTCAGCGCGTGTCCCCGCATCGGTCGAGCCGGATCCGGATTCCGGCGTCGGGATGGCCCCGCCGAAGTATCGCTCGATCATAGTCAATGTGCGACTGGCAAGATTACCGAGGCCGTTGGCGAGATCGCTGTTGTAGCGCTGCACGAGTGCGTCGTAACTGAAATTGCCATCCTGGCCGAAAACGGTTTCGCGGAGAAGATAGTAGCGAAGGGCGTCAATTCCGAGCACGCTTACGATCGGGCGTGGACGCACCACATTGCCGCGCGACTTGCTCATCTTGGCGCTGTCCATCAACAACCAACCGTGCGCCCAGATTTGTTTTGGCAGGGGCAATCCTGCAGCCATCAGAAACGCCGGCCAGTAAACGGCGTGAAAACGGATTATTTCCTTGCCGACCAGGTGCAGATCGGCAGGCCACATACCGCGACGCTCATAGTCAGGTCCGCCGACGGCACTGAGATAGGCTGTCAGGGCATCGAACCAGACATAGAAAACGTGTGGCTCCTCACCAGGGACCGGAATACCCCAACGAATCGTGGTACGCGTAATGCTGAGATCCTTTAGGCCGCCGTCGACAAAACTTAGAACTTCGTTGCGGCGCGCCTCTGGTTGGATAAATTCAGGATGCTTGGCATACAAATCGAGAAGCGGTTTTTGAAACGCAGAGAGCTTGAAAAAATAATTCTGTTCGGTAACGGTCTCGGTGGGACGGCCGCAGTCTGGGCAGGGATCGCCGGGAGCAGCGTCAACAACATAAGCATTGTCGAAAACGCAGTACTGTCCGGTGTAATGCCCAGCATAGACAAAACCGTTCTCGCGGCAAAGTCGAAAAAGCCATTGCACGGTGTGGGCATGCTGCAGATCGGTGGTGCGGATGAATTCATCGCCTTGAATGCCGAATTCATCCCAGGTGGCGCGCCATTCGGCGGCCATTTTTGCAACGAATTCCGATTCCGCGACTCCGGCCTTGCGCGCGGAGCGTTCGACATTCACACCATGCTCGTCGGTGCCTGTGGTCATCACCACGTCGTAACCCATCATGCGCTTGTAGCGACGAATCGTGTCGCACACGATAGTCGAGTAGGTGTGGCCGATATGCGGCAAGCCATTGGTATAGTAAATCGGCGTGGTCAAATAATATTTTGGCCGGCTCGGCGGCATGCGTTAACCTGTCTTTCCGCGCTGTTTCTCGAATTCGAGCAGGGCCTCGCTGAGCACGCGCTTCAGCGGAATATTTTGTTCGCTGGCAATGCGCTGGCAATCCTCATATTCGGGAGACGCCGTCAGAATATGCCCATTCATCCTGGACAACTTTATGCGCACCGTGCCGAATGGGGTTTCGACGCTTGTCTGTTCTCGGGGGAGGGCACGACGGCGGGCGGTATATGTGCGCGCGCCGATCGTAGTGGTCTCGGCAAAAAGCAAATCCATCAGGCGGTCCACATCCGCCGGGCGACACAAAATACTTAGCAAGCAGCCAGGGCGATTCTTTTTCATCTGAATGGCAGCGGTGTAAACATCGAGCGCACCAGCGCCGAGCGCCCTCTCAACAAAGTATCCGTAAATTTGCGGATTCATGTCGTCGAGATTTGCTTCGATGATCGAGACTTCCTCGTCCCATCGCGCCGCATCTTGTTTTTCCGCAGATTCGCCTAGAAAAATTCGCAGCACGTTGGGGTGTTCGGCCACGTCGGCGTTCCCTGCACCATAGCCAATAGCAGCAACTTTCATGTGCGGCTGCGGGCCGAACTCCCTCACAAGCGTGGAGACAATGGCAGCGCCCGTCGGTGTCACGAGTTCCCGCTGGACTCCGCTCGAATAGGTGGGCGCTCCGCGAAGAAGCTCAGCGGTGGCCGGCGCCGGAACGGGCAACAGCCCGTGCGCGGTTTGCACGCTTCCACTGCCGACGTTCAGCGGGGAGCAAACAAAGTGTTCGATGGCCAGCAACTCGAAGCCAATGCATGCGCCGACGATGTCCACCATCGCATCAACAGCACCCACTTCGTGAAAATGCACCTTGTCAAGCGGGACTTGATGCATAAGCGCTTCGGATTCGCCTAGCCGCTTAAAGATGTTGCTGGCCCGGCTGGCGACCCGCGGCGCAAGGCCGGCCTTGCGGATGATCTCAAGTATCGTATTCAGGTTGCGGTGGTGGTGTGTTTCACTTATTTCCACGTGGACATGAGTCGCGGTGATCGCCTTCTTGGGAACTTTGGCTGCAGACATTTTCCAGCCACTGATCGGAAGACTCTTCAGTTCGGCTTCGATAGCGGCAAGCTCGCAGCCCGCATCGACAAGCGCACCCAGGACCATGTCACCGCTGATGCCAGAAAAACAATCGAAGTAGATAAGCTTCATACGCTCTGTGCCTTAGAAATGGCCGTCCATTAGCGCTACAGGCGCGCGCGAACAACACTCCTGAAACGACTGATACTAGTCGCGCGTAGATAGTGTGTCAAATGTGCTTCAGATGAGGCCGCGTGTGAAAGCGAACATCAACGCGGCTACTTGAAAAACGTGGGCAGGATCTCGGCTTGGACCGCGGCGACAACACCGGAATATGGATGTTGACCATTTGAAGCCGCCGAAGGACTGCTTCTCGACCGTCTCAACTCGAAGTGGAAGGAAGGTATTTTGAGCATTACGATCAATGGATGCATTGTTTGACAGATGATGACCGATTCTCCGTCGTGCCCGCGCACCGTACTGACAGATATTTCTGTTATGACACGTCCAGCTTGAACTTTTCCCGTTGATCAGTTTGACCTATACTCTTAGGTTTTCACCAGGAGACCCGTGTATCCCATCCTTGCAACACGATTTCAGAACGCACTGCAGAAGTTTATTCGCCGAAAGTACGACTTGGAAATTAACGTCAGCGTCGAGCGGCCCCCGCGAATCGAAATGGGCGAGGCCGCTTCACCGGTGTGCTTTGATCTCGGCAAGAAGCTGAAGAAGGCTCCGCGCTTGATTGCTCAGGAAATCGCCGTGCAGATGAAACCTATCGAGGGCATTGCGCGCGTTGAAGTTGCTGGAGCGGGTTACTTGAACGCGTTTTTTGATCGCGCGGCCTTTTTGCAAGGACTGCAGGAAAAACCAGAGCGGCCAGCGCCTTCGGCAGCCAAGGGCGGAACGAAAATCATTGTCGAGCACACCAATATCAATCCGAACAAGGCAGCGCACATCGGGCATCTGCGCAATGCAGTTTTGGGAGACACGTTTGTACGGTTGCTGCGACTGCGGGGCGAGCCTGTGGAGGTGCAGAATTATATTGATAACACTGGCGTGCAGGTGGCCGACGTGGTGGTTGGATATTTGCACATGGAAAAGAAACGAGCTGCTGAGGTGCGCGCTCTGGCTGAGCAACCGCGATTCGATTATTCATGCTGGGATTTATACACGCGCGTGACGCACTTTTTTGAAGAGGACGAAACGCGCCTGGCGATGCGCAACGACACGCTTCAAGCAATCGAAGAGGGACGTGGTGAGGCCGCGGAGATCGCTGCCATTGTTGCTGACGCGATTGTGTCCTGCCATCTGCGCACGATGGCGCGACTGGGTATCGGCTATGACGTGCTGCCGCGTGAAAGCGAAATTCTGCGCTTGAAGTTTTGGGACGCGGCGTTTCAGAAACTGAAACAGACCGGCGCGATTTATCTTGCAACTAGCGGGAAGAATGCGGGTTGCTGGGTGATGCCGTGGTCGGACCGCGCAAAACAGGCCGTACCCAACGCGGGGGCCGAAACAAAATATAGACTGGAGTCAAACGGGGCGGGGGTTGCCGACGAAACTGAAGAGAACCGCCAGGACAAAGTGATTGTGCGTTCCAACGGCACGGTGACATATGTTGGGAAAGACATTGCGTATCAGCTATGGAAATTTGGGCTTCTGGACCGGGACTTCCACTACCGGCGCCTGATGACAGCGCCGGATGGACGCACGGTGTGGGTAACGACCGCGGAAGCCGGGGAACCCGATGCGCCGCGATTCGGAAAAGCTGGGAAAGTCTTCAACGTCATTGATGTAAGGCAAGCGTATCTGCAGGAAGTAGTCGAAGCCGGATTGCGAGCGCTCGGCTACGACGATCAGGCGGACCGGTCGGTGCACTTTTCGTATGAAATCGTGGCGCTGACTCCGCGGTGCGCGCGGGAGATGGGCTACCAGTTGTCGGCGGAGGATGCCAAACGACCATATGTCGAGGTCAGCGGGAGAAAAGGTCTTGGAGTGAAGGCCGATGACTTGCTCGACAAGCTGGAAGCGGCGGCTCGCGCGGAAGTTGATGAGCGGCACGCGGGGATGGGCGAGGAGGAAAAAGAATGTACGGCGCACGCGATTGCCATCGGCGCGCTACGATTTTTTTTGCTGAAGTTTACGCGCGGAACGATTATTGCGTTCGACTTTAAAGATGCGCTGAGCTTTGACGGCGAGACCGGGCCGTATTGTCAATACGCAATTGTGCGGGTGCGAGGAATTCGGCGCAAGGGCCTCGAGCAAACGCAACAATCGCAGACTGTCGAGGCAGATGCAGCTGCGAAATTGTTGAATGGGGCAGAAGGAAAGGAATTCTGGGAGCTGGTATTGCACGCTGGCTCGCTCGATTCCACGATCGAAGCGGCGATTGGCGCGCAAGAACCGGCGTTTGTGGCCAAGTATGCTTTCCAGTTGGCGCAGACATTTAATCTTTTCTATCACCGGCACCACATTTTGTCGGAAGAGGACCCGCAAAAGAAGGCGTTCCTACTGCTGCTTACAGAATTAGTGGAGAGGCAACTAATTGTCGCGCTTGGGATCCTAGGAATTGAGGCACCGGAAAAAATGTGATGGCGCCAGCGGGAGTCAGTGTTTGCGCTTTTCGGGTGTGTAGTGCTCCTGAAGGTATTTGGTGATTTGGGAAGCCACGCCTTCGGGATTAGTCATGCCGAAAGTTTGAATCATTTTTTTGACTTCGGCATCCCAGGTGGCGGCCGGAAGGGGGGCTGCATGGTGATGTAGCGAACGCCGTGGCATGTGTTGCAATAGGCCTCAACCAATTCCCTCCCCTGCCCTGGTTCGAGTTGGGGTGGGTAGAGCGGGTAGGCCGTTACGCTGTAAATTGCCCCGGCTTGCAAGTTGCCCGGGGTGGGCTGCTTTAAATTGCCGAGATTTGATTGCGAATAATCGCTGCGCTGCAAGTCACCGCGGAGTGTCGTGGCGGCAAGGCAAAGCGGAGCCACGCCAGCGAGCGGCCACGAAATACGGCCCGGCAATTCATCAAGGAGTTTGCGTTGGGTCCCATGAGATTCATTTTGCGATGCCCACAACAATTTCCTGGCGCTCGATTTTGTTCCACACATAACCACGCGGATTCCAGACTGCTTCGTCAGGCTGCACGTTTCCTTTTTCGTCGGTGGCGCGAACGGCCCATTGATACCGGCCCGCGTTTTTCGGAACCCACGGGGATTCCCAGGTACAAAATGAGTAGGGACCGTAGTTTTCGCCGAGCTTGGCATCGCGCCAGCTCTTGGCGTTGTCGTCAGAGACTTCCACTTTTACAATGCGGCCGTAGCCGCTGAAGGCGATGCCGCGAACCGTGACCGGCATCTGTGCGGGAATTTTGCCGGTGCCATCGGGTGCAATCAGGAAAGAACGCACCGGCATCCGGTGAATAGGAATCGTTTTTACCTGCCCGGCTTTGACGTCATCGGGTGTTGTGTTGCCGCGAGGGGTATCAGGGATGCGATAAGCGGTTTTCATCCAGAAATTCTCGTCGGGCTTTGCGAGGACGCGAATCGCGCTCAGCGACTTCACCCAATAAGTCGCAAAGTATCCGGGAACAACGAGCCGCGCCGGGAAACCGTTCAGCATGGGGAGCTGCTCGCCATTCATCGCAAAGGCTACCAGGGACTCTTCGATGACCGGATTGCTGAGATCGAGAGATTTCAGGAATTCGTGGGAGGCCATGCCCTGTGGACCTTTACCACGATCGAGCGCGACAAATTGGACCTGCACAGAGCCGGGCTTTACGCCGGCGGCTTGGAGAAGGTCGCTGAGCTTGACGCCGGTCCACATCGCATTGCCCATGGCGCCATTGCCCCACTGTCCGCCGGGAACACGGCTCTGAAAGCGGCTGCGGCTATTGCCGGAACATTGGTTCACTGCCGGGAGGCTGGCGGATGTGAAGCGAGTGAGAAGATCCGACAAAGAGAGTGATAGCGGATGCTCGACATTGCCTTCGATGCGTAGACGCCACTGTTCCAGGTTTACCTCAGTGGGAATTTCGTCGAGGTGCCAGCGGACGTAGAAGGCGTCATTGGGCGTGAATGAAGTCAAAAAGAAATTGCGTGGTGTTTCGAGCTGAACGGGGCGGTCGGTGAGCAGCACAAGAGGAACTTTTTGCGGGTAGGAGACGATGGGGCCGACAGAATTCCAGTAGGGGTTGGCGGCAGGGCCGGAAAAATCCGGTAGGTGAGGCGCAGCCTGGCGAGCGAAGCCCGCCTGGGCCGGCAAAAGATGGCCGAGCGCTATCGTGCCGGAGCCAACTCCTAAGAGCCGCAAAAGACTGCGACGGGAAAGGTTGATGGACCTTTTAGCAATCTCAGAACCTTGCGGTGGGGACAACTCCCTGCTGTTGAATCGCATAACACGACGCATAAAGCAAAAATAAAGGCCCGTCGAAATTAGTAGCTCATCACTAGATCGACCAGGGTGCGAAGAGCGATGCCAGAGCCGCCTTTGGCGATCCATGGCTTGGCCTCATCGAGCCAGGCGGTGCCCGCGATGTCCAGATGGATCCAGGGGGTATCGCCAGCGAATTCTTTCAAAAACATCGCAGCGGTGATGGCGCCGCCACCTTTGCCGGAGCCGACATTTTGAATATCGGCGATGGTGCTCTTGATCATCTCGCGGTATTCATCGTCAAGCGGCATCTGCCACATCTTTTCGCCCTGGAATTTTGCGCTGGCGAGCAATTTGTCGGTGAAGGCCTGGTCGGAGCCGAAAACGCCGACGTTGATGTTTGAGAGGGCGACAACGATTGCGCCAGTGAGTGTCGCCGCGTCGATCAGATGCGTGCAGCCAAGCTGTTTGGCATAAGCGATGCCGTCGGCGAGAACGAGGCGACCTTCGGCATCGGTGTTGATGACCTCGATGGATTTTCCGGCCATCGAGATTTGCACGTCGCCGGGTTTCTGAGCTTTCCCGCCGGGCATATTCTCACTTGAAGGCACGATAGCAACTACTTTCACATTGGGCTTCAGCGCGGCCAGAGCGCGCATCACACCAAGCATCGTGGCGCCACCAGTCATGTCATATTTCATTTTTTCCATGTCCAAGGCAGGCTTAATGGAGATGCCTCCGGTGTCAAACGTAATCGCTTTGCCGATCAGGCCGAGCACTGGCCTACCGGGCGCACCATTTGGCGGCGTGTAGGTAACAACGATGAGGCGCGGCGGCTCCACGCTGCCCTGGGCGACCGAGAGGATCGCCCCCATTTTTAGTTCAGCTATTTTAGTTTCATCCATAACTTCGCAGGCGAGCCCGGCCTGCCGAGCCATGACTTGCGCGCGATCTGCGAGCATGCGCGGGGTCAAATGATTGGCTGGTTCATTGACGAGGTCGCGTACGAAATTCTGGGACTCACCGATAATTTGACCGCGAGCAATTCCTTCCTCGGCTTCAGCACGCGTGGCTTCGTTCCAGCCTGCGATGGCGACGCTCGCTACAAACTTGTCATTTTTGTTTTCGGTTTTGTATTTGTCCGATTCAAAATTGGCGACGACCAGCCCTTCGACGATGGTCTGTGCACCAACGAAGGTGCGATCGTTTTCGCGAGGCAAGAAAACAAGGTGCTTCACGGAACGCGCTTTTAAGTAGCGCAGCGCGGCCCCAGCAAGTTTCCGCAAATGTGCACCAGTAAATTTGTCGCCCTTCCCGGCACCGACAAGGAAGAGGCGCTGAGCCTTGAGACCTGGCGGCGAGTGGAGCAGCGTCATTTCAAGCGCTTTTCCGGTTAGCTCGGAGCTTAGCGCCAGCTTGCGGATCGCTCCTCCGGTTGCTTGGTCCAGTTCTGCAATGGAACCTTCCACGGGATCGGACTGCTCAAATACGTAGGTAACCAAGGCTTCAGTCTCGATAGCGGTCGGCGGCCGCGTGTCTACGGTAAATTCCATTCTTTAACGCCTCCGGGAGCGGTAGATGGCCGCGTCGGCCTCACGCTTTGCTTCTTTGTTACGCTCGGCCTCGCGGCGGTCCCACAACTTTTTCCCCTGCGCCAAGGCGATTTCGCACTTTGCAATGCCGCCTCGGAAATAGATTCGCAAGGCAATCAAGGTCATGCCTTTTCGTTCAGTCTTGCCAAGCAGCTTCTGGATCTCTTTCTTGTGCAATAGCAGCTTGCGGGGCCCAAGGGGTTCGTGGTTGAAGGGTCCACCCGGTAGGTACTGAGAAATGTGGCAGTTAATGAGCCAAACGCCGCTCGGTCGAACTTCCGCATACGCGTCTCGTATGTTCGCCTTTCCTTCGCGTAGGGCTTTCACCTCCGTTCCATGCAACACCATGCCCGCTTCAAGCTTCTCAAGGAGATGGTAGTTGTACGACGCGGCTCGGTTCTGAGCGACGATAACCAAGTCAGGCTTGTCGGATTTCTTTGCAGGCTTGCTCACGAACCCCTATCATAGCCGTCGCTAGTAACTAGAAGCAAGACGCTGCCTTGAAGACCTGTTGGGCCGATGCTAGACTGACGGTGTAACTCAAAGGAATACCGGGAGTTTTGATGCGGAACTGGGGGTTGACCATTTTGTGCTTGGGGTGCGGGCTGCTGTTAGGGGGCTGCCCCAAGGCGAATGAAGACTTCAAGCAAGGTAAGAAGGCTGAACTGCTTCAGGATTACGATACGGCGCTGATTCATTATCAGCGAGCCCTGAAAGCGGACCCCGGAAACACCGAATATAAGCTCAAAACCGCGCGCGTCCGCTTTGAGGCGGGACAGTACCACGTACGACTCGGGCAAAAGGCCCTGGAGAAGGGCGACTTACAGACGGCGCTTGCGGAATTTCAGAAGGCCATGGGTATCGATCCCGCAAGCGCGATCGCGCAGCAGCAAGTGCGGCAAACCCTGGAGCAACTTGCCAGTCAGAGGAGCGCTGCGGAAGCAGCGACCGCTCCTCCTAAACCTCCTGCTGAAGAGCCTTTGGCGCAAGGCCCGCCTGTCCTAAAGCCCATTTCGCGCGCGGCTATCAATCTGAAGATGACCAATCAGGCCAAAATGGTGTACGAGACGATTGGAAAGCTAGCCGGGCTGACGGTGACTTTTGACTCAGACTTCCCCGCTCGAATAATTCCGACGGAGCTGACCAATGTGACGCTGGAACAGGCGCTGGACATCGTTTCGCTGCAAAGCAAGAGTTTCTGGAAACCGGTGACGAGCAACATCATCTTCGTGGCTCCGGATCAGCTTCAGAAGCGGCGCGACTACGAAGAGCAAGTGGTGCGCACATTTTATTTGGGCAACACGGTTTTGCCGCAGGATCTAACGGAAATTGTCACGGGCTTGCGGCAATTGCTCGACCTCAAGCGGATTCAACAGATCAACTCGCAAAATGCGATCATTATTCGCGATACCCCTGACAAGCTGGCGTTGATCGACAAAATCATTCAGGACGTGGACAAAGCGAAACCCGAGATAGTCGTCGACGTGCAAGTAATGGAAGCCCGCGTGGATCGGTTGCGCGACCTTGGGATCATTCCGGGATCATCTGTGACCGTAGGGTTCACACCCAAAGGCGTCACCACAACACCACCTGCAGGGGGAACCGGCACGACGCCTACGGCGAGCTCAGTGGCACTGAATAAATTACGGGATCTTGGCACAGATGACTTTAGTATCAGCATGCCGAGCGCTACCGCGAACGCGATTCTCAGCGATTCACATACTAAAATTATTCAAAATCCGCAGATCCGTATTCTCGATGGGCAGCAGGCGAAGCTTAAAATCGGAGACAGGGTTCCGGTAGCAACGGGAAGCTTTCAGGCCGGGGTAGGAGTGGGCGCCGTGGGCGGAGCTGGTCTTGTGAATCCGCTGGTGAATACGCAGTTCCAGTATATCGACACCGGCGTCAATATAGACATCACTCCGCGCGTTCATGCGAACCGCGAGGTGAGTATGAAGCTGACGGTCGAGGTTTCTTCGGTAACTGGGACGTCAACGATCGGCGGCATCGATCAGCCGATCATCAGCCAACGTAAGATCGAGCACGACGTGCGGCTACATGAAGGCGAGGCAAGCATTCTTGGCGGGTTGGTCCAGGTTACCGACACCAAGAATCTTAAGGGCTGGCCCGGATTACAGAAGATCCCTCTTATCCGTTATCTATTTTCAAGTGAACACCTGGAGAAGCTGGACGACGAAATCTTGATCGTTCTAACGCCGCATATTGTGCGCATGCCTATATTGACAGCGGGCAATCTCCGCACGCTAAGCGCCGGAACAGAAACAAATATCCAGATCCGGCGGGAGTCTGATGTTGAAGCTCCTAATCACAATGCTCCGGCGGCCGCCACTCCAAGTATGCAGGCGCCCCCCGTAGCGCGAACACCACCGGTCGCGAGCGATCCAGGCGCAGCGGAGAGCGCAAATTCCGATACAAGTCGCCAGGCGAAGATTCACTTTTCACCCGAGACTCTCAACTTGAAGCCGGGTGAAACGCAAACCGTTGCGGTAGTGGCGGACGATGTCAGAGATCTTTTTTCGGTTTCGATGTTGCTGCAATACAACCCGGGGATTATCAGCATCGAAGAAGTTCGCCACGGCGGGTTCCTTTCTGGAGGGACACAAGAGGTTGCGCTCGTGCAGCGCGTCGATAAGGAGCGCGGACAGGCTACGATCTCTACGGTGCGCCAGCCCAATACACCGGGTGTGAACGGAAGCGGCACGATCATGGGGATTGTGGTTCGCGGCGTGGCGCCGGGAACATCAAAACTATCGATAGTCCAGATTCTGGCGCGTGACTCGCAGCAGAAAGCAGTTACGCCGATCACCGGCGAAGCCACACTGCAAGTCCAGCCATAGCTGGCTCCAGCCATCGGACGGTCAAGCGGTAAGCGGATCCATAAGTGTTGGTTGAAAATGCGAAGTTCCGAGGACCAACTAAAAAGACAGACCACGGGCCAGACCGGCATGACTTTGCTGGAGCTGATCGTGGCCTGCGCGATTCTGTTAATTCTTTCAACCGCGGCCGTGCCATTAACACGCTATACGGTGAAGCGGCAACGGGAGGCTGAGCTGCGGCAGGATTTGCGCGACATGCGCAACGCGATTGATCGCTACAAGGATGCTGCAGATAGTAACAAAATTCGCGTCGAGGTAGGCAGCGAGGGTTATCCGCCGGACTTGGAAACTTTAGTAAAGGGCGTGCAACTCGGCGCTGGGAATGATCACAAGATTCGCTTCCTGCGGCATGTTCCAGTGGATCCAATGACCGGGCGTACGGATTGGGGCTTGCGATCGGTACAGGACGATCCTGATTCAACGAGCTGGGGCGGCAAGAATATTTTTGACGTTTATTCCAAGTCGCAAGGAATTGCGCTCGACGGCACGAAATATTCTGACTGGTAGAGACCGGCGCGCCGAAAACGCACAGGAGCTCTGGTCATTCGGAACGGGGTTACACCGATCGAAGTAAGCGAGCAAGATTTGCTCAGCAACCGCTAGCAATTAGAACAGAGCGATGACAAGCAAAGAATATTTGAAAGGTAGTCGGCAGCGGCACGGCGTCCAGGGTTTTACGCTGCTGGAATTGATGATCGTCATTACGATTATTTTAATCTTGATGACGATTGGCGCGGGTCGCTATGAGAAGTCTGTCATTCGTGCTAGGGAGGCCGCGCTACATCAGAACTTGAACGCGATGCGCCAGGCGATTGAACAATTTACACTCGATAAGCAAGCTGCTCCGCAATCGCTCGATGACTTGGTTAGCGCGCACTACCTGCGAGAAATTCCTACCGACCCCCTCACGCATCGCAAAGACTGGAATACGTCGGCTGAGGATTTTGTTTTGAGTCCCGAGCAGACGAGCTCTGGAATTACCGACGTGCACTCAGCGTCAGATCAGATCTCGCCGTTTGAAAACACACCGTATAGCAGCTGGTAACTCTCAAATTCGTCCTGACGGACTCGCCCTCGCCGGGGATATTGTGCGCGCCGCGATAACAGTTGCTCTCCTGTGACAGTTGAGTTGAGCTGGTCGGGGCGCCATTTGACGCACGGGATTCACGTGGAAGAGCTGCGCGCATCCTACGGAACATTTGCGCAGATCAGGAACCTGGCGAAAAGCCCGCTGGCAACTCCTCGCGATCGATCAGATCTTTGTATCCCGGGCCAGACCACAGACTGTCTGTGCCGCCAACTCCTCGACCGGGTGTTCGATCAAGGCTGTCGCTACCTCTTGGCAGAATTTCTTCCTCACAAGATTGCTACGCCACGGAGCGACAGCCCTGTTCTATTTTTTATGAGAGATTCCCGCTAGTTGTCGGGCGGTGCGCCGACAACGAACAGGTGCCCATCGTTTTCCGTGTAAATCTTCCCATCCCTCGAGAGAGAAAGTGGCGTGTAAGCCGCGCCAATCGCCAAGTTGAGGAAGATTCGTTGTTCCCCTCCGCAGTGCAATACCCAGTGCAGCATGCCATGCAGAACACCTAGGCCGACCAATCGTCGCCTGACCTTTGCTTTGAAGTCTTTTCCAACAGGGCTCCAGCAACTCAGGCTACGCCTTCGCGCCTGCTTTGCGAAGGATGGTCATCATTGCACACCAATTCGTAAAGGCGGATTGAAACAAGTTCAGCCCTACGAAAGCTGTAAAGAGAAACCAGTAGGGGCTCACCCAGTATCCCAAAGCCAAGGAAACTAGGACAAAAGCACCTGCAATTAATCTAAGATAGGCGTCCGCGGTCATGGCATTCCTCCTTTTAATCTGTTGCACGTCTGAGATCTTCAGCGACCGGTCGAGTGGCTCCGTGCTTATCGCGCTGGCTGAGGTAATAAAGAACCGGAACTGTCATTCGAGAAAGCACTGTCGAGGCGACCTCGCCAGCCATCAGGGAAATCGCCAGCCCCTGAAAAATGGGATCGAACAGAATCACGCTTGCACCCACAACTACAGCGGCGGCGGTGAGCAACATCGGACGAAAGCGAACGGCTCCTGCATCCACCACGGCATCCTCCAGCGACATTCCGTGCGAGCGGCGCAGTTCGATGAAATCCACAAGGATGATTGAGTTTCGAACAATGATTCCTGCACCGGCGATGAAACCAATCATCGAAGTCGCCGTAAAGAACGCGCCCATGAGTGCGTGAGCCGGCAGGATGCCGACGAGCGTCAAAGGTATTGGAGCCATGATGACCAACGGCGTTCTAAACGACCTAAACCACCCAACCACCAAGACGTAAATCAGCACCAATACCGCAGCGAAAGCCAAGCCGAGGTCACGAAACACTTCGACCGTGATGTGCCACTCGCCATCCCATTTCATGGAGAATCGGTTGGTACTCTCCGGCAGAGTCGTGCCGGAGTATTGCTTCACATGAAAACCTTCGGGCAATTGGATTCTGTCGATCGCATCGCTCATCTTGAGGATGGCGTAGACAGGGCTTTCGTCTGTTCGTCTATCGCCGGCTGGGTCGCTGCCGCCGACCGAAGGATCCTACCGATACCATCCGTCATATCGTGGAGGTCATGCTTCGCGAAGTGGCCACTCTGCCCGCGCCCATTCCTTGGGCCATCCTTCTGCTGAACACCAGCTGACAGGGCGCCGGAGCCGCGCTCAATGGGCGGCGCGGACGCACCGGCGCCATAACTGTTCACCTGCCCGCAGTTTTGCCATCAAGGAGATTTACTCTCGATAACTAACTGCTCGTTGCGCTGGCGGCCTCGTGCGCTTCGGGCATTTCCCCGTGGATCGGCCAACGCCCTCGCCGAACTCGGCCCGTCCTAGAAGCGGAACCCCTGTGGCTCGATACGTAATATTGCAGAAGAGCGGCAAGTCGCGTAGTATCTAAGGCGCGGGGTGGAGCAGCCTGGTAGCTCGTCGGGCTCATAACCCGAAGGTCGTTGGTTCAAATCCAACCCCCGCAACCAATTTTAATTGATAACAAACGGCTTGGGAGACTCCACTCCTGAGCCGTTTCCCTTTCCCGTCCAACTGGCGTCCAAAACGCCCCAAACTGCGTTGCCAAGTTGCGCCGCAATTCGCTTTCCGTCCTCGCTAATCACGTGCGTGTAGATCGTCTCCGTGACTGGCGAGCCATCAGCGTGGCCGAGTCTCTGCTGCCGCAATTTCTGCGATGCTCCGAAACTGCTCATCAGAGTTGCGTTCGCATGACGGAACGCGTGGAAGCCATTGCCGCGTGGCACCTGGATCCCGAGCGCCCGAAGCAAGGGTCTGAACTTTCGCTTTAGCAACAAGTTCTGATCCCACGGCGTTCCGTTGCGAGTGGCGAAGAGCAGCCGACGTTGGTTCGGGTGCCAAGACTCCAAGAACGTCGTCAGGTGCCTGCAGGCCTGAGGTGATAGCTCGACCACCCGAATCGACTCATCTGTCTTCGGATCGCCTAGTTTTCCCCGCCATGCGCTCTGCCGCACTTGAAGCATTCCGCGTTCTAGGTCTATGTCATCCACCGTCAGTCCACACAACTCGCCGGCTCGCAGGCCGGTTTCGGCCGCAAGTCCATACCATGTGCGGTGTGGCTCTTGAGCCTTGGCAAGAATGAGTTGGATTTCCCGCTGAGAGAGGAAGAATCGCTGCACTCGCTTTACGTCCGGGAGTACGACGCCTTCCATGAGGTTGTGAGCGACATAGCCCCACGCTTTTGCCGTGGTCCACATGCTCTGGAGTGTGATGCAAATGTTTCGGGTAGTTTTCGCGCTCGCCACAGAGCCGGAAACGAACTGCTGAACCATCTCGGGATTGAGGTCCTTCATCGGGTACTCACTAAAAAACGGAACAAGGTGCTTCCGAATGTGAGTTCGATAGTTGATCGCCGTCGAATCCCCGTACTGGCTCAACACTTTTTGCTCCCAATTCACAGCGAAGTCCGCGAACTTGGCCGTTGGCCTTGGCCTATAGCTGACTTTGTTGACGTGAGCGATCTGGTCATCCAACGCACGCTGAGCAAGCCGTTTCGTTGGATAGTCCTTAAACGACCCAAGCGCCTCTTGGCGTCGGATACGCTTCCGAACCCCGCCCACGAGAACGTCTTCACGCCATCGGCCATACCAGGTCTTTCCTTCAAGCCACAACTGTCCCTTCTGATACCTGCGTCTCGCCATCGAGTCTCTTTCCCTCGATGACTCAATCGCCCTATGGGGCGAGAGTTTAGCAGAGTCGGGGTTCATAGGGTGACGCATCAAATCCGATGGTTTGTGCAGAAACTGCCTGCTTCTACCTGCTCGCGGCAATCGCCGTCGTTGCTTTGACTCACAATTCCCCGTCTGCTGCTTGCCGGAAATAAGATTTGTTTGGATCGTTGAAATAGGGCTTGAGGTAACAGAACATCGGCGGCATCGGATTGAGGCCGTCGTAGGCTATCGTCACCGACTGCGCGTTGCGCAGCTCCGTGAACGTCTTCATATCGAAGCGATAATCGCTCTGCTGGTAGTAGGTCTTTGACGTTGTGAGGTTGGCCCTGTTGGACTGAGCTTTGCCCGTCAGGAAACTGACGTGAGTGTCATGGCCAGTTTCTGACAGGTTGTAGCCAACTTTGAGCTGGTCTTCCTTCCCGCAAAGCTCGCTCGCCGTGCGCGCCGAAAAGTCATCCGAAAGCGAGAGGAAAATCTTCGTGCGAAATGTTTGCAAAAGTGTTCGCCAGGTCTCACCGGGCAGCGCAGACCTCAGCGAGCTGATGCTCTGCGTGGCGACAATCGGGATGCACTTCGGCTGGCGTGAAAGGCTGAAGAACTTTTCGTCCCCTGTGGGCTCGTTCTCCCCCACTGTTGCGAAATACTGGTACTCATCGCAGATGAAAAACACCTGCCGAAAATACTGTTCCGGGTGGGCCTCCATCTGGGGCACACGGTTCAACACTGCTCGTTCGAAGTCGAGCTTCATCATTACGCCGATGGCCTTGGCCAAACCAGGGTTCATACCGATCGGGAAATTCAACGCGCAGACCTTGCCCGTTTCGATCAGCCAGGAGAACGAAGGGAGCGGCTTGCCGTATTTGCCATCCGGATTGGCATTCTTGTCGTAGCATTCCTTCGGTGGGCAGAAAACCCGCTTCACTTTCGGGTTGTCGTCGAAGAGGGAGAGGAACACCGAAATCCCCTCGACAATCGAGGTTCTGAGCTTCGGCTCGATCCGCTGCCAGTCGTCATGGAACCAGCGCTTGACAGCTTCCAATTGAGCCCGCTTATCCGGGTCGGATTTCTCGGGCGCCGGGACAGTCTTTTTCTTGAATTCAATCACGTGCTTTTTCAGATGCCGTTCCAACTCCGGTGTGGCTGGGGCTCGGTATTGATCCTTATCCTTAGCTTCATCAGGGAGGAAATCGAAGTCGATGAGTGCCTGAATGTGCTCTTCGTAAGTGGCCTTCGGGACGAAGACAAAATGTTGATCAAAAAGCAACTCTTCTGCCTGCTGAATTCGCTGCTTCAGAAGCTCGGGCGAAATCGCACAGTGATAGATATCGAAGAGCGTCACGTAGTCGAAGGCGACCTTGTGAAGAAGGATGATGAACTTCACGAGATTGGTGTACGCCTGCTGCCAGAAGGGTTCCTTGCCTCTGCCGAACAGATTGTTTAATAACGATGCGATGTTGTAGGCCAAAGCGTGCGCGTCGAGGTCATTGTGAAGAGGGTTGTAGCGGTACTCGGAATCGAGGCTAACTTCGACGTAGTCCTCTTCCCTCTTGTGGCGTTGTAAGATGCCTTGGACCTTGCGGCAGAAATCCCCCTTTACTTCCAGAACCAGCCCGCCGATCCGCTTCCCGCGGTCGTGGGCTTGATAGGCGATTAGCTGCTCGGCAAACGGGTACATGCAGCAACTCGTTTTGCCGCTGCCGATCGCGCCGAAGATTGCGATGCCGGTGAAGAGTCCACGCTCAGGGATTGTCAACCACCAGGGGTTTGCAGAGGGTGCTGGCCTTCGAGGATTGTGGACCTCGCCAACCACTATACAAAGATGCTCTCTCTTGCGCGGGTCCGGGTAGCGGGGTAGGCGCCCTGGTTTATCTGGCCGACGGACTTTAAGAGCAAAAACGTAGAGGCCTGAGAGCAAGATCGAGTAGCCGATGAAGGGCGTTGTATATAGAAGAAGGATGTAGGTGC
>DATNLZ010000034.1:0-40825 GCA_035602605.1 Candidatus Dormiibacterota bacterium
GCTTGCGATCCTGCCGCCGCCCTAGTGCCTCATAGATGAAACCAGCGACGAGGAACGTCAGCAGAGCCACAACCATGCTCGCAAGGATTATTCGAATCGGGCGCCTTCTGCGGGATTGCATCTGTGTCGCTCCCGAGCCGCAAAGTATAGACACCAAAACGTGATGCAAGGTTCCTCGATTGGGGCTATGGGGATGTGATCACTTACAAACGTTTTCTCTGACTCGGGCTTGCCGTAGTAAGAACCTAGTACTTTTTCGTCTTGCTAGGCCCGTTCGTTGGCTTGTTCGATGCCCTCACGAACTTGGTCAGCCATTCCCAGTTGATAATGGCGATTCGTCTCTGGACTGCCGTGCCGCATCGCCCGCCTCCTCAACGAGGCTTACGGCTGATCGAATCTCTAATCTGCCGCAGGATCACCTGGATGCCGGAAGGACCTCGAACTGAGGGGCACTGACGTTGGTGGGCAGATTCGTTTTTCTCGTCTGCGAGATCGAGTATCCTATGGCGTCTCTGCAACCGCGAGGGAAGCGTGCAAATCAAGATCTTCAATTCGTCTGCCGAATTCCGAGGATGGCTCGAGAAAAATCACGACCGTGTCGCGGAACTGTGGTTAGGTTTCTACAACAAACGCACCGACAAGAAAAGTATCACTTACCGTGAGGCGTTGGACGAAGCTCTGTGTTTCGGATGGATCGATGGAGTGCGCAAGAGCATCAACAAGACCACCTATAAACAGCGCTTCACTCCGCGAAAGGCTAAGAGCTATTGGAGTGCAGTCAACATCAGGCGCGTGGGTGGGCTAGCAGAGCTTGGCCGAGTCGCGCCTTCGGGAGTGAAAGCGTTCGAGCGACGCACGAGCGACTCGGGCAAGTATTCTTTCGAGTCCCGACAGAAAAAATTGGCTCCCGCTTACGCGGAGCAGTTCAAAGCTAATCGCGCGGCGTGGGAATTCTTCCGGGCACAGGCGCCCTGGTACCAGCGGACATCCACTTTTTGGGTCGTGAGTGCTAAACAAGAAGAGACTCGTCAACGGCGACTGGCCACGCTGATTGGCGATTCAGAGAAAGGGCGTAGGCTGGGCATGCTCGCGCCAAAGGCGAAGAACCCGCAAGATCCAGAGGGCCGCTCACAAGTTAAGCAGCGACGGGGGTAATAGCTTGAACTCGATCGTAACTTCCGGGTTGCTACTCGCCGAGAACCTCATCTTTTACGCTTCCCAGAACCGCGTTTGCGCAGGTATCGTAGATCGAGTTGCGCTCCTCTCGGAAGGAGGATGGGATGCGTTTTCAAAGACGCCAACTGCTTCGAATCCTGTCATTTGCTTTCGGGTCAAACTTCATCTTGAGCCGGAACCAACTCGGCATAGCCGCGCAGACAGCCATACAGCCAATGATCTCTCCTCCCCCTGCGGGGGCAGCTGTCAGGCATGGGTTCGCTGGAGGAACGGAAATGGAAAAAGTTACGGGAATCGGAGGACTGTTCTTCCGAGCGCACGATCCGACAGCGTTGGGGCGTTGGTACCAGCAACACCTGGGGGTCTCGCTCACGCCATCGAGCTACGGGGAATCGGTTTGGCAGCAAGAGGCCGGACCCACCGTTTTTACTCCTTTCGCGGAGACGAGCAACTATTTCGGGGATACTCACAAGGTCTGGATGGTGAACTTTCGAGTCCGGGATCTCGACAAAATGGCAGCCCAGCTACGAGCCGCAGGAATCACGGTCGAGATTGACCCGCAGTCTTATCCCAACGGCCGGTTCGCCCGCCTGCATGACCCTGAGGGAAATCCGATCGAATTGTGGCAACCTAAACCTACAGGACGAGACGCTCCACGCTAGGTTGCTAAACAGTTCGCCGGTATTGAAACTTCATTGACCGGACCCCTGACTATTTCTCTCGCTCCCAAACGATTCTGCGGAAATCGGTTTTACCATGGAAAAATATACTGGGCGCTGGGGCCGATTCGATGAAGAGCTTGTCGCCTTCGATCCTAAAATGGCGCCTCTGCTCGGTGCCATTCCACTCTTCATTCCAAGAGACATCGACCAACCTCACTCATGGTGTCATTGCCGTGTTCCCGAGGATTCAACCAAAACCGGCAGGCGGCCGTGCTAGGATTCCTCCAAGGAGGAGTGCTCCATGCCGTTTGTCGACACTAGCAACCTTCGCGTCATCGAGCGCTTGCCCGGTTGGCACGGACGCTATTTCCAGTCGCCGGGCATGACATTCGCGCACTACGATTTTGTGCGGGGCTCGTCCATTCATGAGCACGCCCATCCTCAGGAAGAAGTGTATGAGGTAATCGAGGGCCAGCTCGAGGTAACCATCGACGGCGTTACCCAGATTGCCCGAGCAGGTATGGTGGCGATTGTACCGAGCAACGTTCCCCACTCAGTTAAGGCCCTCACGGACGGCCGGGCCATCAATATCGACCACCCGCTGAGGGGCGAATTCGGGTAAAGTCAAAGCTCGCCGACACTAAAATAGCCGCCGGCACGTGCCGTTCGGGGTGTCCCGTCAAACATCGAGAGCTTGCATGTCGCGCAGTGTCGTTCAAGAAAACGGCGCTCGCTTTTTACTCTAGCCAACGGAGGAGAACACAGCCGCATGACACGCAAAATAACTTATTGGGTGACCACCGGTCTGCTGGCCGCGCTGTCGGTCTTTGCTGCATTTGCTTACTTATCGGGCAGTCCGCAGGTGGTTCAAGGATTTGCCCACGTGGGATATCCGCAGCAACTGCGCATTATTCTTGGGATCGCCAAACTCCTTGGCGCGATCACCCTCGTCGTCCCCGGCTTGGCCAAACTCAAGGAGTGGGCCTATGCCGGATTCACATTCGCGTGGATCGCGGCATTCGTTGCGCACTATCTTGCGAAAGATGGCCCGAGAGCATTCATGCCGCTGATATTACTGCTGCTCCTGGCCATCTCCTATATGACCCGGCCGGCAAGTCGCCAGTGGCCGGCTAAAGTCACGACGGTCTAATTAAGTCAGAAATCATGAGTGGTGTGCCCGTTGCTCCATTTGTGGACGAGCGACGGGCAAAGCCGGAAGTAATCTCAGCAGGCCCGATTCGCGCCATTAGTTCCGGTTGACCACCCGTCGAGAATCGGCCATCCGGCAAGGCTTTACCGGAACGCTGGACCAGCTCGCCGATTGCCTGGCGAAGGCCTGAATCTTCGGAGCACATGCCCGGCTCTTGCACGACGGAGGCTGTCCGAATCTGGACAAAGCATCCCAAAACCGCGCAATGCGAGGCACAAGACAGCCTGGGCGTATTGGAGTAACACGATCAAAAGAAAGAGCTTAGATTGATCGGTACGGTGGGTTACTAATTGCATCTGCAACATCGGTTCGCTGCCATGAGGCAAAACGGATGCAAAGCTAGTGGGTGCTTCTATCGCTTGGGGGGAAGAAGAGTAAAATGATGTCATTCGTTAACGATCTGAGAGTTGCGGTCCGCTCGCTCGCTCGAACCAAAGGACTTGCGGTCACGGTGGTGCTGACGCTGGCGCTGGGCATCGGCGCCAACGCCGCCATCTTCACGCTGGTGCGCGGCGTGCTCCTCAAGCCTCTCGTCAACCGCGACGAGGACCGGCTGATTTACATCCGCCAGAGCGCCCCGGGCATCGGCGACGACAACACAACGTTCTCCGTGCCCGAAATCCAGGATTTGCGCGCCAGCGTTAAAACCCTGAGCGCGTTCGGTGATTTCTCGACCATCGGTTTCACCATGATCGGCCTGGGTGAGCCTCGCGAAATTCAAGCTGGCGTCGTCGGCGGCACCTACTTCGAAGTCATGGGCCTCCGCCCTGTCCTCGGTCGTCTCATCGGACCTCAAGACGACGGTCCCAGCGCTGCGGGCGTCGTCGTTCTCACGTATCGTTTCTGGACGACCACTGTTAAGAAAGATCCTTCCATCATCGGCAAAACCGTTCGCCTTGGTAGCTTTGGCGATCGGTCTGCCACGATCATCGGCGTCCTCGAACCGTCGGTCCCATATCCCCATGATACCGAAATTATCGCCAACGTCGTCACCAGCCCGCACCACCTCGATGCAACCATGGTCACCGGCCGCGTCCATCGCATGACTGAGCTCTTTGGCCGTCTCGCTCCCGGCGTCACCCTCGATCAAGCTCGCGCCGAGTTGCGCTCCGTCTACGGGGCCATGACCAAAGAACATCCCGAAGCATATTCGCACAAAGCGGGCTTCCAGATCGGGGCCAAGCTGCTTCGCGACCAGGTCACCTCGGGCGCCCGGACTGTGCTGCTGGTGCTGCTCGCAGCGTCAGCGCTGGTCTTCGTCATCGCGTGTTCCAACGTCGCCAACCTGATTCTCACACGGACGGTTCGCCGCGAAGGTGAGCTGGCGATCCGTGCGGCGCTCGGCGCAAGCACAGGCGCGCTGCGCCGCATGCTGCTGGCCGAGAGCCTTCTGCTCTGCGTCGCTGGCGCTGCGCTCGGGGTAATAAGTGCGCAGTCGATGGTGGCCGTCCTGGCCCGCTACGCCTCGCGCTTCTCGGTCCGCGCGCTCGATTTGACGGTCGATTCCAGCCTGCTCTGGGTAGGAGCGGCGCTGGCCATCGTCGCCGCGGTGATTTTGGCGTTTGTCCCACGCCTGCCGTCGGGCGACACGTCCAATGGCCTTAGCCTATCGAGCGGCGGCGCACGGATCACCGGCAGCACGAGCCGCCGCCAGCGGATCTTCGCGGTGACACAAATCGCTGCATCCTTCGTGCTGCTGGCTGGCGCAAGTATGTTGATCACTACGCTGATCGGACTGCAAACGGCGCAGACGGGTTTCGACACGCGCCACGTCCTGGCCATCAACGTTCCCGCTATGTCCTACGGAAAAACGCCTCAGCAAGTGGTCGATTTCTACAAGGAATCGATTCGTCGCATTGATGCGCTACCCGGCGTGAGCAAGACCGCTTTCGGCATAGTTGTTCCCTGGCGCGATCGCGGCTTCGGTTCCGGCCTCCAATTCTCCGCCGACGGTCATGTTCATGCCCCCGGCGAAGAGGATCCTCGCGCGCAGTTGCGCGTCATCTCTCCCGGATTCTTTGCCGCGCTCGGCGTTCCCATCATCACCGGCCGTGATTTCAACGATCTCGACGGCCAAAGTAAAGAGCCCGTCGTTATCGTCAGTGAGACTCTCGCACGGCGCATGTTCCCCAATCAGGATGCCGTCAATCGGCATGTCTATTGGACCGATCCCGTGCTGAAATTCGCCCTGGGGATTAGCGCCGCGCCGCACCGCATTATCGGCGTCACCGCCAACATTGACGACGAACACGTTGTTCCTGAGCCCATCCTCACCATCTATAGCCCCTTTGAAGAGGGCCCAATCTTTGGCGGTCGCCTTTTCATCCACACCGGTGCAAATCCTTATTCGCTCGTCACGCCGGTCACGCGCGTTATCCGCGACATGTCCGCCGATCAGCCCATTGAGCACGCGGCCACTCTCGAAGACGTCCGCGCGCAGGTGCTCACGCCGAACCGTTTGAACTCGCTGGTGTTCGGCGTGTTCGCGGCTGTCGCGTTGGCGATTGCGTTGGTTGGCGTCGCAGGCGTGCTGGCGTTTTCGGTCAGCGCGCGAACGCGCGAATTCGGCATCCGACTGGCGCTTGGATCGCAGCCGGGGCATCTCCTGAGAGGTGTCATCGCCGAAGGTGCGGTGATGGCTGCCGCGGGCGTCCTCGCAGGCGCGGCATTCGGGTTCGTGGTGGCGCGTTTGGCGGGCAGCTATTTCCTGGACGTGAAGATGCCGGGTGCCTTGCCGGTGGTCCTCTCTGCGTTTGTGCTGCTGGCGGCCGCGGTCGTCGCGTCGATGCTGCCGGCGGCGCGCGCCGCGCGCATCAACGTCATGCAGGCTCTTCGCGCCGACTGAAATGCACACGGCGATCCGCCCGCAACTACCGAAGGGATTCGAGCTGCTTCGCTCCAGTTCGTGAGAACAATCAACGGCGTTAACAAATCGTCAGCCATGCGCGTCGAATCCAATAGCAGCGTTGAGATACGAATAGCCCTTCGCAGAGAGACCGCGATCGACCGAATTCAGCTTCCGGGATGGCCCGCAAGGCTGCCAGACGCGACACTAGGGAGTTGACCAGTTCGGTCAGCACTGCGCCGGTAGGCGGGAGCGATGGCCGGGGGAGGGCGGTTTAGTTTATTCCTGTTCCTTTAGTTCCAGTTTGCTGGAGAGTCGCGCGGCCTGCGTGAGAAGGTAGTTGCGCTCCGGCAGACTCCCTGTCTTACCTGCCGCGGCGCGGTAGTGCCTGACAGCGCCCTCGCGGTCTCCAGCGCGTTCCAGCAGGTGTGCTCGAACAGCGTCCAAGCGGTGGTGATCCGCGAGGTGGGCATCAGAGGTGAGGGCGTCCAGTAGTTTCAAGCCCTTGGTCGGGCCGTGCACCATCGCCGCCGCGATTGCGTGATTCAACATGACCATGGGGTTGTCGGACATGCGCGTGAGCAGATCGTAGAGCGCCAGAATCTGCGACCAGTCCGTCTCCTCGGCTCGCGCAGCTTCGTCGTGAACGGCGGCGATGGCGGCTTGCAATTGGTATGGGCCGACCGAGCCTTTCGGTAACGTGGCGGAGATGAGCGCGACCCCCTCTGCGATCTGTTGCCTATCCCATAGCGCCCGGTCTTGCTGCGCGAGCGGGATCAACTCGCCTCCGGCGCCGGTTCGCGCAAGGCTGCGAGCATCGGTCAACAACATGAGCGCGAGCAATCCTGCGACCTCGGCGTCGTCCGGTTGCAGATTGTAGACGATCCGCGTCAGCCGCATCGCCTCACGTGACAGATCGTCCCGCCGCAGATGGGGTCCGGCGCTGCTTGTGTAGCCCTCATTGAAGATCAGGTAGAGCACGTGTAGCACTGCGCGCAGGCGCCGGGCGTACTCCTCGGCAGTCGGCAGCTGGAAGGGTATGCCGGAGTTCTTGATGCTTTCCTTGGCCCGGCTGGTCCGTTGCGCTATGGTCGCTTCGGGCACAAGAAACGCGTTGGCGATTTCCGCTGTGGTCAACCCCCCCACCGCCCGCAAGGTCAGCACAATCGCCGAAGCCTGGGTCAGCGCAGGATGGCAGCACATGAAGAGAAGGACCAGCGTATCGTCTTCCTGCCGCGCAGCCTCGATAAGTGCCGATTCCGATATGTGGGCCGCCTCCAGGGCCACTTCGCTTTCGCGACGGCGGCGGGCAGATTCGCTGCGAATATGGTCGGCCATCCTTCGGAAGGCGACCTGCGTCAGCCATGCGCGGGGATTGTCCGGAACGCCATCGCGCGGCCATTGCATAGCTGCGGCAATCGACGCCTCCTGAACGGCATCCTCGGCCGCCGCGAAGTCGCGAAATCTTCGCACGACGATCCCGAGCACCTGCGGTGTGAGTTCGCGCAGCAGGCGCTCGATGGGAACGTCCATGGGTCGTTCTGTCACTGCAATTCTTCCGGTCCAGGGTGTCAAAGCCCTAAATCAGCAAAACTGCTCAGCACTTGCCGCACTTCGATGGGCATGCTGCCCCGAATCCCTCCGGGTGCGGGTGCTGCCGAGGCTCGCGCGGCGATCCGATACGCTTGCTCCGAGCTTTCAACGTCGATGATCCAGTATCCGGCGAGAAACTCTTTGGATTCCGGGAAGACTCCATCGGTCACCGGTTCACCGTCTTTTCCCGCTCGGACCATCTTCGCTTGCTCCGGCCACCCCAGGCCCTCAGTTGCAACAAACACTCCCTCCTCCTTGAGTTCCTTACTGAAGGCCCGCATGAAGGCAACATTGGCCTCGAGGTCCTTTTTCGACCATTTGGCGTACGCGTCAAAATTAACCTTCGTAGCATTCATCATCAGAATGTATTTCATATGTCCTTTTGCTCCTTTCATTTTTGCGCTGACTCCGCGCTTCCATACGTAGTCCGAGCACGCGAGGCATTCTCTTCATGCCGTTACGACGATTTCGGGGAATGGCTCATTACCTGCCGCACTTCGATTGGCATGTTCGTCGGCACTCCGCCGGGTCCCGGCGCCACCGCAATCCGGGCGGCGATGGCGTAGGCGCGCTCGGGAGTCTGGACGTCAACGATCCAGTAGCCGAGTAGAAACTCCTTGGATTCGGGGAAGATGCCGTCAGTGACCGGCATGCCGTCTTTCTGCCCGCGCACGACTTTGGCCTGGTCCGGGCCCGCCAAGCCTTCTGTACCCACAAACTCTCCGGATTCGGTCAGCTCCTTATGGATGCTCTTCAGGACTGCCATGTGCGCATCGATGTCCTTCTTGGACCATGCATGATAGGTGTCGACACCTGCTTTTGTGCCAGCCATCAGCAAAATGTATTTCATGTGTTCGTCTCCTCCCGTTTTAGCGCTGACTCTGCCTTTTCATAGGGTAGTCGGAGCAGGCAAGGAATTCTCGACATCATGGACAGCGATTTTTAAGCAGGAAATCTGGCCCCTGTCATGTCGATTTCGCGCCTCGAGGATCGACGTTCTTACAGAGGTGCGAAGATGCCGAGCGATGCATTGGTTGTGGGAAGCGGTACCGCAGTAGCCTCTGTCGTTCCTGAAAATGGTATCGTCACGCGCGATAAATGATTTCAAAGTCGTTCATCATTTCGGTGAGGGACAGCTCGGGGAATTTCCCATCCTCAGCTGACAATGACCGTGGTGCCCCGGTCTCGGCATCGAAGAAGATAATTCGTCCACGGGATAAAAGCTCGATGGTTGCTCGAATCTCCGGTGAAATCCATTAACTCACAAATTCAACGTGGATGAGGTTTTTAGTAACGACAGGCGCTCCTGACGGACCGCCGATTCCACAACCCTTGTTGGGCTCGGCTATCGCTACTGAAATCGAAGGATCTGCACTGGACCTAAGAGTCCCGAGGGCAAGAGCGACGAATCAGCTTTATAAAAAGTAGGAGAGGTGAATGTGTATTGCTTGGCTGCATCCGGCTGACGGTCGCCAATCATCCGGTTTACCCAAAGGTTGGTCACTTTGATTTCGATGGTATTCCCGCCAGGCTTCATTGCTTGCGAGACGTCCATGCGAAAGGGCATCTTCCAGACGATCCCTAGAGATTGGCCATTGACCGAGACTTCCGCAAGATTCTTAACATCGCCAAGATCGATCCACAATTGAGTGCCGGCCTTGAACCAATCAGGCGCAGCCTGAACCGTTTTGGTGTAGGTGGCGGTACCGGAGAAATACCTCACTCCGCCCTCTCGGTTGTCACTCCACGAGCTCAGCTTGTCTAACACGATTTTTGCTGGCGCCCCGTGGTTTTCTGGAAAGCTGATGTCCCAGGGGCCCTCTACATTTGCGATCGGCGTCTCGATCCGCTTTGGCACCACGCGAGACGATTCCTTTACGGCGGGCCCGCGGAAAACGACGAATACCGTGCCCCAAGGTTCCAATTGCAGCGGGACCGTTGTACGGCCGTTCGCGACGCGGAAAGAAGCGGACTCGATTTGGCCGGTGTCGGCGTGCCAAAATTCCGCTTGCTTTCCTTGCATTCGAAAACTTGCATCCAAATCTTCCGCGCGGTCGTTGCGATTGTCCACGTAGTAGAGGTCGCCGTCGCCAAGCTTGCGATGGACAAAGAGAAGATTCGTATCGGATTTTGCCTTCGTGTAGTCGAAATCAGGGGTGACGTTCATCGCCGCCAGCACGTCAGGCAACTTCTGGTACGCAAAGACCTTGCCCTTCCCGTAGCTATGCTCCCCTGAACCGGAGACCCAAAGTTGGTCTGCGATTGTGCGAAACTCGGCCTGATCGTCGCTCAAACTAGGGCTGCTGATAGGTTTCGGGCCGGCCACTATCGCGCCGGAGTTCACCAAGGCGTGAATCTTGCGTAAGACGGGCAGCGACATGTGCTGGCTGTAGGGATCGAGCGCGAGCACGCGATATCTCATGCCGCTTGGAGTCGCTAGCTGGCCGTCTACCACGGACAATAGATGCACCAGTGCATCCGCATTGATGTAGTCGAATCCATACCCGGCAGGCACTTCCGGTGCTTTACGCAGGAACAAGGATGTCAAATTGGAATCCTCGCCGTAGAAATACACAACATCAGCGACGAACCGGCCCTGTTGCAGCATGTAAGAATTGCGGGCTAAGTACGTGACCCAGGGCTTCGCTTGCTCGGCCCAGGTCTCATTGCGCGTAAACCATTGGCCATAGGGTCCCAGGCCTATGCCGGGAGTCTTGTCGAGCAGGGGTTGATGCACCGAGGTATGAAGAACAAAGCGATTCAGTCCCATCGCCAACTCTTTGTCCGCCGTCGGCTTTAATGTGGCTGGCGACCACGCCCATGCTCCGAAGCGGGCCGTCAAAGATTCGGCAGCCACCAAGTTCTGGCCGTAGATATGCGCAACGGATGCAGATTCGCGGATGTCAGCGTTGTATCCGTACAACTCCTCGTTCACGCCGGGTTGTTGCGTCCACATCGCCGCCATAGGAACATCGTTACGGCGCTTGACTTCCATCCCATCGCCGATAAATGCGCGGCCCTCCTCATGGGATTCGCCATAATGGCACATGCCTCGTTCCTTCAATATTGTTTCCAATAGGTCGTAGTGATTTTCAGTGAGCAGATCCGACAGAGTTCTGCGGAAGTCCCATAAAAAACGGTCGCTCGATTCGGAGCTTTCAATGACCCGTCCGGTTAGAACGGGGAGCCAGGAAACTGGATCGTAGCCGCGGCGTTTAGCGAACTCCGCCACCAAATTATCAGTCCAGTTCTGCGTGCCAGCTTCCCAGCTGTCACTGATCAGGCAGCGCAGACCGCGCTTCCCCATCCGGTCTCCAACGGCGCTCTTGTAATTATCGAGATAGGTTTTCATGTAAGCTCTGACGTGGTCAGAATTCAGCTTGTCCACCTCGAGGCCGGTTCCCTCCGGGGAAGCCGGATGATTCGTTTTGCCCGTCAACGAATAACCCATTCGCAGCACGACCCACCGGCCCGGCGGGGCTGTCCAATGCAAAGTGCCATCCGGCGCCATTTTCGACGTCAGGTCGACGACGTCGCCTTTGCGAACCGCCTCGCCTGCCGCGACCGGAGACGTGGGGAAGCCATACAAATCGGGAAGCGTAGCGAAGGCAGCTTTTTCTTCGAATCGGTTTACTCGCGCACCGGTATGCAGGACCAGCTCTGTAATCTGGTACCCATCTGCTGTTTGGGGCGCAACAGATGGCGCGTTAGCCGAACTGGAGGTTAGCGGCGCAGGTGGTGTCCTAAAGCTCAGCCGGAAAAATCGAGCTGTAACCTCGGGAAACGATATCGTCTTCTCTGCTGCTCCATCATTGGGGACCGTAATAATTTTGCGGAAGGCTTTGCCGTCGTCGCTGGCGTCTAGTTCCGGCCCTGGCGGTCGCCCTCTGGAACCGCCTTTGCTGGGACCTAGCGCAACAGTCAAAGCGCGAATCGCTGGGGGGTTCGCAAATTCAAATTGAATCCACGCTTCCTGACCAACCGGCGCCACAGGTAAACGATTGGCTTTAGCGAAATCACCGTCAGTGAGGAGAGCAACGTCGATTACACCATTGCTGGAGGTCACCTTTGGCCGGAGCTCCGCGGTAAGCACTTCGCTTTTCGGCAGAGGATATGCGATGACTGCGCTGTCCGCATAATATTCTGGAAGCGGAGTAGGCTCCTGGCCGCTCATTGTTGCGCGGAAACCGGGAGCCGGAATGTTTTGAAAAGGTCCGCTGGTCGAGGGCGGTTTTAGCAATACACCATGGAACACTTGGCCGCCCTGGACGAGAGTCTCGCTCCAGACCAGCTTTTTCATCGCTTGCGCCGGCTTCACCCACGGTCCACCGGATTCGCTCCAACCTGGCGAGCCGGCAATCGCTTCTTCAAGGCCGAGCTGATCGGCGAGCGTCGTGGCGTAGAGGAATGCTTCCTTCCATTCGGGGGTCATGTAAATCAAACGCGTTTCCACGAGCTGCGGCGTGTTAAGCGCCGCGTCGAAGTTCTGAAAACCCCCAATACCCACACGGTGCATCCATTCCAAGTCCAGCTTGATACCCGCTTTGGTAATGTTGCCGTTCATCCAGTGCCACCAGACGCGCGGCTTAGCGGTTGCGGGCGGATTCTTGAATCCGCGTTCGAGCGCATCGCCAGCGCCAGAACCTTGGCCCAGGCAATAGCCTATGAAAACCAGCAACGTCACTCCAGCCGCGGTAAACCCGAATGCTTTATCGCGAATGCTCTTCACGTTGTACTCCTGCGCTCTACTTTAGGGGCGTTCCGAAGCTACTTACTCAAACTGCTTCCTGAAATCCGCAAGCAGCTGTTTTAAGCTCGCAAACTCCTTCTGAAGGCCTGCGACTTTATCCTCCAGCAGAGCCATTCGTTCCTCGTCGACTGGGTTAGTGTGAGCCGCAGTTGCAGCTCCCATGACTGGCTCGGGCTCGCGCGTCTCCACATCCCCCGATAGCAGATGCGCGTAGCGTGCTTCCTTCGTGCCAGGTTGTCTGGGGAGCACCTTGACCAGCGGGGGCTCGCGTTTCATCAGATGTTGCAGCGTAGATTGCACTTCGCTCAGGTCGTCAAACCGATGCATGCGCTCCGCACGGCTTCGCAGCTCCCCGGGTGTTTGCGGACCTCGAAGTAACAGCACGCAGAAGATAGCGTTCTCCCGGCGATCGAAGTTAAAAACTTCCTGGAGCTGATGTTCGTACTTGGATACGCGGCTATCCCCGCTTGCGCTGGATCTCGCCAATGCTTGGTCATCCAAGCTGTGTAATGCCTGCCTGACGGCTTCCTCCTCCAAATGCATCGACGGATCGCGATTGGATTTCTGGTTGCAGGCATTGATGAGCGCATTCAACGAAAGCGGATAGTAATCCGGAGTAGTGATCTCCTTTTCCATCAGCGAGCCCAGCACTCTGGCCTCAACGTCGTTTAGAAGGATGTTCACGGCTCGGAATCATACATTAAGGTCGGCGGGGCCCTCAAATGTGGTGGGCTGCTCGGTGCACAGGCATGTTGAGCTCGCTAGCTAAAATGATTGATAATCAAGGCTCCTGCACCAGGAGGTAGCAAATACCTGCATATGCAATCCGGGCACGATCGCGTGGAATACCCAGAAAGGGAGCATTCCCATGACTCGAATCCTTCGTATGGCCGTACCAATCATTGCCGCGACATCCCTGGCCCTCGGTCAAGCGAAGGCTCAAGTAGTGAAGACGGTTGTCCTACGGGGCTGGCTGCTCCCTCGGTGGCCGGCAAGGTCTCATGGAAGCGCAGCGGTATCCCGAAGATTTCGATGGGATCATCGCCGGAGCTCCCGCCAACTACCACATCCACCTGGCTGCCGCCGATATGGCCGCAGGTCTGGCCACGCTCAAAAGCAAAGAAAGTTTCCTCACTCCCCTGAAGTACGCTCTGTTGAACCAGGCCGTGCTCGCACAGTGCGACGCACGAGATGGAGTGAAAGATGGAGTGCTCACCGATCCGCGCACGTGCCGCTTCGATCCCTCGACGCTGTTATGCACCGGGAGCGATGCGGACAACTGCCTGACCGCACCACAGGTCGAAGCAGCGAAGAAGATCTATGCTCCAGCAAGAACCAAGACTGGCGAAGTGATCTTTCCAGGACTGGAACCCGGCACTGAATTGGCTTGGGGACCACTGACTGGTGGGCCAGCGCAGTTATCACTCATTCAAGGTGCCTTCATGGTAGCCCATGACGACCCGAACTGGGACTGGCACACGTTTGACTTGGACCGCGGTGCTGCGCTCGGGGACAAAAACCTAGGTTTTATCCACGCCATCAATCCCGACCTCCAAGCGTTCGAGGCTCGTGGCGGAAAACTCTTGTTCTACCACGGCTGGAATGACCAGCTCATTGCCCCCCAGAACACCATTGACTACTACTCTAGCGTGCTCTCTAAAATGGGTGCGAAGCAAGACAACTGGCTGCGGCTCTTCATGGCTCCTGGCATGCAGCACTGCCAAGGTGGACCGGGCCCAGATCAAATAAACTTTCTCGGGGCTCTGGAGCGCTGGCGTGAATCCGGCGTCGCACCCGATCAGATCATTGCGTCTCGCGTGACAAACAACAGAGTGGCGATGACCCGCCCGCTGTGTCCCTATCCGCAGGTCGCGCAGTATAAGGGCGTGGGGAGCACGAATGACGCTGCGGATTTCGTGTGAGGCTCCGTAGCTTTACTCAGCACCAGACCTGCACAAGTAGGTAGAGAGATCGGAAAGGATCAAATCATAAAGCGCAACCACAAGGTTGCTTGTTGTGGCGCGCTAAGGTAATGTGCAACTCGGAGGTTGCTTAAGATGAACAACCGTATTGAGAAGCGCCTTGAACTCAAGGCGCCAGTTTCGCGCGTCTGGCGCGCGCTGACCGATTACCGGGAGTTTGGCGAGTGGTTTCGCGTGAAGCTGGAGGGCCCGTTCGTACCGGGCCAGATCTCGCGTGGCTACGTTACTTATCCTGGCTACGAGCACGTCAAATGGGAGGCCGTCGTGCAGAACATAGAGCCCGAACGGCTCTTTTCCTTTACCTGGCATCCGTATGCCGTGGATCCCAAAATAGACTATTCAAAGGAGACCCCCACGCTCGTCGAATTTAGGCTGGAGAAGACCACGAGCGGCACATTGCTTCTGCTCACCGAGTCGGGCTTCGACAAAATCCCCAGCGACCGCCGCCTCGAAGCATTCCGCAAGAATGACGGTGGTTGGACAGAGCAAATGAAGAACATCGAGAAGCATGTCGCACAAACGTCGTAACAGCATTGCCGCCAGACGGCAGCGTCGTGCACCCGTATTTGCCGCGCTCGGCGACGAGACGCGGCTATCGCTGGTTGCGAAGCTCTGTGGTGGGCAGCCTCATTCGATCTCACAGCTGACGGAGGGTTCGAAGCTGACCCGGCAGGCGATCACCAAGCATCTTCGAGTGCTGGAGAGTGTAGGAATTGTGCGCAGCGTCCGCGCGGGTCGCGAGAGCCGGTTCGAGTTCGATCCGCAGCCGATTGAGGGAATTAAGGAATACCTCGATTTCGTTTCCGAGCAGTGGGATCAGGCGCTGTCCAGGCTAAAGTCGTTCGTCGAAAATTGAGTGCCCGGAGTGAGATAAACATCTTTGCCGTGAGCTCGGCATTGGTCTGAGCTGGCGAGCGTGTGAGAATAACGGTGGCATTGACTCGCCGGCATTTCTGTATTCTCATTAGGAAACAAAGTTTAGACGCGGAGGGGAATGTATGCGTGTGGAACGCCGATTGTTTCTCCGTTCGTCCGCCGCGCTCGTGGGAGCCGGTATTATGCTTGGCTCAGGCCATGGCCAACCCGAGCAGATCCATCCGCACCACGTCCATGCGGCATCGCGCATGACGGAGTGCGCCAACCGCTTTCTCGCCGCGCTCGACGCCCATCAGTGCGGCAAGGCGACGTTCCCTTTCGACAGCGACGAGCGCATGAACTGGCACTTCATCCCGAAGCAGCGCAAGGGCCTGCCGCTGCAGGAGATGACGCCCTACCAGAAGCACCTCGCCAGCGCGCTACTGGCGTCCGGGCTGAGCCAAACGGGATACATCAAGGCCGTGACGATCATGAGCCTGGAAGACGTGCTTAAGATCATAGAGAACGACAGCGGCGAGCACCGCAATCCGGAGAAATATTACGTCTCGGTGTTCGGTACTCCGTCCGACAGCGGAACGTGGGGCTACCGCGTCGAGGGCCACCATTTCAGCCAGAACTACACGGTAGTGAATGGCAACGTTATCGACGGCCCGAGCTTTTTCGGCGCCAATCCCGCGGAAGTCCGGCAAGGGCCGCGCAAGGGGCTGCGCACTCTGGCTGGGGAAGAGGATCTCGGCATCGAGCTGATCCATATGCTCGACGAACAACAGCAGAAGATGGCAATCGTGGATCCAACTGCCTACAAGGACATCCTCACCGCAGCCAGCAGGAAGGCCGCGCTCCAGGGCCAGCCGTCCGGACTCGCCGCTTCCAAGATGAACGCCAATCAGTTCGACGCGCTCAGGGCCCTTATGGAAGAATACGCGCGCAACGTGCCGGACGAGCTGGCCGAAGGCCGGGACGCGCAGATAAACAAAGCCGGCCGGAATATCCACTTTGCCTGGTCGGGCGGCATCGACCGCGGCGACCCGCATTACTATCGTGTTCAGACACCTTCGTTCCTGATTGAATTAGACGACACGCAGGACAACGCCAACCACATCCACTCCGTGTGGCGGGACCTCGCAGGGGACTTTGGCGAGGATCTGCTCCATCAGCACTACCAGGCAAGCCACCAGAAGAAATCTGCGACCTAAGGTTTGCCCAAGAGAAAGTCGGCAAATCCATCAAGGCGCTTCCGACGCTAGAACGGCTCGACATCGTGCACGCATGACAGAATCCGGGAACAATCGGGAACTACGCGTGGCATAAAAAGCTAGCGAGTTGCTCGATCCCAATTCACAAACCGGCCTCCGCTTGGGAGCACTTAGGGGCTGCGCCCGGCGACGCAGGGCTCAGGGAATTCGCCACGCCCAGATTGAGCCGAGGCGCTGAGCCGGGATCATGTTGTTCGGGAACGGCACCCCCGTGGCCGGATCGGTCAGAACCAGCCCTGGGTACATGCTGTAATTCCCGCCGCGTTCACTGGCGGTGGGGACATACGCAACGGCGGAAAAATCGCTGGTGAGCGGCACGAGCTCACAGACCATCGCGTTGGGCATGTTTGGCAGGGGAATCGACTGAAGCTGCCCGAACTTGCTCGCGGTGGTCTCTCCCATCACAAAGCGGTTACCCATCGAATCCGCGACAATATAATCGATGCTATCGAAGATAGGGACAAAGTTATCGGGCAAATGAATATTGGCCCGACAGCGCGCTGGCGGACCGGCGGTAGTCGCCGCGGAGGAAGGAGCTGAGCCAGCCGGGAAAGGCGAGGCGCCGACTTCGGTAAGCGCCCCGGTTGCGCCATCAATGGCGAACTCCGAAATGTTATTCGAGACCAGATTGGCCACGTAGGCGAATTGGCCGGTGCGCTCGACGGTTACCGCCCGAGGACGCTCTCCCGCCGGGAAAGGCGAGCCGGCAACCTCGGTGAGTGTCCCGGCAGCCCCGTCAAGGGTGTAGGCCGAGACGTCGTTGGAAAGGACATTCGCAACGTAGACGAAGTGGTCCGTGGGATCGATTTCTACTGAAAAAGGGTCGGTTCCCGACGCGAAGGGCGAGCCAGCAACCTCCGTCAACACACCTGTAGCACCATCAATCGCGAAGACCGAGACGTTGTTGGAGCTAGAATTCGCCACGAAGAGGAACTGTCCGGCGGGGTCAACTCTCACGGAGCCAGGAAACGTTCCCGCAGGGAAGGGCGAGCTGGGAGCCTCCGTCAGTGCCCCGGTGGCCCAGTCGATGGTGTACGCCGAAACGTTGTTGGATAGTTCATTTGCCACGTAGACGAATTGGCTCGTGGGATCCACGTTTATTGACTCCGGAGCCGATCCCGCAGGGAAGGGCGAGCCGGGAACGGGCGTCAGCGCCCCGGTGATGTCATTGATGGTGAACGCCGAAACTTTCCCGGCAGCGGCACCGCCATTCGCCACGTAGGCGAACCGGCCCCTGGGATCCACCGCCACTGAGACAGAAGCGGCTCCGGAGGGGAAGGGCGAGCCGGGACTTTCGGCCAGCGCTCCCGTAACCGCGTTGATTCGGTAGGCCGAAACGTTGCCGGAACCGGCATTCGCCACGTAGACGAATTGACCCGCCGGATGCACCTTCACTGAAAAGGGATTGGCGCCCGCCGGGAAGGGCGAGCCGGGAACCTCCGTCAACGCGCCGGTCGTCCCGTCGATGCTGTACGCCGAAACGTTGCCGGAACCGATGCCGCCGAGGCAACCGCTCCCGCAGTTGGTAGCATAGGCGAAGCCCCCAGTTTGGCTCCACAGGGCTGTCGCTGTTCCCGCTAAGGCCATCAATATGACGCAGCAAACCAGATTCGCAGACTTGCTGGGAAGTTTCATAAGCTCCTCTCGTGGTCGAGATTTCAACTCGCAGCTGCCATCGAGATCGATCGTGTCACTCGCGAGCTCCTGCATCGCAAGGGGCGGGAATCGTACGTCGCGCGACGCGCAGACGCACCAAGTGCTCACGAATGTGCTTCGGACCGGGACGCAATGCCAACTCGATCCGCTGGCGATTTTCGCTGACCTGCTCCGTCAGGCCACCGCCCGCGTGTCCGCCATCTCTTCCCAACGTGACGTCCACCGGGTGGTTGAGAGCGTACAATCCGATCAGGAATTCAACGGCGTCGGAGTCTCACCAGAGCTGACTAGTTGATCTCGAGCACTCGTCGGCCCATCAGTCCCGAGACGTCAATGGCCAGCGCCTCGTAGGAACCTTGAGGGGGAACGGGGAAGCGCTTGAAAAGCACCGTCAATCTGTATACCGGTTTCGGATCACCGCAGCTCGGTTCGAGAGCAAGGCAGGTCGGATCGAGAAAGATGCTCGAGCCATCGTCGAAGAACACCTCCGGTTGCTGTACGTCCGGGCTAATATTCTCGCGCTCGTTGAGTCTGACCCGGCGATCATCCACGACTGTGCCGCCGACGTCGCGCGTAATCAGTCTGACTTCATTGAGATCGAGGTCGTCCGGTGGCGTCTCGACCACAACTGCCACATCACCCGTGCCGTCGCCGGCTGGTGTCAGGGACAGGTCAGTAACCACCGGCGCGTCAATGCGAGTGCGCTGAAGGTATCCCAGCGCGTTCTTGGCAGGTCTATCAATTTGAAAGAAACTGCCGTCCCGCACTTCAAAGTGCAGGTGGAAGTAGGAGGCATTCCCCGTCTTCCCAACTTCGCCGATTTTGGCCCCAGCAAGGACCCTGGCTCCGGTCACCAATTCGTCTGCCTGACGCGAAAGGTGAAGGTAGAGCGTATAGAGCTCATTGCCATGGGCCAGCGCCACGATCCGGCCACCACGCGGAAAGATCGGCGTGCAACCTGGCGGCGCAGTGTCATTCGCGATCTCAATGCGGCACCCGGCATCGTCCGTTAAGCGGTGGACGGTTGCGGTCGACGCGGCAAATACCGGTGTTCCCTCCGGCGCAGGAAGGTCAATGCCCTCGTGGAACTCGTATACAGTAACCGGCCGCGGGCGCGGGCCGAACGGGGAGCTGATCACGTCGGGGACGGCCGATCCAGAAAGCGGCCACAGGAACGGCGGGGGTTCTGCCGGTTGGGCAGCAACCCGCCTGGCGGATACCAACGCGATGCCCGTTCCCGCCAACGCAACTACGGAGAGGATGGCTCTGAGAACCTTCGCTATGTTCATGTTTGAGACCTCGCACTATAAGGGAAGAGCTCCATTCACGCAACCGAAAGTGAACCTAAACTTTATTCCGCGGTCCGATCATCGAAGATCGGGGCGATCCAAGCGGATGTGCAGACGCGGATGCTCGCCCTAGCCTGTCGGTCATCTGGACCACTTTGGTCAGTGTCGAGGCCGCAAAGCTCGCCTCGGCGTTTCGCTGTGTTGAGTCTTCTTCGAACTCTTCAGGAGGGCGGTAGCCTAGCGCTGAATGTTAGCGGCACCGATTGTAATAGTGTTCGATGAATCCCTCGATCCTCTCGACTATGTGCTAAGTTCACGCTACCCGTTGGCGTAGATCTCCTGCCTTTTCAGTGTCTTCATAACTGCTGTGCGGAATCTACTCCGAAACCAGGCACTTCGGCCAACCGGGCCACCGTTTCTTGATGCGGTTTAAGCGCCCGTACGATCACGCCGTTGAGCCTTGCGATCTGCTCATCGATCAATTGCAGCCGCTCCCACCGCGAAATAATTTCGCGTTCTACGGCCGAGTGACCTCCGCTTCCGTTTCCTTCTTTTCGCCTGCCGGTTTTTTCTCGCGATCCGGCTTGCTGTCTTCTACACTGGCCAGCAAGGGCTTCCAGTCGAACCACCCCTCCTTCCCGCGAATCCATTTTTCGAACCAATGATATTCGGCGACCATTTTCACCATCTGGAAGCGGGGCTCAATCAATCCGTGGGGCATGCGTGGATAAACGATGTACTCAACAGGAATCCCAAGTTTTTTCAGAGCCATAAAAAGCTCATCGCTTTGGGGCTTGGGGACGCGCGGATCAGCTTCGCCCACGTGGATGAGAGTCGGGGTTTTTGCGTTTTGGATATAGCGGAGCGGTGATACGGCTACAAAGTGGTCCCAGTTCTCCCAGGGCTTGCCTTTAAAATAATATTCGCGCGGAGCCTGCATATCGGTTTCGGCGTACATGGAAATCCAGTCCACCGCACCGGCGCCGGTCGAGATAGCTTTGAAGCGGTTGGTATGAGTCAATGTCCAATCGGACCAATGGCCGCCGGCGCTCCACCCCATCATGCCGAGTTTGTCAGGATCAGCAATGCCGCGCTCCACGAGGTAGTCAACTCCGGAAATAATGTCATCGTAGCCCTGCTTGAAATAGTCGCCGGCAATCTGGGTGCGGAATTTTTCGCCATAAGCGTCGGAGCCGCGATAATTGGGGAGAAAAACCGCATAGCCACCCGCGGCAAACACGTGGACGTAGTTTCCCCAGTTGCTAGAAAAGCGGTTTTGATCCGCGCCGGCGGGACCGCCGTGAAGCTGAACAATGAGCGGGTAGCGCTTCCCCTTTTCGTACGCCAGAGGACGGACAAGTATGCCTTCGACCATCTGTCCGTCGGTACTTTTCCAGTGCAGAGCTTCATATTCGCCGAGGACCAGGGCTTCGACTTGGGGATTCGCGCGGGAGACGCGAATCCAGCGAGCGCGTTCACCAAGTGTCTGCGGGCGGGCGACGTAGTAATCCGCGGGATCGGTGGGCGAGGTAAATGACACCAAAAATAAATCGGTTTCTTCGTCCTGGCCCGTACCAACCACGACACCGCGCTCGTGAGTTACTTGGGTAAGCTTTTGCGAAGCGACATCCAGCGCGAACAAATGTGAATCGACGCCAAGGGCCTCGTAGAAATAGATCGTGCGGGAATCCTGACTCCAGTGAATGTTCCGAGCGCTATGATCCCAATTCGCGAGGAGCTTGCGGACCGGTCCATCGGCGGTTGAGGCAACATAAATTTTTTCATTGCGCAGATAATCAAATTCGTCGGGAGCGACGAAAGCCAACCATTTGCTGTCCGGAGAAAAACGGGGCATTCCTTCGGTGACTCGATTGTTGGTCAGACGGCGAATCGCACCGTTCACCAGGGCCAGCAAGTAGATCTCAGAATCTTCATCATCCATTTTATTGGCGTGGCGTGAAGTAGAAGCGGTGCGGAACGCGAGATACGCCCCATCGCGCGAAAATGTAAAACGATCGACGCTGTAGTCACCGCCGGATGTCCAGCGCTTCTCAGCCTTTTCGGGACGCTCACCGCGTTCGCTGACAGGCACGGACCAGAGGTGAACTGGGGAGCGCTCGGGGTCTATAATTTTCACGTCAAATTTCTTGTCGATGCGTTTCTGCTCGTCGGTGTCGAAGCGATCAGCAGCCGTAAAGAAAATTCGCGAGCTGTCTTCAGCCCACCCCCACTCTTTGACGGGGGTGGCGTGCTTGGTCAATGGCACGGGCGCAGCGTCGGAACCCACGGGCGCCAACCAGATCTGGCGTTCGTCCGCCTTGCCGGCGGAAAAAGCCAGCCATTTACCATCGCGGCTGAAGGAGAATGCATTGACACCGTCTTTAGCGTCGCTGATCTTTTGCGCTTCGCCGCCATCGATGCGCATGAGATAAACTTGGTCGGCGCCTTCGCGGTCGGAAAGAAAACCGATGGCGCGGCTGTCACGGGCCCATTCCGGCTGGGTTTCGTTCTTCTCCTTTGTGAAGGTGAGCTGGCGAGGTGAAGAGGAGCCGTCGGTAGCGGCTACGAAAATGTCGGTAAAATTTTTGCCGGCTTTCCATTGCGGAATCGAAACCGTGTAGACCACGTAATTTCCATCGGAAGAAATTTTACCGGCTCCGACACTGCGCATTTCGATGACGTCCATAAACGTCATCGGCCGCTTGTCAGCGGGCGTGGGTGGCGGGCATCCCAGATCAACCAGCACCAAGACGAACACGGTGGCCAGATGTCTCAGTCGGCTCTGGCTGCCATGGACCAAGATCTCGATCCTTCCTAGGTCACTCCTGCGGTTCGTCGCCATAGTTCCCCTTTCCCGGGCCGGAAGTGTAGTCAGAAGACTTCCGTTATGCAAGGTGACAAAAGGTCGGGCTACATTCGTCAGTTTCAACACCTGCTCCACGCCTCCTTGCGCAGCGGCTACCCGTAGTTCCCCGCCGACAACTACTTCGTCAGGGCGATTCGCAAGTCTTCAAGAAGCATTCACGCATGAAGTTGCAGATGCAGCGAGAGACGCTGGCCAAACTCAACCGCAACGCCAACGAAATGCCGGAGTTGGTGGCACAGGTCTGGCACAGTAACGGTTCGAAATGTAACAAATGATAGTTGCGAGAGCCGGACATCCTTTAGAATCAAGAGAGCGCCCGTAGCTCAGCTGGATAGAGCATCTGCCTTCGAAGCAGGGTGTCGGGGGTTCGAATCCCTCCGGGCGCGCCATCACCTTAAATCTCGTTCGATTTAAAGGAATTAGAAAAACTGCGCTTCACTCCGACCATCTACGAAAAAAGCAGATGGTCGGGTTCTCAGAGAACTCAAGGACATGTCGATTTACTCGAGCTTTTCGTACCGTAAGCGTCTTCGCAGACCGCGATTCAGCGGTCGCTTAGTTTTCGTCGATCAGACACCAACCCCTGAACACAGAAATTTCTGCTCACCGCATCGTAAATTCGATAGCCGCGGTTGCCAACTACAGTCCGTCCCGTTCGCGACGCGGGCGGTTAGTACGAAGGTCGGTAGAGCTGGATTTTGGCGTCGTCACGGCAAGTCGACCGGCGTCTGTCGGTTCCGGTCTGTGCACCGTGGGCCGGCCCGAGCTGCTGCGCTGAGCTGTATAGCGTACTGCGGTTTTGTGTGGCAGATACTGGCTGGCAAGCGGGCGGTGGTTTAACCCGGCAGCCTGAGCGCAATTTACTGGTTCCGTGTTGACCTGGAACGGCTCGCCAGGCGGTACTTGGAAGGTGACGTAAATAATGGTTTCGACATCACCAGGATTCTGGGCTTGATGAATGTGCGGGGCCCCTTCCGTCCCATTCTGTTCGGCAGCGACTTGGCCTTGCTGGTAGACCGCCATCGGGCAGCCGGGCTCGTCCTGCGTAAGCTGAAAGGTACCTTGCTTGACCACGATGAGCGCCGGACCCGGATGGTAATGCCAAGGGCCCACACAGTGCGGCGGCAGCGTAACTTTGACTAATACGACATCCAATGGCGCGGTGGGGAATGGCGGATTCTCCCACGAACCACGGGCTATATCTTCGCGGATAGCGCACTGAGCTTCAGCAGATACTGCTGCAATCAGCAGGAGAAATAAGAATGTGAATCCCAACCCAACAAACTTGCAAGTTCGCATGGTGCCTCCTCAAGTTAGCAGTTAGCGCCAGTTCAGACGGCGCCCGGAGACATTCGCTCAGTTAGACAGGTAGATCAATGGAATGCAGAAGACGAATAGATGGAATCTAACAGACGAGCTATTGAATAGAGAACACGGACTTTGCGGGGCACTTGGCCCGGTGGAGATTGTATTTGCGTCTTGGTTGCAAAGTTAGTATAGTCCGCCGCACCGGTTTTTCCCCTTGCAAGATACCAGCCACACCCGAAGAGTCCTCCGCTTTGGAGCTTTCGACGTCGACTTGTTCTCTGGCGAGTTGCAGAAGCACGGAATCAAGATCCGACTACAGGAACAACCTTTTCAGATTCTGGCAATGCTGCTCGACCGCCCTGGCGAAGTCGTTGCGCGGGAGGATCTGCGCAAGAAGCTCTGGCCGTCAGATACCTTTGTGGATTTCGATGTGGGCCTCAATAGCGCGATCGTGAGACTCCGCACCGCGCTGTGCGACTCGGCCGATAGCCCGCGCTTCGTCGAGACCCTACCGCGCCGCGGCTATCGCTTCATTGCCCCTGTACATAACGGCGGCCCCGCGGCTGCGCAAACTTCTGTCGTGTCAAATTCCACGTTGGCCGCGCGCCGACCCTTGTCAATACTCTGGATCTCGATTACCGCATTCGCGGTGACTGTAGGGCTGCTGCTCGGATTTAATGTGCTAGACGTCCGCAATCGGTTGCTCGGAAAACCCGTCGTGCCGGCAATACATTCGATCGCTGTCTTGCCACTCGAAAACCTCAGCGGCGATCCGGCGCAAGACTTCTTCGCCGACGGGATGACCGACGCGTTGATTACTGACTTGGCCCAGATCGCTACCCTACGTGTGATTTCACGAACTTCCGTGATGCTGTACAAGGGGACACGCAAGCCGCTCCCGCAGATCGCCGCAGACCTGAGAGTGGACGCGGTAGTGGAAGGCACGGTGACAAGATCGGAGAACCGCGTCCGCATCACGGCGCAGTTGATCGAAGCAGGTACCGATCGCCATCTGTGGGCTAGAACCTACGAGCGCGACCTCACTAATATTCTCGCACTGCAGGACGATGTGGCCCGAGGCATCGCCACGGAGATCGAGGCGAAGCTGACGCCGCAGGAGCAAGCCCGTCTAGCCAAAGCGCGACCGGTCAATCCTGCAGCCTACGAGGCCTACGTAAAGGGCCGCCTGGTCTGGAACAGACGGTCGGTGGAAGAAGCAACCAAGGCCCTGCAATACTTCCAGCAGGCTGTGGCTATCGATCCCAACTATGCGGCTGCGTATTCGGGGGTGTCGGATTCTTACGAGACCCTTGCGCTCTATGGCGGGCCGAAACCGGAGACCTGGCAAAAAGCCAAAGCAGCGGCGAGCAGGGCGCTGGAGCTGGACGACACGCTGGCGGAAGCCCACCGTTCCCTCGCCAAAGTTCAGCTCTGGTATGACTGGAACTTGGCCGCGAGCGAAAGAGAGAACCAGCGCGCCTTGGCGCTCAACCCCGGCGATGCAGAATCCTACCAGGTGTATGGCACCTTTTTATACGTCACGGGGAGGTCAGATGAAGCCATTGCTATGGACAAACGCGCGCAGGAACTCGATCCTCTCTCTCCGGTCATCGCAGTTAATGTGGCAATGGGGTATTTCTCTGCTCGCCAGTACGACCAGGCAATAAAAGCATGCCAGAAGGCGCTCGAATTGGACCCGGCCTTCATCCAGGCCCACCGTTGGATTGGCCTTGCCTATGAGGCGCAAGGAAAATTTCCTGAGACTATCGCCGAATTCAAACTGACTGTGGAACTCTCTCCGGGAAACAAGGCATACCTCGGGAACCTCGCTCGCGTCTACGCTCGAGCAGGCAAGAGAACTGACGCGAGGCGCATCCTTGCCCAATTGAAGGAGCAGTCCCGGACACACTACGTCGCCCCGACACAAATTGCATTGATTTACGCGGCCCTCGGTGAGAAAGACCAGGCATTCGCGTGGATGGAGAAGGGATATGCGGAGCACAACAATCACTTGCTTCTGCTCTCGTTTGCTCCTTGGTTCGATCCATTGCGGTCTGATCCTCGATTCCCTGAATTTCTGCGAAGGGTCGAGCTGGCGGTAAAACAGGCTGAGAATCCCGCCAACAAGGTTTCGAAATAGCGAACTCCTAGTTACATCCCGTTCATTGGCACCGGTTTCCGACAATCTTGGAGGGCAAGGCGCGATGGGCTCCTGCGTCACAAGAGCTGCTCTTCTTTGCTCACTGGCACTCGCTTGGTCCCTCACTGCCAACGGCCAATCTGGCAACGAAGGCTCAATCGAAGGCATCGTCATGGACGCGTCCGGTGCCGCTGTTTCCGGCGTCGCCTTGAAGGCCACTAATCTCAACACCTCCGCTACTCTCACAACCACCACCGATGAAAACGGACTGTTTCGCTTTCCTGTGCTTTCGATCGGCATCTATGAAGTAATCGCCGAGCGCGATGGCTTCGCTCGGTTGATACAGAAAAACCTCAGTGTTAGCGTCGGCAGCCGAATCAACCTAAGCTTCTTGCTGACTCTGGCTCGTAAATCAGAATCTATTATAGTCGCCAGTGAGACCCCGTTGATCGAGTCTACTCGCAGCCAGATGAGTTTCACTCTGGATAACCGCACGGTGACAAGCCTGCCCGTGAACGGCCGCAAGTTCATTGACTTGGCCCTGTTGACCCCCGGGGTTACGCGCGATAGCCGACTTGGTCTGAGCTTTGCGGGCCAGCGCATGATGAATTCAGTGCTGATGGACGGCGTGGATAACAACAACACTTTCTTTGGAGGAGGCTTGTCCCCAGTTAGTCCCTACCAGATCAGCCTCGAGGCAGTACAGGAATTTCAGGTGAACTCGAATGCCTATTCGGCTGAATTCGGTCGTGCGGGCAGCGGAGTCATCAATATGGTGACCAAGTCCGGGTCGAACGAACTTCACGGGATCGGATTCTGGTACTACCGCGACCGCTCCATGAATGCGAACGATTTAGTGAACAAAATCAACGGCACGCCCAAATCACCTTTCCATTTCAATCAGTTTGGCGGGTCAGTGGGAGGGCCCATCGTAGCGAACAAAGTGTTTTTTTTTCAAAACTACGACGGCCAGCGCAGCACATTACCGAATGAGGTCTTTCTCAACTTGCCGTCTGGTTTTCAGCTCTCGCCGGACTCGAGAGTAGCCGATTTTCAGCAGCGAGCGCTTACCTACCTGGGTTCTCGGACCGCTTCGTGGCTCAGGACGTTCAATCAGAACGTGTATTTAACGAAAATCAGTTGGATCGTGAGCTCAGCTCATCAGTTAAGCGCGCGGTGGAATCGGCAGCGGTTCACAGGTGGAGGGTCGGAGAGCAGTGGCCCACAGATCTCCTTCGAACACACAGGGCCAACCATTTCAAATACCGATGTTTTAGCGGTTTCTCTGACATCTGCACTGAACTCCTCACTCGTCAACGTGGCGCGCTTCAGCTATGTCCGCAGCGACGAGCCGGGGTTCGCCGGAAGCATAAACCCCGAAGCGAACGTCTTCGAGGGCGGCCAGCTGGTGCTGACCATTGGCCGACACACCGGGAGTCCCCGCGAAACCATAATCAGGCACGGCCAGTGGAGTGACATGTTTTCCTACCAGCACGGGCGTCATGCTTTGCGATTCGGCATCGATGCCCTGGCGGATTGGATCACTTTCTTCACCGCGATAAACTTCTCGGGCAGTTACCGCTTCTCTAGTCTAGAGAGCTTTGGCCGGAGCCTAGCTGGCGCACGGATGCCGCAGAGCGGCGAGCTCTTCCGCCAAAGCTTCTCCGGCGAAAGCAAGTCTGGGTCTACCACGCATCCGAACTTCACAGAGTTCTCCGGCTTCGTGCAGGATGGATGGCGCGTGCGGACAAGCCTGACTTTGAATCTCGGGATGCGATATGACCTGCAAACGATCGCGAAACCGCCGCTGAAAAACCCGTCGGCTGCCCTCGCACTGGCTGGGCTTGATACCAGCTTCCTCCGCACAGACAGAAACAACTTCGCTCCGCGGCTCGGCTTTGCCTGGGCGCCCCTTCGAAATCAACGTCTGGTTGTTCGTGGCGGGTACGGCATCTTTTACGCTCGAACACCTTCGATCATGACGGCGCGAGCGTTCTTCCAGAATGGAATCAGCGTTCAAACCCGCACTTTCTTCGGCGGAACCTCGAATTCGACTCTGATTCCAGCTTATCCGAATACGCTGTGTGGTGCACCGAACCCTTTGGGAACACCGCCAACATGTCCGGCACCTCGGACGGGGGGCAACGACACTCTTATGTTTTTCTCACCGGATTACGTGCAGCCTCACACTCATCAGGGCAGCTTCGGAATTGAATATGAATTTCAAAAGGACTTGGCCGCGTCGATCGGCTATTTGGCAGTTAGGGGCACGCATCTCCCACGGCTCCGCGACGTCAACTTGGGCATCCCTACAGTTTCGACAAATATAGGCATCGCCAATACGAGCGCGATGCTTACTTACCAGAGATTTGTCCTCCCCCACCCGATGGCAGGCTTCGATCGAATCTTGTTGTTCGAGAGCAGTGCGAGCTCCATCTATCATGGCCTGGCGGCAACACTCACAAAACGCTTCTCGCATCACGTTGAATTTTTGGGTTCGTATACGCTTGGCAAGGTGATTGACGACGCGCCCGAGTTCACTGCCGTCAATCCGGGGCTAGACGACTTTCGACTGCTCTCCGATGCAACAAACCCGCGAGCAGACCGCTCAGCGGGCATCAATGATCAGCGGCACCGGTTCACGTTGAGCGGTAACTGGCAACTCCACTATGGAAGTCACCTTCCCGGAGTGGCAAGCGCGATCCTTGGTGGATGGGAACTCAGCGGAATTCTAACAGCGCAGACGGGCCAGCCCTATTCGGGCTTTGTCAGCGCCGACTTGAATAACGATGGTAATAGCAGCAATGACAGGACTCCGGGATTGGGCCGAAATACCTTTTATCTCCCTTCCACTGTTTCCCTCGACCCCCGCGTGACCCGCAACGTGCAGCTCACCGAACGCGTCAAGCTCCAGCTCATCTGGGAGGCGTTCAACGTCTTTAACCGTGGCAACGTGACCGCCGTAGGCTCGACACAATACGCGCGCTCGGTATCGCCAGCCATCTGTGGCATTGTGGGCACGCCGTGCCTGGTTCCGCGGAATACAGGGTTGTCCGCCTTCGGCGTCCCGACTGCTACCTCAGGCCCCAGAATCATGCAACTGTCGGCCAAGTTTGTCTTCTAGCTGTGCCACGAGCAAAACGTGAGACTCGGTAGAGCTCACTGTTTTGCGTAACTGTACGACTGATGACGGTAGGCCCCTCGAACCGACTTGCAGGAGTGGGACTCAAACCACCTTCCCCTGCTGCGCTCTAAGGAGTGTGGTGGTGAACGGAGAAGGAAAAGGCCCGGAAGGGAAATTCGGGTCAGGTGACTTCCAGGAAACGCAGACATTTTTCGTACAGCTGCTGATGCATCGACTATCGAAGAACTGAAATCGGTGTTCGACCGAATCTCGAAGCGCAACGATGGTGTTCTTTGAGAACAAACAGAACGACGAGAGGGGTTCTACAAGGTTGCTGGGGAAGGAGACTCAAATGTCGTCCCCTTCCCCAGACCCTTCTCCAGCTAAAAGATGCAAAAACGCTGTTACGAAAGCGGAAGCTGGTTCCAAAAAAACTGTGCCACTCTAAGGGGTCACCCCAAAGTTTCAGTCCAACTTCGGTCCAGTTCAAGAGCGAGATAAGTGACGCGTTCCCTCGTAAGCGACACCAGAAGCGGCACTTAGAGTTTTGTACTGCGCACCTTCGAAGCAGAATGCCGCAGGTTCGAGTCCTGCCGGGCGCGCCATCTCATTGAAAAGAGTAAGAAGGATCGATCTTCACCGTGGACCTTCTGCCTGCTCACAAAGTAGTGGGTCACCGTATCCTTAATATATATGTGGGGGTTCCGAAAGGCAGCTTCAAGACCTTGGTTTTATTCCGGTCCCCAGGCTCTCGGCGCGCTTACCAATTTTTTTCAGTATTGTTTCAAGACTTCGCAATTCTTGGCTCGCATCGGCAAAGACTTTTCCAATTTCGGCAGCATGTTTGCGAAAAACCGGGGTGAAGCGCTTTTTGGAAGCGCTTCGGACAGGCGCCGTCCGTCGGGTTCCCGATGGACCTCACAACCTGCACACGCTTTGCTTAACAACCAATAGAAGGGCTTTTGGTGGTGGATCGACTTCGCGCAACTCGATTTCAAGCTGCCAAGCACCCTTCACTGCCTTACGGACGGATTGGGGGGTGATCGCTACCTTTGACAAGCCTTCTCGGAGATGATAAACAGCGTTTCCCAGGATTGTACCAACAGTGGAGGTCTTGCGACCCGTTCACGTATTCTTTGATGTCGCCGCCTGTCGCGGAAGGAGGTTTTGTGCGGACCCACTCAGTCTCCCTGCTGGTGCTTGGATTCTTGCTTTTTCTGACCTCTCCTGCCTTTTCCGCAGCCCTGCCCGAAAAACTTTCACCCGAGTTCCATAAGAACAGACTGGAGGAGCTATACCGGCGATGCCCGAATGGGCTGATTCTTCTGCGCGGCGAACTGGATTGGTTTCGCAAGCGTGAACTGCGTCAATTTGATTCCTCCTATAGCGATCCGGATTTCAAGCAGGAACGAAACCTTTACTATCTGACAGGGATTGAAGTGCCGAATTCGTTTGTGCTCATCGACGCCAAGAAGAAAGAGGTTAGGCTGTATTCAGATTGGAAGGGAGAATACGAGCTACAGCAAGCAAAGAGGCTCGACTATGTGAAAGGCCCTTTCCCTGCCGATCGCTTCCTATACGACGTTCTGCAGCTGACTCCTGATTACGAAAAGCTCTACACCCTCTACATTCCGATTCTGGAGTCCGGAACTTTGCACGGGAAGACCGCTGCGCTCACCGGAGTGTTCCCTCCCGGCATGCCTAATCCATTGACGGAAGAGATGCAGTTTGCCAGGGGATTGGCCGAGATCTTCCCCTCTCAACGCATTAACAGCCTGGCCTCCATTCTGGCCGAAATGCAGAAAGTGAAACAGCCTGAAGAAATTCGGTTGCTGCGCAGGGCGAACGAGATTGCAGCCCATGCCGTAGTTGAGGCGATGAAGTCCATCCGGCCCGGCCTTCACGATCACGATATCAGGGCGGTGATCGACTACACCTTTAAGCGCGACGGTGGTGTGGGCGCGACGTTTGCCAACAATGTGATGTCGGGTCCCAACATGTTTTCCAACCTACTGCCGTTGTGGAGTGACTACTACCATCGAGATCGCCAGTTAGGAGCGGGTGAAGGTACATTCATCGACATCGGCACTGAAGTGGGATACTACGTTAGCGACATCGGCCGCACCGCGCCAGTTTCGGGGAAATTCACCGCTGAACAGAGAAAACTGTATGACATCTACCTGCCATGCTTCTTGAAAGCCGAGCAAAGTATTCGCCCTGGGGCCACCCAACACAACCTCGTGGAGATCACAGCTCAATGTGCGGAATCTCAACTCCCCGGTCTCGGCGATCCCTATCGCATTTCAGTTCAGGAGTGGATTAAGTCTCTGCGTTCGCATACCACGCTGGGCCATTATCAGGACCTGAATGTGCTCGGTGTGGGCGCTGGAGACGACGAGCCTCTCATGGCCGGCATGGTCTTTGCCATCGAACCCGTCTTGTATTCCAAGGAGTTGAATTTTGCGGTGTTTATCGAGGACGTCATTCTGGTTACAGAAAATGGATACGACGTCCTGTCCAAAGGCATGCCGTACACGTCAGCCGAGGTCGAAAAAATCATGGCCCAGCCCGGCATCGTGCAAGCAGAAGAGGCCCGCCGGCCACACTAGGGTTCCTGCGGCCAGGACTCTCATTGCTGCTTGAACATGCGGACGGTTTGCACCAGCTCGTCGATATTCATCGCCAGTATTTCTTTACCGGCTTCCGCGGTGGCCCCTCGCGGATCCCCGAGAATGCCGTTCGCGGAATACGGCTTCACCCCGACAGCGAAGCCCCGGAGTTGATTCCGTTTGGCGTTTTGCGGACTGTAAAAGGTGTCATCATCGAGCCCTTCTTCGGCTTTGCTCATGTCGACTAGGTCCGGTCGTATCGCTAAAACCATGCTGGATTCCATCCAGCCGGAATGTACCCCCGCCTTGCCGATAGATATGTGGTACTTCTCCGCCAGCGCCTTCCGGCGGCGAGCATCGTCCGGCCCGTTCGCGTTTGTGGCCATGTAAACATCCGCCTGGTTCAGCAGTTGTTTGGCGATGCGCGGAGCGTAGGCGATCATCGTGTCGGTATTGCCTCCGTGCGAGGAAATTAGGACGATGTTCTTGAACCCCGCTTGCGCCAGACTGGTGCAGTAATCCGTCAGTACGGAGATGAAATCCTGGAAATTCAGGCTGATCGTGCCTGGAAAACCCAGATGGTGCTCGGCCAATCCGGGCTGCAGGACTGGTGCAACCAGTGCATCGCCCAGCTTCAGCGCTACCTGTTGAGCTATGTACTTTCCGACCAATGAGTCTGTCATGGTCGGAAGGTGCGGGCCATGCTGTTCAACGGACCCTGCCACAAGTAGCACCGTGGTCTTTCCGGACTTGATGGTGTCGCGGATTTCCGTCCAACTCATTTCCTCCATCAGAACAGTTGGCTGCTTGGCCGGCATTGCGTTGGCCAATGCGGGGATTGCGCTCAAGAAGATTGCAGCGAGGACTATATTCGACCAACGAATTCCCATTGAGATCCTCCAGGCGGGCTCCGGACTCCGAGCCCCATCACAGCTTCGACTTCATCCAGTATAGGCCATCCGCACGACAGTACATCGCAGTGACGGCGGACCGCCCCTGGTCCGACTCGGGTCGATTAGAAAATCAACTTGAGAGCAAACTGCAACTCACGCGCATCCTTCGCGGTGAAGATTTGCCCGAAGCCGGGAGTGTTGAACACTCGACTCGGGAAATCGAAGTTGGCCCGGTTGAGAATGTTGAATGCCTCCGCCCTAAACTCCAGCGACAGCGTTTCCATCAGCTTCGTGCGCTTTACGCCTGACATGTCCACCGTGAAGAACCCGGGACAATTGATGATGCTCCGCCCCGCGTTGCCGAAAGTGCCGAAAGGCTGCAACGCAAAGGCGTCCACGTTGAACCAGCGGTTGGGGGTCTTCGGACCTGAATTAGTTTTGCTCACAAGGTTCGGCCGATCGTTGTTTCCACCGGTGTTGCTGCGGTCAATTGGGACCAGTGGCGTCATCGCTTGGCCTGATTCAGCTACAATGATCGTATTGAACTGCCATCCGCTGATAACCGCCCCCAAGAACCCGTGCGTATCGCCACCAAACTTCCGTCCGGCCCCGAGCGGAAGGTCATACACAAGACTGGTCACAAAGCGATGACGGATGTCGAAGCCCGATCGTCCCTTTTCGGCCGCGATATTGCCGGAAAACTGCGGTTGACCGCCGCCGGACGCGTTTGACAGCGAACCGCCATTGGTGTCCAGTGATTTAGAAAACGTGTAATTGAGGTTCAACACCAGACCGTCGGAATACCTCTTCTCGAGGCGCAGGATCATCCCGTGGTACCACGAGTCGAACGCCGCTGATGCGACGATCTGGTCCGGAGCGATGTTCTGGAACTTCAGCCTTGGCTTCAGCGGCAGCGGGCTCGCGTCCGGCTGGTTAGGGAAGAGCGTCCCGTCTAGGCGCGTACCTCGCGTGCCCACGTACGCCCCTTCGACCATCAAGGATGATGTAAATTGCTTCTCGATACTGAAGTTCCACTCGTGAATCAGACTATTGGGAACGTTCCGCGCCGGTCCTTGACCGAGCGTCAGATCCGATGCCGGTGAGACCAGGGATTGCTGCACCGGGATAGGGTTCTTAGGATCAAAGTTAAGGAAGAGATGCAGCCCTGTGAATGGCGGGTTGAAGCCCATGATACCGTAGCGCGCACCGAAAATTCCGTTGCTGTAAAAGATCCCATAGCCGCCGCGGAAAACTAATCCGTGTCCAGGTGCATAGGCAATCCCGATTCGAGGGGCGAAATCTTTGAAGTCCGTGTTGCTGAGCGCTCGCGGATAACCTAATTCGGCCGCGGTTTTGAACGGCACATTGGGAAATCTTCCCACATTCGCCGACGGGCTGATGTGACCGGGGCTCCCTGCAATGACGAAACCGCCGATTTCAGGTGCAAAGTTGGCCAGTTTGTCGTCGCGCTCGTGGTAGGGCGGCTGCAGATCGTAGCGTAAACCCAGGTTTAAAGTCAGTTTTGGGTTCACACGCCAGTCGTCCTGAACGTAGGCGCCAATGCGGTAGCTGACTCCGTGGAGCAGGGGATCACCTGTCAGGGCGTTGGCAACCGAGTTGAAGCCAAGCAGGAAATCCGCAAACGGATTCCGGGTAAATGCGCCCACAAATGTGAACTGCCCGGCGGTGTTGAAAACGAACTCGGTGCGAATCAGCGTACGTGTGTAGTCGCCACCGAACTTTACGGAGTGCCTTCCCTTGGTCCAGACGACGTCATCGTGGAACGTAAAATCCTGGTTCCCCGAAAAGAGCCGTGTATTCGCATCGCCAAAGGTGCTGAATCCAACAATGGTAAACACAGGATAGCCTGAACCGAGCGGAGGTGGATTAATACCCTGGAAACCGAACTGCTTACCATAGTCAACGCTGCCGTTCTGCGAGACTTGTCCCTGTTCTACGTTGAGGTAGCCGAAACGGAACTGATCAATGAGGTTGGGATTGAATACATGTGAATATTGCGCCGCAAGGTTCCGGGTGTTCTGAGAAGTGGTCTGGCCAAACCCCGGTGGACGCAAGGGATTTGCAGCCGCTGCTCCGAGGAGCACTCCAGGGATCGGCTCCAGGTCGCGCGCGTTCAAGAATAAGAATCGGCCGAAAAATAGATCGCGTGGTGTAAAGGTATGATCCAGGCGAGTGGTGAACTGGTCGAAAGATGCGTCGCGTACTCCGAACCCGGCCCAGTTGCGTCCCAAACCCGCACTCGTCGGATTCGGAACTTTCTTCAGCAGGTCCGTGGCATAGGCGGCTATGCGGTTTGCGGGAATCATATTGTTCGGGAATGGAGTTCCGGTCGTGGGATCAATGATGGTGCCGAGACCGGTGAAATCACCCGTCCGCATCGGCACTGACGGGACTGCCGCGGTGATGCTCACGCCCTTGATAATCCGCTGCCCTTCGTAATTCCCGAAGAAGAAGGTCTTGTCTTTCTTGATTGGCCCGCCAAGACTGGTTCCGAACTGGTTCTGCCTAAATGGTGGCCTCTTACGGTCAAAAAAATTCCGAGCATCAAACACATCGTTGCGCAAAAACTCATAAACTGTTCCGTGAAACGCGTTTGTGCCCGATCGGGTGGAGATGTTCACCTGGGCCCCTCCCTGCCCGCCAAATTCAGCCGAGTAATTACTCGTATGCACCTTGAATTCTTCGATGGCGTCGATGGAGGGCGAAACAGCCAAGCGCGTGTATACGCTGTCGCGTGCCGAAACACCATCCAGCAAGTAAGAGTTGTCTTCGTAACGGGTTCCGTTGGCGTTGAAGGAGAACCCCGACAATGCCAGTGGGCTGCTCAGCGTCCCCTTGACTTCTTCCGCCACTGCGGGAGTCAACAGCGCCAACTGAATGAATTGCCGGCCATTCAGCGGAAGTTGTGTTATCGCGCGGTTGCCGATGACTTGACCCATGTCCGACGATTCGGTGTTGACAAGAGGTGCTGTCGAGTTGACCACCATTTCCTCGCGCACGCCGCCCATCGTCAGATTGAAGTCCACGCGCTGCTTGGCATCAATGGCTAGAGTGAGCTCGGTGCTCTCTTGGGGTTTGAATCCGTCTGCTTCCACGCGGACTTTGTATTGCCCAGGCGGGAGCAGCGGGATCAGGTACTCGCCCTGGTCTCCGGATACAGCAGTTCGGGTTAGGCCGGTGTCCGTGTTTGTGGCGGTGACTTTTGCGTTGGGGACTGCTTTGCCGGACGGATCAGAAATTGCGCCAAGGATCGTGCCGTTAATAACCTGGCTCGCCACTGGAATAGCGAATGCCACAAGGAGCGCCAGTGCCGGAGCGGACGTATGGAAGAGGCGGGAAAGAATCTGTAGTGTTTTCGCAAAAGGCATTACATCCTCCTCAGGGACGCCAGCTCATAAGATCCATGGCCGTTTTTCCCCGGTAGATTGATCGTCTGCGCCGAGATTCTGTGATTCTTATCTGGTCTTCTCTGCATTCATTTTCGCCTCGGATACCTATATATATCGGGACACCAGTATATATAAGGATGGAGGAACCCGCGCATTTTCGCGACGCTACGTTGGCTCGGATTAGGCAGCCCGATCATACCGGTCGCGCAGACCTCCGAGTCGCACCACACCCATTTAGTTCGAAGAATGAACAGTTTGCCCTTTGTTGGGCGAATATCACTTGGCATACACTACGCGGTGCCAAAGCCCACCGTGTCAAGAAGAGCTTGAAAAACGGTATGGGATACACCCGAGAAGTCCGGAAGACGGGACACACTGTAGTTTCACGGCAGGGGTGCTCAGATGCACTTGGTTGTGAGGGGTTGACTGGGGGAGGTCTTTCCACATGAAAAATCTCTTTGAGGCGGAGAGGGTGGAAGAAGTGAAGGAGCGGATGGCGCAGCTGAGGCCGGATAGCGAGCGGCTATGGGGCAAGATGAATCCAGCGCAGGCGCTGGCGCATTGCTCCGGGGTGATGGGGATGGCGATGGGGGAGATATGTCCGCCGCGAATATTGATTGGGCGCCTGCTGGGGCGGTTGGCGAAGAAGTCGGTGATAGTGAACGGGACGCCAATGCGCCGCAATTCGATGACCGAGAAGAGCGTGGTGGTGACGAATGAACGGGACTTCGTGGTGGAGAGGCAACGGCTGCGCGAATCGATTGAGCGCTTTGCAACGGGTGGGCCCGGGATATGCACGAAGCATCCGCACTTCTTTTTCGGCCCGCTGACTCCAGTGGAATGGGCGGCGTTGATGTATCAGCATCTGGACCATCATCTGCGGCAGTTTGGGGTTTAGCGCCGGCGAGGGTTTAGTTCGCGGCGGGATGGTTCCCCTTCCCGGAAGGGTCGCTTAACTTTACGGCGGCAATCATTGCCTCGAGAACTCGGATGCCCGTTGCGTTAGTATGCAGCCCCGATTTTCTTTCCTACTCCGCCACAAAGTTCGACACGGTTGACCACTTGTTTCAGCCGCATTTCAAGGGCGAGATAAATGACGCGCTTCCCCGTAAGCGACACCAGGAGCGGCACTTAGAGTTTTGTATTGCATGCCTTCTAATGCAGAGGGTCGGGAGTTCGAATCTCCCCGGGCGCGCCACTTATCTCTCTTGAATCACGCACTTGAGGTGTTGAATGGAAATCTGGTCGTGCAGGATGACTGTGGGCAGTCTCTCCTTGACGACCTAGGAGACTGTGGCGTAGATTCCTAGGTGATCTAGGAGAAGCCATTCCGTGGATAAACAACTCGACCTTTTGCAAGGCACTCTCGACATGCTGATTCTCAAGGCTGTTTCCCTCGGCCCATTGCATGGCTACGGTGTTCTCCTCCGCATCCAGCAGATTTCGAAAGATCGCCTGGAAATTCAACAAGGCTCTCTTTACCCGGCGCTGTATCGCCTGGAATACCAGGGTTGGATCACCAGCGAATGGGGCGAGTCGGAAAATAAGCGCAAGGCCAAGTATTACCGACTGACGGCAGCGGGAAAGCGCAGATTTCAAGCCGAAGCCGAAAAGTGGAACCGCATGGCGGACGTCATCGCGGGAATCCTGGGGACGAAGCCGGAGGAAGTATGACGCTGTGGGCTCGTTTCTGTTCGTGGCTGGGAGCGGCGCTGCGGCGCTCCCGGATGGAGAGCGAAATGGATGCGGAACTGCGTTTCCACATGGAAGGGTACGTCGAGGATCTGGTTCGCAGCGGTGTGCCTGGCCACGAGGCCCTGCGCCGCGCGCGGCTCGAGTTTGGCGGAATGGAACGAACCAAAGAGGAATGCCGCGAGACGCGCGGCCTGAATTTGGTCGAAGGCTTGATCCGAGATCTGCGATACTCGATTCGAATGCTGGCAAAGAATCCGGGGTTCACGGCCGTCGCCGTACTGACCCTAGCATTGGCCATTGGCGCAAATACGGCCATCTTCAGCGTGGTCGATGCTATTCTCCTTCGCCCGCTCCCTTATCCACAAGCAAGCCGGCTTGTGTTTCTAAGCGAATACTCCGAACAGGTTCCCGGGATGAGTATCGCCATGGCGAACTTTAATGATTGGCGCTCCGAGAATCACGTGTTCGAAAGCATGGTTGCATATCAGAGTGACAACGTGGTTCTGGCAGGAAGAGGCGAAGCGGAGCGGGTGCGACTTCGCCGAATCACCGCCGGGTTCTCGCCTACACTAAGGGTTAAACCAATCCTAGGAAGGACGTTGATGCCGGAGGACGATAAAGTGGGCGCAGAGCGCGTCGTACTGCTCGGCGAAGGCTTCTGGGAACGCCGTTTTGGCCGCGATCCAAGCATCATCGGGCAGCAGCTTACCATCGACTCTGAGCCGTATACCGTCATCGGCGTTTTCCCATCGCGGCTTCACGGCAGCCTGCGAACCACGGATTTATTCACATCGCTTTGGCGTCTAGAGAACGAATTAGGGGGCGAGAAAAATCGTGGCAACCACCCGGGGATCTATGCATATGCACGTCTAAAGCCTGGTGTAAACCTCGAGCAGGCTCGCGGCGAAATGAAAGGCATTGCACAGCACCTGGATGAGATGCATCCCGACAGCAACGGCAATCAGAGCATCACCGTGCAACCGTTGCTCGAAGCCATCGTTGAGGATGTGCGTGCGCCACTACTGGTTCTGATCGCTGCCGTTGGCTTCGTGTTGCTGATTGCTTGCGCGAACCTGGCCAATCTCTTGCTCGCGCGCGCGACACAACGCTATCGCGAACTCGCGGTTCGGATGGCTTTAGGTGCGAGTCGTGGTCGGCTGGTGCGTCAGATGCTCACGGAAAGTGTTGTTTTGGCGCTGGCGGGAGGGACGCTGGGGCTGCTTTTGGCGGTTTGGATCAGCGCGGCTGTGGTGCACGGAATGCCGACCGGAGTGCCCCGACTAGACGAGGTCTCCCCGGATCGGTGGGTCCTGATCTTCTCACTAGCTATATCGCTGGCGACCGGTATTTTCTTCGGCATCTTTCCCGCTCTGCAAGCCTCGCGCACAAATGTACAGGATGCGCTCAAGGAGAGTGGCCGCACGGGAAGTCCCGGCAGCAGTCGCCGGCGAATGCGCGACGCCTTGGTTGCAGCGGAGGCGGCTATATCTCTTATCCTGCTGGTCGGCGCAGGGCTGATGGCCCAGAGTCTCTTTCGAGTACTGCATGCCGATAGCGGCTTCAATCCCAGTCATGTGCTGACGGCGAGGTTTTCACTACCCGATGTCAGATACAAGGGAGATGACAAAAGCCGCAACTTTGTAGAAGAACTTGTTTCCAGGATCCAGGCAATTCCAGGGGTGGAAGCCGCGGGAGTCAAGAACCCATTGCTGGGCGGTTGGCAAACGTCCTACGCGATTGAAGGCCGACCCTTGCCAGTGCGTGGCCAGCACGCCACGACGGATTTCAGCCGAGTCAGTCCGGACGCGATGCGAGCAATGGGCATGCGTTTGATACGCGGCCGATTTTTCGATTCGCACGACAATGCACAGACGCAGCGCGTTTGCATTATTGATGAGACTTTGGTCAAACAAGACTTTCTACACGAAGACTCTCTAGGCAAGCGGATTGCGACAGACGTCCACCCTGGACCAGGGGTGCAGCCGGCCTGGATGACGGTGGTCGGCATCGTCGCTCACGTTAAGAACTATGGCGTCGATCAGCCTTCACGGGTCGAGATGTACGTCCCGATTGCTCAGAGACCGGGCGGCAGCGGGGCGTTGCTCATTCGTTTCACAGGCGATATCGGGACGTTCGCTTCCAGCGCGCGTTCCGCAGTACGCAGCGTCGATCCTGATGTTCCGTTATTCGAGATGCGCCCACTCGAAGACATCGTCAATGAAAACACAGCATCAAGGCGACTTTCGGTCATGCTGACGAGTGCGTTCGCCATTCTCGCGGTGGTGCTTGCGGGGATGGGGTTTTACGGCGTGATGGCATACCTCGTTAATCAACGAACGCAAGAAATCGGCATCCGGTTGGCCCTTGGCGGCACGCGTGGCGACATCCTTAGGCTGGTGGTGGAGAAAGGGTTGAGATTGACTGCGACGGGAATAGCCATTGGCCTTGCCGGGGCGGCAGTCTTGATGCATTTTATCTCCAATTTGCTTTATGGAGTCAAAGCCACGGACCCGATAACTTTTATCGCGGTCACAATATTTCTTTCGCTCGTGGCACTGGCTGCGTGTTACATCCCAGCGCGCCGAGCGGCACGAGTCGACCCGATGATTGCGTTGCGCTACGAATGAAATTCGATTCGTGCAGGTGCGTGAGGAAAATGAGCGATTATATTCCTAGTCTAGCTACGACGAACAATCTCGGCAAACGCCAGCCAACGAAGTGACCACGGGGGACTAATTGTAGAGTCAAGAGTTTGTCAGTTTTGTGGGAGATTACAGCGAGAGCCGAAACGGGCATCGCGATTTCCTAAGTCCTGCGCGTCTGCCAGTTCCGCCACTTCCGCGTGGTTGACTAAACAGCACTTAGAAGTTTCTCCGATTCAGGCGAAGTTGGCAACGTCCCCGTTTCGACCCTAATTTCAATGGGCAGCTCTAAGATTGCAGTAAAAACAGAGCGTCTCACAATTCTCCCGGCTTCGCACTCCACCTTGACCGCGATTCTTTCTTTCATGCATGTACATCTGGGAAAGAGTAAGCCCCTGTCCGCAGGCAACGCACTTGCATTCGTCGCGCTCGTAAATGTACCGGCGAAGCTCGCCGACCGCCGAGGCGCAATCTTCGGTTATGATGAGATAGGTTTCCGGTTGGGGATAGTCTTCCAGCAAGAGCGTCGCGTCTTTAAGCGAGTCCAGAATCGCTAGAAGATTCCCAGACTCGTCCCGTACCGTCCAACACTTGCTCATTTGCGCCTTCTCCGTCGGCGAGTTGTTTGCGGCGCGAATCTTCGAAGCCAGACAAGGAACCGCCCCGCCGTCGGTTTCCTCGACCGCAACGTCACCGTCTAGACTAGTGTCCTGTCCGTTATAAGTATTGACAATAAACGCGAGTTATGATGCGATAGCCATGTGTTTACGCCAGCGCCCGCGCTCACCCTGACTCCGTCTCAGAAGCACGTGCTGGAATCGTTGGCCCGCGCCGGCCGCACCC
>DATNLZ010000036.1:0-10478 GCA_035602605.1 Candidatus Dormiibacterota bacterium
CTCGCGGCCAGCCAGCCGGCCAGCAGGGTTATCCTCCCGCCATAAAGAAACCTTGAAAATTGATCGCGTCCCAGGCTATCAGTGCCCATTAGGAACATTTGTCCGGGCGAATCGACTCGGAAAAAATGCCATGAGGAATTGCCCCCTAGTCGGTCGGGTACGGTAGAGGCCAAGAAGCGAATCGGACAAGCCTGGCTACGTTCCGTTTCACAGGACGCCGAGCCATCGAGGCAGCGATAAACGAATGGGCGCAGATGAAAGTGACCCCGAGCATCCAAGAAATGTACTTGCGTAGGCCTGGCAAAAGGTGCTTCGCGATTTTGCGCGGAGAAATCGTAGGGCGCAAAAAATCCCGCGCACAGCACCACGCCATGAAACAGGGCAAGCAGCAGAAGCCCAAACCGAAAATAGAAGCGGCGATTCATGGGATGCTAGCTACTCCACTCGAATACGCGGGTCGCAAATGTACAAAAGGGCGTCCGCCAAAAAATTTCCAATAACCAAAAATACAGTGGAAATCATTATCGCACCGATCACCAGGTACAGATCTCGAGCAAGAATCGCTTCGAGGAGCAGCGGACCGAGGCCCGGCCAGCTCATGATGATTTCGACCAGCAACGATGCGCTCAATAACGTGGCCACCGATAATCCAAAAAGAGAAATCAGCGGATTCGCCGCCGCTGGAAGAGCATGCCGGAAAAGAATCCTCTGCTCGGAAAGCCCATGCCCATGCAGCGAACGAATGAAAGGCGACCCAAGCACTTCGCTCATCGCCGCGCGCACGTGGCGCATAAGAGCTGGAAGTAGTCCAAGCAGAAGAATCGTGACCGGAAGAAATAGGTGCCAGGCCAGGTCGCGAGCCTGGTACAAGAACCTAAGCTCACCGAATTGGGGTGAGACCATTCCTCCAGTGGGAAACAATCCAGTACGCACGGCCACGAGCAGCAAAACGAGCGCCAGAAGCAATTCTGGCACGGATAGCAGTACGGATGTCGCGCCACTCGCCAAACGATCCAGCCACGCGCCGGGCTTAGCGGCCACCCATACGCCCAGCGGAAGGGCCAGCACCCATGCAGCTAGCATTGCCGTCGTCGTTAGCAAGAGTGTGTTTCGCGCTCGAATAGCGAGAAGCGGCGCCACCGGACTGTTGTAGGAAAAAGAGAAGCCAAGGTCGCCCTTGACCAAAGATTGCACCCAGCGAGCGTAACGCACCAGTCGTGATCGGTCCATGCCGTAACGATGGCGGAGAACCAAGAGATTTTGCGTGGAAATTTGTGGATTCAAACGCATCTCTTCAAAAAAATCTCCCGGAGCCAGCTCGAGAAGCAGGAATGAGAAAACAGACACTGCCACCAGTAGCAACGAACCATGCATGAGGCGCTTAGAAAGAAACCGCATCGTGAAACCTATAGTGAAAGTAGTGCGAATTCAGTCTGGACTACAGGTAGTGCGGCGAGCAACGAGCGAGACTCGGCGTGCTTCGGGTTGGTAAATAGATCGCTGGTACGCGCCTGTTCCACGATTCTTCCGTGGCACATTACGGCAATTTCATCGGCTAGATGTCCGGCCAGTGCCAGGTCATGAGTGACCAGCAAGTAGGTCAGCGAATGTCTGTCTTGCAGCTCGACCAGAAGGTTCACGATCTGGGCTTGGATGGATAAGTCTGAGCCGGAAAGCGCTTCGTCTAGGATTAAGACTTCCGGTTGCAGAGCCAGTGCGCGAGCGATTGCCAATCGCTGCCGCTGGCCTCCGCTTAGTTCCAAAGCAAGTTTTTCGCTCCACTCTCGTTGCAGCCCCACTTGCTCCATGAGGAATAGTCCTCGTTCCCTTTGCTCTGCTCGACAGCCCAGCCGATGTATTTGCAAAGGTTCCTCGACAATTTCGGCCGCGGTGAACCGGGGATTGAATGCCGAAGCAGAGTCTTGAAAAATAAGCTGAATCTTTTTACAGATGGAGGCATGTTCCGCCCGTGACAGTTCCAGAAAGTCCTTTCCATCAAAAAGAATTTCGCCGCTACTTGGTTTTTCTGCACCGATCAAGCATCGTGCGAGTGTGGATTTTCCCGACCCCGATTGACCCACGAGCGCGACAGTTGAGCCGCGCCGCACGGTCAGATCCACGCCATCGAGCGCCTGTACGCTGAAGGTCTTGCCGGATATTGGATGGACCTGTACATAACTCTGACTCAAGCCGCACACTTGGAGCAACGGTACGGTTGGCGCCCCCGCGAGCGAACGACAACTGCGCAAATCATCAGTCGGCGAGTCGCGTCCCGGACGTTCATGAACCATGAACAAAGCACTCCACAATCCGATTGTCCGGTCCATGCAGAGACACTGGGTCTGCCGCAGAGCACACTTCCTGGCGTTCGGGGCAGCGGGATACAAAGGCGCAACCTGACGGCAACTGAGCAGGATTGGGAGGGTTCCCTGCGATCACCTGCAAATATTTAGACCGCGTGGTCGAGGCGACACCGAAGTGTTTTGGAAGAGCAGCGAGAAGCCCCTTGGTGTAAGGATGTATGGGCGAGTTCAGGATCTGCTCCGTAGTGCCTTCTTCGACGATCCTCCCCGCGTACATTACCAGAACCCTGTCCACGAGTCCAAGCAGAACGACCGGATTGTGGGTGATGAACAAAAGGGCGGTGCCCATCCGCTGTTTTAATTCTCTGAGCAGCGCGAGAATTTTCGCTTGTGCCGGGCCATCAAGCGAGGCTGTCGGTTCATCAGCTACAACGAGCGCGGGCTTGCAAGCCAGCGCCTGGGCAATCACGACGCGTTGTTTCTGGCCGCCGCTCAATTGGTGCGGATAAGCAGAGTAAATTCGTGAGGTGTTGCTTAGACCAACCTCTGCGAGCAGCGCTTCGACCTTCTTGCGACGAATCTTTCGAGTCGAATGCTCGTGTGCACGAATCACTTCGCCAATTTGTATTCCCACCTGCACCACTGGGTTCAAAGCGATGCCCGGTTCTTGCGATATCATCGAAAGTTGCGCACCGCGAACTTTCCGCATCTCGTTTTCCTTCAGTCGCAATAAATCGCGCCCCTGAAATTCGATTGAGCCCGCTACCAGCGAAGTGGATGGGGAATGAAGGCGCAGCAAAGCGAGTGCAATAGAGGTTTTTCCGCAACCGGACTCGCCAAGCAGCCCGATTGCTTCACCAGCACCTAAGTCAAATCGCACTCCTCGCACGGCGCGGGCCACGCTTCCGGTCTTGCCACGAATATTGACCGTCAAGTCTCGCACGCGGAGTACGGGGGGCGTCATTTTGTTGACCGTGTCTAGCGAGACAGCACACGTTTCGCTGGCCCTCGCTTATCAATAGCGTAGCGAATGGGCCGGTGCCCGTCCATAGAGCCAGGGTTTTGCTTTAGGCACGCCCCGCTGAAACCCGTTTTAATGGTAGAAATAGGGGCGATGGACTTTTTTGAGACCAACCGATGAAGGGTCTGATGGAGAAGCAGACAAGGTCAAGAATCTGGAAGAGCCGCACTGCCGTAGATCACCGTCTGGTCATCGCTGATCTCCGTCAAAGCGAGGAACGCGGCTCCTCCTTCAAGACAATCGAAGTAGTTATTTCGATTCGTTGTTCGGAGCGATCTTTTCGAGCGCACGCGTCAGACGGCGTCCGGTGGCCGGAATACCAATATGCTTGCCCAGAACGATTTCCGTCGCGGAAACCTTATGACCGTAGACCCGCTGGTTGGCATCATTGTCAGGGCGAAGCGTTGAACCCTCGAGAGAAATGCCTGCAAACAAACCTCGGGAACGAGAGTAGCTCAAAACCTCTGCGCGCATATAGGCGTCGGTATTCGCGGAAGCGTCCCGCCCCTTGGGGCCGGCGGCGACCGAAGCATCTCCACCCAGTTTCACTTTGCTTTTCAGGATGGAAGATGCGCCTCGGTCATTCATAACCAGTAGAATCAGGTCGGTGGCTTCTCCGCCAAGCTGAAAGCCGAAACTGCCGCCTTCCAGCGCATACATGGCCGGAGCTCCCCACGGTCCATGAAAGGTAGCCCCGGTGCGGCAGACCATCGCGCCGCGCCCGTAGCTTCCTCCCAATCCAATGGCAACCTTCAGAACTGAGGGGATCACAACCACGCAGTCAGCTTTCTCCAAGAGTTCTTTAGGAATATTGTCGGGTACACTCAGAATCTCTTCCATGACGGTCCCGCAATTCTCCAAACGACTTTCTTCTTTGTTCAAAGATCGGGGAGCAGCGGCAACAAACAACAACGACAGAGCAACAATCCAATAACGAGACATCAAAACCTCCACGATTCCTATAGTTTTTCGCTAATTCAAAGTATCTTTTCGCGTTCCTGTAGTTCCGGTTGTGGCGGGGGCCAGTTCCCCTACTAGATCCGTCTTCGACCTTGAATGACCTGAATCAAAATCACAACGATGGCCACAACCAACAGCAGGTGGATAAATCCACCCAAGGTATAAGACGTGACCAGGCCCAGAGCCCACAAGACAATCAAAACTACAATAACTGTCCAAAGCATGCTGTTCCTTCCGACCTACGGATTCGCAGAGGTCGCCCCTGCTCAAAAGATCGAAAAGAGCGCTCCGCAGCCCAAGAGGCGTAGACCCATTTCGATATCGGGTGCTGGCTCCCGATACCGCATCGTAAATGCGGCGAACAAAAACTTCTGTCCCATTGTGAACAATTTCGAAATTCTTCTTAATTCGCAGGCGACCGTAGCGACTCGGCACTGTACCCGGCTGGTTCGTGCGCGTCGTGGAACGCGGTTAGCCCCGGTACCTTCCCAGGCGCAGCCGAGTAGGGGCGATCGGGGATGAGGTCTGTCGAAGCGCGGAGCTCCCGAGCACGAATGACAAAGCGATGCTGTGCGGCACCAACATAGTTAAAGGGGAAGCATGTAATCAGAGTCAGAGTGTGCGCGGAAGATGAGTTCAATACCTCGATGTCGGTAGGCAAAACGACCTTGGTGGATTCGACGCGATACCGAAACGTGGCGGCCGGAGTCCTCAGGACGACGACGTCGCCAAAACGAATCTTGCGCAAGGGCCGAAAGAAAGTATTTCGGTGCGCCGCAACAGCGACATTGCCCCATTCGCCGGGCAAAGGCGTTTCTGGGATGTGTCCTGCGGCGCTTTCCAAGACGCTGTTGGAAACGCCTTCAGCGAGGATGACTTTGAGGCCCAGCCTAGGAACGAGTATTTCTCCAATCACACCGCCCGCGAACAGGGGAACCTGAGTTCGGCTCAGAGTAGCAGTGGAATCCTCGAACTTCGATATTTCATGCGTTTGATAGGCGTACGCACCGGCCGCCACGGTGCCTGCGTAACCAAGGGCCAGGATGCCCCCGGCCAGAAAAAAGTAGTAGCCCAGACCTAGAAGGTGTGCAGCTTTCCGGCGCGGTGCTTCCGGGGCGGGGATACGATGCATCAGGATGCGCCTTTCTCTGTTGGTGTCGCAGACTGCCTCTGCGCCGCCCCCAAGTAGCCAGCGCGGGTTCGCACACGAAGCTTGCCACGCCCGGGAGCGGAAACCTCCACCTGAATTTTTCGAAATGAGGCCGCATTTGTCTTTTCCGGTGCAAATCCAAGCGTGTACTGTTCACGCAGGTCGCGCGCTATTTTTGCAGAGATACTTGCAACGCTTTCGTTGGGTTTTGGGAAGAAAGCAATTCCACCAGTATCATTGCATAGCCGTTGGAGGACCCTCGGGTCTTGTTCCTGGGCGGTCGATGAGTCTATCAAACCAATGGCATAAATGACTGCCTGCGACTTCCGAGCCAAAGCCAAAACGTCCGCATACCTGTGGTGGCTGGCATTGTCCCCGCCATCGCTGACGATAATCAAAGCTTTCTTGTCCCGATGGCCGAGACGTAGATGATTTAATCCTTCCACAATGGCGTCGTAGAGCGTCGTTTGCCCGCGCGCGGAGACCGCCGACAGGGCCCCTTCCAGCTCGCTGACATCGTTCGTAAAAGGTTTTCCACCAGGCAATTCAAGCGAAACAGTATCATTGAAGTCGACGACAAACATTTCATCTTCCGGGTTGCTCGATCTTGCAAAGGAGGAGACTGCAGAGATCACTCCAGGTAGCTTGCTGCGCATGCTCCGGCTGTGGTCAACGATCAAGCCGACCGTGACCGGCGTATCTTCCTGTACAAACAAAGTCACTTTTTGGAGCCGCTTGTTTTCGGACAGGCGAAAGTCGTGCACCTTCAAGCCGGAGACAAATTTGCCGTTCGAATCGGTCACACTGACCGGCAAGACAACGAGATCGGCGTGCACGACGATTGTGGATTGCGCCCCGGCGTCGAACAAACGCGGCGGAAATGACAGAGACTGCGCCGCAACCAACAGCACTAGAAAGAGAATTGCAGCGAGGAGATAGAAACTCCACGATGGCCGATAGGCACTGGTTTTTTGGACTAACATGAGTCGAATGTTCAGGGCCACGGGACCGGGTTTGGCAACCCGGCCCCAGACACTGTTCGGAGCGCTGCAATTAATAAAGCTGCTTCGCGAGCATCTTCAAACCGAGCGCTAAGCTGAGCGACAGGGTGCCGAGCAACGCGATCAGCGGCATCGAGCTGTTCGTCTGCGGCAATTCCTTTGCTGGCTCGGGCTTGGCCATCGGTACGGGTGCGGGTTCTACGGGCGGCGGTGTCGCGGCTACTTGAGAGACTTCGACTTCTTTTTGGTCGGGAGTAACGGCGACAATGGGGGCAGTCTTAAGCTCGTCGACGTTGGTGATTGCGGTTGGAATCGCCGGAACAATTTCCTTGGTTACCTGGGCTAGCTGGAGGGCACGGGATTTTGGATAGACGAATTCCTGTCCGAAGTTGTCGCCGGGATAGAACCACGCCTTAAGAGCCTCGGGGGCGTCGCCTGGGCGCTCGGAGAATTTCATTACCGTGTCTCCTGTGGGCGTAAGGCGAAGATTCGGAATGGCCAGGATAGTGGCAATGACTTGAATGCCATCCTTATCGAGGATACGCACGATGTGGCGGTCGGAAAGCGAATCGACCAATGCAAACGTATAGGTTCCGGCAGGCAGAATCTGTCCGGGGATCTCCACTGGTTGGTTGAAGGTAACAACAGTCTTCTTGTTCCATTGGTCCGCCTGAACGCTCGGAATAAGGGCTGCGGCGAGCAGAGCTAGTGAAAACACAAGCACAAGTATCTTAACGATCTTCATTGCTATTTCCTCCTAAGTTTTAAAAGATTGGCCGCATCCGCGGCTAACAGGTTGTTGGCATCCTCAGTGCAGGTTCGAAGACCGGCTTTCCTATAAGCCAGTGACCTGCAGATTACGCCTTAGATATCTCAACATAGGATCATGGTAGACGAACTGAAGCGGTGTGTCTGTGCTCTTAAAGACACTTTTGACAGTGTTTTCCGAATTCTGCTCTCCGAAACGTGCCGAGGCGTCTTCGAAATTGCGGTTTTCCATTCTCACGTACGAGTACACCGCCCGCCGAAGTGTGCGATTTTGAACGCTTTTACTCTGGCTAAGGGTGCCACAATAGAGCGCTTGCTTAAGGTTGAGCTTGCGCCCTCCAAAGATTTCTAAAAGGACTGCATCGAACTCGGCAGGTCTAAACGAATGAAAATGAGAACGAAGATAAAGGTTAAGACCCAACGCGGTTTTAATGTGCAGGCTTTTCTCGATTCGGCTGGTGTGGCGCGAGAGGTTGTGGAATATGGGAGGAACGAGGCTGTCTTCGCTCAGGGCGATTCCGCAACGAGTGTTCTGTACGTCCAAAAAGGCGGCATCAAGCTTTCGGTTGTATCGGCAACCGGCAAGGAAGCCGTGGTTGCGATGTTGGGTCCCGGGGATTTCTTTGGCGAGGGCTGCCTCGCCGGCCAGCCGCTGCGCATTGGAACCGCGGCTGCCATTACTCCGAGCACTGTCCTGGTGATCGAAAAACAGGAGATGATTCGACTGCTGCACGTCGAACATGCTCTCTCCGACCGGTTCATCCATCACATGCTTTCGCGAAACATCCGCACCGAGGAGGATCTGGTCGATCAACTATTCAATTCGAGCGAGAAACGGTTGGCGCGGACACTGTTACTGCTGGCTCGCTATGGTAAACAAGACAAGCCGGAGAAGATCGTCCCCAAAATCTCGCAAGAAATGCTGGCGGAGATGATCGGGACGACGAGGTCGCGAGTAAATTTTTTCATGAACAAGTTCAGGAAGCTGGGATTCATCGAATACAACGGCGGCATGCATATCAACAAATCCCTACTCAGCGTCGTCCTGCACGACTAACACTTATAACAGCGGAACATCTGCTACGAATCCACGTGTAGATTTGGGCTCGAGGATCTCGCCCCAAGCGTGCTTTGTTGGCCCGCACCCTGCCCCAGGAAGGCGGAACCGATATGTCGTCCACGGTTTGTCAAACGCTTAAGTCAAATCTGCTTGCGGCTCGCCAGCGAGGTCCACGAGTCTTTGCGCAGGAATGCCAGCATCATCAACCCCAGCGCCAACAGCACGAACGTTCCTGGTTCAGGCACTTTGGTAATGTATTCCTGGGGACCATCAGTCCCTCGATAGTTTGGCGTAAGAATTTGGTAGCTCGAAAAATCAAACCCCGCGAATCCATTGTTGGCGGCCGTATTGGCCAAGCTCAACCAATTTGCAGACCCAGTGGTAAAGCCGCTTGAAGAAGCTGCATTGGCACTGAACAGCGCCCATACTGCGAAATTGATGTCACCTGCTCGCGACGGATCCTCAAAGTACTTGCTGAAAAGCCAGGCCGCCTCCTTGTACTTCGTGGGTTGGCTCAAACCCCACCGCGTGTGCGAAAGATCGGCAAACGTAGACGCAGTGGCGTCCCAATGTTGCCCGATGAAGACGTGGTGATCGTAGTCGTCGCACATGGCCACTATGCTGGCGCCGCCGTTGACGCTCAGATAGTAGGGCACCACGTACACGCCGCCTTGATTGGCGCCGCCTACGCCGGTCATCGTGACCGAATCGGCCGCCGCCGGTATCGCCGCCGAGGATAACGCCAATGCCAGTGCCGAGAGGCCCAGCACGAATCTTAGTTTGGTCACACTATGCAGTGATAGCTTCATGTTTCTCCGTCGTCTGGTGTATGAGTCTCCGGTCGGGACAATCCCGGACAGCGATGATTTTATACCAGCGGGATATCAAACCAATGGACAAGGGGTACTGTTTTGCGGAAACTCTCGTACCGATAAGTCTAGAACTCGATTTAGATCCGTGGATGCTTTGGCAGACGGGGGGCCCTCAGCAAGATGGCGAAAGCCAAGCCCGGCGTCGAGTTTGCGAGACTCAGAGTGCGATAAAAAGTCTTGAATCCAAATCTTTACTAGGCCTGCCTGCTGCTGGAGAACCACGATTCTCTACGCACCACCGCGAGGGCACCGAGACCAATGGCCACGAGGACGACGTTAGCAGGTTCAGGTATTGGAACTCCTGACCGCGGCGTGTCCCGCTCGTCACCAGTGTCGTAGTTCGGACCGGGATCATCTTCTGAATCACGATCGCCGTTCGAATCAATATCATGCGAGCTTATGTCGTCCTTCCAAGGTATGTCTTCCATGTAGCTGCCGCTTACCTGGGCCATGACTCTGGGCAGCGACCCCGCCGCCGCGAAGGTGTCGTCACCTTGCAAAGAATAGGCTAAAAATTTGCCGTCCTGACGGGAATCATTGTGCGTGGCAACGATGTTGGCTGTGCCGCTGTCGCTCAAGTAAGACGGGGCAATATCATAGAAGGTGCTGTGACGACATTGATCACTAAGTGCGAGTTGATACCGACTTCCGCATTCATTGAAGATTGAATCTGCCAACGCCGGTGTCACGCCCCAAAATAATATCAATACAGAAGCCGCGAGAATCAGCGGGATTTCTTTAATGAATCGAGGGTTGATAAAAGAATCGCAGGATACTTTTTGCTCACGCAAGAGCATGGGTCGCATGGTGTCTCCGTGTCTCGTTGTCGCGTGCGTGAATCTTAGCGGTTCTTAGGTTCACACATGGGCATCGTACCGGGGACTGTGAAATTGTGCGCAGGCCGAGCATGCAAGACAATACGGTTAAACCTGTATTTTCTTTTCAGCGAGCCTCGCGCTGTTCGAGCGCCGAACGGTCACGGACGAGCTCCGGGGGAAGAAACTTCAATGCCAGGTGACGACCCAGGTTTACTCCGCGGTCTTGTACCAGAGCGTGTGCATCGCCACTTCCGAGAAAGCCTCTATCGTTGCAAGGTTCTTTGAGATCACCGGGCACAAGACGCGGGCGATGTTCGACAGGTATAATATCGGACGTGAGGAGGACGCCGCGCGGGCCCGCGAGGTCATGGAGGCGGTTCCACCAGCGTAGCCAGCGGAGACTGTAACCAACTGTAACTGATTCGTTGTAAAACGGATGTAATCGCAAGTAAAGAAAAGCCGCATAAAGATCGGAGTTTCACACCGCCCGGGTGGCGAAATGGCATACGCGGGGGACTTAAAATC
>DATNLZ010000048.1:0-18965 GCA_035602605.1 Candidatus Dormiibacterota bacterium
CCAGGCTCACGGCGCGGAGTACTTTTCGCGAACCGAGAATCGCTGGAGAAAAGCGGGTTCGATGGGACAGGCCGCGGCATTCAGCTTTTATCCTGGTAAGAACCTTGGCGCGTGCGGTGAGGCCGGAGCAGTTACCACGAACGATGAAGAGATCGCGCGCAAAATCCGAATGCTACGGGACCACGGTCAGACGCAGAAGTATTACCATGAGGTAGAGGGCTACAACGGGCGACTCGACGCAATCCAAGCCGGAATCTTGCAAGCCAAACTCAAACATCTTCCCCAGTGGACCGAGATGCGCCGCCGGGTGGCGTCTCGTTACCGTGAGTTGTTTTGCGCACTGGGCCTCGACAGCGTAGCTGTTCCGTACGAATCGGAATGGACCAGGTGTGTGTATCACCTCTTCGTGGTCAAGGTTGAGAATCGCGACGAAATGATGAAGCATCTTGCTTCCATCGGCATCGGCACCGGGATCCACTATCCGATTCCTCTTCACCTTCAGAATGCATACAGAGCCCTGGGGTACAAGCGAGGTGATTTTCCCGTCGCAGAAAAGGTCGCTGCGAAGGTCCTCTCTCTTCCCATGTATCCGCATCTGCAAGAGGAGCAACAAACCAGGGTTGTAAGAGAACTCACCAAGTTTGTCCGCGCGGAAGGGCAATTGCGAATGGAGCCCAAGATCGCCTGATTGCTGCTCATCACAGAACGCAATAGCGCGAGAGTCGTGAAACCCGAGAACCGTGGAAACCGTCCAATCAGTCATGTCGAAGGGAGCGAACGTCATGGAGAAACACCAGCAGATAGTTGTCGTCGGACTGGGCGAGGTCGGCAAGCCCCTGCTTGAACTCGTCAGCCAGCATTACCGGGCCTCTGGAGTGGATATCGCGCCGCCCCAAGAGCGTGTCGAAAAAGTGGATGTCCTGCACGTTTGCTATCCGTTCGCCATCAAGGACTTTGTCGGAGAGACGGCCCGTTACATCGAGTTGTTCAAGCCCGCCTTGACGATCATCAATAGCACAGTAGCGGTGGGCACAACGCGAGCAATCGCTGAGCGGACCGGAGCCGCCGTGGTCTACAGTCCAGTGCGCGGAAAGCATGTGCGCATGCTCGAGGATCTTCGTCATTACGTGAAATTCATCGGTCCTATCGATCCCGCGGCCGGACAGAAGGCCACTGCACACTTCCAGTCTCTTGGCCTGAAGACAAAGTTGCTGTCCTCCCCAGAAGCAACTGAGCTGGCCAAATTGACAGAAACCACGTACTTCGGACTGTTGATCGCATGGGCCCAGGAAGTGGAGAGATATTGCGACCAGTGGGATCAACCCTACGACGAAGTCGCCTCCTTCTGGGAAGAAATCAAGTATCTCCCCCCGGTCACGTACTTTCCGGGGATTATTGGCGGTCATTGCGTTCTGCCCAACATCGAGATTTTGAGCAAATTTGACCATTCCCCGGTTCTCAAGGCCATCCAAGACTCCAATCAAAAGAAGATGGAGCGAGAGGGCAACAAAGAACCGAAGCGTTCCACCATAGAAGACAAACAGGTGTCGGGGAAGGGCACGCACGTGGCGTCGTTGCATCTCTAGGTGATGGCGCGAACACCAACCACTTCCTCCAGCTCATGATTGCCGTCGTTGCCAACCCGTCGGAACGCCCCCTCATCTCTGAGTTTTTCGAGCTTTTCAAGACTCCCTGGGAGTTCTATCGGCAGGGACGAAGCTATGAAGTTGTGCTCTCGGCCGGAGATAGCCAGTTCGACCTAAACGCCGCAAAGCTGGTGCTCACCTATGCTGGCCGAGTTCTCTCGAGTGACTGTCAGGAGGACCTTCGGGTCGCTCCAAGGGGCCAACACGCGCGCATCGTTTCGTACCGGGGGACGCGCATCCCGATCTATGGCGATTGCGTCACCTTTCCGGAAAAAACTGCCGAGGTCCTGGGCGATGAGCAGACTCGCCAGCCGGCAGCCTATCTGGACACCGTCGGCGGGCGCATGCGGGCACGAATCGGTTATGACCTTTTTAGTGAGGTTCGCACTCTGCTCACCACGGGCCAGCCTCCCGAGCATGCCGGCATTCCGACCCTCGAGTTGCACATCGCTTTGCTGCGCGACCTGATCATCGCCAGCGGAGCTGCTCTGGCGGAAATTCCGCCGGTCCCAGATGGTTATCCGTTCATTGCCTGCCTGACCCACGATGTCGATCATCCGTCCATCCGCCAGCATAAGTTTGACCGCACCATGTTCGGTTTTCTGTACCGGGCCATTTTCGGTTCGTTGCTCAATGTGTTCAGGGGGCGGGCGTCGGTATCTGATCTGCTCAACAATTGGATAGCGGCGTTGAAACTTCCGCTGGTTTATGCGGGTCTGGCAAATGACTTCTGGCATCGGTTTGAGGATTACCCCAAGATGGAAAAGGGATGGCCCTCGACATTTTTCGTCATCCCTTTCCAGGGCCGTCCCGGACAAAGCGCGCGGGGCCCGGCGCCCGGCCGCCGGGCTGCCGGCTATGGCGCTGCCGACATTGCCGCGCAAATCGGAACGTTGACCGCCGCCGGCTGCGAAATCGGGCTACACGGGATCGATGCATGGCGCGACAGCTCCTGCGGGCGAGAGGAACTGCAAGAGATCCGGCGTATCACCGGGGCGCGCGAGGTTGGCGTGCGAATGCATTGGCTCTATTTTGATGAACAGTCGCCGCTGAACCTCGAGAGTGCCGGGGCCACCTACGATTCGACGGTTGGTTACAACGAGGCGGTTGGCTATCGCGCGGGAACCACCCAAGCATACAAGCCCTTGCAAGCCACCCGCCTGCTCGAATTACCATTGCACGTCATGGACACGGCGCTGTTCTACCCCGATCGTCTCAATCTCTCCCCGCGAGAAGCCAGAAAGCAAGTGGACACTATTATTGGCCAAGTCGGGCAGTTCGGAGGCAGCATCACCGTCAACTGGCATGACCGCAGCATATCGCCAGAAAGGCAGTGGGGCAGGTTTTATGAGGATCTTGTGGACCAACTGAACAGCAAGGGCGCGTGGTTCTCGACCGCGGCCCAAGCTGTGGCCTGGTTCCAGAAGCGCCGTTCGGCAGTTTTCGAAACCATAAGCTGGGAAGCTGACACGCTGCACCTGAAGATTGTGATTCCGGAGAGCGAGACTGTGCCTGGTTTGCGGTTACGCATCCACAAGCCACGAAACTCGGGCCGGGTTGCCGCGACCGGCGCCGCTGCTTGCGAAGCTGACATCAACATCAGTTTTAACTGCAGCATGGATGCCCGCATACCTCTCGGATCCCCGAAAGAAATGATTCTACCAAGAGAAACAATCGCGAATGTCTGAGTCCCGACCTATGTCCGCTAGCAACGCGAGGCCGCAGCGCGTCGCGATGCTGGTCCACGCGGTGTACTTGCTCGACCCGCGGGTTCGTCGAGAAGCCGAGGCCCTGGCACAGAAAGGCATCGAGGTTCACGTCATCGGCCTCTCGGAAGAAGGCTCGACAGCACAAGCGCAACCGAAGGATGCGATCGTCAATGGCGTCCACATACATCGCCTCCCGATCAGGAAAAAAAGAGGGAGTTCTCTTCGGTACTTATACGAGTATTTTATGACCGGACTGCTGGGCAGCCTGAAACTCGCCGCTTTGCACTTTCGCGGCAAGCTGAACGTCGTTCATGTTCACAACATGCCGGATATTTTGATTTTGGCTGCGATCGTTCCCCGCCTGGGTGGAAGCAAGCTGGTCTTGGATATCCATGATCCCATGCCGGAACTCTCCATGAGTTCCAGCAACGGCGTGTCCGGCAAGTTATCAGGCAAGTTACTGGTTAGGCTTCTGCGCCTGCAGGAGAAGATTAGTTGCGGGCTTGCTGATCGCGTGATCTCGGTGAACGAAAGCATGAGAGAGAATCTTCGCGCCAAGGGGGTTTCCGACAACAAGATTTTCATCGTCCACAACTTTCCGGATCAACGGGTGTTCCCGATATGCGATACCCCGCCGTCCTGGCCTCGCAATGGGAGCAATCTTTCTCTTTTGTATTGCGGGACGGTTACCGAACATTATGACCTGGGCATGGTAGTCAAGGCCATCGCCAGGCTTGCGGGTGAGATCCCGGTAAAGCTCAGAATTGTGGGCGCCGGCAACACCCTGACCGAGGTTTTCGATTTGGCCCGCAGCCTGGGAGTCGCGGACTCGATCGAGTTCATCGGTTTGGTCCCGCTCGACAGAGTCTTCGAGGAGATGAGGAAGGCCGACGTGGGGGTCTCTTGCCAGCGAGGAAGCGTCTTTGGTGATCTGTGTTTTTCGACTAAAATAGTCGAGTACCTGAGCCAAGGTCTTTCCGTGCTTACACCGAAGACATACACGGTCGACAAGTACCTGCCCGGCGACTGCGCGTTTTACTTTGAACCGGGGAACGATGCTGCGCTTGCCGAGGCCCTGCGATTCATGTGGCGCAATCCCGCCGAGGTTTTGCGGCGCTTGACTCGCGCGCGCCAGCTCTTGCCGCGCTTTTCCTGGCAGGTGGAAAAGGACAGGTTTGTTACCTTCTATACCGAGCTGATGAACGACACGCGCCCCGCAGCGCGGATATCGGAACCGGAAACCAAAGCTCGGACCACCATGGATCCGCTAGAGCGATCCGGCGGGTAATTTCCTACCAAGTTCCAGTTTTACAAACGCGCATAAAGGTGAACCTATGACAAGGCTTGAGAACGCGCGCGCGAGACACCCCCAAAAGGGCGATGTGTCGCTCGAGCAAAGTATCGAACGACTGCAGAAATGGGTCGAATCGCGTGACTATAAAGCCTATGAGCCATTCGACGGGTTGTCCTCCTATCTGCGCCCGCTGACCTTCGGAAACCTCTTTCTGGACCGGATCTTGCTGCAGGCGGTTCGTCAAAGCCCCATCAACCTCCGCCCGTTATTGGGCATCAAGCCGCTCGAATCCACCAAGGGCCGGGGCTATATGGCCTGGGGATATCTCGCGCTATTCGAGTTGAGCGGCCGTGAGGAGTACAAGGAAAAGGCCATCGCATGCCTGGAGTGGCTGATACCGAACAAGTCTCCGCTCTATCCAGACCACAGTTGGGCAAACCATTTCGATTTTGCCAGCCGCTCCGGAAGATACTCCAAGCATGAGTCCATCATCGTCTGGACGGCTCTCATCGGCCAAGCGTTTCTGGACGGCTATGAGATTCTGCGTGACGAGCGATACCTCGGAATCGCCAGGAGCATCTGCAACTGGATTCTGAAGCTCCCGCGCGAAAAAACCGAGGCCGGAACCTGCTTGAGCTATATGGCCACGGCAATGAGTTCCATCCACAACTCCAATATGTTGGGAGCGGCGATGCTGGCCCGCACGGCGAAGCATACCGGGGAGGCAGAACTGTTCCAGGTGGCCAAGGCGGCCATGGAATACAGTTGTTCCCGGCAGTTGCCCGACGGAGCCTGGTACTACGCAGAGAGTGCGCAAGCCCACTGGATCGACAACTTTCATAGCGGATACAATTTGGACAGTCTCAAGTGCTATATCGAGAGTACCGGCGATCAAACGTTCAAGCCACAACTGGATCGCGGATTCCAGTACTTCAAGACGACATTCTTCGACGCCTCCGGACGTCCCGGTTACTATCACAATCGGGCATATCCTATAGACATTCAGTGTGCGTCGCAGGCCATCGAAACCTTCGCTCATTTCGCCGACGATGACCCCGACGCCCTCCCCATGGCATGGAAGGTCGCACAGTGGACGATCGAACACATGCAGGATTCGACCGGCTACTTCTACTACCGAAGGTATCCTCTGATGGTGGCAAGGATTCCTATGCTGCACTGGGGGCAGGCGACCATGTTTCGTGCGCTCGCCTTGCTGCAACTGAAACTCGCGCAGCAACAAGCGTCACGGGAAGCCACCGGATCTGAGGTTCCGGACCGCCCGCTACGCGAAGTTGCAAGCGCCTGATGCTCGGAGGCGCCCATCGTCAAAACAACCCCGCGCGGTGCGGGTAACGGCGAACTGATGACCCATACTCCAGCTACCGGTGATCGGGTGTCTCGTGTTTTCTTGCCCATGAACCGACTCTCATCGACTTCCGCATCGGAAACAGTCTCCCAGTGCCCTCCCAAGGGAGTACTGCTGGTCTCCAATGAAGTGATGCACTATCGAGTCTCCGTTTATAATTATTTCCACCGGAGATTTCGTGAATCAGGCTTTGAATTCTCGGTAATTGCCAACCGCCTGCAAGAGAAGAACCAGCGTCCGTTGGAGTTTGAGTTGCGCGAGCTGCCCTTCGATTTTTTCCAATATCGAAAAGCCATCGTCGCTCGACAGCCGGCTGCGGTTATCCTTTTTCTCCATATGAAGGAATTAATCAGCTGGCCATTGATGCATTGGCTCAAGATGCGCAGGATTCCTTTCGCACTCTGGACCAAGGGAGGAAACTGGGATGCGAAGGAGAGCAAGCTACGCTACGAGATGTTCAATTACACCCATGCATTGAGTGACGGCTTGATTCTTTACGCCGAGGCCTGCCGCCAGTTCCTTAAGCCCCGCTTTCAGTCGAAAGCGTTTGTGGCCAACAACACCATTAACTTCGAAGATTTTCCCTCCGTTCCCCAAAGCAAGGAAGAGATCAAGAAGGAGTTTGGGATTCCTTTTGCCAAGACCGTGATCTTCATGGGCCGCATGGGGGTGGACAAGGGTCGGAAACGCGTGGATCACCTTGTTGAAATGTTCCGGGATATCGAGCGCCAGGACATCGGCCTGGTGTTGGTGGGCTCGGGCTTGAGCCCGGAGCTGAAAGCGCGCATGAACCCCCGCAACACGATGTATCTCGGCGAGGTGCACGACGCGCTCGATCTGCAAATCAGCAAACTGTGCAAAATGGCGGATGTTTGCGCCATTCCGGGCCACGTGGGACTGGGCCTCAACCAGGCTTTCTACTGGGGTTTGCCGGTCGTGACCGAACAAGGCGATCACCCTCCGGAGGTGGTGTACCTCAAGCCGGGCCGCAACGGCTTTATGGTCCCGCGGAATGATCTCGCGTCGCTCAAGGAGCGCATCCTCTTCCTCCTGGACAACGATGAGGCGCGACGAGAGTTCTCGAGGAATGCTCGCCAGGACATTCTCAGGGAGGCATCCATTGAAGGAATGTTCTCCGGCTTCAAGCAATGTGTGGACTATTTGACCACGCGATCGATGCACAGGCGTTTGGCAGGCAAGGGCGTTGTCGTTCCCTCTACTGCCGAATAGTTAGGAGGTTTTGTGAGAACCAGCGTCTTCGGTACGGGCTATGTGGGCTGCGTGTCAGCGGGGTGCCTTGCGAAGTTGGGGCACCAGATTGTCGCGGTAGAGCCCAACACCACAAAAGTGGAGATGATCAATCGGGGCCAGACCCCGATTATTGAGAAAGGGATGGAGGAGCTCATCGCCACGGCGGTCTCCTCCGGGCGGCTGCGGGCCTCAGCGGACTGGTCGGCGGCGATTGCCGAGACCGAGTTGGCTATGATATGCGTGGGCACCCCCAGCCAGGACAATGGCAGCATCGATCTCAGCTCGATCGAGAGGGTATGTGAACAGATCGGTCAGGGTCTGGCCTCGAAACAAGAGTACTTCACCGTAGTGATGCGCAGCACCGTGGTTCCCGGCACGATGCTGGAAACCGTGGTACCCACACTCGAAAAGTGTTCCGGAAAGAGGGCCGGAGCTGATTTTGGCGTTTGCATAAACCCGGAGTTCCTGCGCGAAGGCACCTCCATCTATGACTTCTACAATCCACCCAAGACCGTCATCGGGGAATGGGACAAACGATCCGGAGACCAAGTGGCGGAATTGTACACGGGCTTACCCGGTCCTGTGGTGCGCACCGAAATCAAGGTAGCGGAAATGGTCAAGTACGCCGACAACTCCTTTCATGCGCTCAAGGTTTGTTTCGCCAACGAGATCGGCAACATTGCCCAGGCCATGGGTGTTGACAGCCACAAACTCATGGAGATCTTCTGCCTGGACACCAAACTAAACCTCTCGCCTTACTACCTGAAGCCCGGTTTCGCGTTCGGAGGATCCTGCCTGCCGAAGGACCTGCGGGCCCTCACCTATCTTGCCAAGACCCGGGACGTAGGGGTGCCGGTTCTAAGTTCAATTCTGGAAAGCAACGAGTACCAGATCAAGAAGGTGGTCCGGAAATTGATGTCTTACAAGCGACAGTCGCTCGGCTTCCTGGGACTCAGTTTTAAGGAAGGCACCGACGACCTGCGCGAGAGTCCGATCGTGGAGCTTGTCGAGACCATGATCGGCAAGGGATACAATGTGCGTATTCACGACCATAATGTCTCCCTGGCCAAACTTATGGGCGCCAACAAGAAGTATATCGAGAAAGAGATACCCCACATTTCCGAGCTGCTCTGCTCCTCGGCGGAAGAACTGGTCGCGCAGAGCGACGTGCTGGTGCTGGGCAGCAAAGAGCAATCCTATGCCAAGCTGCTGCACGGCATGAACGGGAGCAAGAAGATTGTGGATCTGGTGAGATTCTTCACTCCTGAGCAGCATCCACCATCGGAATACTATGGAGTTTGCTGGTAGTCGACGCTGGTCGAAACCAGCGGACTTGGTTTGCATCCATGAACCCGGAAAAACCACATATTTCAGTCTGCATCTGTGCCTATAAGCGGCTCGAGTTTCTGACGCGCCTGTTGCAGGGGCTCGCCGCTCAGAATACCGAGGGGCTGTTTACCTATTCCATCGTCGTTGCCGACAACGACGAATTGCGGTCGGCCGAGCCTGTGATTTCGCAATTCGCGGCAGAGCGGCGCATACCCATCCGCTACTGCGTGGAGCCCCGCCAAAACATTGCTCTGGCGCGCAACAAGGCGGTGGAGAATGCTCAGGGAGATTTCGTCGCCTTCATCGACGACGATGAGTTCCCCATCAACGACTGGCTGCTCACTTTGTTGAAGGCCTGTCGCCGGTACGATGCCGATGGAGTGCTGGGGCCGATAAAGCCGCACTTCGACCAAAAGCCACCGAGCTGGGTCGTCAAAGGCCGGTTCTACGACCGGCCCAGCTACCCAACCGGGCTGGTCATCGATGGAAAGAAGGGACGCACCGGCAACACGCTTCTGAAAAGGGAAATTTTCGCAGGCGATCCACAGCCGTTCCGGCCGGAGTTTCGCACCGCGGAAGACCAGGATTTCTTCACGCGAATGATCGAGCGGGGGCACGTCTTTGTCTGGTGCGAGGAGGCCACCGCGTATGAAACCGTCCCTCCGATACGCTGGAAGCGCAGCTTCATGCTGCGCAGGGCTCTGCTGCGCGGAAGCACCGCGGTGATCCGCCAAAACTTCGGAGCGCGGGAGATCATCAAGTCGATCATCGCTGTTCCAGCCTACCTGGCCGCACTACCGGTTGCCTTGCTTCTGGGACAACACCACTTTATGACGCTGCTGGTCAAAGTCTTTGATCACCTGGGCAAGCTCCTTGCTCTTCAGAATATCAATCCCGTCAGAGAGCCCTACGTTACTGAATAAAAAAAAGGACATAAATGAATCACACAGAACACGAGAGTTCTATCATCGGGCCAGACGATCTGATCCTGATCACTGGAGCCGCCGGTTTCATTGGTTGGAGAGTGGTGCAGAATTTGCTGGATCGTGGATTCCGGAACCTGCGATGTTTCGCCAGGCGTCGGAATGCCGCAGGGCGGTTCGAAGCCCTACGGCGTCAATACCCCGGGGCACGGGTTGAGGTCCTAGAGGGCAATCTTCTGTCGCCGGATGATTGCCGCTTAGCAACGAAAGATGCGGCCGTCATCTTTCATCTGGCCGCCGGGCGGGGCGAGAAACTGGTGCCTGACGCCTTTCTCAACTCCGTGGTCACGACGCGGAATCTTCTAGAGGCCTGCCTGCAACAGCGTTGCGTGGTGCGGCGGTTTGTCAACATCAGCTCCTTTGCCGTCTATACCAACGCCCGCAAGCCTCGCTGGAGGATGTTGGACGAGTCTTGTCCTGTGGAGGCCCATCCGGAGGTGCGCGGGGACGCCTACACGTTTGCCAAAGTCAAACAGGACGAACTGGTGGTGGACTATGGAAAGAAAACGGGCATCCCATACGTCATCGTTAGGCCCGGCTACGTCTATGGTCCTGGCGCTGGGACAGCGGTCGCCGGCCGCGTAGGTACGGGCGCCTTTGGCCTGTACTTGCATCTCGGCGGTTCCAATCCAATACCGCTGAGCTACATTGACAACTGTGCGGATGCCATTGCGCTGGCCGGATTGCAGCCCGGCATTGATGGCGAGGTCTTCAACGTCGTGGATGATGACTTAGTATCCAGCCGCAGGTTCCTGCGTTTGTACAAAAGACATGTAGCCCGATTCAAATCAGTCTATCTGCCCAAGGCCGTAAGTTACCTGCTTTTCTATCTGTGGGAGCGCTATTCGGCCTCCTCACAGGGGCAGTTGCCGCCCGCCTACAATCGTAGTGTTTGGCACGCCTATTGGAAGAAAACGTGCTACAGCAACAAGAAGCTCAAGGCCCGCCTCGGCTGGGCGCCCAAGGTGTCTACAGAAGAGGGATTGCGGCGCTTTTTCGAGGCGTGCCGCGTCGGAGGTGCGAATGCTTAAAGTTGCCATCGTGGGATGCGGCAAGATCGCCGATTCCCATGCCTCTCAAATACAGCGGATCAAAGGGGCTGAGATCGTCGGGGTGTGCGACCGGGAACCGCTCATGGCCCGCCAGCTATGCGAACGATTCCCGATCAGGCAGTCTTTCACCGAGCCCACCGAACTCCTTGAACGTGCTAGGCCGGATGTCGTCCACATAACGACACCGCCGGAAAGCCATTTCAACGTGGCCAGGCTCTGTTTGCAGGCTGGCTGCCACGTGTACGTGGAGAAGCCATTCACGGTTTACGAGCACGAGGCTCAGCAGCTGATTGCGCTGGCCAATGACCGAGGCCGAAAGCTTACCGCCGGGCATGACAACCAGTTCAGTCATGCAGCTCGGGGCATGCGAGCTCTCGTCCAGTCAGGATTTCTGGGGGGCGAGCCCGTGCACATGGAGAGTTATTTCTGTTACGAACTGGGTCCCGGCGGGTACGCCGAAATCCTTCTTTCGGACAAAAAGCACTGGGTCCGCCGCCTGCCCGGACAACTGCTACAGAACGTCATCAGTCACGGGATTGCCAGGATCGCTGAGTTCCTCAAGACCGACTCGCCGGAGGTCATTGCGCATGGGTTTGTAAGTCCGTTGTTGCGCGGCATGGGCGAAACCGAAATTATTGATGAACTAAGGGTCATCATTTCCGAACAGGAGCGCACCACAGCCTATTTTACGTTTTCCTCCCAGATGCGCCCCTCTCTTCACCAGTTTCGGATCTATGGCCCTAAGAACGGTCTGCTGGTTGATCAGGACCAGGAGCTGCTGATCAAGCTCCATGGCTCCAAACTTAAAAGCTATCTGGAGCAGTTCGTAAGCCCCGCGCAGACCGGCCGGCAGTATTTTGCGAACACCTTCCGGAACGTTAGGAGCTTCCTGGCGAGGGACTTTCATCCCAAGACGGGGATGAAGTACCTGATCGAGAGCTTCTATCGCTCCATCGTGGAGGACACTCCTGTTCCGATTCCGTACCGCGAGATCCTGCTGACCGCCCGAATCATGGACTGTATCTTCGCGCAGCTCAATCGCCGGTTGCAGACCGGTCTTGCCGGCGATGACTCTCCGCTCGAGGCCCTGTCGGGTAGGAAATGCTCATGACGAAGAGTACGGCCACGAAGTTCGACAAGATGTCGGTTAAGATGCGATGTGTATGTACCAGGCTGCCGCGATCGGCAGGACATTGCGACTGCATTGACGAATCCTAACCCCGCTCAACGCGAGTCAACCAACGAGGCATAGTCTTTCGACGAGGAGGGTTTCGCCAAATGTCCTTGGCAGTAACTAGACCGCAACCCCCCCAGAGTCCAATCGAGAACACTGTCGAGATCAGCGTCAAGGGAAAATGGATCAGGGTCCCGGCGTTGGACGTCGCGGGGCAGAGCATCATCGTTAGGGGAAGATGGCCGAGAATCGCTTTGATCCACGACGAAATATGGCTGGAGAATGAGGTTGCAGATCCAGAACTGTATGTGAAAAGTCTGCGGCAGTGCGGTTTACCTGCGCTGCGCGCGGATATCTTTACGTTCACGCAGAAGTTGCCTGCGACGGCTCCGAAGTATCCATATCCGGTGGAATGGGACAGCATTGCTGCCATTCGCGTCGCGAGCTTTAAGCAGTGGTGGGACAGTCTGCCTCAGGAGTCTCGCAAGAATGTAAGGAGATCACAAAAACGCGGCGTAACTGTCCAACTCAGAATGTTTGACGACCAGCTGATCAAAGACATCATGGAGTTGAACAATGACTCTAAATTGCGACAAGGAGTGCTATACTCCTATTATGGGAGGACCTTCGAGGAGACGAAAAAAGGTTACTCGGCGTTTCTGAATCGGTCGGAGTTCATCTGCGCATACTTCGGAGAAGAGCTGATCGGGCTTGCCAAGCTGGTCTACCGGGGAGACATTGCAGCGATCCTTACCTTCGTTCCCAAGGTGAGCCATTCCGACAAGAGGCCGGCTAACGCTTTACTCGCAAAGGCGGTTGAACTCTGCGAATCAAAAGGGCTCTCACATCTTACGTATGGAATGTATAACTACGGCAACAAGGGCCATAGCCCGTTGCGGGAATTTAAGGTTCGCAATGGGTTTGAAGAAATGCTGGTACCGAGATACCATATTCCGTTAACCACAAAAGGAAAACTCTGCATGAAGCTCAAGCTTCATCGGGGGTTTGTGGGAATTCTTCCCCATAGCGTGATCTCTTTTCGGGCCATGGCGCGCGCAAAATGGTACCAGTTAAGGGAGGAACTTGGCGGAAGGAATAAGCCGGTGTAGCTCAATTGTAGAGCGGCCGAAATTGTAATCGGCAGATGGAGCGTGCAAATCCTCCCGCCGGCTCCAATCTCTAGCAACTTCTTCCCTCGCCGGAAAACCCGCTCGGACCCTACGATTCTGATCCTGACAGCTACTGCAACGTACCGTGAAGAGGGCTACGAACATGCATCTGGTTATTAAGCGATTTTGCCAGGGGACGCCAATCCTGCGCTACGTCTATTACGTGGCACGAAAAACCTACCACCGTCGCCAAATAGCGCAACAGGCGAAAGACTATTTTGTTAACGCTGACGATTATCGAGGGGCTCTCCGCTCAGACGATGATGAAGGAAGGGTCGTCGATATACGCACGAAAGACGGTCTGACGCTCACCATAAGGCGAAACTACATGGAGGCCACGATCCTTGCAGAGGTTTTCATCGAGAAGTGCTACGTTCGAGGCTTACTGCTTCCCGACCACCCGGTTGTCGTCGATATTGGAGGTTTTATTGGCGATTTTGCGTTGTTTGCCGCGCAATCTCTCAAGGCGCGGAGAGTTATTGTATATGAGCCCTCTCCTGGGAATTGGACGCTGTTAACAAAGAATGTGGCCACTAACAAATTCGAGGACCGTATTGAAATGGTGAACAAGGCGGTCACCGACGGACGGCCCGTGATGCTGAATGTGGATGCGCCTAATCGAGCGCAGGCCAGGGTGTCTGCGTATAGTTCTACAAACGGGGCACGAAAGCTCGTTCCCGGCGTCACATTGGCCCAGCTGTTTGAAGATCACCAGCTCAGCACAATCGATCTTCTCAAGATAGACTGCGAAGGGGGCGAGTACGACATTCTTTCGACCACGACAAGCGAGGTATTCAGGCGGATCCGGAACATCGTGTTTGAATATCATGAAATCGACGGCTTTGCGGCCAAGCTCAGGACTGTGAAACAAAAGCTTTCCGGCGAGGGATACTCGGTGAAAACGCACGGAAGCCTTATATCCGCATCACGTGAGCAGGACTCGCCGCGCCTAACCTAACATGTTCCACGAACGAAACTGAGCTGACCGAATATGCCAGGAATTGTAGGTCTCATCACCAAGATGCCCCGCGCAAGCGCCGAGCGGGAGTTGCTAGAGATGGTAGCGACCCTTTGTCACGAATCCTCCTATACAACGGGGACGTGGATTGACGAGTCTCTGGGTGTCTACGTCGGGTGGGTTGCACGCCGAAATTCCTTTTCCGACGGCATGCCTTTGCGCAACGAAGACAGAGACGTGAGTCTCGTCTTTTCCGGCGAGGATTTCCCCGAACCTGGCACCGTAAGCCGGCTAAAGCAGCGAGGGCACGCGGTCGGGGCCAGCGCGGCCGGCTACCTAGTCCACCTTTACGAGGAGGATGCTTCCTTTCCCGAACCCCTGAATGGACGCTTCCAGGGCCTGCTGGTCGACCGAAAACAGGGACTCACATCCCTGTTCAACGACCGCTACGGGATGCACCGCGTGTACTATCACGAATCCCGGCAGGCGTTCTATTTTGCCGCTGAAGCGAAGGCCATCCTTGCCGTACGGCCGGAACTTCGGACGATGGATTCGCGGGGGTTGGGCGAGTACCTTGTTTGCGGCTGCGTCTTGGAGAACCGCACCATTTTTAGCGGCATCCAGGTGTTGCCACCGGCATCCAGGTGGGTTTTTCGCAACGCTTCCATCGAGCGAAAGAGCAACTACTTCAGCCCCAAGCAGTGGGAACAGCAAACGCAATTGGAACCGGAGGCTTATTACCAGGAACTCCGGGAAGTTTTTTCGCGGAACCTGCCTCGTTACTTCAATGGCGAGGAACCCATCGCCATGTCTCTAACGGGGGGGCTGGATACGCGCATGATCATGGCGTGGAAAAAGCCGCCACCGGGCGGTCTTCCCTGCTACTCCTTCGGCGGAATGTTCCGCGACTCTCGGGATGTAGTTGTCGCGCGCAAAGTGGCCAGTGCCTGCCGGCAGCCCTACCAAGTCATCTCGGTGGGAGACGAATTTTTGGGGGAATATCCCTCCTGGGCCGAACGCACCGTGTACGTCACCGATGGCTGCGCCGGGGTGCAACATTCCGGCATCCTCTTCGCCAACGAACGTGCGCGCGAAATCGCGCCGGTACGTATGACCGGAAACTATGGCGGCGAAATACTCCGCCGCGTGCGGGCCTTCAAGCCCGATGAGCCCGCGGCTGAATTGTTTCCCGAGTTACTTGCGACCTTTCGCCAAGCATTCCAGACCTACGGCGCGATCACCGATGGGCATCCTCTCTCTTTCGCAGCGTTCCGCCAGGCTCCCTGGCACCATTTTGGTCTGCTCGCGCTCGAGGAAACGAAATTGTCGCTCCGCACGCCATATCTCGATAACCAGCTCGTGCGGACAGTTTTCCGCGCGCCTCGGTCCGCCTGCACAAACGATGTCATCCTGCGGCTCATTGAGGATGGCAATCCTGCGCTTCGGAAGATCACAAGCGACCTCGGCCTCGCCGGCGGACACGCAGGCGCGACGGCGTGGCGAATGTTTCTGGAGTTCACCTTCAAGGCGGAATACGCATACGATTATGGTATGCCCCAGAGGCTGGCTCAGGTTGATGCTCTATTCGCTCCTTTTCACCTTGAGCGGATCTTTCTTGGCAGGCACAAGTTCAGCCACTTCCGCGTTTGGTACCGTGACGCGCTGTCGAAATACGTCAAGGAGATGCTGCTCGACCGGCAGACGCTCTCCCGGCCTTACCTTCAAGCGAAGACGGTTGAGACCATGGTGCAGGGACACCTAAGGGGAGACCGTAACTACACTTCGCAAATTCATCAGGTGCTCACGCTTGAGCTGCTCAGCCGGAAACTTCTGGATTCCCCGGCCGGCACGCGCCAGGCGGTTACTGCCGTGGCAGCTCTTTAAAATGACCCGTCAAATTGCAGTAATCGTATATGCGCTCGTAATTGTTGGGTTGTTCTGGTTGGACCGCGATCGGAAGGCGCGGACTTCGCCCGCCCTTTGGCTTCCGGTCATCTGGGTGTTCCTGGGTGCTTCACGGGCGGTCTCCGTGTGGCTTGGAAGCGCACCCATCATGGATTCGCCCAACCAGTACCTGGAGGGCAGCCCAATTGATCGCGCCGTCTACGTCGTCCTCCTCGGGGCCGCGATATTGGTGCTGGTGAGCCGGAGCCAGCGCACTTTGGCATTTCTACGCGCGAACCCTTTGATTCTGCTGTTCCTTTTCTATTGTGCAGTCAGCGTGCTGTGGTCCGACTTCCCGCTGGTGGCGTTCAAGCGCTGGACGAAGACGTTGGGGAACGTCGCCATGGTTCTCATCGTGCTGACCGATGCCGAGCCACTTGCAGCATTCAAGCGCGTATTTGCTCGTGCAGGTTTCCTGCTAATTCCTATTTCTGTGCTGTTCATCAAGTACTATCCGGAATTGGGCCGCGGTTATACGCCGACCTGGGTCACATATTACTCGGGCGTCGCCAGCGAGAAAAATGGGCTGGGTGTTATTTGCATGATCTGGGGCCTCGTTTCCATCTGGCGGTTTGCGGAAGCCTACCGCGCCAAGAACACCCCCGGCCGGGCCCGAATCCTTGCGGCCCATGGGGCCATCTTGGCCATGGTTGTGTGGCTGCTCAATATGGCTAATTCCTCCACATCATCTGCCGGCCTAGTGCTGGGAAGCGGCCTGCTGCTCCTCGGCCCGCGAATCGCAAGGCGACGGCCCGGGGCCATTCACGCCCTTGTAGCCACACTGGCATGCCTAGCTCTGGTCACCTACTTCTTCGAGGACATGTCGACGTCCCTTGTTCATTCGCTCGGTCGCCAAACTGACCTCACCGGCCGAACCGATCTATGGAAAGAGCTGCTTCAAGTTAACGTGAATCCATTGGTGGGGACGGGCTTCGAGAGTTTCTGGTTGGGCGAGAGGGCCCATTTTTTCTGGGAAAAGTACTACTGGCGCCCAAATCAGGCCCACAACGGTTATCTCGAAACCTATCTGAACCTGGGGTGGTTCGGGGTCGCACTACTGGTGCTGTTAATGGCGACGGCATACCGGAACGTCATCCGTGCGTTTCGGCGAAACCTTCCTTGGGCCCCTCTCCTGCTGGCATTTCTGGCCATGGTAGCCATCTACAACCTAACCGAGGCCGCGTTCAAAGTTACGCATCCCGTATATATCGCTTTCTTGTTTGCCGCCATCGCACCGCCGGCCATCCGACCTCAGCCGATAAAGCAAGCCGTTGACGCTGGTCAGCTCGAGCCGCATCCCAAGACACAAATCGAGGTTCCCGCATTTGAAGTCTATAACAAATTTCAACTCTCACAATCCAGCAGTATTACCCTGCGACCTTAAGACCTGCGGAAGGTCAGAACTGTCCCCGAGCATCTCGGCAATTCCGCCAGGCGAGAGGCGGGCGCAGCCTGCCGGCTTTTTTCTGCGCCTTCGAGGACGTTACCAGCAGAAGGCGGCGCGTCTGTTTTTCCGAAGGGACTTTACCATCGAGACCGAGTGGCCCCTGATTTCCTTTACCTTCGATGATTTCCCGCGCTCTGCACTGCTGGTTGGCGGGCTCATCCTGAAGCGTTTTGACCTTTCTGGAACTTACTATGTATCGCTCGGGCTGCTCGGAACCGAGGCGCCGACCGGGCAAATCGCGACCGCTGATGACGTGCGCTCAGCCCACGAGCTAGGGCATGAATTGGGATGCCATACGTTCCCGCATTGCGATCCATGGAGAACCACACCTGAGCAGTACGAAGCCGCAGTCATCGAGAACCGCGTGGCTCTCAGCAGAGTCATTCCCGGCGCGACTTTCCAGAGCTTTGCGTACCCCATTGGCGACCCTGCACCGCTCGCCAAGGCCAGGGTGGCTCGTCATTTCCTGTGTTGCCGAGGCGGCGGGCAGACGATCAATGCGGGCAAGGCCGACCTCAACCGCTTGTCCGCTTATTTTCTGGAGAAAAGTCGGGATAAAATTCAGGCCGTGAAGGATGTAATCGACCAGAACCGCGAGCGGCGTGGTTGGCTCATCTTCGCCACTCACGACGTTTCGGAAAGCCCTACTCCCTACGGATGCACTCCGGCATTTTTCGAGGAGGTTGTACAATATGCCGTTTGCTCGGGCGCGCGAATTATGCCTGTAGTAAACGCCCTGCAGGCGCTGCGCACCTCTAGCTCGCAAAGCCGCCTGGAGCAACGTGCTGTGAACCGAGATGGTACCGCTCTCTAAAATAAAATAATAATGAAGTCGTTTATGACTTTCTTTGGCTGCAGCGCATACACCGAGGATGGCCCGATGTACAAAGTCGTGGTTCGAGTGTCTGTTGCGACCGCCTGAGTAAAAATAACTGCTCTTTTCTGTCGCATACCCAATTCAATTTTTCTGCATCGAAACCAGCCCGGCGATGAGCTCGGGCCTGCAGTGCAACGATCCGTACTTCCCGGCTATCGGGAAGGGCATTCAACTGATGGAAGGTCGGGGGTTAGGAGAACATTATGACAAGGCCAACATTTGGCTGCACAAGTCGGTCATTGTTGAAACAACTATTCCTGGTGGTGGCCGCGGGAATCGTGCTGCTGCCCACCGCGATGGCTCAGAGCAATCCGATCGTGACTGAGAACCAGCAGCCGGGGACGAGCAATTGGCAGATTCCCTGGGGCCTTTCGGCAGACGACGTAACAGGCCAGATCAAGGGGTATGCCTCAGCTACGAGCGTCAACAAGGGCCAGAACATCACGTTCTACGTGAGCGTCAACTTTGCGCAGACCTACACTATCGACGTCTACCGGATGGGTTGGTACCAGGGACTTGGGGGGCGCCTGCTGCAGCGCATAGGCCCGCTCAACGGTGTCCGTCAGAGTACCTGCCCTACAGAGCCGGTAACCGGAATGATCGAGTGTCGCTGGGCAGCCTCCTACACCTTGGCCACCCAGACCACCTGGACCAGCGGAATCTATCTCGCTCTGCTGACCAACGCGCAGAATTACCAAAACTATATCGTGTTTTGTGTGCGCGACGACAACCGCGTGGCCCCCCTGCTTTTCCAGCAGACGGTGAC
>DATNLZ010000087.1:0-10601 GCA_035602605.1 Candidatus Dormiibacterota bacterium
GATCCCGTACTCCCGCTCGATCCAGGCCGCCAGCGTCTTGCCGTCCCACAGATTTCCGCTCAAGCCTAGCTCTCGCGGCATCCAACGAAGAGAGGCGTTGATTCCCCGAAGGTGCTTCTCGCTCAGGCGTCTCGGCCGCCCCGACCGTTCACCCTCCGCAGTGCGGCTAGCCCTTTCTCTTCGAACCCGCGAATTCAATACTCGACGGTTCTCGGTGCGTCTCCCAACAGCGCCGCCACTTCCGGACACGTCATACCATGAGCCACCAGCAGCACGCCGTGAAGCCGGTGGTCATAGCGTGATTCCTCGGTTCGTCGAATCTCATCCTGTAATCCTAGAATGATGGTTGCGGAGTCCGCAATCGTAAGTGGTTTCATTCCACTAGAAGAACATACATCGATCTAATGCGCAATTACTTATGACGTTGTGTTTAGACAGCAGTGGGGACTGGATGGGTTGTGTTTTTCATGGTGAGTTTATTGAGGTAAAGCTGGCGATCGGCGCCATCCAGCAGGTCGTCAGCGCGATCGCCCAGGACGTATTCCTTCCATCCAATCGCAAACGAGACAGAAATCGTCTTGTCCTCGATGGCGACATCGAATGGAGTGAGACGAATCACCACATGCTGGATTTGACTCAGGTTGCAATCCACCAAAAGCAGCATGAACTCATCACCACCCCAGCGCACAGCTAAATCTGAAGTGCGGATCGCATTGCTTAAGCGCCGCGCAAGTTCTTTCAACACCAGGTCGCCCGCGGCGTGGCCGTACATGTCATTGATCTGTTTAAAGTTGTTCAGGTCGAGCAATACCACGCTAAGAGGGTGCCCGCGGCGTTCTGAACGACCGATTTCTGCTTGCAAGCGCTGCTCAGCAAATCGCCGGTTGTAAAGACCAGTCAGCGAATCGAACATCGCCAGCCTTCGAAAAACTTCAGCTTCAATCTGATGTTCGGCCAATCGACGTTGCAGATTTCGCAAACGAAAATGCTGATGGATCATGTACAGGTTAAACGCCGGCACGAATACTACCAGCGTCTGGACCGCCAGGATCAGGTTTATCCCGAAAAAAGTTTTGGTACCCTTTAAAAGCAAAGAGACAGCGAGAGAGACGATGATTGCCGTCAGGCAGAGAATGAGAACGACGGTGTGTCCCCAAGCCCAAAGATCGCTCCGTTCAATCTTACGCAGGCTGGCGCGAATCTCTGCGATGCCAAAGTTCGGGACCCCGCCATCGACTGGAGGATTCGTGGGTATCATGGGCGTTAAGGACCGATAAAGATCGTAATCTAAGCTAGACTGGCAACTTACGAGAAGCAAGTTCTTCGATAGATGATGGTTCTGGTAAGTAACGTGACGAGACGTAGTCACTCAAGGCGCGTCAATGGATCGACGTTTTTTAAGCCTCGTGCTATGCATCTGCTCGCTGATGTAGCTTATCAGCTTGAGCAAACGTCTCCGATGTGTATTGCGCGGAGAACGTGACGCTTTAGCGTTTATTCAAGTGGCCGCAACGTGTTTTTTGCGGGGTGCGCATCGTGGTTTACAGTACTCGCGCGCCCGATTTCCTCATCGGCGCGCTAACCCCAGCCTCCTCGATGCGCTTTCGAATCCTCCCATACGCCAGCTAATCGTCAGAATTAGCAGCATTCGTTGCTTGGCTGGCGCGTAGACACGGGGAGCTTCGCGGCCCTCGTATTAAAGTATGGCCTAAGAAAACTAAGAGCAAAATCACTTGCCATTCGCGGGCCAGGTGCTATCATTGCCGTGTTACCCCTCCATAGTCTAGGCTGCGCCACTCCCCTCCTGAGCGCGAAGCAAGGTTTCCATGAATAAAGTAATTTTCGTCTCGAACCGGCGTTTTGCACATCGGCATAATTTGGTGATCGACATGCGTTTTCAGGTTTTGCATTCCAGTGTGCCGGAGCAGAGGGTCGAATCGCTGAATATCTCAACCAATGGCGTTTATTTTGCCACTCAGTTCGCGATCAAAGAAGGCGCGGTGGTTCAACTGCTTATGAAGATGCCGCCGGAGATTACGGGCAAGCCATGCTCCGAGTGGCGCTGCACGGGTCACGTCGTTAGAGTCCGGCCGATATGCTCACCGCGTGGCCCGGTTGGCGTAGGCGTGCTCTTTGACTGTTACGAAATCCTGCCTGAAGCGGCCCTCTTGGCGAGTTAGTCTTCAGCCGGGGTCTGGACGAGTCCTCGATGCTTGTCAACGTATCGTGTCGCAGCTAGCCTCTCTCACGGGGTATGGTGTCCTAGCGAAAACGTACTGATACGTTTATCCAGGTTGCGTTCCACCAGGCTCTGCATATTTCCTTCCAACGCCAGCGAGACTATTGGCCCGATCTGCGGAAATAAGTCTCAAGTGTCCTACAAGAATCCGGAGAATATTCTCTCTAGACCAGCCGAGTCTTTTCCCAGAAGATAGGGATGCATTTCTCAAGTACGCTGCTGCTCAGTCACGGTCATGCCACGAATACCATCTGCGGAAGCTCGGCGAATGGAAGAATCACGACTACGTACGGTGCACTGGAAGCGCTGGGGTCCGTACCTTTCCGAGCGACAGTGGGGCACGGTACGCGAGGACTATAGCGCCGACGGAACGGCCTGGGAATATTTCCCTCACGACCACGCGCGTTCGCGGGCTTACCGGTGGGGAGAAGATGGTATCGCCGGCATCAGCGACAGGCATCAGTTTATTTGCTTCGCGCTGGCGCTTTGGAACGGGCGCGACCCAATTCTTAAGGAGCGCCTTTTTGGATTGACGGGCAACGAAGGCAATCATGGCGAGGATGTGAAGGAGTACTACTTCTACCTGGACAATACGCCGACACACTCGTACATGAAATACCTCTACAAGTATCCTCAGACAGAGTTCCCGTACGCGCGCCTGGTGGAGGAAAATCGGCGACGCGGGCGCGAGGCTCCGGAATTCGAACTCCTCAATACCGGTGCCTTCCAGGAGAACCGTTACTTCGATATCTTTGTGGAATACGCCAAAGCCAACGGCGAAGATATTTTGATTCGAATCACAGCGCACAATCGCGGGCCTGCTGCGGCATTTCTGCAGGTGCTGCCGACTTTGTGGTTCCGCAATACCTGGTCCTGGGGATACAAGGTCCAGCGGCCGCTGTTGCAGCGCGGCGAGTCAGTCCGCGGGATCAGCGCGGTGGAATTAAGCGAACCGACCTACGGAAAGCGCTGGCTGTTGTGCGAGGCGGCTTCGCACCTACTGTTCACGGAAAACGAAACAAACTTCGAGCGGCTTTTCGGCGTGGGCAACCGCACGCCGTATGTAAAAGACGCCTTCCACAATTTTATTGTTGGCGGCAAGAAAGAAGCTGTGAATCCGGCGGAGCAGGGAACCAAGGTCGCGGCGCACTATTCCTTGCAAATTGCGCCGGGGGAAAGCGCAACTGTGCGCCTGCGACTGACCGAGCTCGAGCCCCTGGGGGATGTCGACGACGCGACAGGGGGTTCGATAACTTCACCAGGACACGCCGAGCGCGAAGTAAATGTTCCGCCAACAAATGATTTTGGCGGGGGATTTGATGCTGTATTCACGGCTCGCAAGACTGAGGCTGACGAGTTGTATGCATCTCGCGCGCCTCGCGGGCTCTCGGAAGACGCCCTCAACGTCCAGCGCCAGGCGTTTGCAGGAATGCTCTGGGGTAAACAATTTTATTATTTGAATGCACGTGAATGGTTTGATGGTGACCCGGCCGGCCCACCCCCTCCCGCCGGACATAACCGCCGCAATCGCGATTGGGGGCATCTCTACAATGCTGACGTCCTTTCGATGCCCGACAAATGGGAGTTTCCGTGGTACGCCGCCTGGGACCTGGCGTTCCATTGCCTGCCGCTGGCACAGATAGACCCGGACTTTGCCAAAGACCAGCTCATCCTCATGTTGCGCGAGTGGTACATGCACCCCAACGGGCAACTGCCCGCATATGAGTGGGCGTTTGGGGACGTCAATCCGCCGGTACATGCCTGGGCTGCGTGGCGCGTCTACAAAATTGACCGGCGCGTGCGCGGTGTAGCCGACCGCGCATTTCTCGAGCGCGTGTTTCACAAGCTGTTGCTGAATTTTACGTGGTGGGTCAATCGCAAAGATCCGCGCGGCTTGAATATATTCCAGGGTGGGTTCCTGGGCCTGGACAACATTGGCGTGTTTGATCGCTCGATGCCAATGCCAAACGGTGAAAATCTTGAGCAGTCCGACGGCACGAGCTGGATGGGCATGTTTAGCCTAAACATGTTGGCGATTGCGCTGGAGCTTGCCAAGGCAGACCCGGCTTATGAAGATGTGGCCAGCAAATTCTTTGAGCATTTTGTGAGCATTGCGCACGCAATGAATTATCGGGGTGGTGAGGATATTTCACTTTGGGACGAGGAAGACGGCTTCTATTACGACGCGCTGTACTTGCCCGACGGCAGCAAACATTTCTTGAAAGTGCGCTCGATGGTCGGGCTTGTGCCCTTGTTTGCAGTAGAGACGCTCGAGCCGGAGATTGTTGACCGCCTGCCGGGTTTCAAGCGGCGCATGCAGTGGTTCATGGACAATAATTCCGACGCACCGCAGCGCATCGAAATGACGCAGCGCTCGGCGCGCGGCGTAAGGCGATTGCTGTCACTTGTCAGTCGGCCGCAACTGATTCGTGTGCTAGCGAGGATGCTCGATGCCGCGGAATTCTTTGCCCCTTACGGCGTTCGCGCGCTGTCCCGTTATCACCTGGAACATCCGTATCTTCTGAATATCGATGGCACAACGCATCGTGTGGGCTACGAGCCGGCTGAATCAAGGGAGGCACTCTTCGGCGGTAACTCAAACTGGCGCGGGCCGATCTGGTTTCCGATGAATTATCTTCTCATTGAGGCCTTGCAAAAATTCCATCACTATTACGGGGCGGAGTTTCGTGTGGAATGTCCCACCGGCTCAGGCAAACAGAAAGATCTGTGGCAAGTGGCCGCGGAGATATCGCGGCGGCTGGTGCGCATTTTTCTAAGAGGACAAGATGGCCGGCGTCCGGTGGCCGGTGGGCTGGAAACGTTTCAAAGTGACCCACACTGGCGCGACCTCATATTTTTTCACGAATATTTTCACGGCGATAACGGCGCTGGGCTGGGCGCCAATCATCAAACTGGATGGACCGGTTTGGTCGCAAAACTGATCGAGCAGAGCGGAGAATAACTATGCGGCAAGCGCGAGCTAGCCGCGTGAAGCGAAGTCTCGCATCGGCATTGCGGATGGAAGGCTGATGTCAGCTATCTAAAGAACAACTGGTACGGAGAAACGCGCGGTCGTCCAGTTGCCCGCCTGTGCGCGTTACATTTCACATGGCTCTTAATTCCGAATCCCGATCGCTATCGCAACGAGTTTCACAGGATTCTTCAAGGAAGCCTGTCGTTGATCTTGGCCGCGATGTTTGCGCGCAGCTCGAAGTGGCGGAACGACGTGAGTGGCTCGTGACCAACGGAATTGGCGGATATGCCTCGGGAACTTTGCCGGGGGTATTGTCGCGGCGTTATCACGGCCTGCTGGTGGCGGCGCTGCGGCCTCCGCTTGGTCGAAACTTGCTCGTTGCAAAATTAGAAGAACTGGCAAGGTGCGACGCAACTGCGTTTCCGCTTTCGACCAATCGCTGGGCGAGCGGGGCCATCGATCCAGCCGGGTATCAGCACATCGAACGATTCCGCCTGGAGGGGACGACCCCGGTATGGACATTCGCTTGCGGCGGCTCGCGCATAGAAAAACGCGTCTGGATGCAGTGGGGTGCGAACACAACTTTTGTTCAGTACACGCTTGTCAAGGCTCAGGGCCCCCTGGAACTGGACGCGAAACTTCTGGTTGATTATTGCGATTTTCACTCGAGCGCTTCGGCAGGCGATTGGCGCATGGCGGTCGAACCTTTGACGAACGGATTGCGCATCACAGCATTCGAAGGTGCCACGAAGATTTTCGCTCGCAGCGCCAGTGCGACGTGCGAGGTCGCGCATATCTGGTATCGTGACTTCCATCTTGCCATCGAGACAGAGCGCGGGCTCGGTGATCGCGCGGACCACCTTTTTGCGGGAATCTTTCGTGCGCGCCTGAGTGTGGGGGAGAGCGTCACCATTGTTCTGTCCACCGAAGAAGCTGAGGCGCTCGATGGGGCCTCGTCCTATAAAGAACATACGGCAAGGGAAAAATCTCTCCTGGCGCGTTGGATTGCCGCGCAGCCTCGGGTCGCTCCGCGCGCACCGAGCTGGATCCAACAACTGGTTCTCGCCGCCGACCAATTTATCGTCAGGCGCGCCCTGCCCGATCTGAGCGATGGGCGCTCGGTAATCGCTGGTTACCACTGGTTTGGCGATTGGGGACGCGACACCATGATTGCGCTGCCCGGATTATCGCTGGTGACCGGCCGGCCGGAAATTACGAGGAAAATTCTTTTGTCCTTCGCGCGCCTCGTCGATCGCGGAATGCTCCCCAACCATTTTCCCGATGCCGGCGGTCCTCCCGAATACAACACCGTGGATGCGGCGCTGTGGTTTTTTGAAGCGACGCGGGAATATTACGCGGCGACACGCGACAGGGCAACGCTCAGCATTCTGTACCCGGTGCTACGCGAAATCCTGCAGGCATATAAATCGGGCACGCGCTATCACATTGCCGTCGAAGCCGCCGACGGATTGCTCTTCGCCGGGGAACCTGGCGTTCAGCTAACCTGGATGGACGCGAAGGTGGGCGACCATGTGGTTACACCGCGCGTTGGCAAGGCCGTCGAGGTCAACGCGCTCTGGTACAACGCGCTGGTTGGCATGGCAGAATTGGCTCGGGTGATGGGACAGCCAGCTGAAGATTACCAACGTGCCGCGGCTAGCGTTAAGCAAAATTTCGCGAAATTCTGGAATGCATCGGCAGACTGCTGCCATGACGTAATTGATGTGCCGGGTGACGGTAACGATTCGTCGCTTCGTCCAAATCAAATTTTTGCGGTATCATTGCCGGCAAGTCCGCTTTCCCCCGAACAGCAGCGTAAAGTTGTGGATGTCTGCGCGCGAGACCTGCTGGTCCCGCACGGGCTCCGCAGTCTCGCACCTGGAGATCCGCAATATCATGGACGTTATGCAGGTGGCCCCCAGGAGCGCGATGCCGCATATCACCAAGGCACGGCGTGGGGTTGGTTGCTGGGGCCATTTGTCCTCGCGCACCTGCGGGTGTATCAAGATCCAAATCTGGCGGCGTCGTTCTTACAGCCGACGGCGGAGCAGGTCTGCAGCTACGGGCTCGGAACACTGGGCGAAATTTTCGATGGTGACCCCCCCTTTACGCCGCGCGGTTGCATCGCGCAAGCATGGACTGTTGGCGAAATCCTTCGCGCGTGGCATGCCTGTCAATCATTCCAAAAAACAACGGTTGGCTAAATCTCAGGAAGGGCCGATTCTAAGGGCCCGATTTGTGGAAGGAACGATGCGATGAAACTGGTGGAGCGCGGACTGCGGTCTGGTCGAACCACGCAGCGGTGCTGTGTGGGCTCATGGCCTGAGCCTTGAAGGCGCTCAAGAAATCCCGTGAACAACGAGCTTGCTAGCCTGGCGCAGGCGGTTCAACAAGCTCGATGAGAGTTGTTTTGCCATCGGCCGCGTTCACTAGAAAAAAATTAACTCGAGTACCATCCGCGCCAGCACGTGTTGCCGGGTACACAGACTCTTGCGCAAAGCGCTCGCGTAGTAATTCTGTTGCGCGGTCCACATCCAAAGTCAAGTATTCGATTTGTTGAATGCCTTCGCCGAATTTCTCGAGATACCGCGCGATCACGCCGCGGTCTCCGCCAGCCTTGGTAGTCAAAATGTCGAGATGAATGCCCCCCTCGAATGTTAATTCGAATTCCAGGGCGTCTTGGTCCGGCGGCACATGGGCAAGGTGCGGTGAGCCATTGCGAGCATGGATCCGGTCAAAATTTACCGGCTCAACAGCGATGCCCGCCGTCGCACATAAAGGTGAGGATGCGAGTGGGTTGGCGTTTGTATGAAGCAGCAGTTGGGCCATGTCTGCGTCACGCAGCCAAGGTTCGATGGCCGCTCGTCCCAGTTCTGTGCCGCGCCGGTATAGTTGCGCAGCGGCTTCCTGACGTGCCTGCCCATCGGCCGAAGCCAGGCCGGCGACAAGTCTCGAAATCTCGCGCCCGTCGTTCACCTTGGTTCGGACCGAGCTGGGGATGTTGCTTTCGCCGCGCTGCGAAACCAGTGAGGCCACAATGGTTACGATAAAAATTCCCGCGACAATCCCCAGGGACACGTGTGTGGGAATAGATACCCGCGGTTCAACAAGCATCTTAGCGCCCACAAAGATAAGAACTACAGCTAACCCGTCACTGAGATATTTTAACCGGGGTAGCAAACCTGCCAGCAAAAAGTAGAGCGCCCGCAGACCCAGAATCGCGAGAACGTTCGAGGTGTAAACGATAAATGGATCGCGTGTGATGCCGAAGACTGCAGGAATCGAGTCCACGGCGAAGGCCACGTCCGAAAGCTCGATCACCACGAGCACGAGAAACAGCGGCGTGGTCAGCCAGCGTCCCGCTCGGTGCGTCAACAACTTTCCGTCTTCATAGCCCTGCGTCGACGGGATGATTTTGCGAACCCACAGGAATAGCCGGCTGCGCTCCGGATGAATTTCTGTCTGTCGCGAGAACAGCATGTGCCCGCCCGCAAAAACCAGGAAGGCTCCGAACAAATACAGAATCCAAGAAAAGCGATTCACGAGCGTGGCACCGAGCGCAATCATTGCCCCGCGCATGATCAATGCGCCGACAATTCCCCAGGAGAGCACACGAGGCTGGTACTGTTCTGACACAGCGAATGTTCGAAAAATCAGCAGAATGACGAGCAGGTTGTCGAGGCTTAGCGCCTTTTCTATCAGGTACCCAGTGAAAAATTCGAGGGATGCAGCAGAACCGTGGAAAAAGAAAATGGCAAATCCGAACGCCAGCGAGACGCTAACCCAGAGTACGCTCCAGACCGCGGCCTCGCTTATAGAAATTATGCGGGACTGGCGGTGAAACACGCCGAGATCGAACGCAAGAGCCGCGAGCACGACGGCGTTGAACCCGATCCACAGCCACGGTGTACCCATTTAACGTGAGCCGGTGTAAGGATCCTTATACAAATCATCCTCGGAAAGGTCTAGGAAAATAGCGACCTGTGTTCAGGCACATCCGCGGCATTCACCTGAGAGCTGAGCCTCGCCATAGGCTCGCATTCAAATTGGTCAATTCTACGCGGCTTGCCTGGCCGGGCTGCACTGCAACCTGGACGTCCCAATTCAGGCGCGCATCGCCTGCGGCTGCTTCAAGTCCCAACGTGCTGAGCCAATAATTCCCTGCGGGAATACGATTCATCATCCCGCGACCCTCGAGGTCGGTGTCCGCCATGGCGACGAAATATTTTGTTTGGGCCAACTCGGGAACTCGCCGCTCCATTTGCTGCCGATAACTATTCTGTAAACGCGCCCATACGAGGTGCGGAGTGACTGTGGCAAGTTCGGTTTCGGTGCCCTCCACGGTTAGTGGATTCGACTCGATGAACTTATGTAGCGCGACCTGGTATTCAGCTTTTTGTTTGGTGTATTTCTCGGGATTTTGTGTGCGATCGATTTCCTTGAACCTTGGTCTTGGGAGCCCGCGCGCCATCCCGTTGTTAGCTCTGAAATAGGCGTCTTTGAATTCTGGGATAGCCAGAATCGTATCTGCGGTCAGAAGTTTTATGATTTCGGGCGACGTCAATTCCATCGTATTATTCTGCTTCATCCAGACCTTCAATTGGTCCGACACACCAAGCTTCGAAATAAAAGATTCTTGGTCGGGCTTGGGCTGCGCCTGTTCAGCTTCGGCGCGAATTTCCGCATAGCTTTTCTTCAACAGATAAAACGTGAATTTACGGACCGGTTCAGGGCGTGCGTCGGTGGGCGTCACCCGCGCTACAAATTCGATCGAACCCGTCTCGTTTTGGGCCGCAAGAGTAGACTGCCTAGGAGCCGATGCCACCGCCACAGCGAACGCGGCGAGGGCCAGGAACCTCAAGATTTTATTCGATCGCATCATCGAAGCATCGTAACAGATTGTTTCACCGAGGTGTTGCCGCACTCTCCCAGGAGTTTCTGAAACAGATAGCTTAGAGAAGTCCACGAACTCCCAAAATCAGAGGGATAGCCAGACGGGACAGAATGAGGACGGCCAGACCCTCAGCCAGATCGCTACGCGCTTTCCACACAAAGCAGAGAACTTTCTGGGCGGAACCGGCGGATCGAGAATGTCTACCGCGGTCGACTTGTGCGGCGGCTTGCCGCCAGTGTGGTCTGGTGAAGCCTGGGGCTCAGGCTCTTTCGCCCATGGGGTTCATTCGTGGGGCATGCTGAGAGAATCTAGCTCCCACTGTACGCTTCTTGATTAATACAGGTGGAAGAATACCTCGACAGTCAGCCAAGCCGCGACAGCGCGTCCATTCGGCTCGTGTGCTGGCTTGAATCGCCACGTGTGCACAGCCTCCAGTGCCTTCTCGTCCAACCCCAACCCCAACCCCAACCCCAACCCCAACCCCAACCCCAACC
>DATNLZ010000101.1:0-10760 GCA_035602605.1 Candidatus Dormiibacterota bacterium
GTCAATTGTGCGGCTGGGGTAGGAGAGTCATCCCTTGGGCACGGCTACTCGATGGCATTCGCCGCGGAGGCCACTTGCGCACACGCGCATTTGACGGTGGTCCCGGCTTGACACCCGGCCGAGCGAGTGCGGGCGGTAGAAATAGCTCCGGTGCCGCGGGCATCTCCAAATACGTCAGGTTGAATTGCGCCTTGACGTTCTTGGCAGCGCTCTGCATTTCCTGCTCCAGGCGAGCCTGCTGAAGAATGGGCTTGATCTCCGACCCAGCAGTCTCGATTGGAATGGATTGTTTTGAGTCAAGCTTCAGAATCACGAACGCGCTCGGCGACTCCATAACCTCCGATACCTCGCCTGCCTTCAGATTAAAAACTTTCGCTTCATCCGGAGCAAGTCTGGTCCGGCGAACCTTGTTTAGCTTCGTGGCCGACGGGGCGGCTTTGAGCCCCAATTCTTTATAGGCTGCCTGCTGAAGCTGATCGAAGTCCTCGCCAGCTGCGGCGCGCGCCCGCAGCGCGTCGGCCGTCGCCCTCGCAGCCGAAGCATCCAGAGGTTGGCCGCTTTCCGTTGCGGCCGCCTTGGATATTGTAAGACGCAGTACCTCGCCTTCATCAAAATTGGCCTGATGGTCGGTATAGTACTTCTGAATCTCGGACGCAGGTACGTTAGCCGCTTGCTCCTCGATTCGGCGATACAGGGTGCTGGCCAGTACCTGCATGCGAACGAATTTCAATTGGGCCTGCAACTCCTTGCTCACTGCGGGCTCTTTTTCGAGGTGGCGTCGCTGTGCTACTTCAGAGGCAGCCAGGAGTCGCGCATAGTTGATCGCAAACTGGCGGCGTGCAGCCTGCGGAGTTTCCGGCGCCAGCAGGTCTATCATGCTGTCTAGCAGCGCACGCGTAATGACGGTCTTGCAGCCTTTTGTCCCGGCGACTTGCGGTCGATCGCAGACCCCCTCCAGCGTAACCACGGGTGTTTCGGGCGGAACTTCCGGGGTGGGAGAAACGGGCCTCCCCAAAGCTTGTATGCTTTTCCTGCGCATCTCCTGCCTCGACATGGGGGATGGCAGATTTGGGCCCGCCTGAGCGCTTTGTGCGATCACCGGCGCCGCGCACGCCAGGGTGATGGAACATACCAGGACCAGACGCACTGGGCCTCCTGCCGCCGCTTTCGATTTCGCGAACAACGATTTTGTTCTCCGCCTTGGCAATGCCGGTTTCGCTTGTAAACCCAACGAACAAGAAACTAGTGGATTGCTTATGTACGAGCCGATCTTGCATTCGGCGAGGGGCGCAGAGCTCATTTAAGGTCACACACACCCAGCAGGCCGAAAGGGCTTTGCACTGCTACAGCTTGCCGCCGAAGGCTCACGATGCCTTGCTGTTCCCACCCTGAGAGCACCCGGCTCACGGTGAATAACGTCGTCCCTGTCAACTGGGCTAGCTCCTCGCGCGAAAGGTGAACTTCGATAACGCCATCCACTCTCCGTCCCACATGCACCAGCAACCGAACCAGTTCACGGGCCAGACGTGGGGCAACCCGTTCAGTGGAAATCTCGAAAAGTCGGCCTTCTAGCTCGAGCAGGCGGCGTGTCAGGGTGCGCATCGTGTTGCGCTGAAGGGTGGGGAACTTTTCGGACAAGGTCTCGAAGGTCGATGCGTTCCAGACGAGCGCTTTACACGCCAACAGGGCCTCCGCCGTCGAGCCATGCCCACCCGTCCGCTCCACGGCACTCGCGCCAAGTAATTCACCGGGTCCGTGGAGTCTAAGAATGATTTCGCTGCCATTTTCACCCAGCTGAGTTATCTTCACGCAGCCCTCAGTTAGGAGCAGGATTTCTTTGACCGGATCGCCTGCGACAAAGATTGTCTGCCGGCGCACGAATTTTCTTGAGATCGCGGCGGATACGATTTTGGCTTGATCGGATGGCGGAATATCTGCAAATAGCGGGGACGTCTCTACGCCTTGGGTCTGGTGGTATCTTATGGGCTTAGAAGTCAAGCCGGTTGGCTGCACTCGCCAACCGAGGGTCTGGGAAGCTGCCGGGGAATTTGCCATAATTCTCAACGCCCCCCAGTTTTCAGTTGGCCTAGACATCCCGACCGTACGGGGAGGATCTCAATCACTGCAGCGAAGTACAAAGCGGAAATACGGCGTCCAACAAAAGTGGGTAAGGCAAACGTCAAACGAGGGCTACTCTGTGTGCTCATGATGGCACCCATCCCAAGAAGTGCCTGTAATACCCTAGGCAACTCTCACACCGATTCTTTCTTACTGTAATTTATTCATTATAAAAGGGTTATATAAACCCCAGGGGCGCTCTGGGAACATTTCACAAAAGTTTTGCACAATTAGGGAATTGAACTGCCGATGGACGACAGGCTAGTCTGCCCTCGTATGTTCCAGACTTATCCAAATAGGAGATCAACCAGCTCTGTAGCGCTCTACCCCCGTCCGGGAGTCGAAACCGCTACGAACGAGGCGCAGTGGTAGTTGCAGGCGGGCTTTGCCGTCCCGTTGAACTGCGCGTGGGGGGGTTACTGGGTGTTGCAGAACTGGGAGGGGTTTTTTTTGCTTCTTTCCGACGTAGCCCAATCGCGTTGGCAGTGCCTATGTCGATCAGACGCAAATTCTCATCGGTGACCTCTTCGGCTCGCAAGATATGTGGCGTGATGGCAAAAACGATCTCTTTATCGTGCCGCTGCTTGTCCTCCTGGCCAAACAGGTACTTCAAGATGGGTATTTTTGCCAGCCACGGATAACCGCTTAACGACTGTGTTTCTGTATCTTCCAGAATGCCGCCCACCAGGTTAATCTCACCGTCTTGCAATCGCGTTTCGTGTTCGATGCGGCGCTGTCCAATAGTGGGTTGACTGATTCCGCCAATATTTTGAAGGCCTGTGACCGATGAAACCTCCAAAGACATCTTCAACGTGACCTCGTGGTTGGAGTGCACATGCGGAGTAATGTCTATATTCACCCCGACATCCAGATATTGAAACTGCGTATTGACCAGTGGACTGATCGATCCCCCGCCAACTCCTGGAGTGAACGAACCCGTTGCGATTGGCACCCGATCTCCGATCTTCAAGGAAGCCCTTCCTTGGTCGAGGACACGGATCTGTGGGTTCTGAAGAACTTTGGTATTGTTGTCGGACATAAGAAAGGTGAACGAGCCGCCCGGAACCCCCACGGAGAAATTGGCTCCATTCAGCGAACCTATTTTGACCGTACCCGGCCCCCCGGCAGCCGCTAAGGCGATGGAGGTAGACGTCGGAACAGTTGTGCCTATCGTGCGCAACCGATCACGGCTTACTTCCAACACGGCGATATCGATCACGACTTCGGACTTCGGCTTATCAACGTCGGAGACCAATTTTTCTGCCAGCACCAGCTGATCGAGTGTGCCTCTCAAGGTGATCGCGCTATGCGTCGGATTTACTTGAATACGGCTGATATCGAGCATTCCCTTGAGCGTGTTGACCACTTCCTGCAACTCGTTGGGCGTCGACGCATTGCGAAGATAAAAAGTCTTCATGACATTGTCTTCGAACTCTTTGCGCTTGCTTTCGGCCGACACAAAGATCACATTTGTGGAGATCGGTCGCCAAAAGGTCTTCGATTCCATTGCCACCATTCTCAAAGCTTCTCGAAGTGTGACGTCGTTCAACTCAATACCGATGCGCTGCGGTTTGTAGTCGATATCAAAGAGCACGTTGATTCCCGCCAGCTTGCCGATCGTCTTGTAGATATTGTCGGCTGTAGTTGTCATGCGCAGTGTTAGGGGCGTGTCCGATGAAGGTTCCAGATCAGCGGGGCCTTCGGTCTCTTCGGCCATTTTTGCCAAGGAAGACATCGGCTTCGGCGGGGCGGCAGCTACTGTCTGCTCAGCTTGCTTTCTGAGCAAATCCGCGGTGCTCCTCAGCTCTTGCTGCGCGAGGAAGTTGGTTCCGTCAATCGTCACCGCAATCTCAAACTCCGCCAGGGCTTCCTGCAATTTGCCGCCATCACGGAGCGATTGGCCCTTCTGCACATGCTGCCCGGCAACATAGGCGCGCATCCGTAGGTAAGCGGCGGAGTATTTGGGGTCCCTGGGTTTCAGCGTGGACGCCTGCTTGTACGCTTCGAGGGCAGCATCGTACCGGACTTGAGACTCGGCACGGACACCCCGTTTATATGCAGATTTCGCCTCGTCTGAATACGTTGGCGGGGTGACCGCCAGCATCAGGATTGAAACCAGTACTAGACGCAGGCGCATCATGTTGTTGTTCCCTCCGCGAAATCCCACACCAATTCGTCGGGTGGCAAATTTAGCGCCAACTTGACCGTTCGGGGTTTCTGGTAGGGCCAAACCCGCTGGGGAGAGGAGAGCCCTAGAGCTACTCTGCCGAAACAATTGGCTTAAATGATAGGAAATCATATTCCTTTATTTCCCAATCCTGTTTGACCTAGAGCAAAGAAGACGCTTCATCTCCTTGCATTGACTGCCGCGCGAGTTCGCAGGGTTAGGGCTTCGAGCAAACAGTCAGCAGTTTGGCTGCCAAAGGAGAGGGGGCTCCTTTGTAATCTCGAGGACGCCACCGAAGGATGGCAAGCAAATCCCGCCTGCATCCTATCGACGCCACTTGGAAAAAAGCGCGCCGGTGAAACGGTATTCACCTCAGAATACGTCTTATGGCTGACCTGAATCTTTACTTTGATTGGCTTGCGAGTTGGCCCGACGAATCGTCCTTTGGATTCGAGAGGGCAAACAAGGGTGTGAGGCATCGAGATGGTCTTCTGGAACAGGCTTGTGCGTAAACAAGCTTTCTTGATTACAACGATTTGCCTGAGTCTCAGCGGGGGAAGTGCCGCCCTTTCCCAAGCTGCGCAAGCCCAGTCTGGGGGGCAGCCGTCCACGCAAACTCCTGCCGCGGCGCGGCCTGTGGGAACGGTTAAGTCGATTTCCGGAAATACCATGATTTTGACAACGGATGCAGGAGGCGACGTGACCGTTCAAGTCCAGGACGCCGCGAAGCTCGTTCGAATTGCGCCCGGGCAAAAGGACCTGAAGGACGCCACGCCCATCCAGTTGGCGGACGTCCAACCCGGCGACCGCATTCTTGTGCGCGGCAAGCTTGCCGACGATGGAAAATCCGTTGTTGCCGCGTCGGTTATCGCCATGAAGAAAGTGGACATCGCTGAAAAACAATCGCGCGAGCGCGAAGAATGGCAAAGACACGGTTTCGGAGGACTGGTAAACGGCGTCGACGCAGTCGACAGTACAATCAGGGTTGCCCTGCCTTCCCAGAGTGAAAAAAAGAGCGTTGCCATTCATCTTTCCAAGGAAACTATCCTGCGGCGGTATGCTTCGGATTCCGTGAAGTTTGATGACGCCAAGCCCGCGCCGCTCGACCAGATCAAGCCAGGTGATCAGCTTCGCGCACGCGGCACTCGCAGCGCCGACGGCGCCGAATTCACCGCCGATGAAATCGTCTCCGGCACGTTTCGAAATATCGCTGGCACGATTTCCGCGCTCGAGGCGTCCGCGGGCACCATCACCGTCCAGGATTTGGTTTCGAAGAAACCCATCACCATTAGAATCACACCGGAATCGCAGTTGCGCAAACTGCCTGCGCAGATGGCGCAGCGCATCGCCATGCGCCTGAAAGGAACCCCAACCGAAGCACAGCCGATCGCGCCCACTTCGGGCGCCACTGGCCCCGCTGCGAATGCGGAAGCAACGACGAAACCCAGTGGTTCGCAACCCGGCGGCTCGGCGTCTGCCGGGTCCGGCGGAATGGGAAGGCCCGGAAGCGGGGGCACTGCCGACTTGCAACAGACGATTAGCCGTATGCCTGCCGCCACATTTGCGGACTTGCAGAAGGGTGAAGCCGTCATGGTCGTGGCAACCGAGGGCGGACCGAACGGCGTGTCCACCGTGATCACCTTGCTTGGCGGAGTCGAGCCTATTCTGGAGGCTTCCCCCAAGAGCAGCGCGTCCACAATCCTTTCGCCATGGAGCCTTGGCAGCGGGAGCGGGGAAGCGGCAACTCCATAATGCCGCGTCGCGCTACACCCAATGATATTCACTCAGGAGATCTGATGAGTTTTCGGCCCGTTCGAATTGTTCTATTGAGTTCGATTTTTCTTCTGTTGATTCTCACGATCTGCGGGAATTTGGATGCGCAGACGCCCACTGGCGGACTGAGTGGTGTCGTCAAGGATCCCTCGGGCGGAGTCATTGCAAAAGCGGCCGTCCGCTTGACCGCTGCAAGCGGCGCCTCATTGGACACCACCACCAACCGTGACGGCGTCTACGAATTTAAGGGCTTGGCTCTGGGAACGTACACCGTGAAGGCCGTGGCGAAGGGCTTCGCTATTTTCACGCAGGAAGATGTCCAGATCCTTGCCGGGCAGATTCAACGATTGAATATTGCGCTCCTCATTCAGATGGAAGAGGAAAAAGTGGAGGTTTCGGATTCCTCCACGAATGTCGACATTGCTCCTTCGAACAATGCTGGGATGGTGGTAATGCAAGGAAAGGACCTCGAAGCGCTTTCGGATGATCCCGATGAGCTGCAATCCGAACTTCAAACGCTTGCCGGCCCATCTGCCGGCCCTAACGGCGGCCAGATCTATATCGACGGATTTACCGGCGGCACACTCCCGCCCAAGGGATCCATTCGCGAAATTCGCATCAACCAGAATCCGTTTTCCGCCGAATACGATAGGTTGGGTTATGGCCGCGTCGAAATCCTCACCAAACCGGGCCTGGATCAGTTTCACGGCCAGGTTTCTTTGAACGCAAACACTTCTGCGTTCAATTCACGCAACCCGTTCGAAATCATCCCGGCAGGAACCCAGCCGCCTGGCTACAACTCCAGACAATTTAGCGGCGAAATCGGCGGCCCGCTCGTCAGCAAGAAGGCCTCATTCTTCTTCAATATCGAGCGCCGCGATATCAATGAACTGTCAATCGTCAGCGCCCAGATCGTGGATCCAGCAACCTTCGCGATCGTTCCATTTAGCGACGCCGTCAGCAATCCGCGCACACGCACGAATCTCAGTCCAAGAATCGACTATCAAGTCAGCGCCAGCAACACGCTCACCGTGCGCTACCAGTTCGAACGTGAAAATCAAACCAACAACGGCATTGGCCAATTCAATCTCCCGTCGCTCGGTTTCAATCAACTCAATACCGAACACCAATTCCAGGTCAGCGACACGCAGATTGTGAATGCCAAGACCATCAACGAGACACGTTTCAGGTTCGTCCGCGAGACGATTGACCAGACGCCGCAGAGCACGGCTCCATCAATTTCCGTCCAGGGTGCTTTCAATGGCGGCGGGAACGGCGCTGGAGTCAGCAAGGACATTCTCGATCGCTACGAGCTGCAGAATTACACTTCCATGTCGCTCGGCAAACACTTTTTGAAATTTGGCGCCCGGCTGCGCGCCAATCGCGATTCGAATGACTCAATGTCCAACTTCAACGGCTCCTTTAGTTTCGGTTCGCGGCCCGATCCTACCGTTTCTGGTTGCGCGGCGCCAAACCCGCCCCCGGCATGCCCGCAGATCTCCGGGCTTGATGCCTATCTCATCACCCTTCGGTTCTTGGCCGCTGGAAACACACAGGCAAATCTTCAAAACGCCATCGCCCACGGAGGCGGTGCCAGCTTCTATTCCGTCACGAATGGCACCGCATTGGCCAGCGTCGCTTATTTCGATGCCGGGCTCTACGCTCAAGACGACTGGAGGCTTCGCCCGAACATCACGCTAAGTCTCGGTCTTCGCTTCGAAACCCAGAATAATTTTGGCGACCATGCGGATGTTGCCCCGCGGCTCGGTCTCGCTTGGGGCATCGGCGGGTCTGGCAAAAATTCGCCAAAGACGGTGCTCCGCGTGGGTTCTGGCATGTTTTATGACCGCTTTTCCTATGACCTATTTTTGAGGCAGGAGCGCCTCAACGGCGCCACGCAACAACAATTTCTCGTGACGAGTCCGCAGTTTTATCTCTTCAACACACCGGTGCCAGCCTCGTTGCCCCAGAGTAATCCGACCATGTATCAGCCCAATTCGAATCTTCGCGCTCCCTATACCATCCAGACCGGCATCAGCCTGGAACGCCAGCTCACGAAATTCGCCAACTTATCGGTGACCTATCTGAACTCGCGCGGAGTACACCAGTTTTTCACCACCAACCTGAACCCCGCCGATCCCATCACCGGCTTGAGGCCCAATGGCACGAACCAAAATATCTTCCAATATCAGTCCGAAGGCATCTTCAAGCAGAATCAACTCATTGTGAATGGCAGCGTTCGAATGGGAACGAAGCTTTCACTTTCCGGCTACTACACTCTCAGCTACGCCAAGAGCGATATTTCCGGCGCGGGGAGTTTCCCTTCGAATCCATTCGACGTCAGCCAGGATTACGGCCGGGCCTCCTTCGACGTCCGCCATCGCGTGTTTTTCGGAGGAACGATGGCCTTGCCTTACGCGTTCCGGCTGAGTCCGTTCCTCGTCGCGCAATCCGGTGTCCCCTTCAATATCACGACTGGCCAGGATCTTTACCAGGATTCCATCTTCAACACTCGCGCGGCGTTTGGCACGTGCACGCCCGGTGCAACCGGTGTCAAAGCTACCCCGTACGGTTGCTTTAATTTGGCCACGCAGCCCGGCCAGGCGGTTATTCCGGTCAACTTTGCGGAAGGCCCTGATCGCTTCTCTCTGAATCTTCGTTTGAGCAAGACCTTCGGCTTTGGCAAAAAAGCGGAAGCGGCAAACGCAGGTGCCGGGGGCCCTGGCGCTGGCGGCACATTTGGTCGCGGCCCGGGTGGCCCTGGCGACCGAGGCTCGCATGGTGGCGGTGGTTTCGGCGTCCGCGGCATGGATGGCGGCGGATCAAACAACAACCGTTACAATCTGACGTTCACCGTTAACGCGCGAAACGTTTTCAATAACGTCAATCTCGCCACGCCCATCGGCAACTTGAGTTCGCCGCTCTTCGGCCAAGCCAACGGGCTTGCCGGCGGACCGTACTCTTCCTCTTCGACGGCCAACCGGCGCATCGATTTGCAGGTATCCTTCAATTTCTAGATCCGTTAAAATCTCGACGGAATCGCGAGATGAAAAGACGGAAGAAGATTTTGGACAAGGGTACCGAAGCGCGGCGAGCGGCGCGGAAGTCCGGAATTGCGCCGTCGGCCACGCGCGTCATTCCTGACAAGCGAAAAGGGCCGCCGAAGCACAAGAAACAATTGCTCGAAGGAGAACTCGACTGAACGTAATTCGAATCTTTGCTGCAAAACCTTCATTCTCAAAAGCGGGAGCTGGCTCCCGCACTCCAAAATTCTTCAGGCCCGACCGGACCTAATTTTTCGAACTTCATCCCGGTTTGTTGGCGGGAATCACTTCGTCGGGACGGAAAAGCGGCGCCAGAGATATTTTCTTGCGCTCGGCAAGATGCGCAGCAATTTTTTCCAAATCCTTCTTATCAAAGCCCATGCAACTGACTTTTACGGTGCCGTCGGTATCGATCAGAAAAATCGTGGGCACGTTGGTCAGGCCATAAGCGTTGGAAACCGGATAGCCGTTTTCGTCGAGAAGCAGCGGGAAGGTCACGCCGTATTCCTTTGCAAAATTCTGAGTAGCGCGCACATCGTCCTGGGAAATGCCCAGGAAAGTTACGCCGTCGCCGCCATAACGCTTGTGGAGGCGTTCGAGAAAAGGAAACGTGAACTGGCAGACTGGGCAGGAGACTTTGAAAAATGCGGCAACGACGGGGCTGCGTTCCAAAACGGTGTAGAGCGGGTATTCCTTGTTGTCGAGAGCTTTCAGCGAAAATCCCGGAGCCGTGTTCCCAGCAACGATGTGCGTCATTTGGTCTTGTTTTCCCATCCAGCGTGAGAGCCGCCGCAGGATTCCCATCGCATGAGTGTAGCGCAAGACTGGGGACTTGTGACTTGCGGACCATTCTGTACTGGAGAAACAATGAGCAATCCTGTTTGGCTGATAACCGGATGCTCTAGAGTGAGTTTCCGCCGTTTGAACAGAAGGCGACGCTGCATACGGGGCCGATTACCAACCACGTGAATTTTGTAAACAATCGCAATGGCAAGTTTGCTTACATCACAATCGGCGGAGCGAACGAAGTGAAGGTGTTTCGCAGGGGTGCCACGCCGAAACTAGTTGCCACAATACCAGTGGGCTATCTTCCGCACGGAATTTGGCCGTCGGGCGATGGTTCCAGGGTCTATGTCGCGCTAGAACGGTGAAATGACCGTTGCCATCAATACCGTAAGCAACAAAGTGATCGTTCAAATTCCAATCGGACAGACGACGCAAGCGCTGGCGTACGTGCCGAATGCAGTGCCCGCCTGCAATGGTACTGGCTCCGAAGCTTTAAACTGCAAGTGACTGAATCAAGGGGCAATATAAATCGATTGAAGCGCTGAATGCGCCGCGCTATGAAATCGGACTCTCGTCGCGCCGCCCAAGTGTCAAGCAGTGCGACACAAGTGTGCGCGTGTGTCATTTGCCTTGGACGCTCTACCGTCCTCGACGCCTCGCCACCTCCGTCTATCTGCCTATGTTTAAGCACTTTACCCAACTGCCCACGTAAACAGGCTTGGCATCGCCGATGCAAGTAAGGAGTTTGGGATGGAGGTTACTTAATGAACCGGCGCGGATTTTTGCGGCTCATTGGTGCTACTAGTGCTGCGGCACTGACGGCCTCCTGCAATCGAATCAATTCTGTGGCGGGGACTTTATCGAGTCCGGCT
>DATNLZ010000119.1:0-22742 GCA_035602605.1 Candidatus Dormiibacterota bacterium
TATCCCACGTCCCTCAGGTGCATCCGGTTTTCACGCGTTCAGGCATTCGGTGGGAAGCTTCATCAATGCCCAGACGGGAAACCTAAAGCTTGCGCAGAATCTCTTGGGGCATTCCACGATCAACATGACGGCGGATGTCTATACGCATGTTTCCAGGGAATCAGAACGCGAGGCAGCACAAGCCGTAGAACGGGCGATCTATGGTGATCTGTTCCCAATCTGTTCCCAAGTCGGGAACGGGAACAAGTCAGCGGCTGCAAACTGAAGTTGATAAGTATTACGGCTCGACTCGTAACCGTCAATAAGAAGGGCGCTTAGAGGATTTCCCTCGCAGCGCCCATGGTTGCGGGGGTTGGATTTGAACCAACGACCTTCGGGTTATGAGTCCGAAGGGCACACACTAAGTCTTGATGATTCAATTGCCCTTACGGTTCGTCGACCCCCTAAAACCACCCCTGAAACGTGGGGTTTTGGACGCTAGTTGGACGTAGATTTGTGGCACTCTCACTACCTAAAACCAGTAAGGCGTCCTCTTGGTCCACTCGCTCGTTGGGTAGCGCTTATGGAGCAGTTTGAATGCGACCAAGCGTGGCAGACCCATCTGGTCTGTTCCCATGCCGGCGCTTTGAAAATCGTGCTTAAGTAGACGGACTGCTCTCGGGCGCGCATACGGCCACAAAGCTCCGACGCCGACGACAACGGCGCTCACGCTCACCACAAGCAGGGCAGCACTGCGACGCAGTTGACCTAACCGTGTCATACAAGCCTCCAGTGCATCCATCTTGCCAGTCTTAAGCCATTGAATCCACATTGGTTATGCTTGCCATCACAAGGCCATTGCGTCTTACTGAACACAGGTGTGTATGCCGTGATTAGCGAGGACGGCAAGCGAATTGCGGCGCAACTTGGCAACGCAGATTGGGGAGGTTTGGACGCCAGCTGGACGGAAAAGGATGCAATGCACCTTGTCCGTGCGACGGGCTTTTCAGAGACAGATCCTGACGATGAGAATCCAAAATGAGTTAATGACACGAAGCGAGCGCTTGAGGTATTCATCATCGATATGGAACGCTGTGCTGATATGAAATCTTCTTCGAGAAATCAGCTTGTGATCGTCGGGAGCATGTTTTTGCTGTTATTTTTTTCAGTCTTGGCGCTAGGCGTTGCCCCTCAATCGCCTCGTAAGCAGCGGGAGAAGGGAGACCCAGTTCTCGGCCATAGAATAGCCAAGGGAGTCGTACTTGACGGGAAGCTGTGGCTCCGTGGAACAGATATCTCTCGCAAAGGTGGTCCCGGAGACCTGATTTCACTAAGTCTCACCGATGATTCCAGAGCGGTCCACTTTCAGCGGGGCGTCGTAGACATCGAAAAATCTGGCCATGACCTCTGGGTGTTGCGCCAAGTCGCTCCAGACATTCACGAGTTTGTCGTTTCGATTTGGAGAAGTGGGAGATTCGAAGATCTGGCGCGTTTTACATCCACTGATAAAGATGAACCCATTGTTCTCCTAAACAGTGCAGGCGGTCCCTCTGTGCTATCCCATGATTCGCTCCGCGTCCTGTCCGAAGGGCATCACGAGTGGCAGCTTATCGCATTGAAGGGTCAGCTCCGTTGGGGCGTTCAGGTCAGCGTTGCTTCACCAAGGAGCGGCAAGACTATCTACGTCGGAGTCAATCGCGGTGAGTGGGGAGGTGGACTCCAACGAGTGAATGTTCAGACTGGCGTGGTCACGAACGTCGAACGCCGTGACACTAAAGACCTGTGCGGCGGCCCTTTGAACAGCGACTGCGATCCGGTGACAGGCGTAATCTCCGACCCACAGAAAGACGACTGTGTTCTTGCCGCCGTTGGCCTTGTTCATTTGTCTATTTCAAAAGGGCAAATATTGAGGGTGTGCGGTGATCGCGTGACGCCAATAGCAGAGAAACCAGCGACCGGAGGCATCGGCGGGAAAATGAAAATGACGGAAGCGTTTTATGGGCTTGCACCGGCTGGAGACAGTTGCTTCTGGGGTATCACTTGGCGTGCCTTGTATCGTTTTGCAGTGGATGGAAAGCTAGAAAGGGAGTATCCACTTCCAAAACTGAAGCCCGTCTCCGGCGTGTATCTCAGCCGTGAACTCCCCGGAGTAATAGTCGTGCGGACGGACGTGAACTGGGCGGTGTCGACGAGCGGCTACACTCCTCTGCTCGTGCCCTTAGAGGACGCGCAAACACAAGGCGAGACATCCCCGCGGTAACCTAATCGGGTCAGACTACAATCTTAAGTTATGCTCACGACTCTCGCCATGTGCAACTACCGGAACAAGAGGGCTGTCACTCTATCGTCCTCGAAAAAACGTTCGGCGAAACAACAATTGTTGGTACGAAGCAGATGGATCTTCCGGCTTGGAATTGGCCAGCGTGCTAAGACTCGTGGTGAAAGAAGTCATGGTCTTCGCGGGACCGCACGACAATCGCGATGGCAGGGAACGATCCCATGGGGCGGTAGGCAAGCACCCCACGGCCCGTAATGCTGAAATCCTCCATCTGTGTTTCGGCGACCTACGGCTAGTTCAAAATTGTCGGGAAACATCTTCGTGACAAATGAGCGGCGCAATGGAATGTTATCCTTACAACGCATATGGATTTTCATCCCGAGGCTGCAAAACGATTTGATGAAGTCGGAACTGAGCTGCTCCAGTTGGTGGTCCCCTGTGCAGGGGAACCTCCGCCAAGGCCAAATTTTCGTCCTAACATTTACCCGGTCGCAGATATCCCGGAGGAAGACATCGTTGGTGAAATGCGAGTAACGCGATGCATTGTTAATGGAATGCAAGAGGAAGTCGGCAGGGTCTTTTTTGCTGGCAAGAACGAGTTTGCGCTGGTTGATACCGGATATCAAGCACTCACAAAGTTGGCCGAACAGATCCAATCGACTTCGCTGCTGCGCGACAGCGTAAGGGTGGAGTTCATCCGGGACGTCGTTTTCGGCTGGGTGGCAGAAAGTTATCGAAAATCGACAGTAGAACCCCTGTCAGTGGTTGTTCTGCGAAGGGTGACCGAAGAAATTAAGGAACACGAGATCTGGGTTCCGATTCACCGATCGTATGTGGAAAGTCCAATTCCGATGGGCAACGTTATCTTCCAAACGGTTTCGGCAGCGATGATGGATACGTGGCAGGCGGGAGCGCGCGCGGAGACAAAAGAGGAGGAAGCAGTGTTGCGCGTCTTTCTTTCAAAGGAACGATCACGGTTGCAAGGGTGTGCCTCGGCAACGACAAAGGTTCGTGCAGAAAGAGGGAAGGCCGTCGAGGTGGCGCGGTACAGAGCGGGCAGGGCGGCGGCTCTCTTGCGATTCTTTTCGCCGGCGAACTGGACACCGAAGTTGCGTTCCTACTGTGTACCGCTTGGAAGTGAGAATCTTGGCGAGACGGCGGAGTTGTTCATTGAGAATGGACGTATCGTCAACTACCAGCGAGGCGCTCTGGATATGAGGCAGCCCGCTTGGGCATTCACGAATGCTCAGATAGCGGAAAATCGGCGGCCGCTCGAGCAATTGAATCGGCTGGCTACGGAGGGACGGAAAACGGGATATCAGGAAGCGTTGCTCGATGCGCTGCTGCTATATTCCCGGAGCTCGATTGCTTCCGACCCTGCGGACAAAATCGTATATCTCTTCGCCGCGCTGGAGTCGCTACTTCTGCGGAACGACAACGAACCGATTACCAAGAACCTTGGAGAGCGGATGGCGTTCATGAGTGGAAAAGATATGAGCAGCCGGAAAGCCATCGTTGCCAATACGTCGGATACCTATAAGGTGCGCTCCTCGTTCGTGCATCACGGCAATTCGGTCGGTGACCTCGAGACTCTCGGGGTTTTCATGGTCAATGTGTGGACCTGTTTCTACAATGCGCTCTTTTGGCAAGACCAGATACAAGACAAGGATCAACTAATTACAGCGCTTGAGGACCGCAAGCTGGCGTGAGGGAAGCCGGCGGCGTACGGCGTCACGCTTGGGAAGCGAGGGTCGGATGAGACGAGCATCGGAGACGGACGCCTAGATAGTAGAAGTTAAGCCCATCAAGTGGGTCTTTTTGTCGAGGAATGTCCAGCCATGGGCGCGGTCGTATTTGGAAATTTGGCTTTTGACGTGGGTCCAAGGAAATTGGTGATCTTCCGGGTTGACCGGACGGACCTGCCTCACCTGACGTGTTCTTGGAATAATCCGAGCAGCGAAGTAGACATCCACTTAACCAGCCCATCGCAGGCTAGCGAGTGTGACCGAGAATCTATTGTCAAAATTCAGGAGTCCGAACTTCGGGCGAGATTTCGTAGGCTCGTCGAGCAGTTCCTCGGGATTGTGAGTCGCAGTCCCATCCAATTTATTTGGGGAGTTCAGCCGAAATGGCTGGCAGACAGGGGATACCGGCTCGTGGGGCCGCGCGACGAACCGGTCAGTGTTTGGTTCAAAAGATCACTCACGAAAAAGCGCGGAAAGTACCGGCTCGATGCGGAGAGCTTCAGACGACCTCCGGAGATGGTGACGTACAGTCCGACCGCGGTGCGACTCGCAAAGTTACGGAGCGAAGGACAGGCGTACGCCGTCTCGACTAGAGGCCCTCATCGAGGCACGAGGTTGATGCTAACGCCATTGAGTTTAGGTTATTTGCCTGAAACTTGGGCGGCCGTTGACATGGCCGATGTTGGACGGCTAATTCGAGCGGTCAAGCAGAGCCGACTGCTACCCCGATGGTTCTCTGAGCTATCGCCGGGCGGGTGGGAAAGGATTTACCTCGCGATGCGGTTGGAGGAGCTTGGTCTGTAGAGCAATCGCAGTGTGTGGGCTCCATGGCGTGACAGGAGTTGAGCGTGGCGACCCGGGCTATCGGATTGCCTCATCTAGTCGAAAGGTAAGACTCATGGCTTGTGGCCAGCCAGCGCTAACAAATAGGTCGAGCATTTCGCCGAGGTCCTTGGCAATTGGCGGTTCGCGTAGAACGTCTCTATGGTCTGCAAGAACATGCTCCACGAGCTTTACGATCTCTTGGATGGAATCAGAGTCAAAGTGATAGCTCATGACGCTGGCTGCGCGGCATGCGGCCGCGGCAAATTGGATCACGGGCGCAGGATCGAATAACAAACAGACGTTCAGCGTCTGCATCAGTTGATGCGCCGTATGTGGCGCCAAGTAGTGTTGCCCTTTCAAGGAGCGGCGTACAGTCAGAAACTCCAGAACAGGCTTAAGCTCGAAGTAGAGGGCCTTTCGAGTTGCCTGCTCCATGGCACTAGCCCCGTCCGTACGATACGGGCTTATATCCAGTGTGTGATAGACGCGCGTAGCAACCGCTTCGATGATGTGAAGTAGCTTGCCAAAACTTTCGGGTTTGTCGAGGCGGCCCTCCTGTTCGGAGAACGCTTCGAGAGACCGATAGACGGAGACAAGAGCCCGAATGAGGAGCTCCCGGGCACGGCCGCGCCTCTCAAGTTCCTTCGTCGTGTCGGGCGTCAAGTAACCGGAAGCGGCATAAATTCCCTCGGCCATTTCGCGCTCGAATTCGACCGGGTTGGCTTCGAATTGGAGCAGTTGGTTGTTCGATTGTGCATCATTTTTTGCGACGTAGAGTCCCACGAGGATTTGTAGAAAGCTCCGCGATAAGTCACTGCGTTCAGTGCGTAGGACGCCGCGCTCGATGGCAGCGCTGAGTGCAAGGGCGACGCGTTTCGGATCGTGAACTGCGATCTGGCCAGCAGCTCCCGCAAGTGCTATTAGGACTCCAGGCGTCTGTTCTTTAGAAATCATCTCGTCGAAGAACGTCCAGAATTCGTCGGTGGCCTTGTGTCTCCAGAAGCCGAGAATTCCTTGGGCGACCTGGAATCGGACGGCCGGAACCGGGTCGCGACTTAACAAACGCAAAGCTTCCACCACTTCTGGGTCGAGGCCCCAGTTCCAGAGATAATGCGCCAACCCCTGTGCAGCTTCGATCCTTGGTTGGAAGCTTCCCCAGCCCGGCATGTCAAACGGCAAGTGATATTTGGGATTGAAATTGGGCACAGGGTCCCTTGCCCCTCGAAGCGCGATTTGACGGCAGTGCCGGAGTACCGCGTCAGCGGCGGACAGTTTGGGGTTTTTGAGGACAGATTCCGCAGCACTGCAAAGCAGGCCGCGTGCCGTTGCAGCCAGTTCCTCGGCTGGTTTCAAATCAGCGAGTAGTGTCTCAATTTTTGTGAGGGCGGGTTCGAGCTCGCGGCATACCTCGGTCGTGGGAACTTCGTTTAAGTACTTACTCTCGAATTCTTCCAGGGGCTTCAGCGCTTCGAGCACTTCGGCGTTCTCATGCTTTGTTGTGTCGACGCCCCTTTCTTTGAGCCAATCCTCTGTTCCAAAGGGTCTTTGAAAGAAGGAAGAGGAATGGTACGGCTTGTTTTCGCGAACCGTCTGTGCCTTGAGACGCTCGGCTAACGCTACGGCTTCCGGTGAACGGATTCCCTCCTGCGGGATGCTCATTAGAAGACGATCGCGAATGGACTCAGGTTTCTCGTAACGGAGAATCACTCGCGCGTTAGGAATGTTCAGAATAGCTCTCTCAATTGCGAGGGCATCGTCGCTAGAGACCAAGTGTTCGGCGTAGATGGATTGCAACGTCTGTCCTGCAAGAATGGTAGTTTCAGGCGCAGAAATGAATTCGGGGATGAAGAGCAGTTCACGAATAGTCGGATACCAAGCGGTAATTCGCGTTGTGGCGATCTGCAGCAATCGCTTCCAAATCACAGCAAGGGAGGCGTGTTCGACGATGAGGTGAAATAGGCGTTTTGCAGAATTCCCGTTGGTGTCAGAGGCGTCCGATATTTGGTGCAGAGTTGCGTTGAGAAGGTTGAGGCTGAGGTATTCGCGGGAACCGCTGTCCCAAATCTCGCTGTAGTCGGCGCGATACGTGAGTCGTTTTCCTTCAAATAGGAAATCGAATGTCATCGGCGAGTCGGATTCTGAAGGCGGCTTCAAAGGCTTTTCGCGTCCGATCTCGGCGTTAACAGCTTCGACGGCGGCAGTTGCCGCTTGCTCCGGCGCAGTCTCAAGAAAAACTGGGAATGCTGCCTGAAGCACATAAAGAGCTGTCGAAAAGTCTTGTTTCCGCGTGCTTCTGAGAGACAGGGCAGCTCCGCCGCCTAGTTGTGTAGTTTCCTCGGAGGCTTCGTTGTACGCAAACGTCCGACGGTAGACTTCGATTGCGGTAAGTGGGTCATGGCGAATGATGTTCTTGATTTCATTCGCGAGACGGAAGGCTTCATTGGCAGCGGCCTTGGGGGCTCCGTAGCGATCGAGAACGGCAAGGACCGTTTCGCGAGCCACTTTGGAATCGGTGGCGTAGTTCTTGAGGACCAAATGGAGTACCCGCGCCGCACCGAAATCCGCTAAGGAAATTGCTTGTGAGCGGCCTCTGTCGATGCCGTAGTTCCAGATCCAACGGAGGAGTTGGGATGCCGCGACGAGGATGGTGGGGGCCTCGTCGGTGGTCTTCGTTTCTTCAGCAAGATTGAGGAGCCCCGTGAACTCGTTAATGAAGGCGATTGCCGGATTCGAAGCGAGTCTTGTGAGAATGTTGAGCCAAAGCTTTCTGCGGTTAGAGGAGAGCAACCCACCGAGAGCTTGGACGGCGCGGAGAGTGCCTGCAATGCCCTGGAGTTCGGCCCTTGAGGAAGCAGACAAGATGGGCTTCAAGTCTTCGACTTCTTGCGAGGCCTCATAGATGGTGACCGCTGGGATGACACGCGCTCTCTCCGGCAGCGTCGTGGATTCGAAGAAGAGGAACGCAGTCTTCCAAAAAAGAGCGCGATCGCGCAGCCACAAGTAATGGAAGAAATACGCCAGCGAGGGCCTGAAGAAGATGGTACGGCTCGGGTCTTCTTCGATGAAGGCGACGACGGTCTCTTCATCGAGCAGGAGGCGAGCGGCGGCGTAGTCAAAAAGAATATTATGGGTGAAGGAAATGCGATTTGTGACGCTTTGCCGCAGAACTTCGTCGCTCTGCAATGCGGAAAAGGGGCTCCCATGTTGTTGCAGAGCGATATCGGCTTCTGCGACGGAAAGAGAGTTCTTGTCGACCATCGTACGAGTAATGTCGCGGAGAAGCCCTTTTCGCAGGTAGTGGTCTGGAGGAGTGTCTAGGCGCCAGCTCCAATATTTGGTGAGCAATTGCACTTGAGAGCGCAAGGGAGTGATTTCGCTTGCCGGGGTGCCGCTCTGGACGAGTTCCGCGGCGAGATGCAGGTTGAACGGATTTCGAAGGAGCTGACGGAATTCGCCTTCGGCCTTTTCGAGGAGCGGTCGAAGCGCAGGTAGCTGCCGCGAAACATCGGCAAGTTCGTCGTCTGAGAAAATAGCCACAGCAATCTCACGGAAGGGCTTGTCTCGGAATGGGCTCGAAGGGGAAAAAAACAGGGACTGGAACTCCTCGGACTGCCGGAGGTCGAAACTGCGGATGGATGCCACGACGGAGCACTTGGGGGCTTGGCTCGGCAGTTTGCGAATGAGTTTGCGAAAACTGCGTTGCGAAGGATCGCTTCTCAGAGAGTCGAGACCGTCGATGATGAGCAAGGGATCGCCTGGTAGCGATTGCAGGAAGGTAAGGATATCGGTCGTGAAGCCGAGTGCCAGCCGCAGTTCTTCGAGGGAACGAACGGGGTAATCTTCGGCAATGATGGCCAAGTGCGGTCGCTTTTCGCGTATGCACGTGCGGACGATTTGAGCGACGAGCCAACTCTTTCCTGACCCTGGCGAACCCGTGACGAGGGCCGATCCTGCGTGGGTTTGGGACCACACGTCGGAGAGGAGAGACGACCGATTAACGCGGAACATCGTCGCCTCCCGGGTCTAGTTTCTGCACAAGCTCTTCAGCGAGCCGCTCGGCGCGCCGCAGATCATCGAGTTCGGGCGCTGCCGCGGGAGGTACCTCGTCAACGGAAACTGGCGGTGGCACGACCAGTGGCAATTCGAGTTCAGTCGCGATTCCTTCAATCAGCGTGGCAAAACCAGCGTGGCGGTTTTGGGGATCTTTCGCAAGTTCATAGAAAACGGGATCAATTTTGTAAGAGTCGTTCAAATCGTTGCGTATGGCTTCATCGTTTTCCTGTGGCTGAATGCCGCGAATGGCGAAGTGCATCGGGTCTTGTTCGTCTTTGAGGTCCCAAGCGGCCTGGCGGATCGCATGCAGGAAGTCGGAATCGGTGAAACCAAAGCCGAGGAAGACGAGGCACTTTGACGTGGTCAACCACCAAACGAACTTGCGGAACAGAGTTCCGTCTGGATAGAGGCGCGCGTAACCGTCGTTGGTGAGGGCAATGTACTCGGGCGGATCGGCGAACGTGCCATGGAGATGCAACACACATCTCGCAGAGTCGATGCCATCGTGGGAACACATGAATTTGATTAGATCCGGGAGATTTCGCGTGGTTACGGTGTGATACGTGCGGTTGAGAGCGCCGTGGATCTGTTCGAGGGAGTAATCGAAATTTAGGCTAAGAAAATGTTTGAAAGGCAACGAACATAGTCGAAAAAGCAGTTGATCCGGCTTTTTGCCGTTTGGCCCAAACTCGGTCTGGATAAACTCGGCGAAACGCGGTCCGAGGTACGCGCCCAAATATTTTGCGCAGTGGAGTGGATTCGGATTGTTGTCGATAATTTGTTGGGTATCAAGCTCGGGCCGAACCGCATGAACGGCGGCCGCCAAATGCTGAATGACTTGACCCCAACTTCCGTATCCGGCCCAGATGGAAACGCCCGCGCCGACGAGGGCCAAAGAATTGCCACGGTGAAGAGCCTCGACGAGTCTGTTCCGGGCGCGATCGTTCCTTTCCGCGTTGATTGGCAAGCTGGGCCCCCACAGCGAATGACGTAGAGCTTTGACGGCTGTCGTCTGTTATAGCAGCTATGGATTGTATTGTGTGATCCTCCGTCCTCCATAGTCCGCCGTCGCCAGGATCGTGTGTGTGAGGGTCCTGAGCCTTCCCAAAATTCTCACGCGAGCCACAATGTCGAGTTCGATGGCGGTTCCGGACCGTAAATCAGGATCTTTGGTCCTGAGAGTATTAATCGGATCGGACGGGAATTCCCCCGAAATATGCTTTCGTGAACGCGCCGGGACCAGCCAATCACCGGGCTCCTTGGGCTTGGCAAACCGGCAGAGATACAACGTGCCGGTCCGGAGCGAGATACCTTCAACGGTGACATCCTCATCGTTGTCGCTTTCGAGAAGAATTGCGTAGGAGCGATCATTTGCTTGTTGCAAGGTCATCCAGAGCTCGACCGCCTCGGCGCGGGATGCAACGTCGCTGCGGACCAGACGAACGCTTTGCGCGCCTGCGGCGCCTGGTTCATGGACCTGGGCTCCTGCAGCTCGTACGATGTTGCCTCCCAGATCTTTTGACATGTACATGGCTGCGTCGGCATTGCCGAGCAATTGATGAAGTTCTGCTGTGGGCTCGGGATACGAAGCTATGCCAATGCTGATGGTGATTTTCTCGGGATAGCGCGAAAAGGTGAGCCGCTCCACCCGCTGACGAATGCGTTCGGCTAGCGAAACGGCTTCGTGCGTAGAGTGGTCCGGAAGCAAAACGACAATTTCATCTCCTCCGTAGCGGTAAGGCTGGCCCTTTCTTGCGCACAGTATTCGCAGGACGGAGGCAACGCCCTGCAAGACTTCGTCTCCCGCTTCGTGGCCGTGCAGGTCATTGACCTGCTTGAACTTATCCAAGTCAATCCAAAGGACGCTTAACGGTTGATCCGAGTTGGATGCGCCGGCGAGGCTTTCGAGGTCGTGCGTGAGCGTGGCGCGAGTGGGAATCTGGAGAAGATCGTCCAGCGGGCTTGGGGGCGCTTGTGGCGATTCGGACATGGAGAAATCCCGCTCCTGAGTAGAATCAACTGTAGTCTACCCGCATGCGTGGTGGTGCGGAACACCCTCCGGGCGTCAGTGGCCGTTCATCATCCCACATTCCATCCCGTCCGAAATATCGGCGTCCCCTCTCATCGGTGTGATCTGAGCTGACCTCGCGGTAGTTCCGCTTATTGCACCAAGGTGTCTATACGTCGGTTGGAACAGCCGTCGGCTTGCCATCCGCGCCGCGAAATTGGGCCCGAAGCCGACTCTCTACCTAAAACCGTGGGTGGAAATCCCATGTCCATTGGAATCTCAGTGCCCAGGAGAAACGATGGAGCTTTGAGGGAGCAATAAGAATTCCTGTGCATGCCCTATTGTTCCTTTTCAATGACTTAGCGTTCCTTCGTATTTCTCGTAAGTCCTTGAAATTACTCATGTTGTTGTTTTCGATCCCCACCGCCCAGCCCGCATTCCCACCTCCCTCATTGCACGGCTTCAACTGTGAGTCTTAGCCCAATCGCCTTGGTAACGGCTACTAGCGTGGACAGGCGAGGGTTGCCGTGAATCGATAATGCGCGGTAAAGACTCTCGCGTTCGATGCCGGCAGCCTTGGCGACTTTGGCGATGCCCTGGGCTTGGGCGAGGTGGCGCAAGGCAATTAGCAGAACGCGGGGCTCGTCTTCATCTTTCAATGCAGCTTTGAGGTACTCGGCCGCAAAATCCGGGTCCTTCCGGAGCCGTCGTATGATGGCCTCGTCGTGCGAGATGCTGGCTTTGCGTTTCATGAGGTTCCGCTCCTTTCTTTGTAGTCTTTGAGATATTCCAAGGCCCGATCAATGTCTGACGACTGTTTTCGTTTGTCGCCGCCGCAGAGGAGCAACACACATTCCCTGTCGATCACCGCGTAATAAACACGGTAGCCCGGTCCCCAATCGATCCGCAGTTCGCATACACCTTGTCGTAGGGGCTTACAGTCGCCAAAGTTCCCGGCGGCAAGCCGGTTAATTCGGCTCGCAATCTTCGCCTGTGCGCGGGCATCCGCCAGTTGCGTCAACCAATCGTCGAAGACATCTTTTCCGGCACGGTTGACGTAGTGACGAATCTCGATCACGGTTTCGATTGTAACCTATAAATCACAACCTGGCAAATCCGTTTCAATGAGTTTCCCTGAGATGAGAGAGATAGCGTGTCTGTAGAATTGCGCTGGGTTCAACCTGGGTCTTCGCGCCTATGACATGGAGAACCTTTCCTGGGCTGATCAGTCCCGAGTAATCTGCCTCTGCACCCGCAAGGCGGCCAGAGGATTGTTGGCGAGGGCAGGGGAGCGATCGCTCATGTGCGGCCTTTGAGGATCTGCTCCACATCCCGGCGTCCGTAAAGAATGGCAGCGACTTGCAATGGTTTCGTCTGGGGCCGATAGACGATCAAATAAGAGTAGACAGGGAAACATTTCACATCTTCCTCGGTCAAGTCCTTCCGACTGTGACCGGTACCGGGGGTTCCCGCGAGAAAAGCTAATTTTTCGCGGATGGCGGATTCAACGCGGTCCGCAATTGTGAGGCTGGTCTGTTTTTTGATGTAACGTCAGATTTCGACGAGATCGAGCGCAGCCTGCGGCGCAAGAACAAAGCGCACGCTCATTTAGGGTTGGCTTTTCAGATTCTCCAGGTGAGCATCCAATGATCTTCCGGGATTCCTTCGCCGCGGTCGAGTTGCTCGATGCCGCGCCTGATCTTTGCGTTGATTGTTTCCCGGTTCTCCAAGAGCCAACGATCCTGTTCTTCCTGGGTCTCCAGCAAACGGAGCAAGACTTCCTCGACGCTGCCGGAGCCGGTAGCCTGAAGCTGTTTTTGGATTCTGGCCTCAAGGGCCGCATCGTGGATTTCGATGTTCACGGCTTAACCCTCCAGAAGGGGATCGGAGTCTCTCCTCATCGTATCTGAGAGGGTGATAATGTCAAGAAAACGCGATAGGGTAGATAGGGTAAGTTGCGGGATCATGACCTCAGTTTGAGGATCGATTTCGGGGCAGGTGTTGCTGTGATGAATAACGAACTCAATCGCCTTTTCTATCGTGAAACTGTGCGAGATTCCGGTGTCGGTGATGAGAAGGTTATCCGCCAGCGAGGTGGCGTCGGTGTGTACGCCCACGTTCGGGTTGCGGTCCACGCCCTCAGGCGTGGCCAAGGTAAGGTTTTCGCCTGGAGCGCAGGCTTGAACATTCCCGCCAGATTCGTACGCGCTGTGGCCCAAGGAGTTCAAGACGCAATGAATGCAGGAATCTTGGCTGGGCTCGAATTGACCGATGTTCATGCGACCATCGAGGATGGAAGCTATCACGAGGGTGATTCAACTAGCGACGCATTTAGAGAGGCAGCAGGAAAGGCGGTCGCACAAGCACTCCTCCAGGCTCAACCTTTGATTCTGGAGGCACTGTCCTCTGTCGCCGTCACCGTCCCTCCGGGGTTGGTTGCTGCAGTTGAGGCGACTGTGGCTTCATACGGTGGGCAAACCACGCGGTCTGAAGTCCCGTCTCAAGCCATTACTTTCAGCCTACCCGCGTCAAACGTCGACAACCTAATTGCAGAGTTGCTGCAAATCACGGACGGTCGCGCAAGAATTTCAAGCGCGAGTGCTGGTTTTCGGCCTAGACTGAGCCCCCCCGATACGGTGGAACAATGGGTTGCACGCACATAATGCAACGGTGGTCGGGCGATTTCTGATGGGCGCGACCGCTATATCTCCTCCAAAATGCACCGACGATTGATCGCGGACTCGGCGTTTGCACGCACCTCTTCCGCTAATCGCATTGACTGGTCGTTCGGCAGCTCGCCCTCAACGACGACCTCGATGCACGAAACACCAACCCTCAACGACACAGACACTCCTTCGACGACGATCCGAGTAGCGGTCGATTCCTCGCGCTGCACGACGGTGTGCTCCACGCTACGGGGCAGAAGGGCTTCTGGTTCCGGGTGCCGTTCTAATACGAACAAGGCTTTGTCCTCCTGGCATATTGAGAATTGACGCCAATTCCTATTCGTGAGGCGTCGCCAAACCCACGAATGAAGGTCTAGAGCGTAATCCTCGACGTTCCGCCGATGCCGTTGCTCGCCGCTCTGCTCATGGATGAACTCGCCTCCCCGGATAGTGATGACTCCTTCTGGATTGAAGTCGGCATCGTGCTTGAAGATCCAACCAGGCATCTCGCCCGAGGTCTTGATCTCAGAGATGTTATATCCCGATAGATCGAGCGTGTACACGGGCGTATGTCCGGAGCGGCGAGTTTCCCGATAGCCGAGACAGCCGACAATGATGATGCGGTTGCCCGTGAGAGTAGCGGTGTGGAAGTCGGTTGGTGGGAAAGCATCCTTCGAATAGCCGTAAATTTCGATTTGATCGTTCGGGCCGAAGACGACGACATCGTTGTAGATGCAGAAGTCAGGGTCGTAATAGTCTTCATGCTCGCCACCAACGCAAACCAGCCGCCCGTCGGGTAATTCGGTGCAGGTTGCGCCCATTCGGTCGAAATTCCAGATCGGCCCATCCTCGCGGTTCGGTGGCACTTTGAAGAGATCGCGAACGCGATATGGGCCATGGCCGGACTTGAGCTTGCCATCTCGGGACACTATACCGAGCCTGGCAAGTCCGCTCCCTTCGTCCGTCGAGGTTCTGCTATCGCCACGGATCATCCACTCCCAAAAGGCCAGCCGCATCCTCTCTGGGTTCCCCTTGCCGAAACGGGGGCGCCGTTGTTCTTCGAACAGTTCGCGGTTAATTTCCATCATTCGCGATTATAACGAATGTTTTCCCCGGACTCGTGGTACTTCGTGATAAGTTGGCGACGCGGAAGCTTGTGGGAAAAAACCACTGAGCAACTAAACTCAGTGTCCCTCCCCGCGAAGGATGGGAGTCGCACTGGATGATCATGATCGCGGCCCGGAGGTTCTCAATACCTTCATCCTTTTCCACAAGAACCCTGCTATAAGAACGCCCTCGATGGCTCCGAGTGGGATGAGCAGAAGCTTAGGAATTCCAAATCGCCGAGATGGCAACGCCTGGAGCACCACGAGCCAAACGATCGTATGTCCAGTGAAAATAAGAGCGAGACTTCCCCAAAACGATTTCCGTCCCCACGCTGGCCGTAGTGCTGTGACTATTGCTGCAAACAGAACGACTGTGTAGACGACACCATCCTCCCACACTTGCTTTAAACCGATCAGCTCAGAGGCAGCAACCGCACAAGTTGACAGCCCCCCAAAAATGACCCATTCTAGAATTGCGATTTGTTTTTGCCCGATCATCCGGAACCTTAGTAATTCATGCACGCTTTGTATTCTTCTTGGGCCGCCCTCAAAGCCTCGTAGCCGCTAAATACCAACAAGGCAGTCGCAAGTCGTCCGACTATCTTGGAAGTAATAGACATTGGGATACCTATTCTGGTCCTAACACGGGTTGCCGTTGCCGTCATATTGATTGTGGATTCTGCCGTTAAGGGCTGTGCACCCGCTATTTGCGGACTTTTCGTCGTTCGGTAAGGGGACTTGCGCCACCACCCTCTACCCATAACATGCCTTCATCGAAGGCCGGTCGAAGATCCGGGTTATCTCTCCAGTCACTGAAGAATTGTCGGATGGCTTTCCGTTCAAACAAGTGTTCTATGACACCGTGCTCAATACATTCCTTTAGTTCAGGTGAGCCATCGATGTAAAGCTGTGCAAGGCGAGACTTGATCGCTTCGAAATACTTTTTGTCGCGCTTTTCATCCCACATCGACACGAACCAGCCAACTAGGTCCGAACCTGCAGAGTAGCTGCTGTTCGCCCACTTACTTTCGGGATCTGTTTTTAAACAGAACTCGTAGTATCGCAGCATGAAATCGAAGACTGGATCAAACGACAATGGCGAACTAACCCTGTTGACATGCTGCGGCTTAGAAAGGAAAACGTACGTTGCCCCCATAGTGTCGGTGTCTTCACTCGCCATCCAGCCGCGCACCTGATTTTCCGGAACGCTTTTTCTCTCTTCGGGAGGCGTTTTAAGTTCCTTGATAATCTCCAGCAGCATCTGAGCGCTCATTTCTCCCAACCGTTCACTAGATGAACTGTTTCATCAATACGCCAACATTCGCACAATTATCGGCACAGGACTTAGGGGCTGGTTTGTGGGAGCAAGCTGGCGTGAAAGCGGATCATGCGGAAATTCTTGGCACCGGAGAATGTCCAGCCGTGGCCAGTGCCGAGATGTTCAGCAATCTCGTCAAACGCCTGTCTTACTGTGACGTCGGTCAACGTAATACTCAGTGACTTCGAATAGAAGCCGGATCCCCCTGTCTGCATGAATGCAATTTGTTCATGAGGAGGCGGAAGCAAACCGACGGTCTGAAATATTGCCTGTGCAGGATCGGAGACATTCTTGATTTCCAGGCGAGATAAATGTCTATTCAGAAGATACGTCTCTCCCGCATGGAGGGAGCTTTGGGGGAACACGTTAACGGTGTTTTTGTAGCTTGACCATGTGAATCGACCATCCAACGCACAAACTTGATCAAGAACCTCCTTCACCGAGCCTCCCTTGATTAAGGAATCGAACCTTGGATATTGAATGTTCGGAGCGGAGCCGCTTTCCTTAAGAATGAACTCAATGGATATGGAGACTTCGGCCAGCTGATTAACCCTGGCGACAGCATCCAGAAAAGTCTCGTTATGAAGCTGGAAAGAGTCTATTTGCCTATCGAGCGGATCCTCCTTATGATCGACTTGAGGACCGTACAACGCGGATGGCAAGACGAGAAAGAGAAGCCCGAGAATGACGGAAACTGGGGGCATCTGAGGTGCTTGAATTGTACTACCGTTGAGTGCTTAAGGGATGCCGCTGCCAAGTTTATAGTGAGAAATAATCAGCTTGCCTTGGTCTTCTCTGCTAACTAATTGTCAGCAATAGGTAGGCCCCGAGTTCTCGCGTAAGTCGGTTTAGTGCCTCCCCGCACAGGAATTTCGTGAAATCTTGGGGTCCAAGGTTTTGCAAATGCTTGCATACCGCGGATACCGAGAAAATACAGGTGCTCGTTGGGGTCACCTACTGCATGCTTGGTGATCGTCGACCATGCAACGAACGTACTCTCTACTGGGGCTCCTACTCTTGACTCTCACTTGGTTGCTTGGGGATTCTCTTTCCATCCTTATCAACCAGGGTTGCTGTGAATACCGGACCGATGCCACACATTTAGGTGGGGAAATCTTTGCGAACGGTTAGAAGGTTGTTCGCGATCTTGGTCCTGCACTTTGCGTACGCAGCAACGATCTCAGAGCAGGTTAGGCCTTCCTTGGCCGCCAGTGCTTTAAGCAATTGCACAATCTGATCGTCGGTGAACTGCCCCGCCCCAACCTTGATCTCGAAGATGAGTTTGAGGCTGTCATGCCCTCGAATGATCCAGTAGCATGCCCATAGTATCGCGACTTGCCTGAGAATAGCCTTTCTGCAAGCCAAATTAAAAATCCCAATGCACCCATCGAGACCAAATAGGGAACATGTTCTCGAAAGTAAACTCCCTCTCGATTGGGATCATACCGCGTGAAAAAGTGGATTTTGGCAGCGATGTACACTACCAAATCGAGGCCGAAAAGTACTGCCAAAACAACTTGAACCCGCCTCTTTGCAGTCATGATCAGGTACGCTCCAAACGCGCTGATGTTCGAAAAATCGCAGGCATCCCTTGGAAACTTTGCGCACCTTTTACTTTTTCGAGATCTACTGCTTGTTAGGCCAAACAAAAATGAGAAACGGAGCAACCCCGATATAGGCGAAGCCGGAGGTGCAGCCGAGTCCAAAACACCACAAGACTCCGGTCAATGCTTCGGATGCGGTGTTCGGAGAGATTGGAAATCTCGATTTCCGCTTGTGCTCCGTTCCGAGATGCGCCTCGCTAGGGCCGCGATCAAGCTGAATGCCTGTCTCGCGTATGCGGTCGCGTCCTCGGCCGAGAGATGATTGCCTCGCGATTCTGGGAATCGATCATCGGCTTAAGGGTGTCGCCATAGTCCCGGAGGGTGAGATCGAGTCGCCTCCACAAATCCATAACAAGAATATGGGGAGAGTTCGCCGCAATTACGGCCACATAGTCGTCGAAGTTTTTGGCGACAGGTATTTCCATCACTCGCCACCTAAGGACCAGGTTCAGCAGAACCCGGCTAGGAGAACATCATACCTCGAAATGCCACCGTGCCGCGTCTACCGCAACGAGTGGTTAAACACTCGCGCCGCGTTGATCGAAAGGTACGAGGGACAAACGTGTGCCGCGTCCACATGGCCTGCAACATAATCGCCCAGTACCAGAAGTACCAGTCGATCCAGTGACCTTGCCAAAAGGATAAAAATTCAGAGGTCGGTTTGACGTTCTGGTGAAATTCAGACTCTTTATATAGTAGAGGTTCGTGATTATGACGACGCCGGCCAAGGTGTCCGTTTGAAATTTGCACTTCGCGGAACCGCAAGGGCGGCCGGCCTCCCAAGTCCAAGAAATCCCGGTAGATAATTGAATGGTGAAGACCGTCTGATCCGCAGCAGCGGCACCTTCCCGAGATTTTTTTTGAGTTTTTCCCTTCTGGAGGCCTCTTAGTTTATAGAGGGGGAGTTCTCGCCGAATTTTCCCCTGAGAGGTTGGGGGGACTGGATGAACTCGACACAAGACGCACCCCCGCATCAGGAGTACCTTTTGAACGCCGTTGCCCCCTCCGGCAGGCTCATCGAGCCATGTGTGTTTACCGTTGCTCAGGAGCTCGCCGGGCAGGCGGTTTCCTATGCAGAGAAATTCCTAGGTGATTCGTGTATTGCCATGAACCTTTTGGAAGAGGCCGCTGCGACCGTTTCAGAAGTGATTCAGACCAAGGAGGACGCACAGATTGCTCCTATTCGCGACGTCCCCCGCTATCTCTTTCGGGTCTTCTTACGGAAGTTGGCCGAAGCAAGGCGAAACGAGATCCAATACGAGGAAGCTAGCCAGTGGCATTCCCATCTCTGCAATGACAGCTACTTTGAAGGGCTGGATAGTCAGATCCTTCTGGACCAGATTTTGGGCCATTTAGACAGCGTTACGCGGGAGATGATCCTGCGCCGAATCGAGGGTCATTCCTGGGATGAAATCGCTGCAGAATTTCACCTGTCAAACCATGCCGCGCGGGTCCGGTTCAGCAAGGCCCTCCAGTGGCTGCGAACCTCAGTCAAAACGTCAAGGCATGGCAGCTTCGAATCAAGACTGCCAAGAAGGAACAAATACTACCACCCACGAGACAAAAGGCGCAAAGAGTGGCAGCATTTGAGAGACGGCTTGACCGAACGTTCACGCCAGTCTTCTACCGCGAATTCCATCAGTTCCTGAGGGCACGAGGACTACCGGATCGCTTTGAGTCACTTCCACCAATTCCAAGAATTACTAAGAATTCCTCCGAATTTCTCCTACAAAGAAAAATCCGAATCTCGAAAATAGTTCGGAGACATTCCATCCCCAAAATCCCTCTATAGGGTTAAGGGAGAATTGTCTTTCGATTCTCCCTTTTCGCTTGGCGGAGCCGGTTCCCACTTCGGTCAGCCGCCCGGAGAAGTAGCGTTCGGTTCGCAGATCCCGAGCAGAACGCGAAGACAAGAACGCTTCGAAAAGCCACGGGAGCGGGCAGGCTTGGAACTCGGACCACGACACTGGTTCTTCCTTGATTCATTTCACGACAGGACGAAGCGATTGCTGTGAGGACATCAGGAAAAACTGCGCTTCAAACAGACCGAAAAAGCGTCACAACTTTCTGTATGAAGAGGAGACCAAATAATGATCGCGAATGCATTGCTTACGGCCCTTGCGGTTCTGCTCGCGTGTTTGTTCTGTCTCATGGGTGAGCTCAAGTTTCTGGTGCCGTACAAGAGGCTCATTTTTCATCAGTATGGCACCGTGCTTCTCTCTTGGCTCGGAATCCTCTTCGTAAACCTCTTTGCCGCGACCTATTGGATTCAGCGCAAGTTTTTCCTGAAGGACACCGGCCGCAAATTGAGGCACATCGACAACCAGACCAGCGTCGGCCACATGTCGATGTCGTTGCCGAACGGGCAGTGGAACGCGCGCTGAAATGTCGCGCGATTTCACACCCGATTTGAATGAGTTCCGCGAGGCGGCTCGGAGCCCTCGCGAATTGTTGCGCCCGTCCCGCAATGCGAGTCCCGGCACCGAGAGAACTAGAGAAGAGAGCCCGCGTCCAGAGTCACGAACTGCGGATGTCCGGGAGCCTCGTCCGAAAGAGGTTCCGCCGAGGGACTCGCGAGCCGTGCTGTACGACCGCTACCGGAGCTATGACTTGCGCGAGTCAGAAATCCAGACGCTCACAGACCTAGGCAAATTCCGCGTCATTAATGCGAGTGATTTGGCACGTCACGGCTATGGGGGCGACACGGGCCGGATGGAGCGTGAGACCGAGAGGCTTGTGCGCCAGGGCTTGGTGGAACAGAAACGGGTCGAAATCTCCCTCAGCAAGAGCACTCGGATGTACACGCTAACAAGAGCTGGCCGGAGGCTCATGCAGAAGTCGGGAAGGCTCCCCCAGGACCAGAAAATCTACGCCGGTTTCGTGAAGCCGCGAGAGGCCAAACACGATGCCGAATTGTACCGGGTCTATCAGAAGGAAGAGGAACGGATCGAGAGGCATGGCGGCAGAGTGCGGCGTGTGCTCCTCGACTTCGAGCTGAAAAAGAAAGTGAACCGCGATCTTACTCGCCTTGGCCTTCAGAAAGACGATCCAGACAAGAAGCACGACGTTGCCGAGCGCCACGGTTTGCGGGTCGTCCATGGCCGCATTCCAGTGCCCGATTTGCAGATCGAGTACGAGATGCCAGACCAGAGCATGGCGCGAGTCAATTTGGAGCTGACAACCGGGGATTACCGGCCACGCCAACTTGCCGACAAAGCGCGCGCCGGGTTCACGCTCTACAACCACGGCGATGACGCTTCGCATGTGCGCCGAGTCTTGAGCGACCGCGAGCTGACGGCGGAGATCCTTTCCCTATGAACATTCCTCAGCGCCAGATCGAAGCCCTCACGGCGTTTGCCTACACCGTATCCGAGGCACGTTTCCTTTATATCGTGGCCATGCATTCCGGGTACTTCACGGCCCGCCAGTTTCTGGCCTTTATCGATGCCAAGCGGGGCTATCGGACTCATTCGCTGGCCCAGAAGCTCATCACCCAGGGGCACGCCACGATGCGCGAATACAGGCGCAACGGGTGCATCTATCATTTGCACTCCCGCAAGCTCTATGCCCAGCTTGGCCACGAACACCTCCGAAACCGCCGCCGGCATCGGCTGGAAGCCATCCAGACCCGGCTTCTCGGTCTCGATTTCATCCTTGCCAACCAGGGGTATCAGTACCTCGAAAGCGAAGCGGAAAAGGTCGCCTATTTCTGCGACCAATTGCACATCGAAAAGGCCTGCCTTCCGGTGAAGCTGTACACGGGTGGACCCGAGAGCAAGCCCACGCTGCGCTATTTCGTGGACAAGTTTCCGTTGTTCCTGAGTGCCCCTCGTCCCGGATTCTCCCCTGTGGTCACCTTTTCCTATGTCGATCCGGGGCTCGAAGCGGTCGCCGGATTTGTTACTCATCTTGGGCACTATCAGACTCTCTTCCGTGAACTGGCTGACTTCCGATTCCTCTACGTTGCGAGCACTCCAGCACACTTCGAAAAGGTTACGGAACTCTTCAATTCTACAATCAAGATTCCACTCGAATCGGACATCGCGGGGGACCTCATCCGGTATTTCCGAGCGCGCAGCATTTGGAACAGTCCCGAGTTCAGGACCTTGAGCAAGACCGACCTCCTTTTCTTCAACGAAGCGAAGCGCAGATTTGCCGGCGATCGCTTCGAAACCCTCTTCAGAAACTGGAAGGCCGGACGCATTGCAGAGGCGGAACTCCGAGGCCAGTTTCCGTCGAAGGTGCCGAACCGGAAGGTGTACTTCGAGACCTACTTGGTTCCGAAGCAATCGGATTTTCGGGCCAAGGACGACGAATCAGGGTGAACGGGGTGCAAAGGAAGGCGTTCAGCGGGCCGTTCTGTTTGGGCGTCACCCTGAAAGCGGGCGAAGCCAAGGGAAGCCAGAGAGATACGAAAGAGACGGCAAATAAATGCGACGGGGCCAAAACACGGAGATGGGCGGGAGCGACCCCACTTTTCGGCCCTTCGGTCCCAAAAGTCCCCGTGAGGTCGCTCCCGCCCATCGGCGCAACATACAGCGCCGCGTGTTTTGGCCCCGTCGCCACAGGGAGAGGAAAGAGAACGGAACTAGAAGAAGAAGGAGAAAGCAAGTGACAAGCGATTCGGAACAGCGAGTCATCTTGAAGCGGATGGTCCGTCTCGAACAGCGCGCCAGCGAACTGCTCGAAGACTATGCCCGGTTCATCGGAATCAGTGCGGAAGATGCGCTGAATATCGTGCTGAGAAAGATGATGGCCAACGACACTGATTTCCAGAACTGGATACGCCGGCAGAGAGACCAACAGCAGGACAGTCAACTTCGACTTGTACCGTCTGCAAGTGTGGAGGAAATGGAGGTGGCATGATCCAGCGAATTCTCGCTTCTAGAGGCGCCATTGCATGGCTCTTGGCAATGGCGACGGGCATGACTCTGTATTTCAGGATGCCATTCCCCGATGACAACCTCTTCTTCGAACTCATGTATCTCCGGGCGCGCCCTGTCTTCTGGGGATTCAAGTGCACCTACATCCTTCTTCTATATACAACGCCCTTCATCGGCTACTCGATCTTGCTCTCAGGCCTCTACGTTTTTGCTCTTAAAGTCCGTCGGCCAGATAAACCAGGGCGCCTACCCCGCTACCCGGACCCGCGCAAGAGAG
>DATNLZ010000010.1:0-61441 GCA_035602605.1 Candidatus Dormiibacterota bacterium
CCGCACGTTCCCCTGTCCATGCTTCGACGCCGCCCTTGCGAGCGGCTCCGCATGACTCGGGGCCGATGTGGGTCGCTACATCCCATTCGTATGACTTTTGCATTCACTACACCTCGCCGGTTTAACCGGCGCACAGGAGAATACACATGCCGAAAGCTGACTCCAACCCTGACCCGCTACGCGCCGCCAAAAGTTGCCGCGTCGCCCTCGTCGGCTTCGGAATTGTAGGGCGGTCCGTGGCTAAAATTCTCTCCGAGACCAGCGGTCACGCTCTCCGCCTTACGCACATCTGCAACCGCAATGTGGAGAGAAAAAAGCAGCCTTGGGTACCCAGCGATGTGATCTGGACCGAGGACTTTCAGTCGGTCCTGAGTTCTGACGCCGACATCGTGATCGAATTGATCGGCGGCCTGGCGCCAGCCGAACAGATCGTCCGCGGCGCATTGCAGGCGGGTAAGTCCGTGGTCACAGCCAATAAACAACTCATTGCCCGTCACGGCCCCGATCTGTTGCAACTCGCCAGCTCGCGAGGATGCCAGATCGAGTTCGGGGCTTCGGTCGCCGGTGGCGTTCCGGTTCTGCCCGCACTGCGTGCGGGCTTACGCGGAGACCGGCTGCACGGCATCGCCGGAATCCTGAATGGCACCTGCAACTACATTCTGAGCCGGATCGAAAACGCCAGAATTCCGTTCGGTGAAGCACTGGAAGAAGCTCAAGCCCGGGGCTACGCCGAAGCCGACGCCTCCGAGGATCTCGATGGCGGCGATGCCCGCGCCAAACTTGCGATCCTCGCCCTCGCCGGACTGCAAACCCGGGTCACACCGGAAACCATCCGCGCCCGCACGATTCGCGCCGTCGACGCCGTCGACTTCGAGTACGCCGCTGAACTCAACTGTACGATCCGCCAGATCTCGCGGGCCGATTTGCAGGAAACCGCGCTATTCGCCGAGGTCGGGCCCAGCTTGGTCCCGGCCAATTCGCCATTCGGTCGCGTGCAGGGTAGCCAGAACCTGGTTTTGACCTCGGGCAAGTACGGCGGGGACGTGGCATTTCTAGGGGCGGGAGCCGGGGGGGATCCAACTGCCGTCGCCGTAGTCTCGGACCTGTTGTTCGTCGCACAGAACCTTTCCACCGGTTCCCGGCCACAGCTGCCGCAACAACTATCGACCCCGAGAGTAAGCTGCGACTTCGAGACTCCCTGGTACCTGCGTTTTCTGGTGCGGGACCGGCCGGGAATCGTAGCACGGCTCGCCACGATCCTGGCCGCGTACCATCTGAACATTGATTCAGTGCTGCAGAAATCGGGCTACGACAAAACGGCTCTTCCTTTTGTGATAACTCTTGAGCCCTGCCGGGATTCGCTGTTGCATCCCGCCCTCGAGGAAATTTCCGCTCTCGACTTCGCGATCAAGCCTTGCCTCTGCCTGCCCATTTTGCGTTAGCAAGCGGTTGCGCGGCTCGCCGCGTTGCGTATTTCATCGCCGCGAGTCTGCTCAGCCGGTCAATTCCAGAAAGGATTGCCCCGCCCGGCGGGTGCCAGAAATACTGTCCACATTCGCTTCAGCGCCGGAGTTTGACAGATTCGCGCGGAGCGTCTGGTATTCGAGTTCACTAGTGTCTGCTTCCGTCGCAGGTGATTTTGTTATTCGAGCTTCTTCAGGCATTCGCGGACTATTTCTTGTGTTAGTGGCAAGAACCCTTGGTCCTCCAGTATGGTCCGCTGTCCCTCGAAGCTCAGCAAGTAGAACAAGAACTCCTTCACTTTGGGATCGACTGGTTTGTTCGGCACACGATTGATGTAAGCATAGATGCCACGAGTGAGCGGATACGTGCGGCGCACAAGATTTCCCTTGGAGACTTCGTAGTAAGGTCCTCTCGCCTGAACGGCTAGGGCCAAGGGCTTCACCTCTGAGTTGCTATAGCCCAGGTTGGAGACCGCGATACCGTAGCGGTCAGCAGCCAGGGCATCGAGAATCAGTTGGCCGCTGTCATACACCGAGCCGTCGGCTCTCTTCATATCCTTGAACTCCTTCACGCGGTCCCAGTTCCACTTGCGGCTGTCATTGAGCACCACCTGCTGGAAGAACGAACCAGGTCCGGTCTCCGCGTCGTACGCGTATGCTTGGATAAACTTATCCGCCCATTCCCCTTGCAGGCCGAGTTGGCCCCACGTCTGTATGTTGCTCGGGCCACGGCGGTGTTCGCAGCCAAAAATCCCGTCCAGTTGCGCGAGTGTGAGCTGCGAGACGGGATTGACTTTGTTAACAAAGATGACCAAGGCTGGAGATTTTCCCGGCGCATTGAGGCTCCCGGTCATGACCTCGAGTTCCAAAGGCTTATATTGAAAGACCCATTCGAAACCCATGATCTCTTTTGCTGTGCTTCGGCGGCCCATGAGAGCCAGGTCGGCAACGCCGGTGTAGATACCGGCCATGGCCGTGCCTGTGCCCATTAGATTTGTGTCAAACCTGACGTCCCGATGATACTTGCTGAATCCCCGCTGCAATGATTTCATAAGGGCACCCAGGGAATCATTGCCCCAAATACGAATCGTTCCGGAAACGATTTGCTTCGGCCGGTAGTGCGGCAGGGAACCCAGGTCTTGCGCATGGAACGGCGTGCCGGCGGTCGCAACAATGACGGCGACAGCGACCGAAAGGATCAGAAATCGTCGTAGCATTGCGTTTCTTTGTGTGTTCTCAATGATGCCTTGACCCTAATCCAGTTTTTTCAATTGCTCGCGTATCGCTTCCTTATTGAGCGGCAAATACCCGCCGTCGCGAACGATGTCCTCTTGCCCTTCACGACTCAGGATGTACCGTAGAAACTCCTTAACCTTCGGATCCACAGGCTGTCCCGGGACCCTGTTGATAAAAGCAGGAATGATACGGGTCAGCGGGTATCTGCGCGAGATCAGATTCTCCTGGGAGGCTGCGTAGTAAGACCCGCCCGCCTGGGAAGCGAGCGCCAGAGGCTTCACCTGCGGATTACTGTAGCGCAAATTCGAGACGCCGATCCCGTAGCGGTCTTTGGCCACAGCGTCGAGGATCTGTTGGCCGGCTTCATACACCGTTCCATTCGGATTCGTAATGCGCGCAAACTCCTTCAGGGCACAGTTCCAGCGGTGGCTGCCAGCGAGCACGGCATTTTGGAGGTAGGTCGAGAAATCGTCGTCAATTCGCCAACCGTAAAGGTCGATCGGTTTGTCGGCCCACTCGCCCGTGAGGCCGAGTTCACCCCACGTGCGAATGTTGCTCAGGCCGCGCTGATGCTCGTAGCCGTAGATGGCGTCCAGTTGCGCGAGTGTGAGCTGCGCGATCGGATTGTTCTTGTGGACGAAGAACATTTGAGCGTAGTCCATGTTCTGCACGTCGAGACTGCCTGTGGCAATATCGATACCGAATGGTGGATAGTGCATCGCCCGCTCAAACGCCGCAATCTCAAAGGAAAATATTTCCTCGCCGCGAATGGCGACGTCCCCGGTGCCAGCGTACAAAGCACCGGTCGACGACGCCGTGCCGTACGTTTTTATATCCAGTTTGACGTCGGGCTGGTAGCGAGCGAATCCTTCCCCCCAGTACTTCACCAGCCGGCCCATGAAGGCGCGTTTAAAACTTCCGTGTCCCCACAGGCGAATTGTCCCGGAAACTCTCTGTTCGGGCCGATAGTGTGGCAGCTCAGAGGAATTCCACTGCTGCCCGTAGAGACAGCTGGTGGGGAGCGCCATCAGCGCGGCTAAGACAAAAAACGTTTTCAATAGATTCAAATGCGGTACCTTCAAATTTGATAGAAACTTCCCTGAGCGCACGACGCAAACCGGCCGATGAGCAGACCTCGGCGAGCCGACCGCGTCACTCCCCGTGCCTCTCATCCAGAAGCTGACTGTGTCACATGACGCGCGCGCTAACTCGGCGTGAAAGTTTATTCATAAAGCACGCCCGCGAAGGCATGGCCCAGGCGGCATTCGCGATTAAACATACCGCAATGGCGTGAACAAAATTTCATGTACGATTCAGCGAGCCTTCATTCGTCGATGCAATAAACTTCGGCTTACGCTTGTATCACAGTCTAAGCAATGTCCGCAGCGGTGGCCGGTCGAGGGGCTCGCCACCACTACGTGCCATGGTCGAACAGCAAGGAGACGTGAGTCACAGACATGATTGACCGTGCCCTGTTTCGGACCGGCGCGTTACTGGTATCGTTCGCGCTTTGTCCCTCCGCCAAGACCCAAGTTACCGGGGGCACGATCAGCGGCACGGTAACTGACCCTTCGTCGGCGGCGATCCCCGGTGCCAGTGTGACGATTCTAAGCCAGGGGAAAGGTCAGACGAGGGCGACATTCACCAACGCCCAGGGTTTCTACAGTGTCCCCAATCTCGTTCCGGGACGCTACGACATGACCGTTTCAGCCCCGGGCTTCAAAAGCACGGTTGAAAAAAACGTGCTGATGGAGGTCGGACAAGAAGCAGCGGTCAACATCACACTCACCCTGGGAGACATCAGCGAGAAAATCGAGATAACCGCCGACACGACCGGGCTGGCCACGACGTCCTCCACCTTGAGCAATGTGGTGGGCGGACAGACGGTGCGGGACCTGCCGATCAATGGCCGCGACTGGACGCTGCTCGCCGCGCTGGAACCGGGTGTCCACACGATCGAGGCGCAATCCCCTATCACCATAGGCAACGCCCGAGCGAATCGCGGCTTTGGTACACAGATGACGATTGGCGGCAACCGGCCGCAGCAGAACGTCTACCGTTTGGACGGCGTGGTCATCAATGATTATTCCGGCGGCGGACCTGGCAGCGTCTTGGGCGGCGCGCTTGGAGTAGACGCGATTCAGGAGTTTTCCGTCATCACCGGGAACGCCGCCGCTAACTATGGAAGGACCTCCGGTGGGGTCATTAACGCGGTTACTCGGTCTGGTCAAAACGTTGTCCACGGCTCCGCTTATGAGTTTATGCGCAACAGCGCGCTTGATGCTGCGAACTTCTTCGACGTCTTAGCCAAGAACACCAACCGGCGGAAACCGCCCTTTAAGCGCAATCAATTCGGTTTCTCTGCCGGAGGGCCGGTCTACCTGCCTCGCTTGACCGGGCCAGCGGTCGGCTACAACGGTAAGAACAAAACATTTTTCTTTGTTGATTACGAAGGTCTCCGTCAGGACCTGGGCACGACCTCGACAATCACGGTTCCGTCACGAGCCGCCCGCAGAAAGGTTGTTGATCCTAAACTCGTGCCGTTTCTCGCTATCTTTCCACTGGCTCCTAGCGGATCGGAGAAGGGAGACTTTGGTCAATTTTCGTTCAGTGCGCAGGGCATCACCAAAGAGAATTTGTTTACCGTCCGACTCGATCACAAGCTTTCGGATGTCGACTCTTTGAGCGGCACCTTTTTAACCGATCACTCCGACACCCGCTTGCCCGATAACTATAATTTCGCCCTGCTGGGGCAGAAATCGGGCCGCCAATCGGTAGCCGTAGAGGAAACCCACATCTTCGGGGCAACCCTCCTGAACATCGCGCGAATCGGCTACAGTCGCTCCGTTGTTAGTGCCCCGATCAACCTTGGCGCTATCAATCCCCTGGCGGCCGATACATCACTCGGGTTCCGGGCGGGCGTTCCCGTCGGGAGTATCGTAATAACCGGAATCGAGACGTTTAATGGCGGAGTCGGTGGTGTCGGGCAGACCGATTTCCATTACAACAGCTATCAGGGGTATGACGACCTGCTCTACACTCAAGGCAAGCATTCTTTGAAGTTTGGCGTCGCCCTGGAACGCATACAATCAAGTGAATTTAATATTGGTGATCCTCTAGGAAGATTTACTTTTGGTTCGTGGAACAATTTTGCGGCTAATCAGCCCGACAGTTTTAACGCCACGCTGGTCGGCGCAAATCCTACAATTTATCTGCGCCAGACTGTCTTCGGTGCCTACGTTCAAGATGATTACAGGGTTCGGCCAAATCTGACTCTGAACCTCGGATTGCGCTACGAGATAGCTACCGTGCCGACGGAGAAGTTTAATCATTTGAGCAATCTGATAGACCTCCGCGGAGTGCCTGTGCAGCCTCGACTGGGTTCTCCGTATTTTGCGAATCCGACACTAAAAAACGTCTCGCCTCGGCTGGGCTTTGCCTGGGATCCGTTTGGAAACGGCAAGACAGCGGTGCGCGGTGGGTTCGGAATTTATGACACCTTGCCGTTGACCTATCAGTTCGGGCTTCTCGTTGCTAACACCAACCCGTTTTCACAAGCCGGTAGTGTTCAATTGAAAGGGACTCTGGACCCCTCGCCGTTCCCCTTGGGCGGTTTTACGAAACTTAAACCCACGACTCTTCGTTACAGCTACGTGGAACCGAATCCCCGACGGTCTTATGTCCAGCAATGGAATCTAAATATTCAGCGCCAACTCCCGGCCAGTATCGTGCTGCTGGTTGGTTATGTCGGTGAGCATGGACTGCACCAGCCTTTCCGGACCAACGATGCTAACGGCGTGATTCCGACATTGACCCCCCAGGGGCTGCTCTGGACGCCCGCAAACCCAAAATTGAACTCGATGGCCGGTGTAATCAATGCGCTGGCCTGGCAAGCCTCGAACACCTATCACGGGATGAACCTGAACGCGCAACGGCAGCAGAAAGGGTTGAGGCTGGGGGTGTCCTACACGTGGTCGAAGAGCATCGATAACAGCTCAGCCTCGATAGCGGGCGGCACGTTCACCAATGGGATCGTTGCGCCACTGCTACTGTTTCCACAATTTATGCGCGGGGTCTCGGATTTCGATGTTCGCCACAACTTGGTATTCAACTATTTGTGGGAGATTCCCGGTCCACGGTCTGCCGAGAGATTTGTTGGTTGGGCAACCAATGGTTGGCAGACAGGCGGAATCTTCCGCGTCGCGTCCGGTTTGCCATTCACGCCCACGATTGGCGGCGACCCTCTGGGGATGAAGAATGCCAACCCATTCGATTTCCCCGACCGTATAAAAACAGGGGGGTGTAGCGACCCCACTAACCCTCGCAATCCCGAAGATTACATCAAGAGAGAATGTTTTCCGCTGCCCAATCCTAGGGACAGCAGACTTGGCAATAGCGGCCGCAACAGTGTCACCGGGCCTGGTATACGAACCTTTGATCTGTCACTCATCAAGAACAGCAAATTCGGTGAGAGATTCAATCTCCAGTTCCGGTCGGAGTTTTTCAACGTGTTCAACCACACCAATTTCTCCCTGCCGGATCGAATTCAGTCTCAACTGTATGATTCGAGCTTTGGATCCACGGGTCAGCGCAAGCTGAAATCCACTTCGACGACTGCGCGACAGATCCAGTTTGCGCTGAAGCTGACGTTTTAGGTTGCTTGAAACATACCGTCGCTTTTTCAAAGAGAGAAAGTATTTGCCGCGAGAATCACGACAAAAAGGATAGAACCGATGATCCCAAGAATGGTTTTCATTTTGTTTGCGGTTGCGCTCATGGCGGTCCCTGGCTATTCACAGACGACCGACGCTCTCCAGCTTCAGAGCGCACGGGAAAAACACGTCACCGGGCGCGGCAAGAAGGTTTTCTACACGCGGCGATGGGATCTGAATGACCTGCCGGAATTCAGGCCCGGGACCGAGGTAGCGGGCACGGTGCGCTCGATGGGCTCCAATTATTTTGCCGACAGCCACTTGAACGATTATTGGGCGGAAGGCTTCCACAAATATCATCCCAACGTCAAGTTTCAATATCGCTCGTATGGAGCGTTCGCTGGGCTGCTGACTGGCCTGGCCGACCTGACGCCGAGCCGGCATATTACCTTCGACGAGCTCCAGCAATTCCAGCGCGTCTTCTCGCACGATCCAGTGGAAATCGCGGTGGTGACAGGCAGTTACGATGTTCCTGGCTGGAATTACGCTCTTGCGATCATCGTGCACAAGGACAATCCGATTGCCAAGCTGACGCTCCAGCAATTGGACGGCATCTTTGGGGCTCAGCGCGACGGCGGATATCAGGGAACCACATGGCACTCGGAGATCGCCCGCTCCCCCGATGAAAACATTCGTACCTGGGGCAAGCTCGGTCTTGGTGGGGAATGGAAAGACAAACCGATTCATGTTTACGGCTACAACCTCCGCTACCATATCCCGCGAACCTTTGAGCGCCTGGTATTCCATGGAGGCGACATGTGGAACGAGCAAATGCATGAGTTCGCCAATTACGCCGATGCCAGCGGCTCGATCGTCATTGAAGCCAAGCAAGTTATCGACGCGATTAGCAATGACCCAAGCGGGATCGGCTACTCCACAGTGGGCTACCTTACGCCACAAACCAAGGCTATCGATCTCGCGGCTAAGGACGGGACTCCGTACGTGCAACTAACCATGGACACCGTCAGGAATAGGACATACCCGCTGTTCGACGAGGTGTACTTCTATCTGAACCGAACGCCCGGTAAGCCACTCGATCCCGTGGTGAAGGAATACCTGCGCTACATCCTGAGCCGCGAGGGACAGGACGCCGTGCAGCGCGACGGAAAGTATCTGCCGCTGTCCGCCGACGCGGTTCGCGAGCAGCTCAAGAAGCTTGAGTGATAAGGAAAAAATGATGCCTAAACGATTGATTTACCTGTTCGTTGCCTTGGGCATTCTCTCGGCTTGCGCCTGGGCACAGCAAAATGATCTGAATGCGCTTCCTTCCTACAAACCCGATCACCAGCTTGCCGGAGCCATCCGGTTTCTGGGAAGCGATCTCAAGGGGCAGGTGGCGGCCTGGCAACAAGGGTTCATCAAGTTTCACCCGGACGTGGTGTTTGCCAACAACTTCGTGACCAGCAGCGAAGGAGCGATGGCCGGATTGTACACCGGTCTTTCGGACGTGGCGCCAGCGGGCGACGATGCCAAGATCACCGATGTGATGCCGTTCTTTAACACCTTTCGCTACTTGCCTCTCGAAGTGTCGGTAGCAACAGGCGGCTACGAAAAACGAGGCACCTTGTGGGCCTTCCAGATCCTGGTGAACAAGGAGAATCCGCTCACCAAGCTGACCATGAAGCAGCTCGATGGCATCTTCGGCTCGGAGCGAACCGGCGGTTGGGAAGGCATCGAGTACACCGCTAAGTACGCGCGCGGCCCGGAGGAAAACATACGCACCTGGGGTCAGCTTGGCTTGACGGGCGAGTGGGCCGATAAGCCGATACACACATCGGGGTACACCGCGCCCGGCTTTGTCATTGCTTTCGAGCGTAAGCTGTTCCATGGGTCCGGCAAATGGAATCCGAACTACCGCGAGTTCGTCGAAGAAAAGGAAGCAACTCACGACCAGTTCGGTCATGCGGTCACCAGCGAGCGCATGCTCGAAGATCTCTCAAAAGACAAGTACGGTATTGCCTGGGGCGCGATTATGCATAGCAAGGATTATCCACAAGTGAAGCAGTTAGCCATCGCTAGCAGAGATGGTGCGCCCTACGTTGAACTCACGCCTGAAAACGTCAAGAACCGCACGTATCCTCTCATTCGCGACGCCTATATTTATTTGAATCGTGCGCCCGGAAGGCCCCTTGATCCCAAGGTCGGGGAGTTCCTCCGTTACATACTGAGCCGGGAGGGCCAGCAGGACGTGCTGCGTCAAGGCGTTTACAATCCACTTACGCTTGACGCCCTAACCGAGCAACTCAAAAAGTTGCAGTAGTTGCATGTGGCAGAGGGTCGAAACTTCGGCTTGGATCGCGCTTTGAAGAACTTGAAGGAGGGCAAGTCCCGGGCCAGGCGATCCCTCGCGCACTCCCTGCCGTGCTCACGGTACAGAACTGCCGGGGAGAGAATTCTCGGGATGCTCGTCGCACTGTTGGCTGGCGCCGTAACTCTGCAACCCCAGGCCACCGATCATTCGGCGGGCTGGTTTCCTTCCTATACATCCGAGCAGCAAGTTTCCGGAGTCATCCGCATCTGGGGGCACGGCAGTCGGCAGAAAGAATTTGTAGGCGCGCTCGTCAAATCCTGGGAAGAAGGATTCCGTAAGCATCAACCGGGCATACGTTTTGATACCCAACTGCTCGGAAATTCCTCGGCAATGGGGGGACTCTATACCGGAGCTACCGATATCGCCCTGCTGGGTCGCGAGATTTTGCCGACTGAAGTCGATGGATATCAGCAAGCGTTGGGTTACCAGCCATTCGCAGTCTCGGTGATGACCAGCGGTCTTGACGCCCGCAACCGCGACTTCGCTCTCGCCATCTTGGTTCATAAAGAGAATCCCCTTGCCCACATTACGCTCGCTCAACTCGATGCCATCTTTGGCGCTGATGGTCGGCGCAGTGCGGCAAAAGGCGCGGACATCCATACCTGGGGCGAGCTCGGCCTTAGCGGAGACTGGGCCGATAAGGAAATTCAGCTCTATGGCTTGGACATTGCCAGTGATTTTTCGCAATTCCTTCAGGGTAGGGTGATGGCCGGAAGCAGGAAGTGGAACTGTAAGTTGCATGAGTTCCACGACGTCAAAGCTCCGCCCTCTTCAGACAGCCGCATGGTCGAAGCCGGCCAGAGAATCCTGAACGCTCTGGCCGAGGATCGCTACGGCATCGCCTTCTCCGGCGCGGGGTACAAACATCCGCGCACAAAACCGCTCGCTCTGGCGCAGTCCGAAGATGGTCCGTTCTATGAAGCATCACGTGAAACTGTCAGCGAACGAACCTATCCTCTGGCGCGCCCCGTTTCCATCTTTGTGAATCGCGGTCACGGCCAGCCCATTGATCCCAAAGTGAAAGAATTCCTGAGCTACCTATTGAGCCGTGAAGGTCAACAGGCAGTCCTTCGCGAGAGCGGCTACGTTCCGCTTACGCCGGATCTTGCCCAAGGCGAGCGAAGAAAAATACAATGACCCGACCATTCTTAGTTTTCTTCGTACTTGTTTTTGCGTCGACGGGCTTGTTCGCGCAGGAACCGGATTACCTCAAAGAACTGAAACCTTACCGTCCACAACAGCGTGTTAGCGGAACCATTCGGAATTGGGGCAACAACTACATTCCCGAGTTGATGAAGCGGTGGGAAGAGGGATTTCGCAGATTCCAACCGGGAGTTCATTTCGAAACGAACCTGAAGGGAACCGAGACGGGGGTCGCCGGCCTCTACGGCGATATCGCTGATATTGCTTTCGTGGGCCGCGAACTTTATGCATCCGAGCGTGAGGGATTCCAAGAACGTTTCGGCTACCAACCTCTCGAAATGGAGATCAGCTCAGGGAGCTACAACACCCCGCACAAGACCTTCGCCCTGATGGCCTTCGTGCACAAGGAGAATCCGCTCGCCAAGCTCACCATGGCGCAACTGGAGGCCATCTTCGGCTGCGAACTCAGGGGCAGCACAAAGAGCGCAATCCGGACATGGGGACAGCTGGGCCTGACGGGCGAGTGGGCCAGCCAGCCAATTCACGTTTATGCCTTCAACTTCAAAACAGGAATGGCTCGCTTTTTCCAGAAGGTTGTGCTCCAAGACAGTTTTAAATGGAACTCCGAATTGAGAGATTTCGATAATCGCAGGACCCCGGAAGGCGACGTGATCAATGCCGGTGTGTATGTTCTTGAGGCGCTTGCCAAGGATCGCTATGGGATCGCCTACGGGAATATTCTTCATGGGAACCCGAGCGTAAAGATGGTCGCATTGGCGCGAGCCAATGCAGGACCTTACATCGAACCGACGAAAGAGAATGTATGGCGGCGTACCTATCCGCTCACGCGATTCACCAATGCTGTGATCAACCGTCCACCTGGGAAGCCAGTCGATCCAACGATAAAAGAGTTCTTGCGCTACATACTCAGCCGAGACGGAATGCAGGCCGTGGTTCAGGATGGCGCATATTTGCCTTTAACCCAGAAGTTGATCGAAGCGCAGCTACGGAAACTTGGATACGGAGTCTCCGTGTCAAAATAGCAGAAGGCCCAGCATGAAAAGACTGCTACTGAATGTGCATTTGTATGTCGGGCTTGTAGTCGCGATCGTGATGGCGATCCTCGGCTCCACGGGAGCCTTGCTGGCATTCGAATATGACATTGACCACCTGCTGAACGCCCGCATGGACTACGTGCAACCGCGAGCTGTGAGGCTCTCCTCGGAAGTCTTGGGTCGCACCGTAGAACAGCAAATGTCCGGATATGTGCTTACGCAGATCATTTTCCCGGATCGCGCTGGTATCAGTGTCTTCCTGCGTCTCGATTCGCCGAAAACACACTCGAGCCAAGAGCTCTACGTCGATCCGTACACCGGTGAGATTCTGGGCAAGGCCGACGGGCGTAATACTTTCGCGAAGCAGGTCCACCTGCTGCACACGCACTTGCTTGCCGGTGTGATGGGAAACCAATTGGTAACCTGGAGCACGGCCGGACTCCTGTTGCTGGCTGTAACCGGGCTGATTTTGTGGTGGCCGCGCAAAGTGACGCGACCGCAGTACCGAACTTCGCTGCATCGCTTAAATAACGACCTGCACCATTCTGTCGGTTTCTGGACATCGTGGGCGATGTTGATATTCGCCACAACCGGACTCACCATCCATCTCGCGCACAGTCCCGATGATGAGCTGGCACCGCAACGCCCTGCAGCGAATCGTTTGATGCCGCGCACCATGACCGTCGATCAGCTGATGGCTGCAGCGACAAAAGCGCTGCCCGATGCGACAGTCACTCGCATGCGGTTGCCACTCAACCCCGCGGAGCCTGTTGTGGTGCAAATGCGACTCGCCGGTGACCGTACGCCAGGAGGCCGCAGCTTGGTTACCCTCGATGGGGCTACCGGCGCTATCCTGATGACCGTTTCAACCAGTACCGCACCCTTCAAATACAACTTCACAAAGCTGTGGACACGCGAGTTTCACGGCGGCGACGTATTCGGGTGGCCGTCGCGAACGCTGGCTGCCCTGTGCAGCCTCGCGCTTGCCATCCAGGCATTCACTGGCGTATTGATGTGGTTCAACAAGAAAGCTGCTGTCGCGAGAGGCCGCCGCTCACTGAAGCATGCGACGATCCACGTAAGCGGAAACTCTTGAGTGCTCAAGTCGTCGGTCCACACTTTCTATTCATTCCAAAATTTGTACTAGTCGGGCGTTCTCCGCATCCGACTGCTTCGCCGTCAGAGCGTTTCGATGGCTCTGAATAAACTTTCATGTGTAGTTTATGGACCTTGGCGCCGCGGGCGTGCTTAACACCACAGTCACGACTTCGAGGCGGTTGCAGTTTGCGTTGAAGCTTATTTGGTGACTGAAGCGAAGGAAGTTTTACTCTGCCAAAACAGAAGGAGAACCAATTTTCAGCGGGAGATGGGCTCGCTGGTCATTTCCTTTTTCGAACAGAGCTGTTCCTGACCCCGCGGTAACAACGGCAGCACCACGGTTACTGTGGTACCGCCCCGTTCGCTGCTCCGGACAGCGACGTGTCCATCATGTGCCGCAGCGATCGAATTGACGATGGAGAGACCTAATCCCGTCCCCCCTGAAGTGCGGGAACGCGCCTTGTCCGCTCGATAGAAGCGCTCGAAGATGTGGGGCAGCGCTTCACGGTCGATACCGATGCCATTGTCCGAAACTGTGAGGTGCGCGAACTCTCTTTGGCCGCTAACGCGTACTTCCAGGCGCCCACCATCCGCCGTATATTTGATGGCGTTATCGAGCAAATTGACGAGCACCTGCTTGAGCCGCAGATGATCACCCAACACGAAGATGTTGGGTTCGATTGCGTAGGACATCACGATATCTTTTTCATCGGCGAGTAGCCGCATCTGTTCAGCCGCGTCCAGCGCGAGATCTCCCAGGTTCACGGGCAGACGTTCAATTCCCGCCTGACCTGCATCCAACCGCGAAATAATGAGCAGTTGATTCACGATTTTCGAGAGGCGGTCGATCTCTTCGAGAGCGTTGCCGATCATTTCCAAAGACTCCAGGTCGTGGGGCCGGTGACTGGCCATCGCTTCGAGCTCTCCCTGCAGAATGGTTAGCGGAGTGCGCAGCTCATGCGAAACATCCGCTGAAAACCTGGAAATATGCTGGATCGCCTCTTCCAGCCGCTCGATCATGCGGTTCAGCGAAAGCGCCAGGCGTTCGACCTCATCCCCGGTGCGAACAACCGGGAGACGCTCTCCGATACTTTCCGAGCTGATACGCTCAGCCTGTTTTGTGATTTCGCGAATCGGCTGCAGTGAATTTTTCACCAGGATCAGTCCACCGGCCACAGCCCCAAGCAAAAATACTGGAATACCCAGCGCGAAAGCCAGCCGGATACTTCGGAGCTCGTCGGCAATCAGCTGGTACGCTGCACCGGTCTCAATCAGGAAACGCTCGCCATTTGGTGCAACATAAGTAAGACCCTGGAGCACCACGGGGCCGGCAGCGGCGTTGACGAACCGCGGTGGGAATCCCTCCTGTTCCGCTCCCTTCGCCGGAGGAATTTGAGAGGCGTCGAAGCTGCCATTATGCGGACTGCTGGAGCGGTATAACACCTTGCCGTTCTGGCGGGTGACGCGGATAAACCTTGCATTGATCTCCGGCGAGTAACTCTCATTCATCTCCGTAACGGCATACTGGTCGCCACGCGCACCGACGTAGGCGAGAAGCTCTTGCCCGATCGTGCGTGCCTGTCCCACGAGCGATTCGTTCATCTGCCGGTTGAGGTGACGGCTCAGCCCCAGATACACCGTCGTGCCAAAAAGCAGGAGCGCTGCGCCGAGCAGCCCGGCGTACCAAGCGGTCATCCGAAAGCGAAGGGATCGCGCGTTCATGGTTCGCTCTCATCCCGAATGGCATACCCGACCCCGCGAACCGTGTGGATCAGCTTGCAATCGGAGATATCATCGACTTTTTTGCGCAAATGACGAATGTACACGTCAACAACGTTGGTTAGGCCGTCAAAGCTGGCGTCCCAGACGTGTTCAATAATCATGTTGCGGGAGAGGACCCGACCCGCGTTAGACATGAGATATTCCAGCAGCGAGTATTCTTTGGTGGTGAGCTCGATCCGCTTTCCATTGCGTTTGACCTGTTGCAGCAGGCGGTCTAGCTCAAGATCGCGTAACCGGATTGTACTTGAGCGATTGACCGGGCCGCGGCGAAGCAGGGCTTTCACGCGCACCAGAAGCTCGGCGAAGGCAAACGGCTTGGTGAGGTAGTCGTCCGCGCCAGCTTCGAAGTTGCTGACCTTGTCCCGGACGCCATCCCGCGCCGTCAGGATCAGAACCGGAATTTTACTATCGCCAGCCCGGATCCGCCTTAGCACGCTCGTGCCATCAAGCCCCGGCAACATCAGATCGAGAATAACTAAGTCATACTGAAACGAAGACACGAACTCCAGGCCTTCTTTGCCATCGTGGGTGACGTCCACGGCATAGCGATCGGCGACGAGACCGCGTTTGACAAACGCGGCTACCTTCACCTCATCTTCAATCAAAAGGATACGCATTTCCGTACCTCGTTCCTATTCATCCATAATGAAAATCCCATGAAGCGTAAATGAAAGTCCTTTCAAACGTCGCCTCGCGCCGGACCTCGCACGGGTGCTGTCACTTCTCGCCCTTCCCTAATCTGCAGGGTCATTGTAATCCCAATGCCTGTTCGCAGGGGCGAACGATACGTTCGATTCTTGTAAGCAGATCCTTGTTCGGTCTCTGTCCCACCCTAAATGTGAACGCAATTTCATTTGTGCTTCAGAAATGTCTTAACAATCTTCGCTAGCTTAGATGAATTGGCAAATGACACGTTTGGTAGAGCGGCGGCTTGGGTAGGACGAAATGCCGACCGAGGAGGTGAAATGAATCAAGCGAAACGTGTTTTCAAGGTTCTTGTAACGTGGGGTTGCCTCGCCGGGGTGCTCACCGTAAGCGCCGAGGCCCAACAGAAATCAAGCAAACCACTGCGCTTGCTGCAAACCGTCAGTTTGTCGGGTTTCACCGGAGATTTTGACCACTTTGCAGTCGATGAGAAGCGTAACCGGCTGTTTCTCGCGGGAGAAGATCACAAGACGGTGGAGGTCTTCGACCTGAAAACTGGTCATCGTTTGAAAAGCATTCCCGGTTTCGGGACTCCCCATAGCATCTTTTATTTGCCAGAGGACGATCGCATCCTGGTTACCGATAGCGAAAAAGGACTTCAGATTCTGCGCGGGGCGGATTATAAGCTCGTGGGCCACGTGGACGGTCTGGCAGGTGCCGACTCCGGGAGGCTCGACTCCGCAGCCCACATCCTATATATCGTTACCGGCGGCAAGGATGTGCCGCTCGATCACTCGTTTCTGGTAGCCATCGACCTTCGAAACCACAAAAAGATTGGCGAGCTGCGATTCGAAAGCAACCATGTCGAAGCGTTTGCGCTCGAGCCCGGCACCTCCCGGCTGTTCATCAACATCACCGACAAAGGCGAGGTAGCGGTGGTGGACCGCAAATCAATGCAAGTCATTGCGCGATGGCCGGTTCAGGTCGCTGCGGAAAATTCCCCGATGATTTACGATGCCGACCACCATCGACTTCTGCTGGTCTGCCGCAAACCCGCAATGTTCGTGGCCTTGGATTCGGATACTGGCAAAGTTGTAGCCAACTTGCCGGCGGTAGGACGCTCCGATGACATCGCGTTCGATCCATCCTCGGGCCGAATCTACGTCCCCGGCGGCGAGGGATACATCTCTATTTTCCATCAAGACTCCGCGGATCAATATTCTCTGGTTGCCAACGTGCCCAGCGCTCAAGGAGCCAAGACCTCTTTACTGTTGCCCGCGCTTGACCGCTACTTCGTTGCCGTCTCACCGGGCAAAACAAAGGCACCGGCAAAACTCTTGATTTTTGAAATCGTGCGCTAGATCAGCAAGGTCAGCCTCGCCAAAGGGTTGGCCAACTAGTTTATCTAGTCTATGAGGATAGCAGCTCGTGTTCAAAAGTCGCGATATTAGAAAAACTCGCCGTGACCTGAGATTTGGAACTCTTCCTCGCAGGACCTGGCTACACTCGTTTTTCGAAGCGTGGCAGGGGTCCGATTTCCTGCAACGACTCTCCGCTATTTAACCTCTTCGAACAATTTGTCCACCGATGGAATCTGCTTTTTCATTTCGTCTCTCAGCTGCTCGGCTTTCTTCTGGAACACCGCTTTTTTACCCTTCTCATTGTTAAAAACCACACCAAGAGCACCGATGATTTTTCCGGCTTGATCCTGGAGCACCAACTCAACCTCGAAATGGTCTCCCTTCTTATTCACTTCGAGATTCGGTTTGCCTGTATGGATCACCCGTAAATCGTCTTCGTCGGCTTTCTTGCCGATGCGTCCGATATTGGAGGCAATGATCACATTCTCTGAACTGTTGGGAGGGGTCACGTGCATCGCAAGAATGATCACCTCGGGATGCTTAGCAAGGGCATCATCGACAAGCTTTTGTGCAAAGATCTTTTTATCAGTCGCCGCTGCCGTTTCCGCGAACGACACCTCGACGCCTCCAACCACAATGACGACCGCCACCCATAAAACTACCTCCTTGATAAAACGCATTTGTTCTCCTTTTTATTTGACCTCATGTTGACCACACTTTCGAAACCAACTAAATCGAATGGACCGGACTTTGGGCCCTTTCTAATTCCCTACCAGACAAATTTCAGCGCAAATTGCATTTGCCGCGAAGTCGTAATGGTAGGCGACGCTAATATGCCGGCCGTATTCCGCACCCCGCCCGCGGTGAAGATCTGGCGGGCTCCAGGCAGCGGCGGATTGAAGTTTGCGTGGTTGGCGACGTTGAAAACCTCCCAGCGGAACTGCACATTGAACGTCTCCGTGATTTGACGGATGGGATTGTTCTTGAACAAGGAGAGGTCAAGATTTCTGAGTCCCGGGCCGATTACGATATTGCGACCGGAATTTCCAAGAAGATTTGCGCAAGTTCCCGGGAACTCCGGATCAGCCAGTGTTTTGCGGCCGATAAAAGGGATGCATTGCGCCGCGATCGCCGGCGTGGCCTTCGGAAGACTAAAGCAGTTGGTGTTGACGTAGTCGAGCTGCGGGTCCTTTCGGTAATTTGTATTGATGAGATTGCATCCCGGTACGCGGTCCGGGAAAGCGTAGTTATCCCCGCTCTTGAGACCGAGCGGATCACCTCCGATCGTGGGTGTGAACGGCAGGCCGCTGGTCAGCGTGAAAATACCGCCGAGCTGCCAGCCTGACGCAGCCCACTTCGGCACGCTGCTCCAAGACTGCGGACCTGGGATCATCCATAAGGCATTGATCGCGAGAATATGGCGAACGTCGAAATCAGAGAGCCCCCGTCGCAATCGGGCGTCAAAAAATGGAAGGCTCGAAACCGAATTGCCGAAGGTATCCCCGGCGATGCCCGACGAACTTGTATCCATGCTCTTCGACCATGTGTACGAACCCTGGATTTGAATACCATGGCTGAGTCGCTTGATGACCTCCAGGTTTAAGCCATGATAGGTGGACGAGGCCGCCCAGTTGTTGGCGCTGACTTGCCCCCCAATGTTGGTGAACAGGCGGGGCCCGGGCTCCGCGGGTTTGGGCCATAACCAGCCCGCCGGGCTAAGGGACATTGGCTGGCGGTCATTGATGTCGTCGCTGTGGTACGGCAGGTGGACGCCGTGTGATCCCACGTACCCCGCTGTCACGGTAAACGTTGGAAACAGCTCACGCTGGATGTTCAAGCTCCACTGTTCAACATAGCTGCGGCGGGGTTTTGGATCCACATAGCCGTACCGCAGATTTGTGGTGGCTCCATTTTGCAGAAACGAAAAGCCCTTCGGAAAACACTGCACCGTAGGTCGATCGCATCTGTTTGGATCCGTGGAATTAGGAGCTGGGAAGCTATACGTGGACGACGCCGTGAACGGGGCCGAAAGTAATGTCAGAAGCTGGAATTGATAAGGGAGCGGCAAGATATCGTAAATCCCGAACGCGCCGCGAACCGAAGTCCTGCTTGTACCAAAAGGATCCCACGCGAAGCCGACGCGCGGCGCGAAGTTGCGCAGACTAGGATTCGAGAAGTACGGCGACCCCAGATGCGGTGCGCTGTCGGTGAGGTTCACCAAAGTTGCCAGCTGATTTGCCGTTTCGGTTGGCACAGTGGCCATTTCATAGCGAAGCCCTAGGTTCAACGTAAGTTTTTTTCTGAGCTTGTAATCGTCCTGCACATATCCGCTGTACAAGGTTTGCCGAAGATCGCGCGGCGAGATGGAAGAGCTCAGCAGCGAATTGTAACTGGTCGGCAAATTTTGCAAAAAAGAACTGATGCCCCCAAAAATATAGAAGCCGTTAGGGCTGACGCCTCGTGTGAACTGGTTGGATTGGATACGCTCAACGGAGAAACCCAATTTCAGCGAGTGCTTGTTCCGAGTCCAATAGAGATCGTCATAGAACTGAAAGGAATTATAGTGAAAATGATACTCACCGATGGCCCCCAGGCCACCCGAAAACTGGGTGACACCGGAACCCACGGTGATGATTCCCGCAAAACTTCCGGGATTAAAGCCAAACGCGGTATCCGCTGCCGCTGGATTAATCGCGCCTAAGGTGGTAAACGCGATGACCACGTCGCGATTGAAACCGAGGCGCGCACTGTTCAGCAGCGTGGGACTGAAGATGTGCGACTGTTCGAGAGCAACGGTATGACGACGTGACTGGTTCCCGACGCTCTTGAAGTTATAGGCGTCCGGGTTTGTGGCCTGGCCTCTGTCGAATACGTAGGTGCCGAAGAGGCTGTCCGACGCCGAAAGCCGGTGATCGATGCGCGTCGTAGCGAAGTCCTCGGTGGTGATCTGTTTCCCGACGAAGGTGACCACTCCGGTGTCCCCATTTCCTATCAGTGCACCGTCAGGAGGCAGCGGAAACAGAGCCAGAAAAGGTTTCACAGCTAGGTTTACGCCGTTCGCATCGGTCTTGGAGTTGGCCGGAAGTTGAGTTGTACTGCACTTCCCGGGGTCGGTCAAAATCGGTTTCGAGCATAGAGTCCCGTTGCGAACCGCCTGCGAAGGCACGGTGAGCGTGGTTGTCGTACTCAAGCCCTGACGCAGACCCTCGTAATCGGCGAAGAAAAAGGTTCGGTCCTTGAAAATTCGGCCACCGGCGGACCCGCCGAATTGGTTCCGCTTGAAGGGAGGAGGTGCGTTGCCCTTGTCGAAGAAATTGCGCGTGTCCAGCTTACTGTTGCGCAAAAATTCGTATGCCGTTCCATGAAACGAATTTGTACCCGAGCGCGAGGCCGCGTTGATAATTCCGCCAGAAGTCTTTCCGTAATCCGCAGGCGCGTTGCTGGTAACGATTGAAAATTCCTGCACCGCATCCACTCCGATAACCCCGCCCGTAATACTGCCCGGTGCGCCGGAGCTATAGTCGTTGATGCTGATTCCGTCCAGCCGGTAGTTGTTTCCCTGGGGCCGATTGCCGCCGATGGTGATGTCCACGCCCAAGCCACGGTTCGGACGGTCATTGCTGATGCCCAGAGTCTTTTGGGTGCGTACCTGCGCGACGCCAGGTTGCAGCAGGGTCAGCGAAGTCCAATCGCGTCCATTAAGAGGTAAATCGACAATCGTGTGGGAATCAACGACGTTCCCCACCGAAGAAGAGGCCAACTGCACATCGGAAATCTGCGCGCTAACGACCGTTATTTTTTGACTGACCTCCCCAACCTTGAGTTGAACATTTATTTCGCGGCGCTCACCCACCGTCAACGTAACGCCGCTCACCTCAGTGGATGCAAAGCCTGCTGCTTCCACCGCTACTTGGTAACTTCCCGGCACCAAGTTTGGCGCGACGAAAAGGCCATCCGCATTGGTGGGCACCGTACGGGCCACCCCTGTTTCGACGTTTTTTATGGTGACGGTGGCATTCCCCACGGTGCCTCCGTTGGCATCGGTGACCGCTCCTACAATCGTTCCCCCGGCTTCCTGAGCCGGCAACACCGACGTTACGCTGAAAAGAATAAACACCAGGCGAGCTATCGTACAGGCTGCTTTGATTGATCGCCCTCGAGTTGAAGTTGAAATTGTCACCCTATTTCCTCCTCATACGAAAGAACCCCTGCCAAAGGTTGATGTCTCTAGCGGATACCCGTCTCAGGGCAGCATGAGGTCTTCGGTCCGTTTGTTCGAACCCGTTCCAACCCGTCGTGCGCAGGCGGAATCGGAAGCCCCGCCACGACCCCCAATAAGCTAGTCGCATTCCAAGCTTTGTCGTTACTAAGAGAAATCCTGCACATTGTCGGTACACGCGCCTGATGAACCGTCCATGAAGCGCAAATGAAAGTTCTTTCAGCATCACAGAATAAAAGCCGTGGTCATGGATTCTGAAGTGCGGAATCCTGCACTTGGTAGAGTATTCCGCCATGCAGTCTTCACCGACTTCAGGGGTGTTGTTGGGGTTTGATCACCGGGAAAAAGAAAATCTCTTCCCGTGCAAGCGCGGCGTTACGAATCGCCGTCAGGATGCTGCACTCTGGGAATTCGAATTGAGCTCCGGCAATTCTGCCAAAAGCTTGATCGGCACCAGCGCCGTCTTGCCATAATGCTCGCCTTCGAGGATTCGCACCTGGCACCGGGACAGTGTTTGTTGCACCTCCAGAATCCTGACCGGAGTTTGGTTCGGCACCATCAGAACTTTGTGCGAAGCGATCAACAAAGACAGTCCCACGTCGTCGTTCACCGCATCCAATTTCTCTCTCTCCGCAGCGGTTTCGTCATCCACCGATAGCAGCGCGAACGAAAGCTTGCTGTCTGCGGAGATCTTTGCGATGTGCCCCAGCCAGGCAGATGGTGCTGAAGATTTCGCAAAGACGCGCGGCGCACCCTGCTCCATCTTGCCGATGAAGCGATAACCGCGCTTAGGTAGAGTCTCGACAAAACGCGGCTTGTGTTTATCGTCATTGAGCGCCTGGCGCAGCTTCTTGATAGCTGTGTTCAGGCTGTGGTCGAAGTCCACAAACGTGTCGGAAGGCCAGAGCTTTTTCTGCAGGTCTTCGCGCGTGACGACCTGGCCGGGATGTTCCAGGAGCAGCGCAAGGACGTGAAAAGGCTGGATTTGCAGCTTGATCTTGCGCCCGGCTTTGTACAGTTCCCCGGCGCGAAGATCCGCCTCATAAACGTCGAATCGCACTACATCGGAGGATTTACCGGGAAGCGACATATGCGTTCTAGCTTCTAGACGAAATATAGCATGGAGATGGAAACCGGCGCTCGCATCCGCAACGCAGCTATCTCCCTGTATTTTTATGGAGTTTGCTGTTCAGTTGCAGTTTATTCCCAGTTCACCCGCAGTGCATTGTCGCCCGGAAACGAATGTGTGAGAGTGCAGCGCATGCAACGGCACTTGATCGACGCTGGGGCCAAGACAAAGATGGCGGCCTTGGACGGCGCTACAAAAAAGAAAGAGGAGGGACTCCGATGAAAACGCGAGTTTTTATGATAGCTAGTCTGCTGATGCTCTCCATGATAGCAGCTGCACAAGTTGTGCAGGCGCAGAATTTGGTGGCGAACATTCCTTTTGAGTTTGTGATGAACGAGGCCCGACTGCCCGCCGGCGAGTATTACGTTGTGCACCAGGGATACAATGGGGCCGTGCGCTTGATTAACCGTGAGGACGGCGCGTCAGCCATTGTGCTGACCATGCCAACTCGAGCGACGCGGCGAACCGAATCGAAGCTGATCTTCAACCGTTACGGCAACAACTATTTCCTTTCGAAGATCTGGTCGTCGGAAAGTGCAACCGGAAGCCAGCTGCCGAAATCGCCGAGAGAGAAGGAACTGACCAAGGTCGTGAGAATCGAGAACCGCGGCCAGGTTACTTTGCTCGCGCGCATCTCCTCAACCAAGCCGTGACCCACCTCGAGCGTCACTGGGACGGGAATCCGTGGCCCCAAGCTGCGGGTTCCCGTTTTGTCTTCTGCGATGAATGGCCCCTTCGAGCTTAGGCCCGGCGATCTCGAACCGCATTGCTCAATCGTGACTGGCGACAGCCGCACCCGGTTGCTGCCAGGTCCGGGACCAAGTAGGGTGCAGCATTGCAGTGGCCTGCCGGTGGCCATCTCCATCAGCACGAATATATAAAGGATACGAAGGCGGAGGGTCACCGCGACCGCGAAATCATTTCTTCATTGTGCTGGCAGTCGCTCGGTTGTTAGCGGAGAAGAAGTTCTGTGACACCGTGCATCTCGCTCAGAGCCCGGGCATAGTGAACCGTGACGGCTAGCGCGGTCGCGGCCAACACAACCCACCAGAGAACTCGGCTATTCTTCTGGGTAGAACCACTCCCTGACATCAGTCTCTGAACTCGCGCCGTCACCGAGGCGCCGTTGCGGGGGAGCAGGGTCATTCCGAGTTCTGGCGTTGTTGTCCGTGAAGAAAACTGCGTTATTTTGATCAATGCCGAAGCGAGATTGACTGCAGTCTCCTCGTCGTTTGCTGCGGCACCGTCGGCTGCCACTTCGGTCGCTCTCACCCATTCACGCTCAAGCGAATCAAACCATGGTAGGGCGCAGAGCTGAAGTACCAGCTTCTTCAGGTTGTCGCCGCGCTTCGCGTGCGCTACTTCGTGTTGCATCGCGGCCTGGATTTCGTCCGCGTCCAGGAGCGCAACAGCCCCGCTCGAAACCACCAGCTTGGGGCGCCAAACGCCCGCCAGGAACAGCACGGGATCCTCATCGAGCATCTCATAGGTGCAAATGCCTTTCGCTGTTTCCAGACGACGTGATCGTGCCAGGCATGCGGTCATAAACCTCGACGTTCTTAGCCAGGCCCTGGCGCTGTTGAGCACCCCGCTGAAAATTACTGTTGCTCCAGCAGCCGCCATTCCCAAAGCGCCAACTCCAATTCTTTCCTCAGTCAGATAGGGCTCCAGGTACAGGAACGACGGCACCGTGAAAAACGCAACGAGCCCAGATGCGCCAATCAGCGGGAGAACGCGAATTCCATACAGAAGATCGGCGCTTTGTATCGAATGCATCCTCCGCAATGCCCGCCAAACAAAAGCAACGATCAACGATAGGAAGGCATAGACCAGGAAGAAGGCCGCCAGCGAGATTACAGTTCCACGCAGCAGGTACATCAGCGCTTCCTCCTTTTTCTTAGTTCTTGCCGTTTGCGGTCAACAACCCGCTCCAGTTCCTCCAGCAACCTGGCGTCGTGCTGCGTGACGGTATCCACCAGGAACGAGAGTGGCGCAGATGTGTCGCGAGCAGAGCCGAGCAGCTTCTCCAGGTTGTTGGCCAAGGTTCGAAGGTAAAACTCAATTTCTGTCTGCCGGGGGCGGTAGCGAAACGCGCGGCCGTCGAGAACACGGTCCAGCAAGCCTTTTTTGTGGAGCCGGTCGAGCGTGGTCATTACCGTCGTATAGGCCCCTTCGATTGCATTCTCGTTCACCAACTCGCGCACCGTGGCGTCACCCCGTTGCCACAATGCTCGCAACAACTGGCTCTCCAGCGGACCCAAGTGGTGCCCCCACGCCAACGACGATTTCAGCCAGCGCAACATTTGCCTACCTTCGAATGCGGGGCATCAGCTTACGACCATTACGCCTTCGCGGCAACTGTTAGCGGAACGTGGGGAACGTGGAGCGCCCGCATACCGGCAGCCCCTTTTTCTACTACTGCTGGTAGTAGTCTGCGGCTGCGACTAAGCTCCTCGCCATTATGACCATTCGCCTCCTTCTCCTATTCTGTGTTGCGGTCACAGTTGTAAGCGCGCAATCCTCTTCTCCCCCTGCGGCGCAGAATCCCCCTGCGCCGGAAAAACTGCCGACGGTTCATCAACGCATCGAAGTCGCGGCGACTCGGCTGCCGGAAGACCCCTCGGAAGTCCCTACCGCAATTGAGGTCTTCAGCGGCGATGAACTGGCGGCGCGAGGCGTTAGGGATCTACGCACCGCACTGTCAGTTGCGACTGGGATTGAGATCGCACCCGGTGGAGATGGTGGACCCGCTAGTTCGGTCCCGGGTTTTTGGGGCCTCAAGGAGTTCGACGCTTTTCTTCTGGTTGTTGACGGCGTTCCCTGGGGCGGGGCCTTCAATCCGGCCTTGATCTCGCTCGATCTGAACGACGTCGAGCGGATCGAGGTTCTGCGGGGGCCGGCACCTGTCATGTATGGCGCCACTTCGTTTGTCGGAGTCCTGCAGATCGTACACAAAGACGCCGCTTCCAAGGACCGAACTTTGACCCTTCGCGGTGGCAGCTTTGGCACGGGTGGATTTGCGTTCTCTACTCCAGTACCGTTGGCGGGCCGCTGGGCCTCTCGACTGTCGCTCGATGCCCAGCGGGAAGGCTTTCGCGACGACCGCACCGCCTACCGCCGGGGGCATGGACGCTGGATGATAGACAGGAAAGGTGAGGACGCAAAGCGGACGTGGTTCAACTTCGACCTCAACTGGCTCGACCAGGATCCCTCAAGCCCGCGCCCAAGGCAGGGCGCGGTGCTATCTCCCCTTGTGCCTGTGGACTCCAACCACAATCCGGCGGGCGCCTTTCTCAACGATCACCGATTTACGGCAACCGGCGGTTTCGACCAGCGGGCCGGAGAAGGGTTTTGGTCCACCACGGCATCAGTTTCTCATAGCTGGCAACACGCCTTTCGTGGCTTCCTCCTGGATATTGCCGATGCGCCCAATAATGCCCACGGCTTTCGCAAAAACACCAATCTGACCGACGTCTATCTCGACTCGCACTTCTCGCGGAAGCTGCCCAGCTCGGTCACCTTGCTGGTGGGGACAGACTATCTGCACGGGACCGGTACGGCGCGGGGCGCCGATTTTGACTATACCGCGCCGCTCAATGGAGCACAGGCGGTTCAAGTCCCGGTCCCCGGCACTCTCGACGTGCACATCGACGACAGCCGCAATTTCTTCGGAGCGTACAGCTCGCTCGAGTGGCATCCGCTGGAGCGAGTTCGCCTCGATGGCGGTCTACGGGTCAACGTCACGCACGAAGGGCGGGCAGACAGGGACCTGGGCGCGGGCACAAACACCTCCGAGACCCGAACTGACGCGCGCGTCAGCGCCAGTGTGGGAGCAATCGTGACCGCCTGGCAGAGCAAGCAGGACTCGGTGGGCCTGTATGTGAACTATCGCGATACGTTCAAGCCTGCGGCCATCGACTTCGGCATCGGTGAAAGCCGTGGCGGTGCGTTGATCTTGCAACCCGAGACTTCGCGCAGCGTAGAAGGAGGGATCAAGGGCAGATTCTTCGAGCGCCGCGTGGAAACAGAAGCGTCCGGGTTTCTGATGAACTTCCACAACCTGGTCACGGCAACCTCGATCGGTGGAGTTCCGGCCCTAATTAACGCCGGGAAGCAGCGCTTTCAAGGATTCGAGGCGGGGGGCTCGGTGTTTCTGCCCAACAACTTCATGGCGCGCGGAACCTACAGTTTCCACGATGCTAAGTTTCGCGACTTTATGCAGGATTTCGGTGGAGTACCGACCCAGCTCGCGGGAAAACGGCTGGAGATGTCCGCCCGGCATCTGGCGGCATTGGCCATCTCGTACACGCCCCCGCGCGGCGTCCTGGCTGGGTTCGATGTCTACTACACGGGCAGGCGATTTTTGAACAGGCGCAACACCGCCTTGGCCGAAGGCTTCCCGGACGTGGGCATCACCGCTGGCTATCGCGCCCGACGCTGGGAACTGCGAGTCGATGCCCGCAATCTCGGTAACCGGCGTGATCCTGTTGCCGAGAGCGAGCTGGGGGACGCGCAATATTACCTCCTGCCAGCCCGGCGTGTGGACGCCAGCTTTACCGCGCATTTCTGAAAGCGACGGTCGCAGTACCTATGAGCAGCACAGGCCCGGTCTAACAACCGATCTGAGTTCGTTGCGTCAGGTGCTCTTACTCCTGAATTGCACTCTTATACCTGGGCATCGCAAATTCGGCCGCCTTGCTAATGGCCGCTCACTGAGCGTTCCTGGTTCAAGCCTCCGGAAACTCCACTAACGAGCGCTCTCATTGCCGGAATCACCGCCACCTTCAAGGTTCCTCTCGGTTTTGCAACCTCTTGCAGCAGCGCCAATTTTTCATCAGTCCACGATTTCTGCACGCGCTCACCTTTGGCTGCATACCCAAGCGTCTCCTCCCCCAATGCTCCCAACTCCCCCAACTGCGCCGCGATACCCTCCACATCGCGCAGTCGCGGCCGTTGGCTCACCATGCCACTAACCTGGCTAGGAAACTCTCGCCACTTTCGAAATTCGCCGCGTAACGATTCGACCATTGCGTCACGTTTCGCCGGCTCCTTGAATAGCATTGCGACCATCGCTGAAACTCGCCGCGCAGCCGCTGAGTCGGGAGTGGCCGCATCGAGTAGCCCACTCATCGGCGTCATTTGTGTTTGGTGAAGTCGCGCTCGTTGCCCGAAGTCTAGCGGCTCGCTCAGCCGCATTATTTCGCGCACTGGCCCAATTTGTTCGCTGCCGGCAAGTTGCCGTAAAATTCTGTCGGGCCCCGATAAGTGCATCGCCCCCGCTGATTCCAGTTGCAGGCTGACCGTGTCCAGCCGCCGGTACATGTCATCCACGTCTCGTATTTCTGGTTGCGACCACAATCGCTCCGCGACCGCCGCCGCCCTGGGCCAAAGGCGCGAATCAATCGTTTCCGGAGTCACAAACTCGCCCCACAGGCAGGCCTCACCTCCGAGTACCCCGGCCACCGGCGCTTGGTCTAGTGCGTTCCCCGGCGGCAAAGGATCCACCCAATAATGCTCCGCTGCGCTTTTCATGTGGTCGAGGTAATACCCCGCGGACAAAACCCCGCGGTATCCTTGTTTCGCTGCGGCAACCAGCGATTGCTGTCCACGCCACGATTGAACGACCACATCTTTCGGCAAATCGGGATGCAGAATCTCGTCCCAGCCAATCATCTTCTTGCCGTGCTTCTGCAAAATCTTCAGCAGCCTCTGGTTGAAGTACGCCTGCAGCGCCGCGTTATCTTTCAGCCCGTGCCGCTTTTTGAACTCAGCGATACGCGGGTTAGCGTCCCACTGCTTTCCGTTGCTCTCATCACCACCCACGTGCCAGTAGGCGTCTGGAAACAGCGGCGCCATCTCACCGATGAAGCGGTCCAGAAATTTGTACACCTCTTCTCGCGTCGGATCGAATGCCGGATTGAAAATTCCGAAGCTTCGTTCAATCTGGTACGGACCCGGACCACTGGCATATTGTGGATAGGCCACGAACCAAGCTGTCGCGTGCCCGGGCATATCGAATTCCGGAACGACGCGAATGCCCCGGTCGCGCGCGTACTCTACAATTTCGCGCACCTGCTGCTGCGTGTAAAAGTCCCCGTCCGATCCGAGCTCATGCAATTTCGGGAATTTCTTGCTTTCCACACGAAACCCTTGATCCTCACTCAAGTGCCAATGAAAAACATTCAGCTTCACGACGCTCATCGCGTCGAGGTTCCTCTTGATCACCTCGACCGGCTCAAAGTGTCTGCACACATCAATCAGCAGGCCGCGCCAGGGAAAACGCGGATGATCTTCGATATGCCCGCCGCGCAGAAACAAGCCTTGTGCATCGGTCTCCGCCAGTTGTAGTAGCGTGGCCAGGCCGCGCAACGCGCCCACCACGGTCGCCGCCTTCAAAACACTCTGTTGCGCGCTTACGTCGAGTGTGTACGACTCATTCTCCTGCACCGACTGCACCGTGTCCCCCGCGGCTTGCACTTCGACAATCAGCGCGGGGCCGCCCTTGGAGTCGGCGCCGCTCTGCGGGGCCGCTGCAGTTTTGAAGGGGAGTCCGCTTAGCGTCTCAAGCCTTCCGAGCGCCCGCGTAATAGCTCGTTGTAACCGCGCGTCGGTGTACTTGGGAATGGCCACGGTAAACTCTCCATTGAACCGCAACCTTTCTTCGTTGCTTTGCACCACAGCTGGGATAGGCATGGACTGCGGTGGCGCCACCCTCTCCGGTGCACTTTGCGCGTTAGCCAAAGGCGTCGATCTCAGCAGGCCTGCACCCACGATCAGCAGCAAACTCCATCGCATTTGTTTTCCCCCGATACGTTCATTCCGGTAAAAGCTCGAGCCCGGCGATGGAATTCTAGACGAAACGAGTTAGCGCGAAGAAATTAACGTATAAGTTTTCCTCAGCCCTCTTGTAAAATGCTTCCCTAAATGGCCACCCAACCACGAGCAACGGAAATCAGCGCCGCAGATCCCATCGTGGAAACTGGCGCCCCGCGGGTAACCCTTCGCAATTCGTTCGCGCATCCTTTCGATTCGGCGATGGCCGCGGCTCGAACGTGCTATTCGCCGCACATCATTGACCACGGCGAAATCACCGAGAAGCAGCGCATCAACATTGGCGCTTCCACATTTTACGGCGGCCACCACACCGTTTTTCAGCATGCCCACTTTGAATTCGGTCTCGAAAATATTAGTCGTCAATTCGTCTGGTCTTTTCTTCATGCTCATCCTTTTTACAATTCCGAACAGCAAAGCCAGCGCTACGTCAGGCTCGACCGCGCCCAGGCCTACATTCCCGCACCTACCAAAACGTTTGGTGACGTCGAACGCTCGATTTACAGCCGTGCCGTCGCGCGCGCTTGGGACTGCTATCGCGAGCTCAGCGACCTCCTGGCCGCTGACGCTCGCAACATCCTCGGCGATATCTGGCACGTCAGTAGCCTGTCGCATCCCAAGCGGGTTCAAAGAGTTGAACGCGCCGCGCAAAAACGCGCCATCGAAGTGGCCCGCTACGTCCTTCCCGTCGCAGCCTTCACCACCATGGTGCACACCGTTTCGGGAATCGTTCTCCATCGTCTGTGGCAAATGCACGCCGCGTCCGATACCCCCACCGAAGCGCGCCAGGTCATCGGCGAGATGGTCGCGCGCGTTCGCGAAGTCGATCCGCAATTTTTCGACCGCTTCCATGCTCAGCCGCTCGAAGAATTACCCGAGTGGGAAGCCGCTTCACCCACGATGCCTCCCAGCGAACCCCCCAGCCTCGACGGTCCCAGTGCAAGGTTCGCGCGGGAATTCGATTCTCGTCTCAACGGCAAAACCTCTGTCCTTCTCGACTATTCTCCGCGTGCGCCGCGAGCGATCGCCGAAGCCTACCGCGCCGTCGTCGGTCTCCCTGAAACTGAATGTCCGGACGCAGAAGCCATCGATCGCCTCCTGAATCCCGCGCGCAATCCCTATCGTTTGCAAATTCTCAACGTCGGCGTTCATGCACCTATGATGCGCGCCCTGCAACACGCCAGTTACACTTTCGCCAAAAAAATCAGCCACACCGCTGACAGCCAGGACCAGCGCCACCGCATGGTACCCGGCTCGCGGCCGCTGCTTGTCCTTTCCGACACGCACACGCCCGACTACATCACGCCCATGCTGATCGCCGGCAACTCGCGCGCCCGCGCTATTTACGATCGCGCCATGGTCGACGCGTGGGCCGCCAAAAACGAACTCCTCGGTCGCGGCGTTCCCCCCGAATTCGCGCTTTATCTTCTTCCCAACGCCAAAGCCATCCGGCTCGTTGAGTCGGGCTCGCTTCTCCACCTCCTTCACAAATGGACTATGCGCACTTGCTTCAACGCCCAGGAAGAAATTTATCAGTCGTCCATGGAAGAGGTCGCGCAACTCTCCGCCGCGCAGCCCGAGCTTGCGCGGTACATCGGCCCTCCCTGCCACATTCGGGTAGGTGTGGCCACGCCCATTTGCACCGAAGGCTCGCATTTCTGCGGCGTCAAAGTCTGGACCGACTTCCCCAACATCCAGCGTCGCATATGACCCGTCGCGGAAGCCTGGCCTATTACCTCGCGGCCTGGGTTTGCGGCGGCTTATTTTTTGCGGCTACGAGTTTTATTACCGCACCGAGAAACTCAGTCTATGGACTTACCCCGGACACGCGGGGCTTTCTCGTCGCTTCGTTTTTTGTTCTGGCGTATGGCTGGGTATTCACACTCGCATTTGCTTTTATTCTCAGACGCCTGGCCAGCGTGCTCCGCTGGCATCGTCCCTGGCCCTGGACGATCTTCGGTGGCGCATTGGCGCTGGCATTTGCTCTGGCCTGCTCGGCATTACCGGTCGCTTGGTTGCTGCGCTCGTCATGGTTGCGATCCCTCGCAGGCCTGTTCGAACTCAACGCTTCCAGCGGCGCTTCGCTTAGCTCTCGCTCGGCACTTGCCGGCCTGGCAACAATCCTCGCCGGAATGCTCACCGCTTTTCTTCTTTTCCGTGTTGATCGCGCCTTCTCCCCGCGCGAAGATGTATCTAAATAAAGGCCCTAGCGTATCGAAACGGCATCTAAGCAACATAGAGGTCGGTCCATGACATCCCGCAATTTCGTCGCGTTCGGTCTTGCTGTTTTCCTCGCGGCGCACCTCGCAGCGGCCTACCAGAAGCCTCTCGAATCGCGCTCCATTCGCGAAGCCTATTTCCTCGGCCAGCGCAATGACGAGGCCATGCAAAAGTTCCTGGCAACATATATGCGGCGCTTCCCCATTCCTCCCCAAGGCCCGCACGTTGCCGAGATTGAATTGCTCACTCCTTACGCCCAGGTGGTAAAAATCTCCCAACGCAAATCAGTGGGCTACAGCGCGCAGCAAGCCGAGCAGGAATATTCCGAGCGCGGAGATCGTATTGCAGTTCGTGTTTTAATTCTGTTCACCAACACATATTCTCTAATCCTGGATTCGCCGAATCCCGGCAATCACAAGGGCATCTTGCTCCGTTCCCCTGATTTCTGGAGAGATTTCGACTTTCGACTGCTGCAGGAAGATGAAATGATCTCCGCGGAGTATGTCTCGGGAGAACCTCAGTATTTGCCCGACAGGTATTCGGGTACATCGGCACTGTCGGGGGCCACGGTCTATCTTGACTACGATGCCGGGCGAGTAAAATCAATTCCCACCCGGGTGCAGGTGCTAACTTCGGATGGACAGCGCGTCACCGCGGAGTTCGATCTCGCAAAACTTCGCTAGAACAGCAATAAGTCAGTACCTAACCGCGGTCGCCGGTCAACTCCGCCACCGCAGGGTCACCGGCCCATCCATGGGGTGCTTCATCGCTGTCCCCGTTCGCCGCGATTCCAGCAGCGCCGCCTTCAACTGGAAATACCATTTAGCGGGCCGGTCCGCATCGTCAATCAGCATCAGATTTGGATTATGTTTTAATCCCTCAGCTTGTTCGATCATGGTTTGCTGATCCTGCCGCAAAAATCGCTTCGCAAAGAATCGAAATATCGGCACGACCAACGGCACTCCCGAAAAAAGATTCCAGGCCGCCACAAAATCAATCCGGCAAAGATCGCGCCGCACCGGCGTCACCGTCGCGCGGCTGGAAAACCACAAATGTCCGCTCCGAATCTGTTCCAGGCGCATATTGGGCAACACGAAATCAATGGTCGTGACGATGGGCTGCCCCGAAACACGCAGCAATTTATACGGGGCACTGTTGGACGAAGGCGCGTGTGCGCTCATCCGGAAGCCGCCCGGTATCGGTTCAAACTGTTTTTCTTTCTCATGAATGCTTCGCCTGCTGCGCCACCACCAAGCCTGGTGTACAAACGGTCCGTGCGCCGGATCCATCAACCCGATAATTCCATGGTCAACATGGCAAGGCAGCATGCACGAAAGCCGGGTAATCCGATAGGTTTCGCTGAACACCGGCAACTCGGGAATCGCTGGTTCACGTTCGGCATCGTGCCGCGGCGTATCACGTCGGTTAGGATCGGGCATGAACACCCAGACGTACCCATCGCGCTCCGCGCAGGGATAATGCCCAGCAAAAATTCGCTCCGCCTTCAGCCTGTCGCCCTTGCTAAGCGAGGGAATCTCTACACATTGACCGGTGCAAGCGTCAAATCGCCACCCGTGATAACTGCATTCCACGGTTTTGCCGTCAAATCGCCCATGCGACAGCGGCATCCCGCGGTGCGGACAATTATCTCGCATCGCAAACGCACGGCCTTGCCCGTCGCGCCCCAGCACCAGGGGCACCTCCAGCAGCATCGCCGTCGCAAGCCCCCGCCCGCGAATCTCCGCACTGGGCACGGCCGGATACCAGAAATCCCACAACATCCCGGTATCGGCAACCGGTAGAAAGGCACTCGGCGGCGCAACTCGTACAGCTTCGCTCATCGTAGCGAAGCAATCCTAGCATACGCGCATCCGCCCGCAGCGCCTGCTTCGGCTATCGAGTAGCCACAAGCGCTTGGCGGCCGGGCTTAGCGGGAAACTCGAAGCGCGAACAAACACATCATTGTGCTATTTTGTTCGCGCCCCTGCCGGAGGGATCTCATGGCACAACAATGGCTGGCGCATCACTCACACGCTGGCACACCTCCTCTCGTAAAAATTATTGGAAGGCCGGATTCCCCCGCGGCCTACACGATCCGCGATTTTCTTCACCGCAGCGATGTGCCTTTCGAATGGCTTGGGCTTACCTCGGACTCGGAAGCGCGCTCGCAAGCGGGCGTGGAACACCTTCATGATGCTCGTCTTCCGGTTTGTATATTCTCGGACGGCACGCGTCTTGAGTGTCCTACGATTCGCCAGATCACTGAGAAACTAGGTTGGTTTCGACATCCCTCACGTTCTGAATATGATGTGGCCATCTACGGCGCCGGACCAGCCGGTTTGAGTGCTGCCGTCTATGGAGCCTCAGAGGGACTGAAAACGGTGGTCATCGAGCGCGGTGCCGTCGGCGGACAAGCCGGAAGCAGCTCGAAAATTGAGAACTATCTTGGATTTCCGCAAGGGATCAGTGGTGCGGAACTGGCTGAGCGCGCGCGGGAGCAGGCCTGCAAATTCGGAGCGGAAATTCTACTCGCGCGTGAAGGCGTCCGCGGTGAGTTTCCCGCCGGCAAACGAGTGGGCTATCTCGAAGACGGCACCAAAATTATCTCCCGCGTAGCCATTTGCGCCACAGGCGTTGCATACAAGAAGCTCGGTTTTCCGAACGAAGATCGTTTCTCCGGAGCCGGCTTGTACTACGGCGCTGGGGCCAGCGAAGCTTTGCTGGTAAAAGACCAGGATGTCTACATTGTTGGCGGCGGCAACTCCGCCGGACAAGCGGCCATGCATTTTGCCGATTCAGCCAGCCGCGTGCACATGGTGGTCCGCGGCGAAACTTTAAAGAGCACGCTCTCCCAGTATCTTATCGATCGCATCCGCTCGGCTGCCAATATTGAAGTGCTTCCTCGAACCGAAATGACGGCGCTTCACGGCGACCACTGCTTGGAAGAGATCACGCTCGTAGATCGCGCGACCAGGCAGCAGCGTACCGTCAAGACGCGTTGGCTCTTCGTCTGCATTGGCGGCGACCCGCAGACCCACTGGGCCGACGAAGCCGGCGTCGCGCGCGACGCCGCAGGCTATCTGGTTACCGGCCTGGATTTACTGCCCAGGGGGCAGCGCCCCGCCAACTGGCCTCTCGACCGCGACCCCTATTACCTGGAAACGAATGTTCCCGGCTTGTTCGCCGCCGGTGACGTGCGTCATGGCTCGGTGAAGCGCTGCGCGTCGGCGGTCGGTGAAGGCGCAATGGCCGTCACGTTCGTCCATCGCTATCTTGCCAATGGCTGAACCGAAACGGCTCACTCGGCGCGTCTTAGCTGCGAAGTGGCTCGCACGGGGATTCACAGGGGCAACCAGCGCGTCGATGAAATACTCCGGCCCATGGAGCGAAATCTCATGAGTACCTCCCTTCGCGTCTCCCCGGCGGCCCTGCTCCTCACGCCAACCCAACGCATCGCCTCCATCGATCTGATCCGAGGCGCGGTTATGGTTCTCATGGCCATCGACCACGTCCGAGTCTATTCCGGCCTTCCCGCCGGCGGTCCCGCACCGGGGATTTTCTTTACCCGCTGGATCACCCATTTCTGCGCACCGGCGTTTATCTTTTTGGCGGGCACCAGCGCCTTTTTCTACGACCGGAAGCATGCCGACCTGTCGCGGTTTCTTCTGATCCGCGGTGCCTGGCTCGTCCTCCTCGAGCTCACGTTCCTCCGTCTGGCATGGACCTTCAACTTCGATTTCAAGCACTACGAGATGGCCGGCGTCATCTGGGTCATTGGCTGGTGCATGATCCTGCTGGCGGGGCTGGTCAAACTGCCGCTCGTGGTGGTCGGGACGATCGGGGTTGCCATCATCGCCGCTCACAATCTGATCGATCCGTACCTGGGCACGCTGATCTCAGCGCTTCGCGACAACAGCCTCGCCGGGTTGTGGAAGATCTTGTACATCGGGTTCTTCGCCGGGCCGATCCGCTTCGGGACCGATGGTCCCAACCTGATCGTGCTCTACTCCATCGTCCCGTGGATCGGCGTCATGGCGGCCGGTTATGCTTTCGGAAAGGTTTTGATTTTGTCGCCGGCTCGACGGAACCGGATCTGTTTGGCGATCGGACTCGGGGCCATCGTGCTCTTCCTCGTGCTGCGAGGCTTCAACCTCTATGGCGATCCGCGCCCGTGGAAAGCGCCGCCGCACGGGCCAAACGGCTCAGCGCCAATGCCGGCACTACTCGCATTCCTGAACACTACGAAGTACCCCGCTTCGCTCGATTTTCTGCTGATGACCCTGGGTCCCATCATCGCGCTCGTCCCGCTGCTTGAAGGCGCGCGTGGTGTTTTCGCCCGCGGGATCTCGGTTTTCGGGCGCGTGCCGTTCTTTTTCTACATGCTGCACATTCCGCTGATTCACGCGCTGGCAGTGGTGGTGTCGAAGCTTCGGCTGGGCCAGCTGAGCCCGTGGCTGTTCGCCAATCACCCCATGGGCAACCCGCCCCCGCCCGACGGATATACCTGGAACCTCGGGTTGCTGTACGTCGTCTGGGTGGTGGCGATTGGGCTGCTGTATTTCCCGTGTCGCTGGATCGCCAACCTCAAGGCCAAGAGAAAGGACTGGTGGCTCAGCTATCTCTGAGTCCCCTGTTTAAACGTGCCTAGAGGATCCGCGGGCGTCTTACGATAGTTTTCAGTTCACCTGAGTATATAGGCAACTATGACTTAGGGTCTTGTAGAATCAATGCTTACAGGGGTACAGGACAGTCGCCGAACGGGTAGACCGCAGCGCCGTTAATGCAATGCGGCGACGACCAGAAAATCCGCTAGCTTAGCCCCGGCGATCTTGTTACGATGAACCCACCAAGTGTGAAGATGGGCTGCATCCCGAATCAGGGAGCGGCACCGGAGGCACCGATGAGCACCACGATCCGTGCGCGCAGCGGTAAAGTGACTGTGCCTGACATTCTAAGCCGCAAGTTTTCCCTCGCGGCGGATGTGCAGCAAACCTCCCGTAGCCAAGAAAGTCACAGAAGCGAGGAAGGTTCAACAAACAAGATCACCTGCCTGACCGCGTATGATTACCCGACCGCGCGGCTGCTCGATGAAGCGGGCGTTGATATTCTCCTGGTCGGCGATTCGCTCGGCATGGTCGTTCTAGGCTATGAGAGTACTTTGCCGGTTACGCTCGAAGAGATGCTGCACCATACGCGCGCTGTCCGCCGCGCCGCACGACGTGCCCTTCTGGTCGCGGACATGCCTTATGGCAGCTACCACGCCGCAATTCCCGAAGCGCTGCACAACGCGATGCGCTTCGTAAAAGAAGCGGGCGCCGAAGCGGTGAAAGTCGAAGGTGGCGAACGCCGCCTGGAATTGATTGCCCGTTTTGTAGAAGCCGAAATTCCGGTGATGGGACACATCGGGCTGACGCCGCAATCGCTCAACTCATTTGGCGGCTACAAAGTGCAAGGAAAAACACCGGACGCCGCGGAACGACTTTTGCGCGATGCACGCTCGGTGGAAGCTGCCGGCGCATTTGCGATCGTGCTCGAGGCCATACCGCGCGAGTTGGCTGCGCGAATCACGCAAAGCTTGCGCATTCCGACCATCGGAATCGGCGCGGGCCCGGACTGCGACGGACAGGTGCTGGTGCTGCACGACATGATTGGCTTATCGTTTGGCGAGCGACCAAAATTCGCCCGACGCTACGCGACTGTCGGCGAAGAGATTGCTCGCGCGGCCCGTGAATTTTGCGCAGATGTACGCGGAGGCCGTTTCCCATCGGACGCGGAGTCCTATCACGCACCGGCGGAAACGCCAGCGCACACCGTGACTCCGCTGCCTACATAGCGGTCCGTCGTCAGCGCGAAAACCAACGGCAAAAAATGGGAAGACAAGCGCGGAAGGCGACCAGGTTGCGCAAACCACCGCAGAGAGAGTGACCTATGAATCCTGAAGAAATACGCCTGCTATACGATTACAACTCGTGGGCCAATCGCCGCTGCATGGAGGCTTGCTCGTCGCTCGCTCCTGAGCAGTTTACACGTGACTTGAGTTCGAGCTTTCGCTCCGTGCGCGACACCCTCGCGCACATCATGAACGCCGAATGGATTTGGCTCGAACGGTTTCAGGGACGCTCGCCCAGCGCCATCCCCAAGGACGAATATCCGGATTTGCTAAGCCTGCGGGCGCGATGGACGGAAATTGAAAATAATTTGATGGGCTTCGTGGGTGGTCTTACGCAAGCGAATCTCGATCACGTGATGGAATACAAGACCATCAATTTCGGAGTGTATACCAACCCGATGTGGCAATCGCTGCAACACCTGGTAAATCACGGCACCTACCATCGCGGGCAGATCACCACGCTCCTGCGCCAGTTGGGTGGCAAGCCGCTCCTCACCGACTTGATGCATTTCTACCGCGAACGTTCCACCGCCGTAGGGGCCTGATTGCCGCCTGCGTTTCAACCGTTGGAGACCATCCATACCGTCGAGTGGATGAAACAATCGTCCCGCGCGGCACGGGCCGAAGGACGCATCATTGGCCTGGTTCCCACGATGGGCGCGCTGCACCAGGGCCATCTATCGCTGCTGCGCGCTGCCCAGCAGAACAGCCAGACAGTTGTTGCTTCCATTTTCGTGAACCCCAAACAATTTGCGCCGTCTGAAGATCTCGCAACGTATCCGAGGTCGCTCGACAAAGACCGAATCCTCATCGAGCAACTCGGCGTGCAAACACTTTTCGCACCCGAGTCTTCGGAGATGTATCCTGATGGTTTTCGCACCTACGTTAACGTCGAAGGTCTCAGCGAGCGCCTCGAGGGCCGTTCGCGGCCTGGACATTTTCGTGGCGTAACCACAGTGGTTCTGAAGATGCTCGAAATTGTGCGGCCCCATGTTGCCGTCTTTGGGCGCAAAGACGCGCAACAAGTTCGCATCATCCAGCAGATGGTTCGCGACCTCGACCTCGATGCGGAGATTGTGGTTTGTCCCATCGTGCGCGAAGCTGACGGACTGGCGATGTCATCGCGCAATGCCTATTTGAAACCGGAAGAGCGCCGCGCCGCAGCGGTATTGTATCGAGCGCTTCATGCCGCGCAAATTGCGATCGCCAAGGGCGAACGCGATGTTCTCCGGCTGCAAACTGGAATCCGCAAAGTGCTCGACTCTGAACCGCTGGCCACCATCGATTACGCGGAAATCGTGGATGCGGATACATTTGAACCGGTGACGCAGTTGCGCCGCAACTGTTTCGCGCTTCTCGCTGTGTTTATCGGTTCGATACGCCTGATCGATAATCTGGCCATCAGCACGCCGGATTTAGCAACCGATCGTATACAGGGTGATCGGCAGATCGCTGAAATGACGGGACACTCCGGCGAGTTTCGCGGTACCCTCTGAGTATCGCTGTGTCATCTACGTATTGTTTTCGACGCACCCGCTTGCTAGTTGGACGGCCTCTGTTAAACTTTTGTTAGGGCACATCTCGGCTTTTTAGGAGAGAGAACACTATGCGTAACGTTCGGAGAAATCTTTTGGCCGCAGCAATCTTGGCACTGGTGCCAATGGTGCTTGCTGCACAAGGAACAGTTCCCGCAGGAACGGCAATCACGGTCAATTTGGATCAGACGGTGAGCTCCAAAACCGCACGAGCTGGGCAATCGGTCGCAGGCAGCGTCGCACACGACGTTGTCGTAGACGGCAAAACGGTGATCCCCAAAGGATCACGGGCTACCCTGATGGTAACAACCGCGCAAGCTTCTGGGCGTCTTTCGACGCCGGCGAAGCTGTGGCTGCGGCTGGCGTCTATCGATGTGCACGGCCAGAACTATCGAGTGGCGAGCAATTCCGTGGGTCGCAGTCTGGGAGGGAAAGCCAAACGCGACACGTTGGCGATTGGCGGCGGTGCCGCGGCGGGGGCCATCATTGGCGCCATCGCCGGCGGCGGTAAAGGCGCGGCCATCGGCGCGGGAGCCGGGGCCGGCGCAGGCACGGTAGGCGCGGCCGCAACCGGGAAAAAAGACATCGAATATCCTGCGGAAACCAAATTGCGATTCACGACGCGATCGGCAATCACAATCCAATAGCCCGTGACTCCATCAGCCGCAATTCAGTAGTGGCAAAACGTACCAACGGAAGTAAACATCATGCACGAATGGGAGGCGGACGCCACCTCCCATTTTTTTGTGCCTGCGCTTCCCTTTTTACGCAGCCTGATTTGACCGAATAGCTTCGAGTACCTGGGTGGCGTGGCCTTTGGGACTGACGTTGTCCCAGATTTTTTGGATCCTTCCGTTGGGGTCGATCAGAAAGGTGCAACGCACAATTCCCAGGAAAGATTTCCCCAGGAACATCTTCATGCGCCGCGCGCCGTACGCTTCGATGGCTTGAAACTCGGGATCGCTCAAGAGCGGAAAATTCAGCTTCTGCTTGGTCTTAAACTTGGCCTGCGTTTCGACGGAATCGGCGCTACAGCCGAGAATGATGGCGCCAAGTTCGTCGAATTTTGATTTTGCGTCGCGGAACTCGGACGCTTCGGAAATTCAACCGGGGGTTTGAGCTTTCGGAAAAAAATACAACACCACCCATTTTCCGCGCAGGTCTGAGAGAGCGATGGTCTGACCATCGTCGGCAGACAATTGAAACTCCGGCGCTTTCTCTCCAACTTTCAAGACGTGCTCCTCGAACAAGTAGGTTAACCGAGCAAGCGCTTCAAGGTTTCGTTGATGACCTGTGGATTGGCCTGGCCGCGAGTAGACCTCATCACTTGCCCAACAAAGAATTTAAAGACGCCTTCGTTTCCGGCTTGGTATTTTGACACATTCTCGGGATTTTTTCCGATAACCTCGCGGCAGGCTTGTTCGATTTGACCAGCGTCAACGGTTTGCGCAAGGCCCTGCGCAGCGATAATGTCGGCGGAGCTTTTTCCGGTTTCAAACATGAGCGCAAATACTTTTTTCCCAGTCGCGGCGGTGATCTCGCCGGACTCGATTGGTTTCAACAGGTCGGCGAGAGCCTCGGGTGTTACCGGGCTCTCGGTGATTTCTTTTCCGGCATCGTTGAGGCGGCGAAGAAGTTCAGTCTGCATCCAGTTGGCAGCGCTCTTTGCCGGAGCACCTGCTTTTATCGCGGCTTCGAAATACTCGGCAAGCGCGCGGGTTGCGCTGAGGACTCCGGCGTCGTATGGGGTGATACCCAGGGCGCGAGCAAAGCGCTCACGCCGGGCCGCCGGGCCTTCGGGCATGGCCGCGACGATTTTGCTTTTCCACGCAGCGCTTACGCGTACCGGAAGAAGGTCGGGCTCGGGAAAATAGCGGTAATCGTGAGCTCCTTCTTTCGAACGCATGGATTCGGTGCGGCCCGCGGATTGGTTCCAGAGCCGAGTTTCCTGCGAAATCCGGCCACCGCTTTGGAGAACACCAATGTGGCGCTCGATTTCGAATTCAAGGGCGCGCGCCAGGTAGCGAAATGAATTGAGATTCTTAACTTCGACCTTGGTGCCGAATGTTTGCGCACCGCGAAGCCGCACGCTCACATTGGCGTCGCAACGCAGCGAGCCTTCCTCCATGTTGCAATCGCTCACGTCGGTGTATTCAAGAACCTGCTTGAGCGTGGTCAGATAGGCATACGCTTCGATGGAAGAGCGGAGATCGGGCTCAGAAACAATTTCAACAAGCGGAGTTCCGCAGCGATTGTAGTCAATATAAGTCTTGGCTGCGGAATCGGGAAAACCCTCGTGCATGGCCTTGGCAGCATCTTCTTCCATGTGCAACCGGGTGATGCCAATGCGCTTTTGGGCGCCTTCGAACTCGACCTCGAGCGAGCCGCCTAAAGCCAGCGGAAGCTCGAACATAGAAATTTGATAGCCCTTGGGAAGGTCGGGATAAAAATAATTTTTGCGCGCAAAACGGGAACGCTCTTGCACGCTGCAATGCAAGGCCAGCGAAGCGCGAATGGCCAGCTCCAGGGCGCGGCGATTCAGCACCGGCAGCGTGCCGGGCAAGCCAAGACACACTGGGCAGACATTGGTATTCGGGGGATCTCCGAAGCGCGTCGGACAGCCACAGAAGATTTTGGTTTGCGTGCGCAGTTGCGCATGCACTTCGAGGCCGATGACCGGCTCGTAGCGCGAGAGAACCTCGGGAGCTATGCGCGCGGTTTCTGGGGCAGCTTTCGCCATGGCCGAGCGGAGAGTATAACATCAGCGGCCAGCGGCCACGCTAGACCGACGACCGTGGTGGCGAAAACGCGGCTACGAGAACGACGAAGACTCGCGCAAAGCCGGGAATCTGCGCTCGGCCATGGCCAGGCTGCCAAACAGCAATGTCGTATAGAGCGCGTCACCGGCCAGCGTGTTCCCAAAGAACGGAATGCCCGCTAGGTAACACGTGACCAATCCCGCAAACGTTTTTGGATAGGTCATGCCGGAGGCCCACACAGCGAAGTTGGTGATCGCGAAGAATTGGGCCGCCCCCGCGACAGTCGCCGCGGCAATTCGCGGAGCGCTGCGGCCGCGGCGAAGCCAGAATCCGATGAGGACACTCACTAGGAAACTGGCGTAAACCACGGGCATCAGAACATGAAAACCGATGAAGATGTCGCCCACGAAAAGCGCGAGGAGAGGGACGAGAAACGCAGCGCGGCGGCTCGCGAAGCTCGCCCCGCCTAGTAAGGCGATCGCCCCAACCGGGGCGAAATTCCAAGGGTGCGGGAGCACCCGGGCTATCGCGGCCAAGGCTATCAGGGCTACGAGCAAAAGGTTGCGGGCTTTCAACCACCTGGGCACATCTGGAGTCATTTCTCTCGGGACATTCATACCTTGCCCCCTTGAGGATGCGCGCAGGATTCGGGCACAAGATCACAGAAACAGAACGAGTCGCGCACGACTTTTTCGCCCACGGAGAAACCCACCGGCTTCGTAAACATCGGGCCGTCGAACACGAAGGTGTGAAACTCACCATTCTCGCCGCAGGGATCGGCATCGGGCGGCAGATCGTCGAAGAATTGAGAGTCGAGGAAACGCCCCGCGAAGCCAGCATCAAGAATGTTCAGATCGACGCAAACTACGACGGCGCGAAATCCGAGTTCCAAAAAGCTAGAAGCGAGCTCGCGCGTGTCACGCTTCCAGATGGGAAACAGCGCGGACATGCCGACCCGGGCAAGATTGTTTTCGCGATAAACGCGGAGATCCTCGAGAAAAATATCTCCAAAGGCCACGCGACGGATGCCATTTGCGAGGTGCATACGAAGGGCTTCTTCCATGCGTGCCTCATAGACGGGGTTAATGCACTGCGGAGGAATAAATACTTTGTTGAGAGGCAGGCCGATGGATTCTGCCTGCCTCTCGAGAAGTACGCGGCGGACGCCATGCATGCTGATCCGGTCGTAGTTTTCCGTGATGGTGGTCAGCAGCGAGGCAACCCGCTGGCGACGTTCCTGCAGGATGCAGTAAAGCGCCATGGCGCTGTCTTTGCCGCCACTCCAGCAAAAGAGGATGGGTTCGGGCATGGTGCGCTTACTCCCCGCCGATGGTGTACCTCAACCCCAACCGATAATCGCGTCCGAGCGCAGGAAAGCCGAGCGCCTCCTGATACCGCTTATCGAAGAGGTTCTCGATGCGCCCAAACACGCTCAAGTTGCGGCGAAGGCTGTAGCTGCCGGTCAAGTCGAAGCGCGCGTAACCCGGAGTGCTGGTCACCGTTGGATTGAGGAAGGTACTATCGGCGCGCCGCCCGGTAAAGTAGGCATACACGTTCCAGTTCATTCGGCGGAAGGCAGCATTGGCAGCTAGGTTACCGGAGTGGACAGGCCGCCGGAGCAGACGGTTGCCGGGCAGGCTAGCTGGATCGAACGCGTTCGGTGCCTGCAGCACCCGACTGCCGTCGTAGGTGTAATTGCCGGAGACGGTGAGCCAAGGCGCTGGGCGGGCTTCAGCCACCAGATCGAGGCCCCGGGCGCGAGCCAAATCGGTGTTGAAGAACCCTCCGAAGAAGTCCCCGCAGAAGCTGGGAGGTGTGCCGAGAAACTGACCGGAAGCGAAGCTGACGATATCGCGGAAACGGTTATGAAAGAAGTCCGCGGAAAGCCTTAGACGGTCTGCAGCTAGCCGCTGGTCAAGGCCGGCGTTGAACGTGCGGCTGCGCTCGGGACGCAACTTGGGGTTCCCAGGAATACACGGATTGGTACTGAAGGACTGGTCGAATCGCGGCTCCTTAATGCCCTCACCGTAGGAAAACCGCAAGCGCGTCGCGCCCCAGAAGTCGCGGCCCAAGCGCATCGTATAAGCCAGCCCGGCGCGCGGAACCACGCGCGTGCCAAAACTGTCGTTGGATTCAGCGCGCGCACCCGCCGAGATCATCAGCCGAGGTGCTGCCAGGAACCGCGTGTCCACGTACCCGGCTTGGTTGTTCCGGCGGGAATGCGGCCCGCCCGCCGAGCCGTTTTCGACTTCGTAGTGATATCCCCCGGTAACCGCGCCGCGCCGGAGCAGGTAGCTCGACTGCTCGGTAAAGCCAGCGCGGTTAAACTGGCTGAGGAAGGAGAACGGAGGAAAGGCAATTAACTGGCGAAGGTAGGACTCTTCCACAACGAGCTCGTGATGCCACAAGGCACCGGTCTGAAAATCCCAGCGAAGGTTGGAGGAAAAGCTGTGCGTATCATTGTGCTGATCGAGGTTGGGCGGCGCGAGCAGCGTCGGGCCGGCAATGCCTGCGCTGCTGGTGTTATTGCGGAGAGTGAGGCGGAGCTGATTTGTGTCGGTCAACCGCCATCCGAAGTTACCGGAGAGCGTACGGTTTAGGAATCTGTCGTTGGGGCCCTGGCCGTCGGTCGAGAGATACGCGGTTGCGGCGGAGTAATCAAACTGCCCCACAACCCCGCTCAACTGCGCCGTGCCACGCCCGGTGGAGAAGCTGCCACCTTCGGCAAGGAGGGTGAACTCGGGTGTGCGTGTGGTGCCGCGATGGGTGAAGAGCTGGATGACACCGACCATGGCATCGGAGCCATAGAGCGCGCTTTCAGCGCCGCGAACCACTTCGACCTTTGCAACGTTGTCCAGCGTGAAATTCGAGAAGTCTACCGAACCGCCAGGCTGATTCACGGGGGTTCCGTCTACCAGCACCTTGATGAAGTTCGAGTTACCGCCGTTCAAGAACAGCGATGTGAGGCCACCTTCGCGGCCCGTGCGGCCGAGGCTCAAACCGGGAACCAGGAGAAGCAGATCCGGCAAAGAAGTGGCCTGGCGCTGGTCGATTTGCTTGCGCGTAAGCACGGTTACAGGAGCGGTCGTGGAATCGGCTTGGGTGGGTTCGGCCTGAGCCGTGACGATAATGGTTGCGGCGAGGCGTTCAATTGGGAGAGTAAGGTCAAGCGTGCGGGATTCTGCCGCGGAAAGGTCGAGGGTTTCTTCGTGAGTGATGAACGATGGATGCGTGATGCGGATGAGGTAACGCCCGCCAGAAACGGAAAGAGCAAACTGTCCATCCTTGTTAGTCGTGGTCAGGAGTGGCTTGGTAACAGCAGGATCGAGCGTTTCTGGTGTGACGGAGATTTGCGCGCCGGAAATAGCGGCGCCGCTAGGATCGCTGAGAGTGCCGGAAAGCGCGGCGTTGGCGGGGACCGACTGGCTTCGGGAAATATCCGCAGAGATGAGCAGCACGAAAAGAATCGCAATCGTTGCGGCAAGGACTTTCATGAGGCCTCCTCTCCCTCTCGCGCGGGAGAATGAAGGTTGACCTGCCGGCCGAGATCGTTTTCGGTCTTGCAGGTTGCGGACTCCGCCGGTCTCCTGGCTTTGGCGTGGCGAAGGACGAAGCCTTCCCGCTGGGTCACCCCCTTGCGGAGCAACGTGCAGCAGTGGCTCGGTCCGATGCACTTCGCGCCTTACAGTCGCGCGGCGGCGACGGTGTCACACCGTCTTCCCGTGCACGGAGTCTGCGGTTGAAGGAATGCGGCGCATCCGTGGCGATGGATTGCGAACCGATGAGCCGCGCTCGGTGACGTCAAGTGCTGCGATTGGCCACATCCGCGGGCTCGCACTTCGAGAACCTCGCGGCACAAACTTCCCTACAACTGCGAACCAAAACTATGGCGACGAGTTGTCGCTGCCCCTGACCGTGATGCGTGGGCGGCCGGCCGGACCCATTTGCACGTCGAGCGGGGCTTCGAAAACATACTCGAGAAGCTCGCGCTGAAGCACGGTAGCCGGCGGGCCGACACGCAAGGGCTTGCCATGATGCAGCAGCACCACCTGGTCGGCAAATTCAGCCGCGAGGTTTAGCTCATGAGTGACAACAACAACGGTGTAGCAATTTTGTTCAGCGAGATGGCGCAGGCCCTGCAGCAAATCGACTTGCGCGCCAATATCGAGGTGCAGAGTGGGCTCATCGAGGAGAAGCAGGCGCGGTTGCTGGGCCAGGGCCCGCGCGAGAATAACCCGCTGCTTTTCACCACCCGAAATTTCGTGGAGCAAGCGGTCGCGCAGATGGGTGGCGCCAACCTGGGCAAGCGCATTTTGCACGATGGCGGTGTCTTCGGACCTTTCAAAGCGCAAGCCGCGGCCATACGGATGGCGGCCCTGCATGACGAAATCCCAAGCGCGAATCGGAAACAACAGCGTGCTTTCCTGCTGGACCATGGCGATGCGTTGGGCGCGAGTCCGATTGTCGAGACGGCTGGTCTCGAAACCGTCGACCTGAACGCGACCTGAGAGCGGTGTGAGGTTGCCGGCAATCAGCCTCAAGAGAGTGGATTTTCCGCTGGCGTTGCGTCCGAGAATGGCCACAATTTCGCGCTGGCGAGCCTGGAAGCTTGTAGCTTCGAGGGTGAAGACGGGAGCGTGATTCTCGCCGGCGGAGTACACAAAGCTGGCTTGCTCGACGTTAAGGCGAACTTCCGCAGGGCCGAACGGCGTAGCGCTCCGTGACGGGAGCGCAGAGACAGGAGAGTTCGAGGTCATGATGCTCTCCGTCGCAAAAGATAAATGAAAAACGGGGCTCCGGCCATGGCGGTCACGGCCCCCAGGGGAAGCTCCGTGGGAGCAACGATGGTGCGCGCTAAGGTGTCCGCGATCACCACAGCGATTGCGCCGCCGAAGGCTGAGGTGGGTATCAAAACACGATAATCATTGCCGAAAAGCAGACGCATGGCGTGAGGGACCAGCAGGCCGACGTAACCGACCGCGCCACTGACGGAGACGGCCAGGCCGGTAAGAATCGACGCGCACGCGTAGACCAGAAGCTTCACGCGCGTGACTTCCACGCCTAGATGCATAGCTTCGCGTTCCCCGGCGATCATGAGATTTAAGTCGGCGGCGGTTGTATAGATGGCCCCGGCGGCTGCGAAGAAGCCTATGCCCACCAGCCAACGCAAGCTAGCAGGAAGCGGCGTGGAAAGTTCGCCCATCAACCAGAAAGCCATGCCGCGGACGTCGCGACTGGGAAGCGTGGTTATCAGAAACATGATGAAAGCGGAAAGAAACGAGGCGGAGATGACTCCGGCGAGCAGGAGTGTTGCGGTGTCAATTTGTCCATCGCGGCGACCGAGAAAATAGACCACGGTTATGGTTGCTGCGCCGCCAAGGAACGCGCCGAGCGGTGTGAGCATCGCGGAAACGGATGGCTCGAGATTTAGATGGGGTGCAACGATTAAGGCGACGATGGCACCAAGGGCAGAGCCGCTCGAGACCCCCAGGACATACGGGTCGGCTAATGGATTGCGAAGCAGCGATTGAAAGCTGGCGCCCGCTACGGAAAGGGCGGCTCCGACAAAAACACCTAGAAGAATTCGCGGGAGGCGAATGTCAAAAACAATGAGGCGATGCTCACTCGAGAGCTGGCTGCTCTGTCCCAGCGCGACGCGGATCAGATCCCTGCCAAGACCGTAGATGGAAACCGGTACGGCACCGAGCTTTAGCGCGACAACGATGACGACGAACAAAATTCCCGCCAGAAGGGCGCAAACCCAGAGGAGGCGCTCGAGGGTCAGCGGGCGCATGAAGGGCACGCTCCGGACAGAGTGGTTGCGCTGCTGAACCACGCGGGAGGGTTCGCTCGGCGCGGCTGAAGATGTTTGGCGCGAGGATCTGGTGCGCCGCTAGCATCTTGGAATGCTTTAGGGTGCAGCTGACGGGCGAGCTCTTCGATTGCGCCCACGATGCGCGGCGAGGGCCGATCGATGGCGTCACTGATTATGGCCAGGCGCTTGTTGCGCACAGCGTCGAGGCTGCGCCAACCGGGCAGCGTGGTCAACTCTTTAAAATGTTGCATGACGGATTCTTCGCGCGAAGTTGCAAAAATCAAATATTCAGGCTGGAGACGAACAACTTCCTCGAGACTAATGTGTGGCCAGTCCTGCGCGGTGGTGATGACCGACTGGGCGCCGGCGTAGCGCAGGGCGTCGGCGATAAAGGTGTCGCGGCCAACGGTAATGAAGGGGTCGAGCCAGACAATGAAGAGCGCGCGGCGAGGAGAACGCGCGCCGATGCGGCGCTTCAGATCGTCGAGGCGCGAACGCAACGATTCCGCGAGGCGCTGGCCAGGTTCGCGTTCGCCGATCAACTCGCCCAGGCGCTCGAACGATGTAAGGACGCTTTCGACGGTATGCGGGTCGGTGGCGTACGAGGGCATGCCCAGTTGGTCGAGAGCGAGAACCGTTTCGCGGCGATTCAGGGTTTTGGTCATGAGCACAAGGTCGGGATGGAGGGCTACGATTTGCTCGATGCTGGGATTGGTGGCGCCACCTACTTTTGGTTTGCGCAAGGCCTCAGAAGGATAATCGCAGTAGTCGGTGTCGCCAACTAATCGATTTCCGGCGCCCAGCGCGAATACCAGTTCGGTGAGGCTAGGGGCGAGAGAGACGATTCGATTTATCGGTTGGGGAACGCGCACACTGCGGCCCGCTTCATCGGTGACTTCGATGAATGTTTTGGAAGAAGGGGCGCGAGGTGGCAAAGCTTGCTCGGCCTGCGCGATTGCCGGCGCCGCTGCGATCAGTAAGAGCAAAAGCCCGGACGCGACCGGCGCCAGGGGGCGGAGCAGCCATCGTGTTTGCGTGTCGCCGTTCACGGTATGTTGCAACTGCGATTTACCCGCATCGAAAAGCAAACAACAAAAAAGCCCCACGAGAAATGAATGGGGCTTCAGCCGCACCCTCTCTCGCGAAGGGTGCCGACTTCCACAGCACTGGTGGGTATCCTGGCTGACGGCTAACAGCGAGCCGATCACAGTGGCGGGACCGCGGCCGAATCTGACGGCCTTCCCCTCAACCAGTGCCTGAAAAAAAATCGCGCTCAGTTTATGCCCGTCTCGCAGGCGTGTCAAATCGCTTCGGAAAGGCTGATGTGAACGACTTTGTCTGAAGAGCAGATCCCGCCTTCCCAATCGAGCGCGCATGACTCAGTCGATTTATTTTTTAACGATTCTTCCATAACGGTTTTCGCTTTTCAATAATGGCGCGCAGACCTTCTTGCGCATCTTCGAGCCGATAGAGCTCATTCAGAAAGATGTTCATGGAGTTTTTCATGCCCTCGCGCAGGGAAAGGCCCATGCCGCCGAGGATAGCTCGCTTAGCCATGGCCAGGACCGGGCCTGAATGCGATGTGATGCGCTCGACCATTTCCTGCACGGTTTTCTCAAGCTGCGCTTCAGGCACCAGCCGATTCACGAGGCCGAGCGTCAGCGCGCGCTCGGCGGTAACCGGTTCGCCGGTGAGAACGAGCTCGAGGGCCACCTTTGGTCCTACGAGATAAGGAAGAATCGTGGAAGCAAGCGGAGGAAAAATTCCGATACTGATTTCGGGTTGCGCGAAACGCGCGCGCGGAGTTGCAACCACCAAATCGCCGAATGCGGCGAGCTCAGCTCCGCCACCGATTGCCGGGCCGTTCACAACGGTAAGCACGGGCTTGCCGACTTCGAGCATCGCGGCGAATGCGGCATGAAACGCGTCCAGCATTTGAAAAACGCGCTGCGTGGTATATTCCCCTATGTCTATGCCCCCGCAGAAAACTTTACAGGATGAATCGAGAACGATGAGCTTGATGCCATCCTGCTCGCCACTCAGTTCGATTCCCCAAGCGAGTTCGCGCAACATCTGCTCATTCAACAAATTGTGCTCGGGCCTGGCAAGGGTGAGGCGGGCGGCCGCGCCTTCGGTACGATAGCGGACGAACTCGAAATCCTCCGGACTGCGCCGCAACGCCTTTCCATAGATTTCTTCCGCGTGAACTTCGTTAATTTGTTCGGGCATTTTAAAACCTCCTAGACAGTTTCAATGGCCAAGGCTACACCGAGGCCACCAGAAACACACAAAGTCGCCAAACCGCGTTTGCCGGCCGAGCTGTTTCCGCGACGCAACTCGTGAACCAGCGTGGTTGTAATGCGCGCGCCGGTACAGCCGATGGGATGACCGAGCGCGATGGCGCCGCCATTCGGATTCAGTCGAGCGCGGTCAAAGTGAAGTTCGCGATCGCAGGCAAGAACCTGAGCGGCGAAGGCTTCATTCAATTCGATGGCGTCGTAGTCCTCGAGCTTCCATTGCGTGCGCTTGGAAAGTTTTTGAACCGCGGACACCGGGCTGATGCCCATGATGCGCGGGTCTACAGCGGTAACAGCAGCATCAACGATGCGCGCCAGAGGTTGGCGATTGATCTCGCGGAGCTTTGTTTCGCTGATGAGCACGAGGGCAGCGGCAGCGTCGGTGATACCGCTGGAGTTTCCTGCGGTGACCGTTCCAGTTTTCGAAAACACTGGCGGTAGTTTGGCGAGGGCCTCGCTGGTTACATCCGGTCGAACGTGCTCGTCTTTTTCAAAGCGGATCGTGGCGCCCTTCTTATCGCTGCGCTCGACGGGGACAATTTCCGCGGCAAATCGGCATTCACGCAGGGCACGGGCAGCGCGCTGGTGGCTCTCGAGCGCGAAGCTATCCTGCTCGTCACGCGGAATTTGGTATTGCGCGGCAAGAACCTCAGCGGTCTCTCCCATGACCATATTCGAGAGGGGGCAGAGAAAGCCGTCGCGATACATCGCGTCAACCAGTGGCTGGTGTCCCTGGCGAAAACCCCAGCGTCCTTCGACGAGGTAGGGAACGCGGCTCATGGATTCGGTGCCAGCAGCCACGATGATGTCCGCCTCCCCGAGAAGAATCTGTTGCCAGCCGAGCAGAATCGCGCGCAGGGAGGAAGCGCAGGCCATGTTCACGGTGAACGCCGGCACCTCATCGCCCAGGCCCGCGCGCCAGGCAACCTGCCGCGCCAGATTCGGACCAACGCCAGCCGGGCGCGCGTTGCCGAGGATCAACTCATCGACACCATAAGGCGTCTTGCGGGCGTCGCTAGTCTCGGTAGGAGCAAGCCGAGAAATCTTTGCGGATACCTTGTCGAGAGCTTCAGCGGCGACGGGGTAGGGCTGACGTTCCGATGGCGGGTCACCAAAGGCGCGCTCCAGAGCCGAACAGACGGCGATTACGCCTAAATCCGCCGCGGAGAGTTCCGCGAGGGCTCCGCCAAATCCTCCAATGGGCGTGCGCACCGCGCTTAGAATGTAAACGCCTCGTGTCATTCAAATTTCGATGCTAGCATGAATTTCTGAGGCCAGATGGAAGCGAACACGGGCACTTGTCCGACAATACACGCGCAACGATGTGCTCTTGTTTTGTACCATTAGCGTCGCGCAAGGCGAAACTTTATGGATGGAGTGAGAACTATTGACGGGCGAAAAGAAGGTATCGGGGCTGATGGCTCGAGAGGCAGCGATGGGTTGAGTTTTGTGGCCCGCGCGACAGTGTTTGTGAATCTTGTGCTGCTGCTGCCGGTTGTCGCTGTCGGGCAAATCGATACGCGCATACCGTTACGCGAGAACTGGCGCATTCAGTCTTCCGCAAAGGTCCATGCGCCGGGCGATGCGATCTCCCAGGTGAGGTTCCAACCGGAGGATTGGTACGCGACGTCGGTGCCGAGTACGGTGCTCGCCGCACTGGTTGCCAATCACGTTTATCCGGATCCCTACTTTGGAATGAACTTGCGCGATATTCCGGGAACGAGTTATCCGGTCGGCAAACTTTTCTCAAACCTGGAGATGCCGGAGGACAGTCCTTTTGCAGTGGCGTGGTGGTATCGCACGGAATTCGAATTGCCCGGATCATCTGCGGGCCAAACCATATGGCTGAAGTTTCACGGCATCAACTACCGCGCCAATATTTGGATGAATGGCCAGAAGGTGGCGGGAGCAGACGAAGTTGCCGGGGCCTACCGGCAGTATGAACTCGACGTTACGCGAACTGTCAAGCCGGGTAAACGCAACGCGCTCGCGGTAGAGGTTTTCGCGCCACACCAACACGACTTGGCGATCAACTGGGTGGACTGGAATCCGGCCCCGCCCGATAAAGATATGGGGCTGTGGCAAGCAGTAACTGTGCGTGCCAGCGGCGCAGTGGCTCTGCGCCATCCGCAGGTCGTTAGTGAGTTTGACTTACCTTCGCTGGACGTCGCCCACCTGACCGTTATGGCCGAGGTGCGCAACGCCGCGAGTCATGATGTGAGAGCGGTGATTCGTGGCTCGATGGCGGGCGTGACTGTCTCCCAGCCGGTTGTACTGCGCGCCAACCAGACAAAGACGGTTTCGTTTACCCCAAAGCAATTTCCACAGCTCAACGTAAAGCAGCCGAGAGTGTGGTGGCCTTCCGAGCTCGGCAAGCCCGAGTTGCACGATCTGGTGCTCGAGGCGGAGACGGGCGGGAGAATTTCCGATCGGCAAAAAACTAAGTTTGGAATCATGCAGATCACTTCGGAGTTGACTGAAAAGGGATACCGATTATTTCGCGTGAATGGCAAGCCGATTTTGATTCGCGGAGGGGGTTGGGCCCCCGACATGTTGCTGCGCAGTTCGAAGGAACGTTTGGAAAGTGAATTGCGATATACCAAAGAGCTTGGACTCAACACCATTCGTCTGGAGGGGAAACTTGAATCGGATGAGTTTTTCGAACTTGCGGATCGCGAAGGAATTCTAATTATGGCCGGATGGTGTTGCTGCGATCATTGGGAAAAATGGGGCGACTGGAAGCCGGAAGACCGTGCGATCGCAGCGGCATCGCTGGCGGATCAGGCTTTGCGTTTGCGGAGGCATCCGAGCGTTCTGGTATGGCTCAATGGCAGTGACATACCACCGCCAGCTGATGTGGAAGAGGTTTACCTGGATGTCTTAAGGCAGAGTGCCTGGGCAAGACCGGTGCTGTCGTCGGCCACCGCCAGGAAGACCAGCGTGAGCGGCGAATCCGGCGTGAAAATGACCGGACCATACGACTATGTGCCGCCGAATTATTGGCTTGCGGACACGAAACGCGGCGGAGCTTTCGGATTCAATACTGAGACAGGTCCTGGGCCGGCGGTGCCGCCCACGGAATCGCTGCGCGCCATGATTCCGGCTGAGCACCTATGGCCGGCAGATGAGGTGTGGAATTATCATGCCGGCAGCGGAAGATTCGCGCAGCTGAACATTTTTGATGCGGCGCTCGAGGCCCGTTATGGCAAGCCTGCGAACCTGGAAGACTATGTGCGGAAGTCACAGGCGATGGCTTACGAAGGCGAGCGCGCCATGTTCGAGGCGTACCGGCGCAATCAGTACGAGGCCACGGGCGTGATTCAATGGATGCTCAATAATGCCTGGCCATCACTCATCTGGCACTTGTACGATTATTTCTTGCGGCCGGCCGGCGGGTATTTCGGCACAAGAAAAGCGAATGAGCCACTGCACGTGCAATATTCCTATGACGATCGGTCCATTGCGGTCGTAAATTCCCAGCCGCGCGACTTCGCCGCGCTGAAAATGACCGCAACAGTATACAATCTCGACCTCTCCGAACAATTCTCTGAAGAGTCCGTCGTCAACGTGCCCGCTGGGGCCGTGGTGCGGTCGATCGTATTGCCTGCCCTGGATAATTTGTCGCTGACTCATTTCTTGAGACTGAGCCTGCGGGATTCCGGGGGAAAGCTGGTGAGCTCGAATTTCTACTGGCTCTCGACGAGTCCGGATACCCTTGATTGGGAAAAGGGGAATTCGTTTTATACGCCGCAATCGTCCTTCGCAGATTTCACGGCCATGGCGCAGATGCCGCAAGCGAAGCTCGAAGTGCGATCCGCGTCGCGACGCCCTGCTGGTGTTTCGATTGGTGCGCCAGGCCAAGCTGAAGAAATCGTTGACGTGACTGTTCATAACCCCAGCAAGTACCTGGCCCTTTTCGTCCGGCCGCGACTGCTGCGCGCAAAGCAAAGCGAGGAGGTTTTACCGGTCTTCTGGTCGGATGGCTATTTTGAACTGTGGCCCGGTGAGACCAAACAATTCCACGGAAACTTTTACGTGAAGGATTTACAGGGCGCGGCGCCGGCGATTTCCGTGGACGCGTGGAATGTGGCTGCTACTTACCGGACAATTCGGACCGCCATTTATTAGGTTGCTATAAATCCTGTGGAGATGAAGTGAGGCGGCGCGTGAGCCATCCAAGAAAGAAGAGGATCGCTCCCGTAATAACGACGCGAAAGCGTGGCAGATCGTTCGAGGAGTGATTGATATCCTTGCCAAGGTTGAGAAGAGGCCAGAGAAGGAGCGGACCTACCCCGAAATCCTGGAGTTGCGCCGCCGGTTGATTAAGAGTTGGCAGACTCTTGCGATTGGAAGGATGCGCGAGATCAGCAAGTTTTTGTTGCGTGAGACCGAGTCCTTCGGATGATTTCCGGAGAAGGAACACACCCTTAATGAGCAGCGCAAGGCTGCCTAGAGCAAATACTAGCGGAACGGTAGCCGATTTAGCATCGAACGGAGAAAAAATCCAAAAGCACAGGGCCGCGGAGCCCAGGATCAGATAAAGCACCGCCCGACGCGGATGGTATTCCAGGTCACCTGCAAAGTTCTCCAAAAAAGTGTCGCGAAGTGTCAGCGTCGAAGTTTACCCCCAGGCTCGTACGAAACGTCTTTCAGAAACCGGATGCCCGCATTAAATAACAGAGGATCCATTCTTCCCTCACAATGTGAACCGCAATTCAGCTTGGCGTTCCTGAATAGCTTTGCCGGCGCACAAATCGGCCAGCTCCGGCGCGGCCGACGAATTTTCCATTGTCGATGACTGGACGGCCGCGCGAGAGCACTAGTTTCGCTGCGCCCGTGGTGCGAATTCCCTCGAACATGGAATAATCCACGCGCATATGATGGGTTGAGGCGCTGATGACCTGCTCCTCATGGGGATCAAAGATCACCACGTCCGCATCTGCCCCCACAGCAATCGTTCCCTTTTGCGGATACAGGCCGAACAGTTTGGCCGGCGCGGTGGAAACCAGCTCCACAAAGCGATTAACCGAGAAGCGTTTGCCGTGCACGCCACCGGTGTACACAAGGCTCAGGCGGTGCTCGATGCCTGGCCCACCGTTTGGTATTTTCGTGAAATCGTCTTTACCCAGTTCCTTTTGCTCCTTAAAGCAGAAGGGACAATGATCGGTGGAAACCACTTGCAAGGTGTCGCGCGCGAGGCCTTGCCAGAGTTTTTCCTGGTGCCATTTTTCGCGAAGCGGCGGGGTGAACACATATTTGGCACCTTCGAATCCGGGAACATCGAAATTGTCGATGGAAAGAAATAAATATTGCGGGCAGGTTTCGGCATACGCGGGCAACCCGCGGTCGCGAGCCTCACGAACTTTTTCTAGCGCTTCGTTGCACGAGAGATGCACGATATAGACGGGCGCTCCGGCCATCTCCGCGAGTGCGATGGCCCGCGAGGTCGCTTCCGCTTCAGCGGTCGTGGGACGAGTGAGCGCGTGATACTTGGGAGCTCGTTTTCCTTCGGCCAGCGCACGCTGCACAATCACGTCTATTGCGCCGCCGTTTTCCGCGTGCATGCAAATCAGGCCGCCATGGGTGGCCGCCTGAGACATGGCGCGGAAGATGGTCGCGTCATCGAGCATGAATACCCCCGGATAAGCCATAAAAAGTTTGAAGCTGCTAACACCCTCACGCACGAGTTGTCCCATCTCTTCGAGCTGCGCAGCGCCAAGGTCAGTGATGATGCAATGAAACGCGTAGTCGGCCACCGCTTTACCATCCGCTTTTTTCATCCAGGTTTCAAAGGCCTGGCGAAGAGTTTGCCCTTTATATTGAATGGCGAAATCGATGAGTGTGGTTGTGCCGCCAAAGGCCGCGGCGATCGTACCGGACTCGAAATCATCGGCGCTGGTGGTGCCGCCGAAAGGCATATCCAGGTGTGTGTGGACGTCAATTCCCCCGGGCATGACATAGCGGCCTGCGGCATCGATTACGCGGCTAGCATTTTCGGCGGGGAGTTGCGCGGCAATGGCAGAAAACGTTTCGCCGCTGATCCCCAGGTCGGCGGCATAGCTGTCGGTAGCTGTAACGATCGTGCCGTTCTTGATGATGGTATCGAAACGCATGGCCAAGCCTCCGGCGAACCAAGAACTTAACACAGGACAATCGTCCTGTCCGCTTCGATGCGAATTGCTTGGTGATAGCCGAGATTTGCGCTGAACCTTTGCTTTGTCTTGGGAGAATTTCCGTACCTGAGCGGTATTGCGCGCGGAACGCGCACGGTATAGTCTCAGGCCGCTAGGCCGATGCTTCTTCAAGAGGAGGAAATGATGACCAAGCGGATCGAGCGCGCTCCAGAGAGTATAAGCGTCAGCAAATTTTGGAGTGAAGGGTCATTCGGGGCGCTCGCAAATCGCCGCGCTTTTTTGCAGGGTGCTGCGGCCACTGCTGCCGCGCTGGTGTGGCCGCGCTGGAGTCGGGCCCACGCGCACGCTAAGGCCCAGACTGGCAGCTGGCCTGCGGTTCGCGCGGAAATCGCGAAGCGCCACGACGCGGCCGTGGAACGTCTGCAGACATGGATCAAACAGCCCTCCATCGCTGCCGAAAACCGCGGAATGAACGAGGGCTGTGACCTGACCATGCGCATGCTTCGCGATGCCGGATTCGATACGGTCAGGAGGATTTCGACAGACGGCCAGCCGGGCATCTGGGCCACCCTCGACGCCGGAGCTCCGCGCACGTTCGGTTTGTACTTCATGTATGACGTGAAACAGGCGGATCCGGCGGAGTGGAGCTCGCCGCCTTTTGCGGCCAACATTGTCGAGAAGCCTGGGCTTGGAAAAGTGATTGTAGGGCGCGGCGCGGTAAATCAGAAAGGGCCGGAGGCGACATTGCTGGCGGCGCTCCACGCCATCCGCGGCGCAGGCCAGAAGCTTCCCGTGAACCTGGTGTTTGTGGCCGAGGGAGAGGAGGAGATCGGCTCACCGCACTTTCCGCAGATTGTGCGAAGCACCGAGGTACAGGCGGCGTTCAAGCGGTGCAGCGGAATCTTTATGCCTAATGCTTCGCAGGGGCTCGACGGTGAGGTAACCATGACCCTCGGCGCGAAGGGCGTAGTGGAGCTCGAACTGGTTTCGAGCGGCGAGCGCTGGGGCCGCGGACCGCGCAAGGATGTGCATTCCAGTAACAAGGCGCGGCTGGATAGTCCGGCATGGCATTTGGTGGAGGCCCTGGCAACGCTGGTGTCACCCGACGGAAATGAACCGGTCATCGAGGGCTTTGCGGCGAAGGCGCGTCCGCTTTCCTCCGCCGAAAAAGCGATGATTGCGGCGGCCGCTCGGCGGCTGGATGAAACGACCGCGAAAAAGTTGCTGGGAGTCAATCGTTGGGTGCACGACGCGGGCTGGCGCGAAGCACTTGAATTGCTCGTGTCGCGGCCCACGGTGAACATCGAGGGCCTAGTGGGCGGCTACACGGGTCCGGGCGGAAAGACCATCCTTCCGGGTCGAGCCGTTGCGAAGATGGATATGCGGCTCGTGCCGGACATGACCGCGGCAGAAGCGCTTGCAGCGCTCAAGGCGCACCTGGCAAAACATGGCTTCGAGGACATCGAGGTCAACATGACGGGCGGTTACGATCCGACAAGCACGCCGGCCGATGCCGCGATCATCCGCGCGGAGACAGCGGTGTACAAAAGAAGCGGAATCGACCCGGTGGTTCTACCACGGAATGCCGGCTCGTGGCCGGGCTATGTCTTCACCGGAGAGCCCCTGCGCCTTGCTGCAGGCCACTTCGGGCTGGGGCACGGCAGCGGGGCGCACGCGCCGGATGAGTACTTTGTTATCGAGTCAGCGAATCCGAAAGTGCAGGGCATGGACGGCGCGGCGTACTCGTTTGTCGAATACTTGCACGAACTAGCGGTTACGACTTAAGAAGGTTTCTGGGCTCGCTCGCCTGCATAGCTAAGCTAGGACTTATGCGAGAGTATTAGACTGCGGTAGATGTCGAGGGTCTGCTCTTCTTCGCCGCACATGAGGTAGATATTGAACTGTGTGACCCCGATGCGTCGCAGATGCTCAAGCTTTTTTGTATGTGCGGCGACAGGACCGACCAGGCAAAAGCGGTCGACAATTTCATCGGTCACGAAGCTGGCGTTGTCGCTGCCGACTTCGGCGTGATGGAGATAGTCGTACTTCCCGCGATTGCGCACATAGGAAACCAGTGTTGCGGGAAGCTCCTCGGGCTTGTAACGCGAGATTAAATCCATGACGTGATTGGAGACCAGAGCGGGAAACCAGCGCACCCGTTCTCGCGCCAGCGCCAAATCTTCTGACACCCACACCGGTGCGGCGGCCATGACCTCGATCTTCTGTGGATCGCGTCCGGCCTCTTTGGCGCCTTCGCGAACGAAGCCGAGGCACCATTCGATCAGGTCAGGGTCGGCGAACTGGAGAATCACGCCGTTGGCGATGCGCCCGGCAGTGCGAAGCGCTTTGGGTCCGTAGCCAGCCACCCAGACGGGAGGAATTCCTGCGGAGGCCCAGGCGAGGCGTGTGTTCACGCCGTCGAGTTCGACAGGTTTACCCGCGTTGAGGTCGCGGAAAATGCGCACGAATTCTTCGAGATAATCGAGTGTTGTGGGCTTCTTTCCGAGAACCCGCCGCGAACTATCACCGCGCCCGATGCCCATATCCATGCGTCCACCGGACGCGAGATTGAGCGTGGCAAAAAGGCTGGAAGAAACCGTGACGTCGCGCACCGCAGGGTTGGTGACACACGTCCCGAGGCGCATTTTTTTGGTGTTCGCGGCCATCAAGGCGAGCAGCGGAAACGGATCCATCCACAGAACGTGCGAGTCAAACATCCAGCCGTAGCTGAAACCGGCCGCTTCCGCCTGCCGGGTTAGGCTGACAATACGTTCGATCGACATATCCGGCTTGAACGTGATGCCAAATTCCATTAAGCCCCCTGACTTTTTTCTTAAGCCGCAGCGGTTGTTCCCGAGTGAGCGGATGCCATCGATGCCCTGTAGATGACGAAACTGACCGCGAAGCCGACGAACCAGGCGTAATCATAAAGAGTTCGCAATGGAGGGTAGGCGAGGCCCATGAATGCAACGCTCGCGCCGGCTGCCAGCGCACCGATGGCACGCCAGTTGAACCCGTGCAAATATTCATACTGCCCGCCGCGACGATAGAGATCCTCGATGCTCAGAACTTTCTTGCGCACCAGAAAATAGTCGCAGATCAATACACCGGCAATCGGACCAAGAAAGCCGGAATAGCCTACCAGCCAGCCGAAAAGGTAAGTGCCGTAACTAGCCAACAGCTTCCAGGGCTGCATGGCGATACCCATCGCGCAAGTAATCAGGCCGCCGGTGCGAAAACTGATGCGTCGTGGAGAAAGATTCGAAAAATCGTTTGCGGGAGAGACGACGTTGGCCGCGACGTTGACATTGAGTGTGGCAGTTAACAGCGCGATCATCGCCAGAACTACGGCCCAAGGGTGGCCCAACCGGGCCAAGACGGCGACAGGATCCCACAGGGCTTCGCCAAAGATAATCATGGTCGCGGAAGTGACCGCGATGCCGATAAACGAATAAAAGGTCATCGTCGGGGGCAAGCCCAAGGCTTGGCCTAAAATTTGATCGCGTTGGCTACGAGCATAACGGGTGAAGTCGGGAATGTTGAGCGAGACCGTGGCCCAAAATCCCACGACGCCGGTGAGCGAAGGCACAAAAAAACGAAAGAACTCGCCAAATGTTTGGAATTTCGAAGGCGTTGCCAGCATCGGCCCGAATCCACCGGCTTTTTGCTGGGCCCAGAGAAGAAGCGCCAGGCCGATGACCAGTAAGAACGGGGCGGAGATCCCTTGAAGAAAACGAATCGTGTCAATGCCGCGTAGGATGACCAGTACGTTGAGAAGCCAGAAGAACCCGAAGCACACCGCCGGACCATACAAGACGTGGGCCCAACTCGGCACTAGCGCGATGATCAGTGCATTGATTGCTTCCCCGCCGATCCATGTCTGGATGCCGAACCAGCCGCAGGCCACCAACGCCCGGAGAATGGCCGGGACGTTTGCGCCCAAGACGCCAAACGAGGCCCGCGCGAATACCGGGAAGGGAATGCCATAGCGCGCTCCAGCGTGCGCATTCAACAACATCGGGACGAGCACCAGCACATTGCCGAGGAAAACCGTGAACAACGCCTGCTTCCAATTCATTCCTCCTGCGATCATTCCGCTCGCCAGCATGTAGGTGGGGATGTTGACGCTCATCGAGATCCACAGGGCGGCGTAGTTGTAGGTGCGCCAAGTGCGGCGCTCGGGCGGTACCGGGGCAAGATCCTTATTGTAAAGGGAACTGCTGCGGATGATTTCGGCGGCAAGGGAAGCCGTGCGGGCATCTGAGGAATCAAGAGATTCGGTCAATGTGGTTTGATCATTCCCTAGTTGGCTTTAGTTGGCGGTTTCCGCGCGATCGATGGCCCGCGTACGCGTGATCTCGCCATAAGACTCCGGGCGCCGGTCGCGATAAAACTGCCAGGTATCGCGCACTTGCTGAATTTCATCGAGATTGAGGTCGGCAACCAGCAGTTCGTCTTTATCGCGACTGGCCTGCGCCACAATTTTCCCCCGCGGATTGCAGAAATAGCTTTTACCGTAGAACTCGCCAATTTTCCATGGGTGCTCGACACCCACGCGATTAATGGCCGCCACAAAATAGGCGTTGGCCACCGCGTGAGAGGGCTGCTCGAGCTCCCACAAATATTCCGAGAGCCCGGCCACGGTAGCGGAGGGATTGTAAACAATCTCCGCGCCGTTCAGACCCAGAACCCGGGCACCCTCGGGAAAATGCCGGTCGTAGCAGATGTACACGCCAACGCGCGCGTACCGCGTATCGAACACCGGATAGCCAGCATTGCCAGGCGTGAAATAAAACTTCTCCCAAAAGCCCGGATGGCAGTGCGGAATATGATGTTTGCGATATTTACCCAGGAAACGCCCGTCGGCGTCGATAACCGCAGCGGTATTGAAATAGACGCCGGTCATCTCCACTTCGTACACCGGCACAACCAGCACCATGCGATAACGCTTGGCAAGTTTTTGCATGCGGCTGACCGTAGGCCCGTCAGGCACACGCTCGGTCAATTCATACCAGCGGGTCTGCTGCTCGGCGCAAAAGTAAGGTCCGTAGAAAAGTTCTTGCAAACCCAGAACTTGCACCTTGCGCTTGGCTGCGGCCGCGATCATGCGCTCGTGCTTCGCGATCATTTTCTTCTTGATCTCGGCAAGAGAGTGCTTTGCCGGCGACCACTCACAATGCGCCTGAATCAGACCACAACGGACGAGGCGAGCCATCTTGTCCCTCCACACAAATCCACGGCGCCAGTCTACTCTGCAGGCCTCGAGTACGACAAGGCTGCCTTTACCGAGCGCGTTGCGGGAACCTTTTTCCGCGGGGCCAGCGATGACCAGAGCGGGCGCCAGACGAGAAAGCTTTTGCGGCGTCGCTGCTAGAATAGGGTGCGAAAAAGCCGCTAGCCCCTTGGGGGAATGACGACTCGGAGGGCCGTGAAAACGTCTCTCTCGTCCGCTGCCATTCGCGCGATCACCGCGCGCCTTAACCGGGCGGCGGACATCGCATTTTCCATTTGCCTCCGCGAAAAACTCCCCTCGTGCCGTTGAGTTTCCGAGTCATTCAATGGGTTTCCGTAGGCTGTAGCGCTGCTCTTGTCTGGATGCCGGCCAGAATTGTCCTGTCAACGCAAAGTAGAAATGTCCGGGTTTTAGCAAGATAGAAATGTCCGGTTCCAAGGTTTTCTCCAAGGGTGATCTGCGGGCACATGGTATTTGGTTTTGATTTTGTTTTGGGGTTTTGGTTTTTGTTCCGCGAGTCCTGGAGGCCGTAGGCCGAAAGGACTTGCGGACGGCCGCACAGGTTCGGGACAG
>DATNLZ010000016.1:0-3600 GCA_035602605.1 Candidatus Dormiibacterota bacterium
AAAGCATGCCAGAACAAAGGGCAAAACCAGCCACATCTTGGAAAGAAATCCAAACCCGAGCGCGAAGCCACAAGCGGCCGCCCAGGGCAAGCTCTTCTTCGTAACAAACTTGGCGGCGCAGAATAGTGCAAGGCACCCGGCTGCGACGACGAGGGGCTCCGGCATGGCCGTGCGTGCATAGGTCAGCGTGCCCGGATTTAGCAAAAACAAAGCAACCGTAAGCAACGCGAGGGTTCGGTCGCTTTGAACGAGCACCATGAATCCGTGGAGGAGCAACGCACCGACGGCTAGGGCGATAACATTCACAGTCCGTAGGGCAAATTCAGATTTGCCGAGGGCCCAGAGGGATGCCGCCAGCAGAGCTGGGTAGCCATACGGCTTCGAGCCCGGTTGACCCAAGGGATCTTCGGAAACAGTCGCCAGTTGATGTGGGTTCGAAAGGATATTGATCGCCGAAACCCCGAATCGCCCTTCGTCGATCCCGACTTCAGAGGAGCCCAATTTCACGAATGCGAAGCTGAAATAAGCGCCGAGGACCAGTAAGAGAAGCCACATTGGCGTCCTCGATAGACGACGCACCCACGAAGGTTCGCCTTCGCGGCCAGCCGCTGGGCCACTCCTCTGGAGCTCAGGCGTGATTTCAAGCAACTGCGACATTGGGTTTCTCCAAGCGATTTGGGGTCAGAATGCTTGAACGCACTACTTCCGGCATGCACATGGAAAGAAAGATCGCGAGCCACAGAAGTTTCTGGTATTGGCCAGAAACAAAAAACATGGCTACTGCGGCACCCACCAAGCCCGCTTGCAAGCCCAGGGCTGCCTGCCAGGCAAATGGCCGCTTCGCATGGAAGGCGCGTACACGCACCCGGCCGAGAGTTCGGTAACTGAAAAAAAGAATCCCCAGAAAGACGAAGAGAGCGGGCAGGCCCATTTCAGCGCCGATTTCTACGTAAACGTTATGGCCGATGGACTCCACGGCCGCATTCCCTCGTTCATATCCCTGAACCAGGGGCTTGAAGTTTCCGAGGCCGATGCCTGCGATCGGATGCGCTTCCATCATCCGCAGTCCTGCTTGCCAAACCACGGTGCGGGAATCCTCTGCGCCCTTATCGCCCCCACTGGGATGGAGTAAACGTCCGAGCGGCGAGATGGGCAACAGCAAGCTGAGGGGAAGCACCAAACCACCGGCTACCAACAGATTGCGCAGGCGCGCGCGTGAATGCCACACCACAAACAGGAATGCCGCCACCAGGCCGAGGAAGCCTCCTCGGGAGGCGCCCAGAGTCACGGCTAGAACGGTTACCAGCAAGCAGCCCGCGCAGAACACCCGCTCCCAGGGCCGCTTCGATCCCAACATCAAATGAAACGCAAGCGGCAGAGTGAGCAACGCAGAGATGGTGAAGTAATTGGGATCGCCCACCACCCAGCCGGGACGAAAGTCCGCATACAAGGTGTGATTGTTTTGCCACTCGCGGACCATGTAAAGAGAGGCAAACGCCACCGAACCGATGGCAACAAGCATCACCCAGCGTAGGCGGCGTAGCGAGTCGACCACCGTCACGGTGACTAGAAACAATAGGAGAAATGACGCATAGCTTAACAACGGACTAAACTCGAACGCTTTCGGCAAACCCTTAAAGAAGTAGGACGCCGTCGCCATCAGACAGAAAACAATGAACAGGCGCGCTTGCCAGGTGCGGAAGTACGGAGGAATCGATCGCCTCGCGATCAGATGAAGGACGGCATAAAACACGCATGTGGCACCGATATACTTGAAGACCGTGAATTCCCCAACGAACCGCCCCCAGATGCGGTGCTCGCTCAGGGGCATAATTCCGACGAGGAAGTAGAAGACGATCATGTTCGAACCTCGGCTTCCACGCGACTAAGCTCCGCAGCTGAGACGGCGTTCGAAGATTCCGCTAGCAACTGCGCCAGAGCTTGGCCCAGGGCGCATCGCAAAACCGACATGCTGTACTGAATTTCCACTCGCCGCCGAGCCGCGAGGCCCATCGCCCGGCGCCGCACCGGATCGGCGAGGAGGTCTACGATGGCGCGGGCGAAATCCGAGGGTTGATCCGCGAGGACGATTTCCTCGCCATCCACGAACTCCAACCCTTCAGCGCCAACGCGCGTCGAGACGATGGGCTTGGCCATGGCGGCCGCTTCAAGAATTTTTAACCGCGTGCCGCTGCCGATCCGCAGCGGAACGGCGCACACCGCGGCTTTTGCAATCTCGCACCGCATGTCCGGGACGGTCCCGGTGAACTCAATTCCAGGAACGCCGGCGAACTTTGATACAAAACTCGGAGAAGGATTCCGCCCGGCTACGACAAAGCGGACGTGTGGCAACTTTTGCTTAAGGACAGGCAGCATGCGATCCACGAAAAAGGTCACCGCATCGCGATTGGGGAACCAGTCCATGGCTCCCTGAAATAGAATCGTCGAGGAGTCTTGTTCTCGCTGTGGCGCGTAGCAATCGATATCTACAACATTGGGTACAACTGTTACGCGAAGCACCGGGCACAGGGAACTCAAAAACTGCCGGTCGTTTTCGGAGCAGGCCATGCCAATCGCCGCGCGGTGGCAGGTCTCTTTCTCCCACTTGCGCAGTTTGTGCATTTCAGACCAGGCATAGAGCCGCTTTGCGGGGTTTCGCTCGAGGGTGACGTAGCGCTGCAAGACGAGGTGCTCGACATCGTGGCTATTGAGGATAACTGGCACATAAGTTGCGGGGAGATTGACTGCGCTGTACACCGTGTCGCACAAAACCGCATCGAACGAGCCACGCGCCAGAAACTGGCGGATTCGCGCTTGCATTTCTGACGAGGCGAATCGACGAACCGCATACGGCTGTTCAGAGAACAGTCCGACCAAACGTTGTAGATAATTGGCCGTTGAGGACAGGCTATCTAGAACCAAAGGGACGATTTCAATTTCTCGACAGACTTTTCTCAATGCAGCGTCATGGCCTTTAGTCTCCCCAGGCTTGCCAAACGTCAGCAGCGTGACGTCATGTCCCTCGGCGGCAAGCGCCTCTAACATGGACCAAGTGCGCATCCTGTGGCCATTGTTAGCCGGCAAAGGGAACGCGAACGATAGAAAAAGCAAGCGCATAGCTCTATTTGCCTCGCCGATCCCAGCCTGAAGCCTGGACATACAGTTCCGCATGCACTGTTAAGTTCGTCATTTCGACGCTCGTATCACGAGTTGCAGGCTCAGGATCTCATCGAAAGTGGGCTCGGCCGCAAACACGTCTCCACCAAGCCGCATAGTTTGACCAAGCAAAAACCAGAAGCAATGTAGTGGCATCTTGTAACGCTCAAGCCTCTCCAGATGGTTGAAGACCCAGGTCCCTTCATATGTTTGGGGGCGTCCGTTGGGGTTGCCGCGGCGCAGTTGGCGGTAAACTCGAAGTGGGAACTCGTGAGCAATCAAGTAGACCCAGCGTGCAAAAGACCGTTGGCGCACGGCAAAAATCTCCCAGTCTCGAAACCCAGCTCGTCCTAGCAGGTCTGCTATTTCCGACATGTGAGAAAAGTAGGTGACGCCGTCGCCCGCAGGAGGCGGCACATTCGGAAAAGTGAGGAAAAGCTCACC
>DATNLZ010000032.1:0-8267 GCA_035602605.1 Candidatus Dormiibacterota bacterium
CTGTCCCGAACCTGTGCGGCCGTCCGCAAGTCCTTTCGGCCTACGGCCTCCAGGACTCGCGGAACAAAAACCAAAACCCCAAAACAAAATCAAAACCAAATACCATGTGCCCGCAGATCACCCTTGGAGAAAACCTTGGAAGCGGACATTTCTATCTTGCTAAAACCCGGACATTTCTACTTTGCGTTGACACTGGATTAGCTGCTTTGACAATGCGCACAAGTACTCGCGTCCTCTTGGCTATAAGCAACGTTTACCCGTCGCCCAAATGTTCCAAGCGCCCTCAAACGAGCTTAGCAGCTAGAGCTGAAGGGCGCGTATGACTATGCCGGCCAGCGCACCGCCGATCAGCGGTCCAATAACCGGAATCGATGCGTAGTTCCAGTCTGATTTGCCTTTCCCGGCAATCGGCAAAATCGCGTGCACGATGCGAGGACCAAGATCGCGTGCTGGGTTAATAGCGTATCCCGTTGTACCGCCCAGGCAGAGCCCGATCCCCCATACTAAACTAGCGACCAAATAGGGCCCCAGGCCGGCGGCAAGGCCGGCGGAAGCGACTGGCTTCGAGAAAATACTGGCTACGACGAAGACGAGCACGAACGTACCTAGAACCTCGCTGATTAGGTTTGCGGTCGCGTTCCGAATCGCCGGCTCGGTGCAAAAACAGAGTCTTTTAAGCTCAGAATCCTGCGTCTCTTTCCAGTGCGGTAAGAAATGCAACCAGACGAGCGCGGCTCCCAACATTGCGCCTAACATTTGCGCGGCAATATAGGATGCCAAATTGGAATAGTTTCCGGAAGAAACCGCAAAGCCTAGGGTCACCGCGGGATTTATATGAGCGTCTTTGCTTCCACACGCTAACGCGGTAAACACGCCGGCCATCACCGCGAACGCCCATCCCGCGGTAATCACCATCCATCCTGAACCTTCGGCCTTTGAGCGGGTCAGCAAAACGTTGGCGCAGACACCGTCACCCAGCAGAATCAGCACCGCGGTACCCAGAAATTCTCCAAGAAACGGTGAAGTCATTTCGTCCTCCCTGTTGGCGCTAGGTTTTTGAGCCGCTCTGAGTTTGAGTTTCGTTCGCGCTGGCCGCAGAATCTATCCAGTCGAATGACCGCATTACCGCTTTCTTCCAGAATCGATACATCTCTTCTCTGACCTTTTCTTCCATTTGAGGTTTCCACGTGTAGTCCACCGACCAATTGGCGCGCAGTGCTTCGGTATCTTTAAAGAAACCCACCGCCAATCCAGCTACATAGCAAGCGCCTAGCGCTGTCGTCTCTTGGATGGCTGGTCGCACGACTGGCCGATCAAGGATGTCTGACTGAAACTGCATTAGGAGATCGTTCCCGACCATGCCGCCATCGGTGCGCAGCACATCGAGCTTGATCCCGGAGTCTTTCTCCATGGCTTCCAGAACTTCTCGAGTCTGAAACGCGGTAGCCTCAAGAACCGCACGAGCCAAGTGTCCTTTGTTCGCATATCCGGTGAGCCCGACAATCACGCCGCGTGCAGTATCTTTCCAATATGGTGCGTACAGCCCTGAAAAGGCTGGAACGAAATAAACGCCACCGTTATCCTTCACCGTACGCGCCAGCGTTTCGATCTCGGTACTTTTCTGAATCAATCCGAGATTGTCACGCGTCCATTGCACCAGAGACCCGGTGATCGCAATGCTGCCCTCCAACGCATAAACAGGCGGCTGAGGGCCGAGCTTATATGCCAGCGTCGTGAGCAGGCCATGCCTGGACTGCACAGGTTTAGTGCCGGTGTTCATCAGCAGGAAGCAGCCGGTGCCGTACGTGTTCTTCGCCTCACCCGGCCTGAAACAGGTTTGTCCAACCAGGGCGGCCTGTTGATCGCCGAGCACTCCGGCGATCGGGACATCGCGAATCGCCTCTGTTTGAGCCGCGCCGTAGACTTCGCTGCTTGACCGAATCTTGGGCAGCATTTGCGACGGAATGCCGAATGCGCTCAGCAGGTCTGTGTCCCATGAAAGTGACTCCAGGTTCATGAGCTGGGTTCGGCTGGCATTGGTCACATCGGTGACGTGAACTCCGTTACGGGTTCCTCCAGTCATTTTCCAAACCAGAAACGTATCTATGTTTCCGAACAGCAGATCGCCGCCTTCGGCCAGCTCGCGTGCGCGTGGCACATTTTCGAGAATCCATCGGAGCTTCAGCGCGCTGAAATACGTGGCAATGGGCAAGCCTGTCTTTGCTCGAAAACGATCCTGGCCGCCATGCTCGGCAAATTGTGAAGCGTCATTTCTCACCCGAGTGTCCTGCCAGACCAAAGCGTTACATACCGGCGCCCCCGTCTTGCGATTCCAAACAATCGAAGTTTCACGTTGGTTTGTGATTCCTATGGCCGCGAGGTCCTTCGGACGAAGTGCTCGCTGGTGCATGGCCTCGGCAATCACTTGCTGAGTGCGGTGCCAGATCTCTTCAGGGTCGTGCTCCACCCATCCTGGCTGAGGATAAATCTGTTTGTGCTCTTGCTGCGTGACGCAAGCGATTCTCCCGGCCTTGTCAAATATGATGCAGCGAGTGCTTGTCGTGCCCTGGTCGATCGCTCCGATATAGTCGGCCATCACTACCTTCCTGTGCTGATTCCTGATGTTTGGAATTCACCAACTAAGATTCACGTCGCCTCACTGTATTCTGCGGGCGGATGATATCACTTTCATCCCTATGCTTTGCCCGTCCGTTTGGATTTGGTTTCGAGACCGATGGCCGCGATTACGCGGAGCAGTGCCACGCTGGGCCGATTAATCAGAGTAACCCTAGTAAACGGTTGCCCTTCGAATCACGAAGATTAGGCTTGCTCAATGGAAAAAGGATTCATGCGGAGAGGCAGTCGATGCAAGCATTGGACGTGTTGCCTTTGCGGCCACGCCACAACACGCTCTAAACGAGCAGCATCCGCTGAATCCGGGTGCGGGAAATCGAGGCGCGGTTCGGGGGCATCGATGGGTGTTCGTTTTATAGGTTAAGCCATTGTTTAGGTTTTGAAAATCAGCAGCGTCGCGTCACGAACAGGGCTTGAATTCTTCCGCGTGCCTACCAAAGAAATATGGATAAACACGGATTAACAATTTCCCGCGCTGCGATCCCACTTCGTATTCCGTCACCGGATAATTTCAGTTGGAATTAGTCCATTCGAACCTGCCTAGACTGCCAGTTTGGGAAATTGGGTTTCTCCCTCTTGAGGCACAGCAAGCTAAACAAAGCATCATCGAGCGCCTGGCGTTCTTGTTGCCCGTCCGGGTTGATGGCTAGTGCTCGCGAGCGCAGAGAAATCGCTTTCTCTGCCTCAGCGATTCGCAGCGGAAGGGCCTTCGAGTTAAGTTCAAGCAGCGCCTCCTGGTAGGGTTTCTGCCATATCGGGAATCTTAGTACGCTCATCGGGTGCTCCTTACTCGGCTCGGAGGGCCGCTACATCGTCCGCATCTTTGGACCAATTGTCTGCTGGCGCCAACGGAAAGGGATTCAACCGATTCGTTATTGCTTCGCAAACGTCCTTAGATTGCGGGTTGCCTTATGGTGTTTCCGATTGAAACAGACCTGTTGGTACGCTGTCTGTTCCAATATGGACATCATTGGCGATTCCATGATTGGATTGTGTAACCGGGCTGCCAAGCCTATCACCTACATGAAAAAGGAGACGATAGCGGAAAAGTGTGAATATTAGATAACGACCCTAATATTTTTAGGGACGGCGGCGAAGGAAGCGATGAGCACCGGAAAGGGCTGTCTGGGCCAGAATCTTTTCGCCATGTTGCCGCTCCGCCGCCATCCGAAAACAGTAGCGGCGATACCGCGGTGTGCAACGCATACTCTATATAAGAAGTTGTCTGTGTGCTGTTTAGGACTTCCTTGCTTCGGATTTAACGAGCAACATGGGTGTGTGACGAACACCCAGTACACAAGAATATCAGACAAAGAAGCACTTTCCCTACTCACGGAAGAAATGGCAAAGCCTCGTATGGCCAAATCTGTCCGGGCTGAGATGTCCAGGCAGGCAGAAGAGGACAAACGCACCCTAGTGAGCACAGTTAAGGCAACTATCCTGCTTGTAGATGACCACAAGCGATTACGGCAGGAGCTTCGTCTCCATATTGAAGCTCAGGCCGGGTGGCAGGTTTGTTGTGAGGCCAAAAATGGGAATGAGGCGGTTGAGAAATTCAATGAGTTTTTGCCAGACCTAACCATAATGGATTTTCAGATGCCAGAAATGAACGGGCTTGATGCCTCCCGGAAGATAATCCAACATCATCCCGATGCCGCGATTCTAATGCTTTCGGTTCATGAAACGCCAGACATCATACAGGAGGCGAGAAACATAGGTATCAAAGGTTACTGCCCCAAGTCTGAGATAGCCTGCATCTTGGATGCAGCGACGGCACTCCTAGCAGGGAAAACATTCTTCAACAAGCCATCCACAAAAACTAGTTTCTCTCTCATCGATAAGTAAGGGTGTGCAATATCGAACACAACACTTTTCGTTTGGCGCACGTGAGAGAAAGTCAGCCGTTTACGGACACAGTCTCCCTTGACGTAATCTCGTACTTGAAGCCGTCCGGATCGAGGCTGTCGAGTCGGCCGTCGGCGGTCTCTGCCTGCGGATACATGAAGAACGCAACGGGCGCACCACTCGATCCGGGTAGAGCGACATCGTGCGCGAAGTTGTACGCCATCCAGTTCATCTCCCAGGACCCGAATAGCCGCGCGCGGGCCTTCTTCACCATCTCGTCGTCGAGCGGGCGATTTCCAGGCGGTTCCTCGAGCACGACCTTCCGCACGTCCGCGGGATCCACCGGAACCCAGCCGTAGTCACCGAGGTACACCTCCGCACGGCAGTGTTGCGCTTTCGTCACGTTCTCCGACGAGGTGCCGAGGCTCTTGTATCCCATTTCTGACTTGGCGACGCGGACGCCATACACGTCGCGTGCTGGAAGGCCCGCCGCCCGCGCGAGGCCAACGTAGAGCGCGTTGAGATCCGCGCATTTGCCGCCGAGATCCCGGGACTCCAGCATGAAACGAATGTCGCCGACGCCACAGCCACGCGTTTTTGGATTCCGAAACGTCTTGTCGATGATCCACTCATAGATCGCGCGCGCCTTCCCAACATCTGTCTTTGTGCCCCTGGTGATCTCGGTCGCAGTCGCTTTCACGATACCGTCGATCGGCAGGAGCCTCGTAGGCCGCAAAAAATGTTCTAACTCCACGCGGTCCTCTCTCGGTGCCTTGCTGGGGGTGGAAAGGTCAACCGCATAGTTCTTAACCGCGATCCGGCTGATGGCCGTGAGTGATGGCTTAATGCCGGCCGGAAATTCCGCGGCGATGATTCCGAGCGCGTCGGCCTTGCTTTCGACAATCTTAGCGGTACCGCCCTCGGCATTGAAGGTATTAGCGAGCGTCTTCTGAAAGGGCGTCTGATTAATGAGCGCGGCCGGCAGCCATACGCGCGTCGTCCCGGAAGATTTCAGCGCTTCGATGCGCGTCGTAACTTCGAACGTACGCCAACTGTCAGACGCTGCGCCCTGCGCAACCAGGCGCCCCGCCTTCGGAAACGCGAGGGTTGCTGACACAATGCTCGCCGATCGCAGAAAATCGCGCCGATTCATAAACCTACTTTCTTTCGACCAGTATTCCTTTGGCCTTCTCCCCGGCCGACAAAGTACACCTGATTCCGTGCGTATGCAATGGACCAGCGGGATTCTCCTTCGGCTCCGAAATGGACTTCGCGCTTTACGGAGCTGGAGGAAGGGCAAAGGCTACGTATACTCCGCCCGACCGCGATTTAGGATCTTTGCCTCCTCCGGCAGCAATAACCACAAACTGGCGGCCATTCACCGCATAGGTGGCGGGTGTTGCATTTCCTGCAAATGGAAGTGTGGTCTCCCAGAGTAGCTCACCGGTTGATTTATCAAAGGCTCGAAACCGTTTGTCGAAGTTAGTGGCACCTATGAATAAAAGCTCGCCAGCCGTGACGATTGGCCCCCCATAATTTTCGGTGCCCGTGTTTTTCTGTTCCTTCGCTTGAAGTTCTGGATATTCACCCAGCGGAATCTTCCAAACGTATTCACCGGTATTCAGATTGATGGCGTTCAGAGTGCCCCACGGAGGGACGACAGCGGGGTATCCTTCTGGGTCCAGAAATCTGCGATAACCCGTAAAACGGTATTTCATCGCTGGTGCTGGCGGCTGTAGACTCGTCAGTTCTTTGTTCTCACCGCTCATCAGGTATTCGACCAACACGAGTAGCTGATCGTCGGTTAGATTTGTAAAACCCGGCATTCTTCCCTTTCCGTTTTTGATTGTGATTGCAATCTGCTTCCGGTTGAGCCGGTCACCAAGACCCACCAAGGAGGGAAGGGCGGGAGGTGAACCAGTCATTTTCTCGCCGTGGCAGATGCTGCATTGGCTCATGTAGATGGATTTGGAACTATTTTTGCCGGTGTTTTCAGCAAGCGCGCCGGTCCATGCGATGTCATTCGCGTTGATGTAGATGATTGCTGTTTGCGCGTCTACGGCCGCGCCGCCCCATTCTGCTCCTCCGTCGAAGCCGGGAAAAATGACCGTATCTTTTCCCACGCCAAAGGGAATGAACTGCCCCTTACTGCGGAAATCTTTGAACCGTTCGAGTGCCCATTGATGCATCTCCGGGGTTCGGTTGGTCAGAAGGTCCTCAGTGAGCAGCTGACGGGCAAAAGGCGCCGGACGGACCGGAACAGGCTGCTCCGAGGCAGCAACTTCTCCGGGTATGGTACTGCGTGGATATTTGCGGTACTTGATCGGAAAAAGAGGCTTCCCGTTTGTTCGATCAAAGAGATAAACAAAGCCTTGTTTTGTGGTTTGCGCTACGGCGTCAATGTCCTTGCCTTCGCGCTTTACTGTGACGAGTGTGGGCGGCGATGGGAAGTCGCGGTCCCAAATATCGTGCCTGACGCTCTGAAAATGCCAGATTCTTTGCCCCGTCTCGGCGTTCAAAGCCATCAGAGAATCTGCAAAGAGATTGTCGCCAAGACGATCCGCGCCGTAGAAATCGAATGCGGCTGAGCCTGTTGGAACATAGACTATTCCCCGCTTGGGATCTAGCGCCATCCCGGCCCAGTTGTTTGCGGCGCCGCTAGACGTCCAGGCGTTCTTGGGCCATGTTTCGTAGCCGAATTCGCCAGGGTGGGGAATTGTATGGAACGACCAGCGCAGTTTCCCGCTTCGGACGTCGTAGGCGCGAATGTCGCCGGGAGGTGCAGGTAGAGTCTCTGGATGGCGGCCCCCCACAATCAGGAGATCCTCATAAATCACACCCGGGCTGGTCAAGTAAATGGACTGGGCGGAAACAGGTTCCCGACCAAGATTTTCTCGCAGGTCAATTCGTCCCTCAACTCCAAAGCTTGAAATAGGTTTGCCTGTGGCGGCATCTAATGCATAGAGGAAGTGCATCACGCCGACCAGAATCCGCTTTTCCTTGCCCGCGGTCCAGTAAGCCAGTCCGCGATTCGGCTGTGTTCCCTTGATTCCGGAGTCGAATTTCCACAAGACTTTGCCTGTGGCAGCGTTGAGAGCGAATACCTTTTGAGTTGGAGTGAGTCCATACAGAACGCCCTCGACGATGATTGGGCTCGTCTGGAGGCCACCTTCTTCCTCCGTGTCAAAACTCCAGGCGGCCGCGAGCCGCTTCACATTTTGACGATTAATTTGCGTGAGGTTTGAATAATGATTGTTCTCAGGCCCGCCCCCATAGACCGGCCAGTCGCGCTGTTCTTGAGTAAGGCTGATTCCCGTGGAAAACCCTTCATTATTTGCAATCAGCTCCATCGCAGCAACAATACCTATCGCCATGAACGCTATAGAAGTTGTAAGTGTCCTTTTTTTCATTGTCTGACTCGATCAGCGCACATCTACCGCTGTCAGCTTACACGGCCAAAGGGCCTTGGCTTCGAAAGTCAATTACCTCGAATTCGATCGCGACACATTCATGAAAGGACGGGTTTTCGCTGTGGATTTGTTGATGCAGTTGAGTTATGACCGATCTTGGCTCTTTATGCGTTGGTTACCCGGCTGCTCTCCATTCCACATCCCCGCGCCGCGTTACCTGCAGTTCTATCCATGCCCTCTAGTGTTGTGTCCCGGAAATACGTTCACATAGTCGCTGGATTTTTTCCAGGATTGAATCGGGGGTGGCCGTCCAGGAGAAGGGCCGGGCCTCCGCGTTGTAGCGATGGACGAAAGATTCGATTTTGGCAACAAGTTCTT
>DATNLZ010000043.1:0-128378 GCA_035602605.1 Candidatus Dormiibacterota bacterium
CGGGTTCGACACGCATACCAACCAGGGCAAATATGACCCACTTAATCCGAGTGGTTCCAATGGCGGACAACTCGGGTTGTTAAGCCAAATCTCCCAAGCCGTTGGGTCTCTCTATCAGGCCAGCATCGAACTAGGTATCCAAAACCAGGTGACGATCTTCACCAGCTCAGACTTCAGCCGTACCTTCGTGCCTGGCGGAGGTAGTACCGGCACCGACCACGCGTGGGGAAGCCATCAGTTCGTGGTTGGCGGTGCTGTGAATGGCGGAGACTTCTACGGCCAATACCCATCACTAACGCTTGGAACTGGTGATCCTCCAGAATCACTTGACACGGATGGTGGAGATAACGCCAGAGGGCGCTGGATACCGACGACTTCAGTCGACCAGTATGCAGCCACGCTCGCCAATTGGTATGGATTGGCACCTAGCGACCGTGGACTCGTTTTCCCTAACCTTGTGAACTTTGGATCGAATCCTATATTGGGATTCCTCTGATTGTTAGCTAAGCTGCAGGCCAGAACGTAAGCGGCACGGCGTTTAACGGTTCGAGCAGCCGAGCGACTCAGTCGTTTTGCAAATAGTCAGCAGATAACCGCTCTGAGGGCCTGTCATCCGATGTGCCGTGTAGTGCGGCTCCGAGGGTGCGGCACTCAGAGCGGTTTTCGTTGGTATCCGAAATTGCAGCTCTGAATTTGATTTCCCGGGAAGGATTACCATGGCAAACGTCGATCAGATCAAGATGCGCACTTGGGCTTCTGTTGCTTTGCTATCCGCTATTGTTCTGGCAGCCCTTGTTTTCTGCTTACCGGCAGGGCGCGGGAGCCGAGAAATGTTTCCGCCGCGGGTCGTTTCCCTTACGCCCAATGCAGTTACGCCCGAGCGTAAACGAGAAAATCGAGGCAGCTACGCACGATCGGCGACCCAGCCGGTTGGCAGATCGACGAAAGTGCGGCAAGCCTATGCAAGCTCACCACTTCGTTTCGAGCCCAACGTCGGACAAACCGATGCTCGCGTGAATTTTCTAGCGCGAGGCAACGGTTATACTCTGTTTCTAACGCCCGATGGACCAAGCCTGCGCCTGCGACACCCTAGAGCCGCAACAAATCGTTCGGAAGTTGCTAACCGAGACAAAACCGCATCGCCTTCAAGTGACGCAATAGCTACCAAGACTCTAGAAATGAAACTGTTGGGTGTCGAAGCGACCTCTCGCGCGGAGGGTCTTAGCGAGTTATCCGCCAAGAGCAATTACTTTCTGGGACGCGACGGGGAAAACTGGCGCATCAATGTCCCTCAATACTCTCGGGTGAAATACCACGGCGCCTACCCTGGTGTGGATCTGGTGTTCTACGGCAGCCAAGGGCAGCTCGAATACGATTTTGTGGTTGCGCCCGGCGCCGATGTAGGGCGCATTCAACTGCAACTCCAAGGCGCGAACGCGTTGCGCGTCGATAGGAGTGGCGACTTGCTTGTGCAACTGGAGGACTCCGAAGTCCGCCAGCTGCGGCCGGTCGTCTATCAGGATTGGGGCGGTCGCCGGCACTTTCTCTCGGGCCGCTATGTCGATCGCGGATCTCGCACCATAGGTTTTGACGTCGCCGCGTATCGGGCCGACAAGACGCTGGTGATCGACCCGGTGCTGGCCTACTCCTCGTTCCTGGGCGGCAGTCTTCAAGATGTCGGACACGCAATCGCCGTCGATGCATCCGGCAACGTATATCTGACCGGTGAAACGGTTTCGACGAACTTTCCCACTCGGAATCCCAAACAGCCGGCCAATGCCGGTGGCTCCGACGCTTTCATAACCAAGCTGGGTCCATCGGGAAATGTTATCTTTTCGACCTACCTCGGTGGCAGCGGGAACGAGAATGATTTCCACTCAGGCGTGGAAGCCTCGGGCCTAGCTGTTGACTCCGCGGGCAATGTCTGCGTGACCGGTCGCACCTCTTCAACCGATTTCCCAATGATGAACGCGCTGTTACCAAGCTATCAGGGAGGCGCTTATGACGCCTTCGTCGCAAAGCTCAGCGCCACCGGCGATGCGCTGCTTTACTCCACTTATTTGGGGGGGGCCGCGAACGATTCTGGGAACGGTATAACCGTAGATTCCTCCGGCAACATCTACGTTACCGGTGGAACCAGGTCGGACACGGACTTCCCGATTTCGCCGGGTGCATTTCAGAGGTTTCCCGCGGGGCAAGTCGAAGCCTTTGTGACCAAGATTGATCCGACGCAATTAGGTGCAGCTTCACTGGTTTATTCCACGTTCTTGGGGGGCGGGGGGATTGATCGTGGTATTGCCATCGCCGTCGATTCGTCTGGGAATGCGTACGTTACCGGCCGCACTGAATCGTCTGACTTCCCGGTCAGCCCGAATTCCTTTCAGTCCACATACAAAGGAGGTACCGATGCATTCGTGACGGTTCTCGACCCGAACGGCGCTGGCCTTATCTACTCGACGTTCCTGGGTGGTAGCGGCTTCGACCTAGCAAACAGTATCGCGGTGGATGCGATGGGAAATGCTTATATCGCCGGGGAAACGGACTCTTCAGATTTTCCGACCATAAATGGTTTCCAGACAGCCAATGGAGGAGGCTCGGATGCCTTCGTGGCTAAGCTCGACCCAACCGGCACAATGTTAGTTTATGGGACGTATATGGGCGGTACCGGATCGGATCGAGGAACAGGCATTGCTCTGGACCCTACAGGAAAGATTTTCGTAACCGGAGAAACTTCCTCCGGTAATTTCCCCACGCTTAGTCCATTTCAGCCATCGCGCGGTGGGCCGAAAGATGCCTTCGTGACTCAGCTGGATCTTTCGCGGCAGGGGACAAACTCTTTGCTGTTCTCTAGTTTTCTGGGTGGAACCGGAGCCGAAATCGGATTCGGAATCGCGGTGAACTCGGCGGGTGACGCCTGGGTTGTCGGACAAACTTCATCCTCAGGGGATTTCCCGTTAGCAAGTGCCGTTCAACCAATATACGGTGGTGGGACATCCGATGCGTTTGTGGCGCGGATTACCGTGGGCAGCGTCGCGCCTAATTACAGCGTGTCCGCGTCGCCGACTTCGCTTACCGTCACGGCCGGAGGCACGGCTACGTACACCGCAACAATCGCGCCCACGGGTGGATTTACCGGCAATGTGGATTTGTCGGTGACCGCTTTGCCCACCGATGCGATGGGCACCTTCAACCCGCCTTCGGTTGCGATCACCGATTCCACGTCAGGGACGTCCACGCTCACGGTGACCACTTCTTCGACGACCCCACTGGGAACGTTTAACCCCAGCATCGCCGGGACCAGCGGATCGCTTCAGCATAGCGCTGCGGTGACGCTGGTGGTAACCAACAGCACGACCGGGGCGGATCTGTTAGTCACCAAGAGCGCGTCGGCCAACCCGGTTGACCTGGGGACGAATTTCACGTACACGATCAAGGCCTTCAACCTAGGCCCGGCGGCGGCTACTGGGGTTACGGTGACCGACCCGCTGCCCGCAGTGACTTTTGTTTCCGCTACCGCGACGCAGGGCAGTTGCAGCGGAACGAGCACGGTTACTTGCACTCTCGGCATGCTCGCGGTGGGCGCAAGTGCCACCGCAACGATCACCGTAAAACCCCAGGCCATCGGCTCGCTCTCCAACACCGCTTCGGTGACTGGCGATCAGCCCGATCCGAATCTCGAGAATAATAGCGCCACCGCGCAGAACACCGTTGAGGCAGGCTGCCCGACCCCGGGGCCTTGCATGCTCGATCCCAACCTTTCCGTGACCACGGTCGTTTCCGGGCTAACCGAACCAACGGGCATTGCCTTCATCGGTGCTGATGACTTCCTAGTGATCGAGAAGAGTACTGGCAAGGTCAAGCGCGTCGTCGGCGGAGTGGTGCAAGGCGTCGTGCTGGATCTTGCCGTCAATTCTGCAAGTGAGCGAGGGCTTCTGGGAATCGCCCTGCATCCTGACTTTGCCAGCAACGGTCTTGTGTATCTGTATTGGACGTGCCGCGGCCCTGAGGGAGGCGCCGATTGCGGTCCAATGTTGGGAGATGACACCTCAGACCTCGCGCTGGTGCCGCTGATGGGCAATCGCGTGGATCGATTCAAGTGGGATGGTTCTTTGTCAACGCTCACCTTCGACCAAAATCTGATTCGGTTGCATTCGTACCAGAAAGATGCCGATGCCAGTGGCATTTTCAATCAGCCGCTGCGCGGCAATCACAATGGCGGGAAAATCGTTTTTGGTCCCGATGGAAAGCTTTATATCCTCATCGGCGACAACGGACGGCGCGGCAATCTGCAGAACATCGCCGCGGGAGTGCTTCCAGATGGAAAGGATGACCAGTTCGGAGGCCCCGCGCCTGACAATGCTCATTTCACAGGGGTAATTATTCGACTCAATGATGATGGCACGACACCCGCCGACAATCCCTTCTTTGATTACGGAACCCAGGTAGGCGGTGAGGTTGGCGCGAACCTGCAGAGAGTCTTCGCCTATGGGGTGCGCAATAGCTTTGGCATGGCCTTTGACCCTGCCACAGGAAGCCTCTGGAATGAGGAAAACGGCGACGATAGCTTCGACGAGATCAATTTGGTCCCGCCGGGCGCTAATAACGGATGGGTGCAAATTATGGGGCCCATCCAGCGGATCGCGGACTACAAGGCCATCGAAACCAGCCCGCAGTATTTCGGGCTGCAACAGGTTCGCTGGTCACCCACGCTCATCGCGGACACGCCAGACGAGGCGGCAGCCCGTCTGCAAACGACGATGTACCCTGGCGCTTTCTACAATGATCCGCTGTTCGGTTGGAAGTATGCTGTGGCTCCCTCGCCGATCGGTTTCGTGAATGGTCCCGGCCTGGGCGAGCAATATCAGGGAGATTTGTTTGTCGGGGCGGCGCGTACCTTCCTTGCCAGTGGCTATTTGTTTGACTTCAAGCTGACCGCGGATCGCACGAACCTACGTTTCACCGATCCGCGGCTTCAGGACGGCGTAGCTGACAATATGGACAAGTTCGACATAACCGAGAGTGAAAGTTTGCTGATCGGGCGGAATTTTGGTGTGACCACGGATATTCAGAGCTGTCCCTCGGGCACCGTGTACATCGTGTCCCTGAGCAACGGCGCCGTCTATCAGATCTTTGCGTCGACTCCGTGAGGCCGTTTACCGCCTACGTTCTAGAGGAAGAAGTCTGCGACCGAGGTACACAGAAGTTCCAACCGTACACGCCGGACCCAAGTTTCGTTGCGCGCATTCGGGTTCGGTGAGTATCGCATGGCTCGACCGTTTTGATACACTCCGATAAACTCGAGCTGATGCCCAGCGATAATGACCCGTAGAAGCGTAGCGCGCGCAACAGAAGTCATCACTCGATGCCGGACGCTGGCTCGTTTCAGCGAAGATTCAGTTAGCACGCGTCGCACCTTCCTTTCTCCTTCGATGCGGGATTGTCACCGCGAAATATCCGCATGGCTCGGAACTTTAGGGGTCTCCGTGACGATTGATGCCGCCGGGAATTTGCGCGGATTGTATCCCGGTGCCGACCCACGAGCAGCACGGCTGCTCATTGGTTCACATCTGGATACCGTGCCCAATGCCGGTACGTATGATGGGGTTCTGGGTGTGGTACTCGCCGTTTCCCTGCTAGAAGCGTTAGAAGGGCGCAAGCTGCCCTTTGGGATCGAGGTCGTGGGATTCTCTGAAGAGGAAGGAGTGCGCTTCGGCGTACCCTTTATCGGCAGTCGTGCGCTGGTGGGGCGGTTTGACGAGGAGCTTCTGAACCGCCAAGATACACAGGGAATTTCTGTGCGCCAGGCCATTCAGAACTTCGGATTGAATGATGAGCTGATCATGCAAGCCTCGCTCAAAGACGATATTTTTTGCTACTTGGAATTTCACATCGAACAGGGGCCCGTATTGGACGACCTGCGACGACCGCTCGGGATCGTTGAAGCGATCGCTGGCCAAAGCCGTCTGCAGTTTACATTTTCCGGTCGCGCCAACCACGCGGGTACGACACCGATGCACCTTCGTCGCGACGCGCTCGCAGCGGCAGCGCAATGGATCGTGGCCGTTGAAACCGAAGGGCGCGGCGTCCCGAACCTAGTGGCTACGGTAGGTTTCATTGAGGCCAAGCCAGGGGCTACAAACGTCATCGCCGGTGAGGCGCGCGTCACGCTCGATGTGCGTCATGGCACCGACCATACACGCGAACACGTTGTGGCGAATCTGATACGCCAGGCAGAAGAAATTGCCGACAAGCGCGGCTTATCGGTAAGGCACGACATGCTGCTCAACCAGCACGCTGTGCCCATGGCCCCGTTTCTGGTGGATCAAATTGAGGAAGCAATGCGCAAAGCGGGTTGCGAACCGCACCGGATGGTAAGCGGCGCGGGGCATGACGCCATGATCCTGGCGGAAAAGGTTCCCGCGGCCATGATCTTTTTGCGAACTCCAGGGGGAATCAGCCACGATCCCGCAGAGGCGGTCCGGACCGAGGATGTGGCCAAAGCACTCGAGTGCGGGTTGCATCTGTTAACACAATTGGCTGGTGCGCCCGTACTGCAGACAAGGACATTTCGTGCATAATCTCGGCCAGACCAGAAGCTCTCAGCAACGCAATCATCTGCTGCTCACCCCGGATACCTTTGTACGAACAACACTGCCGGGGATGAAGCGCGCGGCAGCCGTCGTACACGTTGGACCCGCGCTTGGCGCTGCTTTTACGCAGTATACCGCCGAGTTCGAAGCCGGAGGCGAATTGGGTAGCACGCTCGCGCAGCGTTTCCTTTTCGTAATGGAAGGCTCCATCACACTGCAAACCCAAGGCAAGCAAAATGAGCTGGCGGTGCGCGGACACGCTTATATTCCTGAGGGATTGCCGCACCAAATCGTCGCGAAGAAACCCAGCCGGGTTATTGTCATCGAAAAAGGCTACCAGAAACTGGCATCGGTCGAGCAGCCGCCTTTTTTTGTGTCGAGCGAGGATGCCATCCCCTCCCAGCCGCTGGGTGATGATGCCGATTTGCAAGTCAAGTGCCTGCTCCCGGACATCCCCAGTTTTGATTTTGCGGTGAATACGATGGAGTACCAGCCCGGGGCGGCGCTGAGCATGGTTGAGATGCACGTGATGGAGCACGGACTGCTCATGCTCGCCGGTGGCGGAATTTACCGGCTAGGTGATTCGTGGTACCCGGTCACCGCCGGAGATTTCATTTGGATGGGTCCTTGGTGCCCGCAATGGTTTGGCGCTATAGGAAAAATCCCAGCCAAGTATCTTGTCTATAAGAACTCGAACCGTCACCCTTTGGCGGCTAAGTAGGCGTAAGCCTCGGGCTGCGGCAACCTAAGCCAAACAACATGCCCATCCAAATCGACCAGGACCTTCTGGTCTCGGAGCTCGAGACACTGGCCGCAATCTCAGATGCTGACCCGCCGGCTGTCACACGAATCGTATTCACGCCCACCGATCTCAAGGCTCGCGCTTGGTTAATTCGTCGCTGTGAAGAAGCCGGGCTCACGGTGCGGCAGGATGCCATCGGAAACATTTTCGCGCGATGGGTTGGCTCTCGACCAGGAGCGGCGGTAGTTGCCAGCGGTTCGCACATAGATGCGATCCCTAACGCCGGGAAATACGATGGTGTGGTCGGTGTTCTTGGGGGCCTGGAGGCCATCCGGGCGCTGCGGCGCAGCGGCTTCCGACCGGTAAACTCGATCGAACTGCTGGTTTTCACCTCCGAGGAGCCAACGCGCTTTGAGATTGGCTGCCTGGGCAGCCGCCTGCTCTCGGGCGCCCTTTCCGCCGACGCGGCCAAGCGTTTAACCGACAGCGACGGGGAGTCCGCCGAGCAGGTTCGCCTGCAGGCCGGGTTTCACGGTGAGCTCGATGAAGTAAAATTGCCCAAGGGTTACTACAAGGCGTTCGTTGAACTACACATCGAGCAAGGACCTCTGCTCGAGCGCCAGCAGATACCGCTGGGCGTGGTCGTCAAGATTGCCGCTCCAGCAAGCTTTCGGATCATCATCGACGGAGTCGGGGGGCACGCTGGCGCCGTCCTCATGCGCGACCGCCGGGACGCGCTTTGTGCCGCGGCCGCCCTGATTGTTGCGATCGAACATGCCGCACGCAACATCGGAACGCCCGACACGGTCGCAACCGTTGGTGTCTGCGAAGTCTTCCCAGGCGCCGTGAACAGCATCCCCAGCCGCGTGCAACTGAGTTTGGACATTCGCGACACCGATGCTGGGCGGCGCGACGAAGTCATGCGCGCGATCCGCAGCGCGTCCGAAGCCCTCTCCAGGGAGCGCCAGGTTTCCGTTCAGTACGATCTGCGCAATGCTGACGCTCCAGCCGATTGTGCAACCGAGGTGGTTGAGGCGATTCGTAATTCTTGTCAGGCGCACGGGTTAAAGCATCTTTCCATGATCAGCCGGGCCTACCATGACTGTTTGTTTATGGCGCGCATTGCTCCTGCCGGAATGCTGTTCATTCCCTGTCGTCATGGGCACAGCCATCGCCCCGATGAGTACGCTTCCCCTGAAGACATTGCTCGAGGGGCACTGGTGCTCGCCGAAGCGTTGGCTAGGCTATCCGAGTGATGCAAGCATTTTGCTCTACGGTCTTGTCGGGCCCGAATGCTGCTCGCTATAATAGAGTTTTGTCGAACGCAGACCATGCCCAGAGGAACTATGATCCCCGGTGAGTTTTCGGGGTTCGCTTCACGTCATTTGACCAGCTGAGGAAATAAAATCACAGCGAGCACAAAGAAGAGACAGAAAACATGGCGGACCCTCTAACAAAGATCAAGCAAAAACTGCAGGATGAAATCACCACGCTCGACCACGAACTTAACGTGGATCTACCAAAGGAGATCGCCGTAGCGCGCGCACACGGCGACTTATCCGAAAATGCCGAATATAAATATGCCAAAGAAAGACAGGGATACGTTTCGGCGCGCCTGGGCCAGCTGAAAAAGCGTCTTGGCGATATTGGGATGTTGAATCTCAACAACATTCCGAAGGACCGCGCCGGTTATGGATCTCGCGTCTGGGTAAAAGACTTGCAGCGAAAGGTGAAATTGGAATATAAGCTGGTCACCTCCGAGGAAGCTGATGCTGAAAAGGGCTTCATTTCCACAACCTCCCCTATAGGTAAGGCGCTGCTTGGACGGCGCGTCGGAGACGAAATCCAGGTGGTGACCCCCGCGGGCATGAAGGAGTTTGAGCTCGTCCGCGTACGGACCATCCACGAAGAGGACTGAGGTATTCGGTTAGCTTTCTCGTTTCCCTTGGTCCGTGAGCCGCATGGCCACGAGTAACAAAACACCGGTCTAGACAAACTTTCTTCTCCCTGCCATTCTCCAAGGTGTGCGTCCATCGTTGATTGTTCATGGCGGTGCTTGGGATATTCCTGACGAATCTGTTGCCGAGTGCCGTGAGGGTTGCCGCCAAGCTTTGGAGGCAGGTTGGAAGCTACTTGCCGCTGGCGGAGCAGCCCTCGATGCTATTGAAGCTGCGATGATCACGCTGGAAGACAATTCCATGTTCGATGCCGGGATTGGCTCGCACTTGAACCGCGACGGCCAAGTTGAGCTCGATGCCATTGTGATGGATGCACAGACCCTGCGTGCCGGAGCAGTCGCTGCCGTGCAACGCATCCGCAATCCGATTCGGCTGGCGCGCGCGGTGCTTGAATCCTGCGAACACATGATGCTCGTGGGCGCCGGCGCGGAGAAATTCGCGGTCGAGCGGGGATTCGAGCTCTGTGATCCTAATGAATTGATCATCGAGCGCGAGCGCGCTGCGTGGGCCCGATGTCTTGAGGACCGCCACGCCGCTAAACATCATCGTGGCCATGAAGCCGGGACTGTCGGAGCCGTGGCCATGGATCAGCAAGGCAATCTTTTTGCTGCTACGTCCACAGGGGGCACCTGCTGCAAACGGCCAGGCCGGGTTGGCGACTCACCACTGATAGGTTGCGGTTGCTATGCTGATCGCGAGGCCGGCGCAGTTTCCTGTACCGGCTGGGGCGAAGCCATCATGAAGATTGTTATGGCCAAAACAACGGTAGAACTCCTGCGCGCTTCGTACCAGCATGACCAAGAGGCGCTGCCCCTTGCCGGTAACGATGATCCGACCCACACGGCACGCACGGCTGTCTGCGTTCTCGCCGAGCGCGGTCGCGGCACCGGAGGCCTGATTCTACTGGACCGCAACGGGCGCCCGGGTTTCGCCCACAATACGCCGCGGATGGCGTACGGATATGTGGCCGAAGATGGCTCTTTTATTACCGAGACCTAAGCTCTCGAACAAGGGGAAGTGGTGAAAAACGCACCTGCAATGATTTCCGTCGCGGCCATTGTGGCCCTGTCGCCATTGGCCGCCGCGGCACAGAGTGTGGACTACATCGTCGCGAAGACTATTGCGGCGCGCGGAGGGCCGGAGAAGTTGAAAGCAGTACAGTCAGAGCGTGTCACTGGACGCATTCTTTCGGGCCGCGGCGGCGAAAGCAGGTTCGTTGTCGAGCTGAAACGTCCCGGCAAGATGCGCATGGAAATGAGCCAGAGCGGCAAGACAATTACGCGTATTTACGACGGACAATCCGGCGGGTGGATTCTGAATCCAACTGGCGGTAAAGCCGAGCCCGTACCGATGACCATCAATGAGATTAAGAATATTCAGAAAGAAGCCGATTTAGATGGACCGCTGGTGGATTATAAGGGAAAGCAAACTCAGGTGGAGCTAATCGGTAAGGAGAGGATCAACGGAAAGCATGTTTACAAGTTGCGCGTGGCGGTGAAAGACCAAGACGTGCGCTATTATTATTTTGACGCATCTTCATTCCTGCTCATTAAATTGGAAGGGACGCGAATCAACGATGGCAAAGAAACAGCTGTCGAATCTTTTTTTAACGATTATCGCGATGCGAATGGCTTAAAGATCGCATTTGAGATTATCTCCCGTACGCCTGGCAGTGGCCTCAAGCAGAAAATTGTCCTCGAGAAGGTTGAGCTGAACCCTGATTTGGACGACTCGCGCTTCAGCAAACCGCAGATGGAGGCAGCCGCTAGGAAATTCTTGGTGTTGACAAGAACAGGCTTTTAAAACGCCATATAAAGAGAGGTGAATCCATGGCAGTTCGTAGATGTCCTCTGTGCATGGGAAAAAATCCCGTGGGCGCGATCGTAGTTTCTTCAGATACCATTTTGTGCAGCCGGTGCGGTAAACCGCTGGAAGTCGCGCGGCCGAGCCGGCTCATCGCCACGACGATTGGGCTCCTGGCCGCATTTCTAGTCTACCGGCTTACAAGAAATTCTGACCACGTGCTGGGATGGGCCTTGCCGATGGTGTACGCGATTCTAACCTGGGGGACCGTTGCGGCGGCGGTTTTGATGCTGACTGCCGATCTTCGGGTTCGCGCCGCAGAGCCGTATACCGAAACGCGGATGGCACCGATGGGCGACGCCCATGCTACTCATCATTAGGAGGCACACAGTTTTATCCATAGTCGGTGACCCGCTTTTGTCCAGGTACCCATCGGTACTATTGACCGCCTAATACCTCGTTCTCAAACTTGATGATGTGGCGCGTTATTACACTCATTTAGGTCAGCGTGTCGAGGTACAGTATCGCGCTGGTGAACTCATTTTACCTGCCACCGGCACTTTGGTTGCCGATTCCGGACGGTCGATTTTCCTTGAGGAAAAGTGGATACAACACGGTACAGTGAAAACGTTCCGCTGGGAAATCCCTTACCAATGTATTGAACGCCTGGAAGACAAGCCGGCAACCTGCGATTCTGGGTGTGTCTCTCCGCCACGGCAAACTTCTGGAACTCGCAAGGCCCTGCCTGATCCTCCCAACAAGTCCACGAACGAAGTTTAGATTTTCTCCTTTCAAAGATTCATTCCATTCGCGACGCAAAAAAAGCTATATTCACAGGCTCCTTATCATGGGGGTACTTTGTGAAACCGAATGTGGGATTCATTGGTCTGGGATTGATGGGTCGGCCCATGGTGGCCAATTTGCTGAAGGCCGGCTTCCCCGTTGCAGTGTGGAATCGCACGGCTGCGCGCGCGGCGGAGTTGGTGAAGAGCGGTGCGCGATTAGCCTCGTCTCCAAGAAATGCCGCAGAATCTGCGGACGTACTTATCACCATTGTCAGCGATCCACCGGCTCTTGAACAGGTGCTCTGGGGCGAGGCGGGAGCACTTCAGGGATTGCGCCGCGGCAGCACCTATCTGGATTCAAGCACTGTTTCGCCCTTGCTCGCGCGGCGCATCGCGGCGGCTTGCGCTGAACGTGGGGTGAAGTTTCTCGATGCCCCAGTTACGGGCGGCACGTGGGGCGCCGAAAAAGGTGAACTGGTTTTCATGGTGGGCGGGGAGTCTTCATCACTGGCGGAAGTCGAGCCGGTTTTGGGCGCTCTGGGGAAGCGTTGGTTCCATCTCGGCGGGAATGGTGCCGGTCAAACTGTCAAGCTAGCGATGAATATGATCCTGGCGCTGCAAGTTGACGCCCTCGCTGAAGCATTAGCTCTGGTAGCCGGCGCGGGCCTGGCCGGCGAAAAACTTGTCGAGGTGCTGCAATCGAGTATGGCGCGCTCCTCGGTTCTTGACGTTAAGGCTCCCATGCTGCTCAAGCGCGATTACCCGCCAAGTTTTCCGCTGCGTTTGATGCACAAGGATCTCGGCTTGGCGCTCGATCTTGCGAATCAGATCGGGGTTGCTCTGCCGGCCACCGCTGCCGCACGTGAAATTTATAACGCTGTTAAGGGCGCCGCCAAGGACGACCTGGACTACGCCGCGGTCGGACAGTTTTGGCAGAAACCATAATCGTCTCATCGGATGTACGCGGCGGATTCAATCGAATGGGAATAACGAGCAGGTGTTCGCTCGGCAGGGTCTGCCTTGTTGTAGTTCACGTACCGCCATCCGCAAAATCAAGATCCTCTGATTGTGCGGTCACGGCTTCATCGTAGGCGAAAAGAAGCCCATGGCTAGGTCGCGCGAAGTACGCAGCCCTGCTGGCGCGTCGAGAATTGCCGGAATGGCATTGACCACCACCGCAGCGGTGGCGATGTCGCCGTGCGTGCCGCCCGGTATGGTAAGTTTGATCGTTGGATGCCCGGCGAGCTCAATGGTGTCGCTGGACTCTCTTGCGCCTACATACATGCGCAGCTCCATAAAAATCTTTTCTTTTCCATTCGCCAGGCCCCGCGCAATCTGATGAACGCCGGCCGCCTGACCTGCTTCAACGCTGAGAAATTCTGTCGTGATTACCTCGGGGGCCACCACCGGCTCGATCATTTCTGTGATTTCGTCAACGCCCAGACCTAGCCCATCTGAAACCATAGCCACCGATTCGGGCAAGCCGTGATGTTTAATCACGCCAGCAGCGACTTGCGCGCGAAATTCGTCGACGGTCATTCCCGCACCGATTTTTTTTTGCAACGGTAAACGACGGTGCGAAGCATTGACGATGCGCACCGCGCGAGCACTTTCCACGCGTTGTGCGACCGCCGCCAGGGTCAACACCAATTTGTCCATTACGAAGCCCGGATTGACTCCTGTGCCGACCAGCGCCACGCCCCAATCTTTGGCAACAGCGTCAAGTTTGGCAGAAAGTTCAGGATACTTGCGAAATGGATACGCCAGCTCTTCACAGGTCGAGACAACGCAGGATTCGGCCTCGAGACACGCCAGAAGTTGATCGGTAACTTTTGGCAAATAGGAAGACGTCGAGTGAATCACGATATCGGCCGCTTCCGAAAGCATTCCTTTGGCATCCGCGGTTATCTTCACGCTCCACGGCGCATCTGCGGCGCCCACAACCTCGCCAAGATCTTTTCCCGCTTTCGCCGGGTCGGTATCAATAGCCCCTATGATTTCAATAGCCTGTTTTTCGCGCATCAGCTGGGCGATTGAGGCGCCGATCGGTCCTACACCATATTGAATGGCGCGAATCTTCTTTTTCACAATGAAGCCCTTCCCTTCGTGGCGGATTTACCCGCGGCGCGCGCAACTCGCAGTACTGTGAAATGAATCAAACAACATAAAGGAAATTGTCCCGGTGTTCAATCGGATTCGTTGCGCTCGTCTCGAAGTGCGGCGGCGCTCGCGGAAGTTCGGGTTACGTGCCGAAATGTTTACAAATCAGGATACTATGGTGCTCATGGTGATGCCCTTGGTAAGGCGCGATGTGTTCGCCCCCTAAGAAAGGATCAGCGCGATGCAAGCTCAAAAGCTGGATACTCGAGAAATTGCTAAGCGCCTCAAGGCGTTGAAGCATTGGAGTTTGAAAAAAGGCAAGTTGCATCGGGCCTTCGAATGTAAAGATTTTATCGCCGCTTTTGGTTACATGACGCGTATCGCTCTTGTCGCCCAAGAGATGAATCATCATCCGGAGTGGTGCAATGTGTGGAACAAAATTACCGTCGACCTTTCTACGCACAGCGTCGGTGGCCTCAGCAACCTGGATTTCACGCTAGCGGCTAAAATCGATCAAATCTTTTCGAGTTGATTTTTTGAGTATGTCTATAAGCTTGCTCATGCGGACGATCCACGACACCGGAACAGGAAACTCTTGACAGTGCTCGCTGCATGTGATATTTGCGCGAGTAGATTGCCAAGTGGTGGTTTGTGTCGACGCATAGCCAATTGATTATCGCGAGTGAACACCCGGGCTTTCTTTGGCAGGGAGAAGCCTAGTCGAGATTCTTCCAGCAGTACCCCCACCCCACCCCGGGAGGTAAAAACCGCCAGGTTTTTGCCTCCCTTTTTTTCGCGGCGGTGTTCAGGACGTCGGTAAAGGCGAGATCTGATGCTGCTACGCGCGGCCGCGGGCGTCAGGATGTTTTGGACTCCAGTCTTCGGGCGGAAACGCTACACGCCAAAACGTCGGCTTGGGAGCGCAGAAGTCCAAGCCCACTTCAGTTTTCGGTCCCCTCACTGGCCCCAGGAAGACTACCACGCACTCTTGTTCGTCCTGAGTTTTCACGTGCTTCAATATGACTTTGTCTCCGGTGGCAACGTTAGCGGCGAGTAGGACCAATGCTCCGTGGGCGTTAATGGCCACAGTTTCGGTAGACTCTTCAAACTTTCTTTTTAGCGGGTCTTGGCCGCGGATTTCCACCCCCACTTGCACCAGGACTCGTTGGCTGCGTCGGCGGCTTGCGCCTCCGGACCCTATCGTTGAGGAACTGCTCATAATTTCTAAATATACACGTAGCGACAAAAATCGTCGAGCGCCTCTTAACCATGCTACTGCCAGAAAACTACTTATCGTGATGAGCCGCGAAGTACTGGTCAAGCCCCGCAAGTATCTGATCCAAGCCCCGTGAGAGATTTCGATGGAGCGCTTCTACCACTGCATCCATCGTTTTACCATTGACAGGTTCATCCCCAGAATAGATGTGCGCCCACCCGGTTGTGCCAGTCTTGACCTCGTAAAGCTCAACGGCGACGGTAACCCGCGTTACGATGGGTGGACCGGTCACCTCTTCAAAATTTTCCAGACGACCGCGCAGCACGTAATCGCCATGGGCATTGCTGCGCTGCGATTGAACCGTCCTGTAGTGACCTGAGGCGCGCAGCCGCGTAAGCAGAATGTTTTCGACGATTTCTGTGGGCGGCTCGGCCCAACGGTGGGAATCGTAAGTCTTCAATTGGCTACCCGACCTGAAAACGATGCGATCTTCGCGATACAAATGCGCCCCGGTAAAATGGCCGATCAGCATCGCCACCGGCAGGGGGGGCGTATGGCTCTCCGAGGCCAAGCGGGCATCCGCCGCCATCGAATAGTATTTGATCGGGCGCGCGGCTCCGCACGCGGCCATGAACACCACGGTCGCGACCGCGAGGAAGGTCCTCGCCCACTTCCAGGCTCGCGCCATGCCCGCGAACATTCTGTCTCGCCGTACCGGATATTTTCGCTTCATGGCGGTTCTCACTGTCTGCGTTCTTTCGGGCTCGACGACCGAATCAGACTCGAAGGCCGCGACTTAATAATGTCCGTGAACTCCTTCAAATTTTCTGTGGTATGCCTCATGTTCTCCAGCAGTTCATCGATATTTTCCGCATTTACGTCAAGCGTGCGGTCTAATTGCCCGGTCAGGGACTTCGCCGATATCAATGCCTGGCGCAGCTCAATCACCGCCTGGCGGACATCATCGCGATTTTCGCCGACCATCGTGTCAACGTGGTCAAGAGCCTGCTGCGCCTGGGCGACGGTCTTTTTAAAGTCATCAAGCAACGGAGCAATTTTCGCGCTGGCCGTGTCCATGTGTCCGAGGGTGGATTTTATTTTGGGGCGATCTTCCTCCAGCAGGCCCCGAACATGCCCGAGCGAAGCGCTAACATTGGCACGGTTGTGTGGGTTCATCAAATCGTTGATGCGGGCCACGGTCTCCTTGAGCTCTTGTGCTCGCGAGTTCAGGGTGTCAACGAGCATCTCAATTTTCGGCCCCAGCGAGTCGAGCCGTGCGGTAATCGCGTTGAAATCCACATAAGGCTCGGCACGAAGCGCCGCTCCGTTCGGCGCATGTGCTGCCTGAGGAGTTCCCGGGGCGATCTCCAGATGATTTTCGCCCAGCGGGCTCAGGCTCATGATCTTCACGGCACTGTCGGTCTTCACGGGAATTTCCGGCTTCACGGTGAAGGTAATCTCGATCTGTGCGGGATTCGCGGGATCCAGGCGCAACTGCTCGACCCGCCCTACTTTTGGCCCGCCCGCATAACGTACCGCGGCACCTGGCTCGAGCCCGCCCGCAAAGCGGAACGAGGCACGATAGGTCGTCGTGGTTCGGCCGAGGAGCCCGCTCAATGAAAAAATCACAAAGACAAGTACGGCCGTGACAATAAGCACGAATAGTCCCACCAGCGCTTGTTCACGTTTCGCGGTCACGCTCTTGCCCTTTTCCGAGATCTGGGTACGACCCCATCCACGCCCGTTCTATCCGGTGCTAGCGGTCGTCGGTGAGCATTTGCAGGTAATTGAGCTCGCCTTCCACCTCAGGCTCGGCGACGCGATTCAAAAACTGTTTTACGCGCGGATGTTCGCTGGCTTTGAGTTCTGCCGGTGTTCCGATCGTTACGATGTTGCCCTTATCGATCAGAACCATCCGATCGGCAATCAGAAAAGCGCTTGCCAATTCGTGTGTGACCACCACCATGGTGATGTCAAATGCCTTGCGCAATTTCAAGATTAGGTTATCAATACCAGCGGCAATAATCGGATCAAGCCCGGCCGAGGGCTCGTCAAAAAACAAAATCTCTGGATCCATGGCCATGGCACGAGCTACCGCCGCGCGCTTTTTCATTCCCCCGCTCAACTGCGAAGGTACATAATGTTCGAATCCAGCGAGACCAACAAGCTCGAGCTTCAAACGCACCATGATCTGAATCGTGGAATCTTCCAGTGCGGTATGCTCGCGCAACGGCAAGGCCACATTTTCGCCTACGGTCATCGATCCGAACAGCGCGCCGCCTTGAAACGACATTCCCATTTTCTTGCGAACTTCCTCGACCTCGGCCAGCTTGGCATGCGCCAAGTCCTTACCCTTCACCAGGATTTCTCCGCCACTCGGCCGTTCCAGTCCTACCAGTGAACGTAGCAACGTGCTCTTACCCGAGCCCGAACCGCCAAGGATCACAAGCGTTTCGCCACGCTGCACTTCAAAGCTGATGCCATGAAGCACTTCTCGCTCGCCATAATTCACGCGAAGATCGCGCGCAACAATGATTGCTTCGCGCGCATTGCTTTCCGGTATTTCGGCGTCGCGCTCAGAAGTGTTCAACGCGTCTCCACAAAATAAAAAAGTGAAGTGAAAACCAAGTCCACCAAAATCACCAGGAAGATAGACGTAACTACAGCGGCCGTCGTGGAACGCCCGACCTCTTCGGCGCCGGCGCCGGTGCGAAATCCTTCATAGCAACCTACCGCGGTTATAGTCACCCCGAACATCACGCTTTTGATCAAGCCGCCGAAAATGTCGCGCAGGAAAAGCGCAGAAAGCGTGGCGTGCATATACCCGGTAAACGAAAATCCGGCCCCGGTAACGCCGAAGAGGGCTCCACCCAGTACTCCCATTGTGTCGGCCCAAGTAGTCAGGCACGGGAGCATCAGCGCCATAGCGAGAAATTTTGGCGTAACCAGAAATTGCACCGGGTCGAGCGCCATGGTTTCCAGCGCGTCGATCTCCTCGGTAACTTTCATGGTCCCGATCTCTGCGGCAAACGCAGAGCCGGAGCGGCCGATCACCACCACGGCGGTGATCAACGGACCTAATTCACGAGTCATAGTGATGGCCACTGCGCTGGCGACAAAATTCAGGGCACCGAATTTTTTCAGCTCGTACGCGCCTTGCAATGCCAGAATGAGCCCGATGAAAAATGAAATTAGCGAGAGAATTGGCAGCGCGCCCACGCCTACGGCCATAGCCTGATGCACCGCGCGGTCCAGGCGCAGCGCCCGCCCCCGAAAAGGCGCCACCAGAGCGAAGTACCCTGCGCGAGCCCCCAGGCGTGTCAGCCCGCCTACATACGCCAGGGCGTCCAGCGTGGCCCCGCCGATTCTTCCTGCCAGTTCCAACCTTCCTCCGCTTCCCTCCGGCTGCTAGTGGTTACGTAGCGAATGCCTGTTCTTCGCTCTCGTACACTTCAAACAATTTTGCCAGCCGAGACATTTCGAGGACTTCGCGCGCTGCCGGGCTCAGCCCTACCAGCGACAGTCGCACACCCGCCGTTCGAGAGGCTTTTAATCCTTCCACAAGAGAGGCTATTCCCGAGCTGTCAATGTATTTCACTTTCTGAAGATTTACGAGGACGCGTTTTGCTCCCTTGGCCTGAAGAGCTCCGAGCAGCGCGCGTCGAAGCTCGGGCGAGTTGTACAGGTCAATGTTGCCGTCTACGACGACGACGGTCGTGTCGCCCGACTGCCGCAAGGAAAGTTGCACCGGCCGGTTCCTCCTGAACGCAGGATCATCGAGCTAGGGCATTTCACCAGTGCGGGCGCGACCCGCTCGCAGATTCGCGCCCGTCCCGGAGCGAGCGTAAATCTGGTGGCAGCCCCACTCGGACTGCCTGCTCACCCCGTTATGGGGCATTTGTGACAAACTTTCGGCTACTTTTCAACCTGAACTTCTTGCCAAAACCAACCCCATGGCAAACGGCGAATACAGATGTGGCGGGCTGCAAGAGAAAGTGCACGCTTGAACGGGGCCGGCGAAGTACGGTGCGTCACCGGCGAGCTGGTTTTTGGGACTCGCTGCTTCTCTGTTCGATTGGCGTGTAAGTCCGCTGTTCGACGCCGCGATACACCTGGCGGGGGCGCGCGATTTTTTGTTCCGGGTCGATGAGCATCTCCTGCCATTGCGCTATCCACCCGGACGCGCGCGGAATGGCAAACAGTACTGGGAACATGGTCATGGGGAATCCCATGGACTGGTAGATCAGCCCGGTATAGAAATCCACGTTGGGGTAAAGTTTTCGGGAAACGAAGTAGTCATCTTCGAGTGCGATGCGCTCGCATTCAAGAGCGATCCGCAGAAGCGGATTGATACCCATGATCTCAAATACCTGGTCGGCGATGTGCTTGATGATTCGGGCGCGCGGGTCATAATTTTTGTATACGCGGTGGCCGAAACCCATCAGTTTGCCTTCACCCTTTTTTACCTTTTTTATAAATTCCGGGACGTTGGCCACCGAACCAATCTCCATAAGCATCCGGAGCACTTCCTCATTTGCACCCCCGTGGAGCGGGCCGTAGAGGGCCGCGGTGGCCGCCGCGGTGGCGGAAAAGGGATCCACATGCGAGCTGCCCACGCAGCGCATCGCGTTGGTAGAGCAGTTCTGTTCGTGATCGGCGTGCAAGATGAAGAGGACGTCAAGGGCGCGCTCGAGTGTGGGATTCGGGCGGTACTTCAATTCGGTGGTCTTGAAAAGCATGTTCAGGAAGTTACCCGGATAGGAGAGCTCGTTATCAGGATAGGAGTAAGGCATTCCCAGGGTGTGGCGATAGGCGAAAGCGGCCAGCGTCGGCATCTTGCCAATGAGCCGCCAAGTCTGCTTGCGACGCGACTCTTCGTTGAAAATATCTTTTGCGTCCGGATAAAACGTCGAAAGCGCGGCGATGGTCGAGATCAACATGCCCATCGGATGGGCGTCATAGTGGAAACCATCGAGAAATTTCTTAATGCTCTCATGAATGAACGTGTGATGCGTAACGTGGTAAGCCCATTGTTCTAGCTGCGTGGCGGTAGGAAGCTCGCCATACAAAATCAAGTATGCCGTTTCGAGATACGTGCTTTTCTCGGCTAAATCCTCGATCGCATAGCCCCGATATCGCAGGATCCCCGCGTCGCCATCAATGAATGTGATCTGGCTAGTGCAGCACGCTGTGTTGCTATACGCGGGGTCATAGCTCATCATCCCGAATTCTTTCGGGTCTACTTTGATTTGTCGGAGGTCCAGTGCGCGAATCGTACCGTCTTTGATTGGCAGTTCGTAGGTTTTTCCTGTTCGATTGTCGGTAACGGTGAGGGTATTCCGTGTCGCGCTTTCGGTCGCTGCGTTAGTCGCGCGCGGGTCTTGTTTAACAGGGTTCATGAAGCGGTCCTCAGTACGCCCCCAATGTACACCATCCGCGTCCGACTGTGGAGTGGGCTGTGCAGAACCGCGGTTGCTCGCCGCAAATGTCCCGGCGATGCCGAAACGTCGGTATTCAGGACTCGCGAGCTCGCTTGTATTCTGCTCCATCTGCCAAAAGATGGGCACGCGATGGTAGCTCGATGCTAGCCGTGGGTCCTCTGGAATTCACGCATGAAGCTCGCTAGCGCTTCTACAGCTCCCAGCGTCACAGCGTTGTAAAGGGAAGCGCGGATTCCGCCAACCGAGCGATGTCCCGCCAGACCGACCAGTCCCGCTGCGGCAGCTTGCTGCACAAACTCGCCTTCTAGCGATTGGTTTCCACCGGCGATGCGGAAAACAATGTTCATTCGCGAGCGAGAGTCTTTTTCGACCGGGCACGTGTAATATCCGCTTACCTCGATGGCCTCGTACAGCAGCTTGGCTTTCGCTTCGTTGCGCTTGGTAATCGCGGCGACTCCGCCTTCGGCATCTATCCAGTCCATCATCAGGCCGACGATGTACACTGCAAATGTCGGCGGGGTGTGATAGAGCGAGCCCTCCTTGATGTGCGTGCGATACTGCATGATCGTTGGCAGGTTCTTGTTCGCGCGTTCCGCAAGATCACGCCGCACGATCACTATAGTTACGCCTGACGGACCGAGATTTTTCTGCGCACCGGCGAAAATCAATCCGAAGCGGCGTATGTCTACCGAACGCGAAAGAATGTCAGAAGACATATCGGCGACCAGCGGCACGTCTTTTAGGTCGGAAAACTTGGTGCCCAGGGAACCCCACTCGGTGCCCTCAATGGTGTTGTTCGTACACAAATAAATATACGAGGCGTTTGGTGCGAATACGATTTCCTCTGGTCGAGGCAGCCGTCGGAACCGTTCGGCCTCGGTGGTACAGGCGAGGCGATACTGGGCTTTACCTTTCAGCTCGCCCATAGCCTTGGCGGTCCACACACCGGTGTGAAGTACGTCTACCGGCTTTCCCTCGACATAGAGATTCATCGGAATCATGGCAAATTGCAGGCTGCCCCCGCCTTGCAGAAACACAACCGCATACTCTTCCGGAATGGTTAGGTTGCGCCGCAGGCCTTGTTCCGCGCGCGTCAGAATATCTTCGAATTCAGACGAGCGGTGGCTCATCTCCATCACCGACATACCGGTGCCGCCATAATTGACCAGTTCGCTGCGGATGCGTTCCAAAACGGTTAGGGGTAGAGCCCCCGGTCCGGCATTAAAGTTGTAAACGCGGCTATGAGTTCCGCCGAGCGGCGTTGAGCTGGGCAATTGCGGATTCCTTCCCTGGAGATAGACGGCTGGTGTTTGTTCTAGTGGGCCTCAAAAATTGAGAGTAACAGATTTATCCGGGCCATCACTGCAAAGTTGAGGCCTGTGAGGACGGGTGCTATTCTGGTGGACTATGGCCGACGCTGAAACCACTGCGCTGGCCGCACAGGCGGCCGAACCCTCTGCAGCCACGCTCCGGCAATTTGAGACCCTGCTCGAGGTGTCAGAATCCATTGCGCACCATCGCGACCTCGGTGCCCTGTTTCACGACTTAGCCCCGCGCCTGCATCGTGTGGTGCAATTCGACTATCTGAATCTGGTGCTCCACAATCCGGAATCCAATCTCATGCGTTTGCACATTCTCGAAACTGGGCAACCGCACCAAATTCATCCGGGCATGGAGCTTCCGGTAAACGCAACGCCTTCGGGTTTGGTGTTTGAGACGCAGCAACCGTACATTTCATCGGACATTTTGCAGGAGACGCGATTCCCGGACTTTGTGGAGCGTCTACGCAAGGACAGTATCCGCGGCGTCTCGATCCTGCCGCTGACAACCGCTCAGCGTAGGATAGGTGCGCTCGGCTTTGGTCGGCGGTTAGCCCACAGCTATACCGAAGCCGAAATAGAATTTATGCAGCGCGTGGCAAGTCTTGTGGCTGTGGCTGTTGATAACGCGCTCAACTTTCAGAGTTCGCAGGCCTACCAGCAGCAATTGGCACAGGAGCGCGATCACCTGCGGCTGCTGCTCGAGGTAAACAATGCGGTTGTCTCGAACCTGGATATCCGTACCTTGTTTCGCGCGATCGCGACCGCAGTGCGTCGCGTGATACAGCACGAATTCACGAGCCTGGCGCTTTATGACGCAGATAGCAACACCATGCGCGTGCAGGCGCTCGACTACATGGGCGGGGGCCGCGGCTTTATCCGTGAAGAGATGATCGTGCCTATGGGGAAATCACCGGCAGGCCGCTGTTACCAGGAACGCAAGCCGCGTGTCGCAGGGTACGCCGAACTCGAAGGATATGACTCTGACCTTGTACGGCTGCTGCTGGGGGAAGGAGTTCGTAGTGTGTGCTGCGTGCCTCTGGTTACGCGTGACCGCGTTCTTGGCACGCTGAATCTTGCGAGCATTCACGATAACGCTTTTTCCCAGCAGGACGCGAATTTGATGGGCGAGGTGGCGTCGCAAGTGGCGATTGCCGTGGAAAATGCGCTCGCTTATAAGGAAATCGCTGCGCTCAAGAACAAGCTTGCGGAAGAGAAGCTGTATCTCGAAGATGAAATTCGCAGCGAGCTAAATTTCGAGGAGATCATCGGCGAAAGCGCACCGCTGAAGCACGTTCTCAAGCAGGTCGAAACGGTTGCCCCCACCGATTCGACGGTTCTCATTCTAGGGGAAACTGGGACCGGCAAAGAGCTGATCGCGCGGGCTCTCCATGACCTGAGCCAGAGGCGCGAGCGCACCTTTGTAAAAATAAACTGCGCCGCAATTCCCACGGGGCTGCTGGAATCGGAGCTGTTCGGGCACGAGCGCGGGGCCTTTACCGGTGCCATCGCCCAGAAACTTGGACGCTTCGAGCTGGCTGATAAGGGCACACTGTTTCTTGACGAAGTCGGTGATATCCCGCCGGAATTGCAGCCTAAATTACTGCGCGTGCTGCAGGAGCAGGAATTCGAACGTCTCGGCGCGACTCGCACGATTCGGATCGATGTGCGTCTGGTCGTCGCAACAAACCGTGACCTCGCGCAGTTGGTCGAAGACCGACAATTTCGCAGCGACTTGTACTATCGGTTAAACGTTTTTCCAATTCAAATGCCCGCACTGCGAGAGCGTCGCGAAGATATCCCATTGCTGGTGCGCTACTTCGTCCAGAAATATAGCCGTCGGATGAACAAGCGGATCGAGTCCATTTTTGCTGAAGACATGGAGGCGCTGACGCGATACCACTGGCCCGGCAATATCCGCGAGTTGGAAAACTGGATTGAGCGCGCGGTGATCGTTTCCGCTGGGCCGGTGTTGCGGGTTCCGGTGGCCGAGCTAAAGGCTCCGCCGGGGAGCTCGGTGGGGCAATCCGCGCATCCAACCACACTCGAGGAAGCCGAACGCCAAGCTATCGTTAGTGCGTTGCGCGAAACAGGATGGGTACTCGCCGGGCCGCGCGGCGCGGCCCAGCGCCTAGGAATGAAGCGGACAACGCTGCAATCACGGATGCGCAAGCTCGGAATCGCGCGTCCTCAGTGATCCTTTCGATTTTTTACCGGAACTCTCTCAGTTCCTTTTTGACCTTTAGCTGAGAGGTGTCACAATACAGTAAGCGGCGATAAACCCGAACTGTGCGCATGCGATCTAAGTCTACCTTCGTTTTCTATTTTCTTATGACCCTGGCCCTCGCGGCTTATCTGGCCCATGCGGCGCTGGCGTTCACCCCGCAAGGGCAGTCGGCACCTAACCGGCCGGTGGCGAACGTTACGCCCGTTCCGACCACGACGGCCAGATCTTCGAAAGACGATGTTGCAACGCTGCGCTTTGTAAAGAACCCCGATCCGGCCCCTGGGTTTGTACTCAACGATTTGGCCGGGAAATCTCTTTCGCTGTCGTTATTTTCCGGCAAAGTAGTCCTCTTGAATTTTTGGGCCACTTGGTGCGGGCCATGCCGCTCAGAGATCGCCGGCTTGATTGAGCTTCAAGCTAAATATGGGGATCGCCTGCAGGTCATCGGTCTTTCGACAGACGAGGGGCCAACGGAGACTGTAAAGCGCTACGCCGAAAGAATGCACATTAATTATCCGGTCGCGATGGCGACGCCGGACGTTGCGCAAAAGTACGGTGGCATTTTGGCCCTGCCGACATCGTTCCTGCTGGATGCCCAGGGGCGCGTTGTGCAGAAACATATTGGGCTGTGGGATCAAGACTACTTTGAGCTTGAGATCCGCGCGCTGCTGGGCCTTCCGGTAGACGCAAAGGTCGAAACATTTGAAGACGTCGGCCAAATCTTTCTCGTGAATGCCAGCCGCGCTCAAGAACTTCCCGGCGTGGATGTTTCAGCTCTTTCGCCAGAACAGAAGAAACTTGCCCTGCGGCGCTTCAATGAACGAACTTGTTCTTGCGGCTGCCAGCTGACTCTGGCGCAATGTCGGATTAACGACTCAGCGTGTTCGGTCAGCAAGAAAGAGACTGCCGACCTGGTGCAGGCAATTCTGCATAAAACACCCGGGATCGCAAAAGCTCCGCAGGGTCCAAAACAGTAAATCCGCTTGCGTATGGTAGGTCTTCCATGGGGAGTGGAATCAGACCGATTCTCCTCTATCGCCAAGGTTGATCCTTTTTGGAACGTTCGGACATTGCATAATCGCCAGACCCCAAGCCACGTTACGACGCGCGTGGTCATCTAAGTACCAGGCCACCCTTCCTGGGCACTCGAGCAAGAGCACGATCGGAGTTTGCTTTGCGCGCGCGACCGATGGCAGCGGGTGCGGATTGCATTTTGAGGACAGAAGAATGAACAGGCTTTCAAGATCGCTTACGCAATTTTTCCTGTTGGGGGGCGTAATTGCTCTGGCTACTCTAACCCTTTCCTGCGGGAATATTGATCGCATCCTAGGAACGATTCAGCCAAAAGATATCTGCGACTGCTTGGCCATCGAGCCGGACATCACCGATTATCGCCATAATGCGAAACACGTTCCCATCCCCAACATCGCGGCGGAAGAGATCACGGTGGAAATGATTCTGAGCTGGCGCGAGGACCTGGCCCTGCCTCCCGATGCACCGCGAACCGGTCGTGAACTGAGAGTGTTTCACGTTGCGGGAGCATTCGTGCAGAACGCCAGCGTCAACCCCAAAGATTGCGACATCCATATTGAAATCTCACAAACTGCCGATAAAAATGCTAGGAGAATCGTGGTGGAAACACCCATTGATAGCGGCTATTGTCCGGGGCGCAAAACTATTCAGGCACAACTTTTGCAACATGGATTTCAGTTGGATGTCCAGCATGGCGGCGAGCTGCTGCAAGCCTTGCGGGCGGAAATTCTGGGAATGGCCTTTGAAGATTTTGAACACGACCGCGGCTCTCCCCAGGTGGGTACGGTTTGGGAGTTACATCCCGCTACGGTGAATCTTCTTCCTTAGACAATTTAATTTCGTTGCCTCATACTGTCCCATCGTTGGGAAGCAGAAAGCCGAAGCCTAGGGTTTCGGCTGCGTCGTTTGCCTCACAGTATGGCTCCAAAAGTTTTGCGGAAAACCGTTTCTGGGGCGGCCTGACGGCGATACATTTCGCGGTGCGTGGAGGACTAGGCGTGCGTAGACTGAAAACAAGTGTGGTGGCTTTGGCGATCTTGCTCGTTCTTGGTAGCGCTCTCGCCGCGCAGGTGCAAACTCCCGCGCAGACGCCGCTGGACCTCGATGCCATTTACAAAATCAAAGCCGAAGGGCTCGGGCAGCAATCACGGGTCATGGAAATCACGAGCTATCTTACGGATGTGTATGGTCCGCGTCTCACTAATTCGCCGAACATCAAGGCTGCAGCGCAATATGTGCTCCAAAAGTTGCAGGAATGGAAGCTTGCCAATGCTCATCTCGAGCCTTGGGGCCCTTTCGGCCGTGGCTGGTCAAATGAGCGTTTCTCCGTCAACGTAATTTCACCTCGGCCATTCCCAGTGCTGGGATACGCGCAAGCTTGGACGCCGGGCACAAACGGGCCGGTTACCGCCGAAGCCCTACTCGCTCCGATTGAAAAGGAATCGGATATGGAGCAGTATCGCGGCAAGCTCAAAGGAAAGATCGTACTCACGGCCGCACTGCCCCAGGGGCAGGCGCGCTCCACGCCGGAATCTCGTCGCTACACCGATACGGACCTAAGCGAACTTTCTGTGGAACCGATTCCGGGGATGCGCGCGGGCCTTAGCGGTCCTGGACCCACACCGGAGTTGATGGCGCGCTTCCGTGCGCAGCGGGAATTGAACAACAAAATTGCTCGGTTTCTGCATGAGGAAGGCGTTGCTGCTTGGTTCGACACCGGACGCGGCGATTATGGCACCGTCTTCGTTAGTGCCGGAGGTTCGCGCGACCCCAAAGATCCGCCCGTCCCGACGTGCATTTCGATAAGCAGTGAGCATTACGGTCGCATGTATCGCATGTTAGAGAAAAAAGTTCCCGTAAGAATAGAGATGAATATCGAAAACAGATTTTATGACGATGAGTTGAACTCATTCAACATTGTTGGGGAGATCCCCGGCACCGACAAAGCGAATGAGCTCGTAATGCTGGGCGCCCATTTTGATTCCTGGCACGCCGGCACCGGTGCTACGGATAACGGCGCCGGCTCGGCAGTCATGCTTGAGGCTCTGCGCATCTTGAAAGCTAGCGGACTTAAGATGCGTCGTACGGTGCGGCTCGGCTTGTGGACCGGGGAAGAGCAGGGATTGCTCGGCTCCAAGGCCTACATCAAAGAACACTTCGGCGATCCTCAGACCATGCACCTGAAGCCCGAGCACGACAGGCTGTCGGCGTACTTCAATGTGGACAACGGCGGCGGAAAAATTCGTGGGATTTATCTACAAGGCAATGAGGCGGTCGCCCCAATCTTCGAACGCTGGATGCAGCCATTCAAGGGCCTGGGGATGACCACTGAGGCCATCCGCAACACTGGTGGAACCGACCATCTCTCCTATGACGCCGTGGGGCTTCCGGGCTTTCAGTTTATCCAGGATCCGATGGACTATGACACGCGCACACATCACTCCAACATGGATGTTTATGAGCGCATTCAGGAACCGGACATGAAGCAGATGTCGGTTATCGTGGCTTCGTTTGTTTATCTGGCCGCGAATTACCCGGAGAAACTGCCGCGTAAGCCTTTGCCCCAGCCACCGCCGCCCGCGCCAGGTGCCAGGCCATAATCCCCGGTTCGAGGGTGCACGTTTCATGAGACCTCCGGTCCGCTCGCTACTGCGCAATGCTTATTCTCTACGTTGCCCTCGCTGCCACCAGGGGAGTCTCTCGCTGGGTTGTTTCGGATGCGCCGCGAATGCGCGCTCTGTGCACTCCCGTATTTCCGCGAGTCCGGCTATTACCTGGGAGCGATGATCCTCAACTATGGCGTAACCGCGGCGATGGTGATTCTCGTTTACTTGCTTTCACTTTTTTCCCCAGATCGACCATGGCTAACAGCAAATATCCGAATGGCATTGTGGATGGGTTTTGCGATTACGCTTTCGCTGGTACTCATGCGCTTCAGCTATAGTCTTTGGCTCTGCTATGACTACTGGCTCGAGCCGTGGAGCTCGAGATTCGGGTCGCCACCGCTCGGGCCTCAACAAGACCCCCAATAAGTGCGCGTTTGAGGCGCCAAAAGAAAGGGTTGCGCATGCTGCCCGATTTCTGTAGACTGGGTGACGGAATGCGAACCATCTGCCAGAAGATGTGCGCCAGCTGTTGTACATGTACCTGTCTTTGTTGCGCATGCGTGTCTTCTGGCACGGGGGGCTTCCTGGACTAGAATAATCTAAACCAAGGAAAACCGAACCCGCCGCCAGGACACGAACTGGCCGGTGGGTTTTTTGTTTTTAGGGCCTGTAGGAAAACAAACTCAATGACGCCTACGATTCAAGAAACAAAGGCACAGCGTGCCGACCGGCTGAAGCGCGCCAAAAATCCCTGGCAGGGCCTCGCAGAAATCCGCGAATTCGCGCGACACGGATTCGCCGCGATTCCACCGGAATGGCTGGGCACTTATTTTCGGTGGTGGGGTGTGTACACGCAGGGCGACGGCATCGGAGTCATTGGGGGAAAGGGCGGTGAAGGCAAGGCTACGCCGTACTTCATGGTGCGCCTGCGCCTGCCCAATGGGTTGCTTCGCGCAGACCAACTTCGCACCGTAGCCGAAATCGCCGAGCGCCACGCGCGTGGCGTTGCGGACATCACCGTGCGCCAAAACTTGCAGCTGCACTGGGTGACGATTGAATCGATGCCGGACGTCTTGGAGTCCCTGCAGCACGCCGGCCTTACGACGCTGGGCTCCTGCGGTGACGTCACGCGCAACATTACCGGATGCCCCCTCGCGGGTGTGGATGCCGACGAAGTTTGCGACGCTTCGCCGCTGGTTTTTGAAGCCAATCGTCTCTTGGCGGGCAATTCGGAGTTTTACAACCTACCTCGTAAATTCAAAATGAGCATTACCGGATGCCGCGTATGGTGCTCGTATCCGGAGATCAACGACGTCGGGCTGACCGCGGCGGTCCGCACGGTTGGCGGGCAGCGCGAAGTCGGTTTCTCTCTTCGAGTAGGCGGTGGCCTTTCCACCGAACCCCACCTCGCCAAGCGCCTAAACACTTTCGTGCGCTGGGATCAAGTTGTCCCGGTTACCCGCGCCGTCGCAGAAATTTTCCGCGATGCCGATTGTTTGCGCCAGAGCCGCGAGAAAGCACGAATGAAATTTCTCTTCCTGCAACACGGCTGGACAGCAGAGAGCTTTCAGGACGAATTGCAGCGGCGCCTGGGCTACGCGCTGGACCCTGCCGTCCCTGACGAGCCGCCCGTAGATGTGTATCGCGACCACGTGGGGATCTATCCGCAAAAGCAGGAAGGCCTCGTTTCGGTTGGTGCAGCGGTTTTGCGCGGCCGCCTGACTTCAGTCCAGATGCGTTCCGCGGCGGATCTAGCCGAGCGCTTGGCCGCCGGAGAATTACGCACAACCAACATGCAAAATCTTCTGATCGTCAACGTGCCGAAAAAAAATGCTGAGGTTCTGGCAAAAGAGCTGGACGGCGCGGGATTGCCCGTCGCCGCTTCCCCTTTTTGGCGCGGGGCTATCGCCTGCACGGGCACTGAGTTTTGCAAACTGGCCATTACGGAGACCAAGGGCTTCGCCCGCTGGCTGGTCGAGGATCTAGAAGAGCGCCTTCCGGAATTCAGTCAGGATTTGAAGCTGCACATCACCGGCTGCCCCAATAGCTGCGGGCAGCATTGGATCGCCGATCTGGGTATCGAAGGCAAGAAGATGAAAGTGGAGGGCAAGTTCGTGGACGCCTACTACTTTACCGTTGGCGGCTCGGTCGGAAAATTTGCTTCGATTGCCCGTTTGACCGGTTATCGCTGCGTGGCCAGTGAAGTTCCGGCAGCCATCGAGCGGCTGCTTCGACAGTATCAAGCGGACCGCTTTGCGGGTGAAAACCTGCGTCAGTTTCTGGCCCGGCATGGCGATGCTGAACTCCGTGGCTTTCTTGCCGGCGAAGAAGTGGACGCCGTCGCCCGCGAACTAGCCGCGGGTCCGGCACCGTATGGCGTGGAAGTTTAGAGTGAACTCGGCTTAGCGAATGAACAACGGTCCCGCGATGCAGACTCTATCCAAGATCTCAGCGGAAATGCGCATGTGGGGCGGGTGTTGTTGTCATCGCCAGGCCTCGCGGGCCCTAAGGAGCAGGTTGGGATAAACACTGCCAACGCAATGCTCCAAAGCCCCGCGATACTCAAGCATCGCGGGTTTTTTATTTTGTAGCCGGAGTTTTGTCAAAAGGGATTCCCAATGACCCAAGCGTTCCAGATCGAGTCTCGGCAAGTCAAAGACAAACCACCGCGGTCTTTGGCGGGGAAGAGGGCCTCTTCACCCGCACGTCTCAACCACTTGAAGGTCTTGGAGGCTGAGAGCATTCACATCCTGCGCGAGGCTGTAGCTGAATTTGCAAGACCGGTCATGCTCTATTCGATCGGCAAAGATTCCTCGGTGATGCTGCGATTGGCACAGAAAGCGTTCTTCCCAGGAAAAGTGCCTTTCCCCCTGTTGCATGTCGATACCAGTTACAAATTTCCCGAGATGATTGCCTTCCGAGATTCGTACGCCCGCGAAATCGGCGCGGACTTGATCGTGCATCAGAATCGTCAAGCTCTTGCAGAAGGCGCAAATCCTTTTTCCCTGGGCACGCAGAAGTGCTGTGGCCTGCTGAAAACTCAGGCATTGCTCGGTGCTCTTGGCGAAGGTGGCTTTGATGCCGCATTCGGCGGCGCGCGGCGCGATGAAGAAAAGTCTCGCGCCAAAGAAAGAATTTACTCTTTCCGCGACGCCGCGGGACAGTGGGACCCGAAGAATCAGCGGCCCGAGCTGTGGAACATCTTCAATTCGCGAATCAACAAGGGAGAGCACATTCGCGTTTTTCCGCTCTCGAACTGGACCGAACTCGATGTCTGGCTGTACATCTACGCCGAAAACATCCCCATTGTGCCGCTTTACTTCGCTCGCGAACGCAAAGTCGTGCTGCGCGGAAGTTCAATCATGCTGGCTCTCGATGACCAAGAACTTCTTCCCGGCGAGCGCACCCAAACGCTCCGGGTGCGCATGCGTTCTTTAGGATGCGCGCCGTGCACCGGTGCCATCCGCTCCGATGCCGACACCGTTCCGAAGATCATCGACGAGATGGTATCGTTTCGCCGGTCCGAGCGCGAAAATCGCGTGATCGACCACGATGAAGAGGGATCCATGGAAGTCAAGAAGCGCGAGGGCTATTTTTGATGATTTCCGCGCTCGACCGCACACCGCCGGCCGGTTTCGACTTGTTTCTCGAGCAGCATCTCAAGCTCGAGCTGTTACGCTTTACAACCGCGGGAAGCGTAGATGATGGCAAGTCAACATTAATTGGCAGGCTACTGCATGATTCAAAATCGGTTTACGAGGATCAATTGGAGTCGTTGCGAAATAGCCGCTTGAATCGATCCACCGGGCCTCTCGATTTTTCACTTCTAACCGATGGGCTTCGTGCCGAGCGTGAACAAGGTATTACGATCGATGTTGCTTATCGCTATTTTGCCACTGCGCGCCGCAAGTTCATCATTGCCGACACGCCCGGGCACGAACAGTACACCCGCAACATGGCTACTGGCGCTTCCACTGCGGACTTGGCGGTAATCCTGATCGACTGCACCAAGGGCGTTCTTTCGCAAACTCGGCGGCATGCCCGCATTGCTGCGTTGCTGGGTATTCCTAATCTTCTGATCGCCATCAATAAAATGGACCTGGCCGGCTTTAGTCAGGAAATTTTTGACCAGCTCAAGTCTGAATCGCTTGCTCTTGCACAGGCGCTCGCGTTCGTCAGTGCGGTGTGCATTCCGGTTAGCGCTTTGGCCGGAGACAACGTCGCTACTCGCTCGCACAACATGCCGTGGTATTCCGGCCTAACGATGCTCGAGCATCTCGAATCGGTGCCGCTCGGCCGCCAGGACAACGCCGGCGCGTTGCGTTTTCCCGTCCAGTATGTGATTCGACCGGATTCAAGTTTTCGAGGCTTTGCCGGGCAGATCGCCGGGGGACGCGTGCGTCCGGGCGATTTCGTCAAAGCACTTCCATCCGGCCAAACCACGCGCATCCAGTCCATCGTAACCTTCGACGGTGAACTTTCTAGTGCCGCCTCGCCGCTGTCAGTCACGCTTCGCCTGCAGGATGAAATTGATTTGAGCCGCGGCGACATGCTGGTTTCGACAAACAGTCCTCCGCACGTCTCTCGTCATTTTTTGGCCATGCTCGTGTGGATGAATTCCCAGCCGCTCGTTCTCGGGGCCACCTACATTCTCATGCACACCACGCATCGCGTGCGCGCCACGATCCGGGCCATCCGTTATCGCGTAAATGTGGATACCGCAGAGCATGAACCCACGGGTTCCGTTTCTATGAACGAAATTGCCGCCGTCGAGATAGCCACGGTGAGCCCGCTGTTCTTCGATCCGTATTCCCGGAACCGAACCACTGGCAGTTTCATCCTTATCGATCCGCTTTCCAATGCCACCGTTGGCGCTGCGATGATTCAGGAACCTTTGTCCCAAATTCCTGCAGCTGCCGCTTCTGCTGGGTCCGGTGAACTCGGCGACAACAAGCCGCTTGAGCCGATTCGAAACTCGGCCCGCGCCAGAAAAAATGGCCATTACTCCGCTGCGGTCTCTCTGAGCGGACGGCTCGGAGTCGCCGTCGAATTGGAGAAGCTCCTTTTTCGAAAGAACCTTCAGGTAACCAGAATCGGAGACGATGGCGCGCCGGGAAAGGCCCTCGCCGCGGTGGTGGGAGTCCTGGATGCCGCCGGCTTGATCGTGATTTATTCTGGTGCGCAGATCAGCCGCGAACATAAACAGATCCTTTCCAAAGTTTTTAGCGATTGTTACCTAGATCTGGATACCGCGAATCTGAGTTCCCACGATGAGCTTGCTGTGCGGCAGGCCGCCGAGTTGGTGCAAAGCCTTTCCGCCGTGAATCTTTCATCCCTCGGGAGACAGCAGGTTAGCCATGCTTGAGGTCTTGATAGGATTTTTCGGGGGCATTCTGATCGGCGCGACCGGCGCGGGAGCCGGCCTGCTGATCTCGCCCCTCCTGATTCTGGCTGGCTATCGGCCGGCAGTAGCCGTGGGCACCGGCCTGGGCGTTCTGGTGGCCTCAAAACTGGTCGGATCTGTGGCTCACTATCGCCTCGGCCATTGGCCCGGCGGTAGGGCATGGCAACTATTGGCGGGTGGCGCTGGCGGAGTGGTGCTCACTTGGATGCTTGCGAAGATCTTTTTCCCGCACCCGAGCGTGGCAATGGATTTCTGGGTGCGCCGTTCAATGGCTTGTGCTTTGCTGGCATTACCGCTGTTCTTTTTCATTTCGGCACGCAAAGGCCGAGGTTCGAGCGGGCACCCTGGGACCTCACCGGAACCCGAGCGGCACTCACCTACGGCTCCGGTTCTGGTCTCCGCCGGACAACCGGCCGCTCTTTTCGCCGTTGGTATGGCGGTAGGCGCTCCAGTCCTGGTGACTTCGCTTGGCTCCGGCAGCATCTTGGCTCCTGCGCTTTTGCTGGTGACCGATTGGGAGGTCCCGCAGCTTGCCGCGGTGAGCAACTGGTTCGGACTTGTCGTAGGTGTCTTAAGCGTTGCCGCGCACCTGCAAATGGGTAACTTGCAAGTCGGGAGTTTCGGCAAGCTTGGCCTGGGTATTGTGCCGGGCGTTGCCTTGGGAGCGTGGTTGTCGCGCAAGATTCCTCGAGCGTCGTTTGTATATGGCATGAGCGCGGCAGCCCTATTTTTAGGCGCCCGTTTGCTTTTCGGATGAGCTAATCCGAGCACGTTGCCGAGCTCAGTTGAAGAAGGTATTTGCTAAAGAAGTTGTAAGGGAAACGAAAAAAAGATGATCTCAATCGCAGACGAGTTGCTCACCATGCAAGGGGAGGCCGAGACGTGGTCAGCTGGCAAGCTGCTTCGCTGGGCGTTCACTCGCTTCCATCCACGCATGGCAGTTGCGTCCAGTTTTGGCGCTGAGGATGTAGTGCTGATCGATATCGCCGCCGGCATTGAACCCGGACTGCGAGTATTTACGCTGGACACCGATTTTCTTTTCCCGGAAACGTACAGGTTACTGGAACAAGTCAAGGGTAAGTATGGCGTCGCAGTTGAACGCACTCGCCCCATGCTTACGCCCGAGGAGCAAGAGGCCCGTCATGGCCAGGCACTTTGGAGCCGTGAGCCGAACCTCTGCTGCCAGATACGCAAGGTTGATCCTCTACGGGCTAAACTTGCGGAGCTTGACGCTTGGGCTACGGGCATTCGCCGTGACCAGACTCCCGCGCGAGCCAACGCCAAAAAGCTCGATTGGGACGCCGCTTTCGGATTGGTCAAACTGAATCCCTTAGCGGACTGGACTTCGTCGCAGATTTGGGATTACATCCGCGTCAACGATGTGCCCTACAACCCATTGCACGATCACCATTACCCAAGCGTTGGCTGCACTCATTGCACGCGGCCGGTAGCGGTGGGCGAGGACCCGCGCGCTGGCCGCTGGGCGGGTTTTGTGAAAACCGAGTGCGGGCTGCACGCCAAAGAGTGAAGAAAGAGAGTTGGCTATGCCTTTGTTTGCAATGTTCCTGAAGCTGGAAGGGCGGCGTTGTCTGGTGGTGGGCGCCGGTAGGATAGCCCAACCAAAAATTGAGAGCCTGCTGCTGGCTGGCGCAAGAGTAGTGGTGGTCGCGCCGCGAGCAACTTCCCGCGTGCGCGAGCTTGCCGGGTCAAAACAAATTGTCTGGAGGAAGCGAAACTATATTTCGAGCGATCTATCGGGCATATTCCTGGTAATCGCCGCGACAGATTCGTCGAGCTTGCAGGAGAAACTTTACCGGCTTGCGCAATCCCGCGGTGTTTTGTGCAACTCGGTTGATGACCCCGCGCACTGCGATTTCTTTTACCCTGCGGTGGTACGCCGCGGCCCGCTGCAAATTGCTATTTCCACCAGCGGCGCCAGCCCCGCTCTTGCGCAGCGGTTGCGCAGGCGGCTCGAGAAGCAATTTGGGGTCGCGTATACGGCTTGGGTCGAGGGCTTGGGCCAAGCTCGACGAACATTGTTCGCTAACTCCATGAGTGCGAAGTCTCGTCGCCGCCTTCTCCACCGCATGGCCCGTACGGGGCCACCGCGTTCCAGGGCATCGCGGAGAGAAGCATGACCAAGCCGCTGGGCGAACCAAGGCGGTCCCCGAGTCCCTCGAGGGCCATACATGCCAGTGAGTCTGGGGTAATACACACAGCCGGCAAAGTTTATTTGGTCGGCGCGGGACCCGGCGATCCCGACTTGCTTACGCTCAAAGCGCTGCGCGTGCTGCAAGCCGCGGACGTCGTCCTGCATGACGATCTGGTCGCGCCCAAAATCCTCGCACTGGCTCCCAGCAGCTCAACGGTTCACAACGTGGGAAAACGCTGCGGCCGCAAGACCATGTCCCAGGATGAAATTCATACCCGCATGATTGATGCAGCGCGCGGCGGTAACACCGTCGTTCGTTTGAAGGGCGGAGATCCCACGATTTTCGGGAGGGTCGGAGAGGAATTGCAGGCTCTGCAAGCTTCTGGTGTTGAGTGCGAAATGATACCAGGGGTGACTTCCGCGTTCGCAGCCGCGGCGGCCGCGCAAATTCCACTCACCGATAGGCGCTGGGCTTCGCGCATCGTATTTTTGACCGGACACCGTTGCGGCACCGGACCCGACAATAGCCGGCTTGAGGGTATCACCAGCAATTCCACGGTCGTTATTTACATGCCGGGCGAAAGAATCGGACAAATCGCCGAGCAGCTCGCAGCATCCGGAATGGGTGCTGCGACGCCATGCCTGGTTGTCTCAGCGGCTTCGACTTCGCGGCAACAAATGTATCGCCTGAGGCTCGATGAGTTACCAAACGCGCCTCGCTGGCCCGCGCCAGCAGTTCTTATCGTGGGTGAAGTGGTCCAGCAATCAACAGTAGCCTCTCGGAAACCTAACCAGCAAAACCAGCGGCCCGAATTCGCAACGACACAAAACAGAACGATCCAAAACCAATTGCCGAGGTTCGCGATGATACAAAACGAATTGCCCGAATTTGCCGCCCGACCATACAAAACCACGCAAACTAAACCGCCTAAGCCTGCCCCCGGACAACATTCAGTTCAGAGGGTGGTGGCCATTTGGCGGCGGCTCATGTGGAACTTCGCGGAGGCGTGGTACGGGTGACAGCGTTGCCGCAACCATTGTAAACTTGCGCTTACATGCCGATGCGTTCATTCGGCAGGAGCGCAATGCCCATTTACGAATATATTTGTCAAGATTGCGGAAACGCCTACGAGCAGCTGGTCATGTCCAAGTCATCGAAGATCGCCTGCCCACAATGTGACAGTGGCCGCCACACCTTGAAGCTTTCCGTTTTCAGCGCGTCCGGCAATTCCGCAAAATCAAATGGCCAATCATTTGGTTCCAGCCGCGGCTGTGGCTGCACACCAAAAACCTGCGGCTGCCACTGAGGATAGCCCAGCCCTCGGTACAAACCTGAAATGTGCTGCGTGTTTCCGCGGGATGTCGCCGCGCAATGGCGCTGCCCTCAGCGGATGTAGTTCCGAACGTATTCCGGCAGGTGGACCTCGGGCAAACCGCGAGGGTCGGTGACCGGCTCGGACGGCTTTAGGCGCAATGGCAGGACACCAGCCCACACCGGAAGTTGGTAGTCCCCGTCGTCGTCGATGGGAGGCCCGCTGCGAATTTTTGCGGAGACTTCTTCGAGCGGCAGCGACAGTACCGTAGTGGCCCTCAATTCCTGGTCGCTCGGCTTGCGAACGTCCCTCCACCGTCCGCGTAAGACATGTTCGGTAAAGGCCTGCAAGGCTTTCCCTTTTCCCTGCGTATCCTCAACGAGCCGGGCGGTCCCCAGGATGACTACCGAGCGATAATTCATCGAGTGGTGGAACGCGGACCGGGCCAAAACCAATCCGTCAAGCAAAGTTATGGTTACGCAGACCTGCACTCCCGCGGCGAGAGTTCGCAGCATACGGCTGGCCGCTGAGCCATGCATGTAAAGCGTGTCGCCGTCTCGACCGTAGCCGGTGGGAATAACGTAGGGCTGGCCATCGACCACGAACCCAACATGGCAAAGAAACGCTTCGTCCAGGATCGGGTAGATTGTTTCGCGATCATAAGCGCCGCGTTTAGGCAGACGTCTGACTTGCGTCCGCTCGGTCGGATTGAATTGGCTCATGACTTGAGGATAGGCGTGCGCCCGGTACGTCACAAGAGCCAATCTGGACGGGGCGACCGGCGATGAGATCGCAACATGCTCCCGGCCAGATACGAGCATCCGATGGCACTTCTAGTTCAGTCTTGGCCTGCTGCGCGCGACGCGCATCCCCATGTACTCCAAGACCGGCGTGCAGGTGGATCTCGAATCCGCTGGGCAATGGGCACTGCCGCCAACAGCTTTGCCGGACCCATCGCGCCGGACCACCCATTCCGCAACGTTTCCGCCAAGATCGTAAATGGGCTCTTCCTCCTCTCCGCCCTGGCCGCGGAAATTGCCCACTTCTTTCAGCAGCGCAGCGTTGCCCCCCAGCTCAGCCGCTTTCTTGGTTAGCATCGCGGCATCGTCCGGATTCAAAGCGTATCCCGCCCAGTAATCGAGCGTGTTTTCGTGGTCGCGATTTTCGTAAAGTGAAGCCACTTCGCTTTCGCCCGGGATGCGCCAACCCTCACCGGTCAGCTTGCTGAGCCAGGCAGCGTACGCTTTAGCAGTTGCGAACGTAATGCCACTGGCCGGATAATTCTCCGTCCCCGGATCGATTTTGTAACCCTTATCGAATTCCGCGTACTGCGATCGCGTCACTTCAAAACGCCCAATTTCAAGCTCATCGCGTTTTACAACTTCGGGAATAAGAACCGCGAGGGCGCTGCGATGGTTCTCGGCGCCGCCAGCCTTGTTCTCGCGTGATTTGTTCGGGTAATAACCCGTGCCATAGAGCGAACCGCGGCGCTGTACCCGCAGACGCTTGAGGCGTGCGCCGAGCGGCGAATCTTCTTTCAACGCCGCATTCGCGGCTTTCTCATTCTTGAACAAATAGCGATCGAACCATGCGATCTCTTCCTCGACCTTGCGCATTTGATGGGTCAGTTTGAGCGGCCCGTGGGGCTCCCCCGGAAATAAAACAAAGCGTACCGGAACCTTATCGTAGTACTGCAAGGCGCGGAAGAACGTCCAACTCTGCGCCGTGGGCACATTGCGGTCGGTGGTGCCATGGAAAATCAGCGTAGGCGTGCGGACGCGATCCATCTTGAATAGCGGCGATTTGCGAATATAAAGTTCCGGATCTTCGAGAGGCGATTTGCCGAAATAGTAAGAGTCGAAAGATTCGCCGAAGTCGACGTTGCCCCAGTCGCTAATCCATTCGATGTCCCCGGCGCCCACGGACGCCGCTTTGTACCGCGCGGGATTGGCAATCATCAAGCTCACCGAAAGTATCGAGCCATTCGACCAGCCGATCGTGCCAATGCGCTCGGGATCTACTTTGCCTTGGGCGACCAGCGCATCCACACCCTTCTCGATATCCGGTGTTTCGAGGTCGTAATACTTGCCACAGCAAATCGACTCGACCCACGGCAAGCCGTAGTTGCCGCTCCCGTGATAATTCGGGCGCAGTACGAATGCGCCGCGCTGGGTAATCAGATTGACAGGATGAGCCCAGCCTTCGTCCCAGGCATCCATGTCCACACCGCTCGGCCCACCATGAATATTCAGCACCAGAGGATATTTTTTGCCCGGTTCATAGTTCTCGGGATAGTAGAGAATGCCTTGCACCTCTTCTTCCTGCGAGCCCGTCCATCGAATGACCTCTGTTTTCGCAAACGTCCGTGCCGGGGCCAGCGAAGAATTGAGCGTGGTTATTTGGACTGGCGAACTGATGTGCGTTCCTTCCAGTTGCGAGCGATACCATTGGGGCATCTTGCTGGCTGTCGAATACTCGTAGACCAGCGTTCTACCGTCATCGCTTACCGTCAGGGAGCGGATATTACGGGCATGCTCGCCTTCGAGAGGGACCCGCCGCCAAGTGCTGCGTGCACCGCTTCTGGACATGAGGTAACGGGCCGGCTGGCATCGCGCGCCAGCCGCCAGCAAAGCGATGAAGCCGTCCGGTGTGCTTGCAAAACCAAAGCTTAGACCATTTTCCCAATCGAGATTTACCGGTGTGATCGAGCTTGCCGCAATGTCGTAAAAATAAAGTCTCTGAATCGTGGCGGTCATAAAGCGCGGATCATTCGAAAACGGAGCGATGGCGTAGAACCCGGTATTGTCAGGGGCCCACGCAAAGGCTCGCGGGAAGACGCGGCCATCGACAAAACTTTGGGTCTCCTTCCCGTTGGCCAAACTATGAATGAAAACGGCATGAGGAACCTTTTGGTCCCACGCATGATGCAGGCTGCGTTCATGGGAGGCCACGACGTATTGAGCGTCTCGCGAAACGGCCCAGGTGCCGATCCAATCCTGGTTATTGGTCAAGCGGGTAAGCTTTCCGCCCTGCAGCGCAATTTTAAAAAGCCGAACAGGCGCGGTGTGCGGAACATCCTCGACAATCTGTGAATCGTCTTTCCTTTTTTTGATTTCCTGATCATACCAGGTCGGATCTTCTTCGGCGCTGTAGATGATTGTGTCGCTATCGAGCCACTCGAAACGCTTTACGCCGCGCACCAGTTCGGTCAGCGGCCAAGCCTCGCCGCCGTGCGCGTTGATGAGCCAGATTTGCGTCGGGGCGAGCTCCGGCTTGGGCTGCGGGCGTGGGCGGGTGCTCAGAAACGCGATGAGCTCGCCGTTGGGCGACCATCGAGGCTGTGCATTGGTGTCCGCACCACGCGTGAGCGGAATTTCCTTTTTCTCGGTGAGGCTGGTGAGCACCAGGTTGGAAACGCGCAAGTCCTTTTCTTTGTCGCCGGTATCCTTGACCCAGACCGCCCATTTTGCGTCTGGTGAGATTCGGAACTGGCTCGCGGTTTCGCTGAAGATAATATCCTCGGCCTTCCACGGACCTGGCTTGGCGGCAGGTGGTGAAGCGCTATCGTCCGGCTTGGACGCGGTGCAAATTCCGCACACCAGGAAACCGAGGCAGGCTACCACGACCGCACCGCGCAAACATTCCATCCGCATTACGCTCACCTCGTTAAAAAAAATCTTGATGCTTCTGTAATTATTTTGTCCCCCATGCCGGGAAAACCGCGCGGCAAAGCATAGACCAATTGACCGGCATTGTGAACCGTGCTATCGGAACTCATTTGCCGCTCATCGCATGGCCGTCAAGTTGGCGCGCAAGGTATACAGTTGCACTGCAGCGCGAAGGGCCCAACTTAGATTCCAGGAGTTTCCGTGGACACCTTTCCTAAGGCCACGAACATCCAGCTTCCGGCCCGCCATGGTGATCCGGGCATAACACTTTCCGTGCACCAGCAGGGCGCCGGATTCCCCGTGGTTTTGCTTCACGGTTTTCCGGATCTTGCGATTACTTGGCGCCATCAGTTTCCAGCGCTGGCGCAAGCTGGTTTTCGCGCCATGGCACCCGACCAGCGAGGATTCGGCGCAAGCGACAAACCGGAGAAGATCGCAGACTACGACCTCATCGATTTGACCGGCGACACGGTTGGTCTGCTAGACACGCTGGGGGGCGAGAAGGCAGTGTTCGCCGGCCATGACTGGGGAGGCGTCCTAGCGTGGGCGATGGCCGTACTGCATCCCGAGCGCACTGCGGGGGTGATTGGAGTCTGCACTCCGTACATGGCCTTACCAGGAATAAACATCATCCGCGCCGCTTTCGGCCAAGATGACGCTGCGCATTACATCGTCTGGTTCCAAAAGCCCGGAGTAGCTGAAGCTGTGCTCGACCGGCAAGCGCGAGTTTGTTTTGAAAAACTGATGCGCCGCAACATCCCTCCCGGAGACGTGAAAAACCGTCCAGATATGAACCCCTTCCGCCGGTTGCCGGAGATGCCTCTTTATGGAGAGCCCCTGGTTTCCGGGGATGTGCTTGCGGTTTACGCGGAAACATTTGCGCGAACCGGCTTCCGCGGTGGAATCAATTGGTATCGCAACATTGACCGTAATTTGGAGCTCGTCCCCGACATGGGGAAAAAGGCGTTAAAACTCCCGTGCTTGATGCTGACCGCGGAGTGGGATTTCGCGCTGCCTCCGCGGCTGGCCGCGGGAATGCCTGAGCTACGCTCAGATCTCGAAATGCACATGATCGTGAAGGCCGGGCACTGGGTGCACCAGGAATTTCCTGATGAAGTCAATCGGCTGATGATCGATTGGTTGCGGCCCCGATTTTTGTGAGTGACTGCGAGTATTGACGCGTGGCATTGCGTCGCATACGATGCAACCGTTCGCGCGCGCGTGCGTTGAAAAACGCACCACTTTCAAGGAGTCGCATTCCATGAAGAGCATTTGGCTTTGCCGAGGACCCATCTCGTCGACGATACTTTTACTGCTGGGTATGGCTTCAACACCTTCATCGGCGCAGCGGGCGCAGCAACGCCGGCCAACGCAGGCACCGATGGCGACCTCTGCGGAGACTCCCGAGAAAACTGAGAAGCCTAAAGAAGAAAAGAAAACCCCGGCTCCTCCGGAAGAAAAAACCTCGCAGACTAAACACTCGGTTCACATCGGCGGCCAAGAAATTAAGTACACGGCAACAGCTGGAACGATGCTGCTCAAGCTCGAGGACGGTACGCCGAGGGCAAGTATCTTCTATATCGCTTACACCCGCGATGATTCGACAGACATGGCGCATCGGCCCCTCACCTATACATTTAACGGCGGCCCGGGCTCGGCTTCGGTGTGGCTGCATCTCGGTGCATTTGGACCGCGCCGCGTGCAGATGGGCGATGTGGAAAATTTGCTACCTCCGCCGTATGGACTGGTGGAGAACGAGCAATCGCTGCTCGACGTAACCGATTTACTTTTCATTGATCCGGTTGACACAGGTTACAGTCGGGCGGTTCCGGGCGTAGCGCCACGTGAGTTCCATGGACTTGAAGAAGACGTTCAATCCGTCGGTGAATTCATACGCTTGTGGACAAGTCGAAATAAGCGTTGGGCCTCGCCAAAATTCCTAGCTGGCGAAAGCTATGGCACAACACGGGCCGCCGCTCTTTCGGGTTTTCTGCAAGAGCGCTATGGCATGTATCTGAATGGAATCGTGCTCATTTCCTCGATCCTCAATTTCCAGACAGCCGACTTCAACACCGGCAACGATATGCCCTACATTTTCTTTCTCCCGACCTACACGGCTATCGCCTGGTACCACAAGAAATTACCGGCGGATTTGCAGGAAAGTTTGCAGAAAGCCATTGACCAGTCGCGACGATTCGCTCTGGGGGAATACACGCAGGCGCTGATGGCCGGGGACGATCTTCCGACTGCACAACGCGCCGAGACCGCCAAGAAGCTGGCGCGACTGACGGGATTATCCCCGGATTACATTGACCATGCCAATCTGCGTATACGTATCAACCGCTTCACGAAAGAACTGCTGCGTAACGAGCGCCAGACCGTCGGGCGCCTCGATGGACGCTTTACCGGCAATGACCTCGACGCGGCGGGCGAGTCCACCGAATACGACCCCAGTTATCCAGCGATTCAGGGTCCGTATACCGCAATGTTCAACGACTATGTGCGCAGCGAATTAAAATTCGAGAGCGATCTCGCGTATGAGGTGCTGACCGGACGCGTGCGCCCGTGGAGCTATGCTACATTCGAGAATCGGTATGTTAATGTTGCCGAGACCCTCCGCAGCGCAATGACCCAAAATCGCTTTCTGAAAGTGTTTGTCGGCAAAGGCTATTACGATCTGGCAACACCGTTTTTCGCCGCCGAATACACCTTCAATCACTTGGGACTCGAGCCGCCCCTCCGCAGCCACATTTCCACCGGCTATTACGAGGCCGGTCACATGATGTACATCCACCCGGCGTCATTCGCTAAGCTCAAGCAGGACATCGCGCAGTTCATTCACTCTAGTCTGGCGAAATGAATACCAGATGAAGCGAGTGGCCAAATTCGCCGTCTGGACGGCGCTCGCGCTCACGGGCGCCTGGGGCATAGCCACGATTGCGATGCAGCGTGGCGAGCCGATCAATGCCACTTGGTTCGTTATCGCCGCAGGATGTACATATCTGGTTGCGTATCGATTCTATTCGGCGTTCGTTGCGGCCCGAGTTTTATCGCTGGACAGCACCCGTGCCACGCCCGCCGAGCGCCTCGATGATGGCCGCGATTTTGTTCCCACTCACAAATGGGTCCTCCTGGGGCACCACTTTGCCGCCATTGCCGGCCCCGGTCCGCTGGTGGGACCAACCCTCGCCGCGCAGTTTGGCTATTTGCCTGGAACATTGTGGCTGATTGCCGGTGCCGTGCTCGGCGGATGCGTACAGGATTTCGTGATTTTATTTTTCTCGATTCGCCGCGACGGAAAGTCGCTGGGGCAGATGGCGCGGGAAGAGGTGAGCCGGCGCGGCGGATTCATTGCACAAATCGCGGTACTGGCAATTATGGTGATTCTGCTGGCGGTGATCGGGCTGGTGGTTGTCAACGCGCTGAGATCTTCGCCGTGGGCGACCTTCACTCTCGCCATGACCGTTCCGATTGCCATGCTTATGGGCGTGTATCTGCGTGTCTGGCGACCCGGTCGAGTGCTTGAGGCTTCCGCACTCGGCGTGGTCCTGGTCATGCTTGCCGTGGTGACCGGCCAGTGGGTTGCAGACGTGCCGCAGTGGGCGCGCCTGTTTACGCTTTCCGGGCCAGCCCTGGCAGTCGCGATTATCATTTACGGCTTTGCGGCCTCGGCGCTGCCGGTGTGGCTATTGCTCGCGCCGCGTGACTACTTGAGTGCCTTCATCAAGGTCGCCGCGATTCTGGCGCTGGCAGGCGGAATTCTCATCGTCAGGCCCGCCGTGCAGATGCCGGCATTCACGCGCTTTGTGGATGGCAACGGTCCTGTTTTTGCCGGCAAAATTTTCCCGTTTTGCTTTATCACCATCGCCTGCGGCGCCGTCAGCGGCTTTCACGCGCTCATCTCCTCCGGCACTACGCCAAAGATGATTATGTGCGAAGGACACGCGCGTCTGGTCGGCTACGGGGCCATGTTGATGGAATCATTCGTCGGCGTGATGGCCATGGTCGCGGCGTGCGCCCTTACGCCCGGCGTCTACTTCGCCATCAACAGCCCGGCGGCGATTATTGGCGCGACTCCCGAGGCCGCTGCCGCAACCATAAGCTCTTGGGGCTATGTGCTGGATCCGCAGATGATGCGCCAGCTTGCGCAAATGGTCGGCGAGCAGACGCTGCTCAATCGAGCCGGTGGCGCACCGTCGTTAGCATTGGGCATGGCTCAAATTTTTTCAAGCACGATCGGCGGAACGCGCCTTCTCGGCATCTGGTATCACTTTGCGATCATGTTTGAGGCCCTGTTCATTCTGACCGTGCTCGATGCTGGCACGCGTGTGGGACGCTTTATGGTGCAGGACCTCGGCGGGCGCTTCTGGAAACCGCTCGGGCACAAAAGCTCCTATACCAGCATTCTCCTGGCGAGCGCGCTTATCGTGGCCGCCTGGGGTCACTTCCTTTACCAGGGCGTAGTGGATCCCCTCGGCGGCATTAATTCGCTCTGGCCGCTTTTTGGAATTGCGAATCAGTTGCTGGCGACCGTAGCGCTAGTAGTGGCCACGACCATTCTCCTGAAAATGGGCAGGCTACGCTGGATATGGGTAACCCTGGTTCCCATGGCTTGGCTGGTAATCATAACGATGACCGCCAGCTACCAGAAAATTTTCGATCCCAATCCGCGCATCGGTTTTCTGGCCTATGCCAACGTTCTTACCGCACAGCTTGCTGCAGGAAAAATCCCTGCGGACAGAATCGCGGAGACGTCGCGGCTGATCTTCAATCAGCGGCTTGACGCTGCCGTGACCGCTGTTCTCGTCCTTATGATTCTGGTGCTTCTAGTGGAAGCGTGCTGGCAGTGGTACACCATCCTCAGCCGCCGATCGGCTCCCGCGCTTCATGAGTCCCCCTATGTTCACACGCGTTGGACCGACGCCAGTACCGCGGGAACCGTTCCCACCATTGGGGAAACGCCCACCGGTGGAGGAGCCTGATGCTGGCAGTCTCTTCCAAAGTACGCCGGGGGTTCGCAGGTTTATGGTGGTGGCTGCGCCAGCTGAGCGGTGATGCGGCGTATGAATCCTACCTACGGAGCGCCCGGGCTGGCAGGTCTTCTCATCGTAGCGGAAATCGTCGCAACAACTGTCGGGGAAACGACGGCACAGCTATCCTCTCACGACAGGAGTTCTATCTCGACTCGTTGCGTCGCAAGTATTCCGGCGTCAACCGTTGTTGCTGACCAGCGAGCGGCGCTTGGTCTACTGCCAAGCGTTGGCTGCGCAGAAACCGATGTACGACCTCAAGGACAAGCCGGGGAAGCAAGCAACTAGCACTTGTTTCTGGCCTCGACCCGGCAGTAAAATCCAAACTTACCAAGGGTTAGGTCCACAGTACAAGGAGGCGCTATGCGTCGAATACTTTCCTTAGTGTTGGTGACTTGCCTGGCCGCGGTTATCGCGGTCGCGCAGTACGGAGGTGCCGGACAAGACAAATCATCCACCGCCAAGCCCGATTTCGATATGACTGCTTCATACATTGAGGCTTGCAGTTGCGACATGTTCTGCCCCTGCTATTTCAACACGCACTCAACCATGCACGAGGGTAAACATTTCTGCAGAGCGAACCTCGTCTTTAAAGTGGACAAAGGCTATTACAAAGCTACCAAGCTCGATGGTGCGAAAGTCTGGCTGGCTACCGATCTTGGGAGTGATTGGAGCACCGGGGCTGATTCCTGGTCGGTGGTCAATTACGACCCCAGCATCACCAAGGAACAGCGCGCCGCGCTCGACGACATCATCGCGCAGCTCTATCCGTTCAAGTGGCAAAAGGCATCCGCAGACACCCAAGCCTTTACTTGGAGCGTCGACACCAAGACCGGTGTTGCGCAAGCCCGAATGAAAAACGGTAAAGCCGAAGTGATCCTCGAGCGCGTCAAGGGAAACGATGCGAATCGTGAAGTCGTGATCCGCAATCTCCCTTATTGGGGCGCCCAATCCAACAGCGGCTTCCGCATGTGGAAGTCAAAGCACGAAGCCTTTGAAGGACAGGGTCAGAAGTTCGACTACAGCGGCACCAATGGTTTCCTGATCACCATTCACTTCACAGGCCAGGCAAAAGCGCCAACCACAGCAACAACCGAGTAACCGTTCCGTTGCGTTTCTCTGTTCCCCCGGGGCGCGGCATGCCCGGCCCCGGGGTTCTCAAATTTCTTCCTCGTCATCGATTGTCTTCAGCTTTCTGACCTTCGCTTTGATTCGGAAATTGCGCGTTCGCACATCAGCCAGAATCGCTCGCCGCGTTGCCGCCGGAAGTGCTTCCGGGGGATGAACCCCCGCGAAATCATTGGGGAAATGTTTTACGAAAAGCGCGGCTACATGCGCCGTAGCATAGGCGACAGGGGTAGTGAAAAGACCCTGCTGCCGTATTTGGTACAGCGTCGGAAAGGTACAGTCCCAGCGGATTTCCACGGCCTGATCGTTCTTTACTCCACGGATCAGTATGGCCACCGCAAACCGCGCATTTTGCAAAATTCCGCGGCGAATCAGCATGGCAACCATCCGCGGCGTCGGCGTCTTTGGGAAACGATGCGCGACAATGCCCCGCGAGCGGCTCAATTTTCCCTGGCGATACCAGCGCCGCAGCCGGTCAATTTCGTTTCCGCCGAATTTCACGTCGAGATCGCGCATGGCAACGAAGTACGGCAGCGTGGCCACCTCGTCCTGCGCCGCCAGAACCACGCGCGTCCTTCCAATCGGCTTCGGAAAACGGAACCATTCCAGCCCGCCAAATCTCCTCTCCAGTTTGAATTTTCCGCCTTGATAAACGCGCGGGCGCGAAATAGCTTCGTCGAAAAATCCTTGCGGCGACCACTGCGAGACAGGGTCGCGGCTTTCCATGGTCTCGTAGAGCCGGATATGAACCGAGACCACCCGGTCCAGCATTTCCGCTCCGCGCTTCACCAGCAGGTTGGTGAGCCCCGGGGCAACTCCCGCATTGATGACCGCCGCGCGATTCTTCTCTTCGAAGCGCTTCGCATAGGCCAGTTGCTCGGCACGAAACGGATTGCGGGTCATGTGCGAGCTAAGGTCCAGGTAGTGCATGCGCAGGCGCAAAGCCGCTCGCAAAACAATCTCGTTGAGGACCGCAGCAGATGCATTGACGAGCAGTTGATTCCCGCGCGCTGCGCGCACGATGGCCCACAGATTTCTGGCATTTACTTTTTGAACCGGGATTGTGCTCCTCTTTCCGAGGAACCGTCGCGCACGCTCAGGGTCGCGGTCGCCGCATTGCACCGTGTGCCCCTGCTTTTCCAGAAGTTGTGCCAGCAGTGAGCCGGTGGCCCCCGTCCCCAAAACGAAGATCCGCATGAACGGGGAACTTTATCATACCCCTAGGGGTGTAAGGTGGCCGCGAGCAAGCAGCCGCCCAGCCACTCACAAATCAGCTATAAACGTGCCCTGTCTCGTGCGGGGCGCACCAGATCGAAAGCCCGCCCGATCAGCATCCACTGCAGCCCGGAAAGAATCGGAAGCACCATCTCAAAGATAAGCGCTTGGTTTCCTACTCCCACGCAGGTACGCGGCCAACATTTCGATGCGATCCAATTTGCAACTGGAATAACCGCAAAATTCATGGTCGTCAAGATGCTGGCATAGATTGCTTTTCCGGACCGGTGGAAACCCAACTGCAGGCCCGCGCAAGCTACCGCGCCCAGCACCCCGAGACCCAAAGACCAGCGTATCTTGTTCACCCTATGCCTGTTACGCAATTAGATTAGACAACCGATCTCGGTCGAAAGTTCCCGCGACTCTCATTGCGCCTGCTCCGCGGGCACGATACAATGCAATTGTATTCTCCGACCCTTGGTTCCTGCCGGAGAGACATCCCATGGAACTAGGGGCCATTCCCTAGCGCCAAGTCTCTGCAAATCGTTTGCGCGCAAAAGGATAAGGCAAGGGTGGAAACGCCTTTACCTGCCGTTTAGGTGAACCCGGGTAGGGAGGAGCCCACGGCTGATGTTCAGGACCAGCCGTGTTAGAAAACAGACTCCACGCAGTGCGGCTCCGGCCTGCACTGCTGCCCAATTCCAAGCGCGGGTTGGGCAATGTAATTTTAGGATGAAATCAATCGCTCGGCGTCCCCCCAAGCGTCTACTCGGTCGTTCGACAAGCTCGATCAAACGTGGTAAGAAGCTACTCGGCCGGCCAGTCTCGGCCAACAGTTGATGAAGCTTACCGACAAATTCGGCCGCCAAATTACCGACCTGCGGATCTCGGTTACCGACCGCTGCAATTTTCGTTGCGTCTATTGCCGCTCGGCCGATCCCGAGAATTATCGCCCGGAGCATGAGCTTCTCAGCTGGGCTGAATTCGAGCGTCTCACCGAAATATTTCTTCTCCTAGGTATCCGCAAGGTACGCGTTACCGGCGGCGAGCCGCTGGCCCGTCAAGGCGTCGAAGATTTTATCTCTCGCCTCCACGCTCGGGGGGTTGAGGACCTTTCCCTGACCACCAACGGCCACCTGCTCGCCGACCGCTGCGACCAGCTCGTCAAAGCCGGACTTCGCCGCATCAACATTAGTCTCGATTCGCTTGATCCCATAAAATTTGAACGTATTACCCGCACGCGCTCATTCGTAAAAGTCATGGACGGTATCGACGCCGTGCAGAATTGCTCTCTCCGCCCCGCGAAAGTAAACGCCGTACTGGTCCGCGGCATAAACGACGATGAGGTTGAGGCCTTCGCTGCCTTTGCTCGCGATCGCGGCGTGGTGATGCGTTTCATCGAGTTCATGCCGCTCGACGCCGACCGCGCCTGGAGACGCGAGCTTATGGTCACCGCTGCGGAAACCAAGCGGCGCATAGACGCGCAATGGCCGCTGGTGCAAGTTCCGCATGAACCAAGCGAGACCGCTCGCAAATACCGCTTTGCCGACGGCGCGCCGGGGGAAATCGGCCTTATCGCTCCGGTCAGTGAACCTTTTTGCGGTTTTTGTTCCCGCATCCGCTTGACTGCCGATGGAAAGCTTCGTACCTGTCTTTTCAGCAAGGAGGATCGGGACCTGACGCCCTTACTTCGCGGCGGCGCGAGTAACGAAGAGCTGGCCAATTTCATCCAATCAATAGTCATGGAAAAAGAAGCTGGGCACCGCATCAATGAACCCGATTTTGCACCGCCTTCACGAACGATGGTTTCCATAGGCGGCTGATATGGAGACGCTGCTCACCATTTCGAAGCTTCCCACTCTAGCCGGCGAGCCGCAGCCGGCAACCATTCGCGCTCCGGAAATTGAGCCGGGCGTGGGTTGTGACTTTGACAGTTACCTGCTAACGCCTGACAATTCACTCGACGAGCGCATCGGCCGAGCCAAAGCCCGCTTGGGCCGCGAGCTGGTGATCCTCGGCCACCACTACCAGCGTGATGAGGTCATAAAGTTCGCCGATTTTAGTGGCGATTCTCTGAAGCTCTCGCAGCAAGCTGCCGAGAGCGACTCTCGTTATATTGTTTTTTGCGGCGTGCATTTTATGGCTGAGAGCGCCGACATTCTTCGGCAGCCTCACCAGCAGGTGATTCTGCCGGACCTTGCGGCTGGCTGTTCCATGGCCGACATGGCCGATATCGGACAGGTCGAAACATGCTGGGCAGACCTGCACTCGTTAGGTGAGCTCAAGGTTGTCCCGGTCACCTATATGAATTCGACCGCAGCCATCAAAGCCTTTACCGGCGAACATGGTGGTTCGGTTTGCACCAGTTCCAACGCCGATGTCGTGATGCGATGGGCCTTCGCGCGGGGCGAGCGCGTTCTTTTCCTTCCTGACGAGCACCTCGGACGCAACACCGCCTACCGCATGGGTATTCCGCTCGACAAAATGATTGTTTGGGATCCCTATCAGCCCATGGGCGGAAATTCCGAAGAAGCGATTGACAACGCGCGCATGATTCTCTGGAAAGGCTACTGCTCGGTGCATCAGCGTTTCCAACCAGAGCATATTGCGCGTGTGCGGCGCGAGCATCCCGGCATTCGCGTGATGGTGCATCCCGAATGCCGCTTCGAGGTGGCTCAGGCGGCTGACTCTATCGGCTCAACCGAACAAATTAAAAAAATTATCGGCGAGGCACCCCCTGATGCGCAGTGGGCAGTGGGCACCGAAATTCACATGGTCAATCGCCTCGCGAAACAACACCCGGACCGCACGGTGATTTCGCTCGACCCGAACGTTTGCGTGTGCACCACGATGTTCCGCATCTCGCCTCAGCATCTCCTCTGGGCGCTTGAAAATCTCGTGGCCGGGCGCGTGGTCAATCGCATTAACGTTGGTGAGCCCGATCGACACTGGGCGCGCGTGGCCCTACAGCGCATGCTTAGCTTGCGCTAAGAGTTTCCCGATACGGGTTTTCTCTCAGGAAGTTGGCCCATGCAGATGGCCACGAAGAAACTAAACGAGCGATGCCGATGAGCGATGATGAACGCAGCGACGACGAACGCGACGATGCCTCCGAACCTGAGCCTCGCCTGTTCACGTTGACCGAAGCCGAGCGCACCCGCAAGGAAATCGAGCCGTTGCTGCTTGATGCCATAGAATGCCGCCGCAAGATGGAGCCCCTTGGTCAGAATTTGTCGGCAGTGGCCGCACGCATCATGATGATGGGGGGCATTCTTGTCCCTCATGAGCGCCTGGCCAAAGTGCGCATCGAGCACGACCATTTGGCCGATAATCTGCGTTCCTCGGTCTCGCGCATTCAAGCAACGGGCTGTGTCATCAAGGATCTAGATGCCGGTCTGCTTGATTTCCCCGCCATTATTGACAACGAAGAGGTGTACCTCTGCTGGCGGTTGGGTGAAGACCGCATTCGCTTTTACCACAGCCAGAATGAAGGCTTTGCCGGACGCAAGCCGCTCAACCCGCGCGACATTGGCCCTGCCAATCCCATCCAGTAGAACAAGCGCCGGTCCAATGTTTTGGAAAATGAGCGTCAGTTGGTACACCATCGAGGACTTCTGTGGATTCTCAACCTCAAAACCGCTTGAAACATTCGGCCAGCCCGTATCTCCGTTCAGCCGCCCATCAACCTATAGGCTGGCACGAATGGGGCGAAGAAGCCTTCGCACAAGCCCGTGCTGAGGACAAACCCATCCTTCTCGACATCGGCGCCGTTTGGTGCCACTGGTGCCACGTAATCGACCGTGAAAGCTATGAAAATCCGGAGATCGCTGCGCTCATCAACCGCCTGTTCATTCCCGTGAAAGTAGATCGCGACGAGCGGCCTGACGTTGACGCCCGTTATCAAGCTGCAGTCAGTGCCATTTCCGGCCAGGGTGGTTGGCCGCTCACCGGCTTTTTAACTCCCGACGGCAAGCCCTTTTTTGGCGGAACTTACTTCCCTCCGGAAGATGCCATGGGCCGTCCTGGTTTCAAGCGCATCCTCACCGCGGTCTCCGATTCGTTCCAGAACCGGCGCGCCGAAGTGGAGCAAGCCGCGGTCGCGTTGTCGGAAGCTGTCGCGCAATCGGAGACATTTTCCGGCGCGCGCGGGGCCTTCGACCCGGCCACCGTCGACGAACAAATCAACGCGATCCTAAAACTGTTTGACAGCCGCAATGGCGGGTTCGGCCGCGCGCCGAAATTTCCTCATGCCTCCGCGATCGATCTTCTCCTCGAGCACTTTCAGCAGAAAAAAGACACCCACCTCCTCGAAGTTGTCCGTTCCACTCTCGAGCACATGGGCCGCGGCGGGGTATATGACCAGCTCGGCGGCGGCTTCCACCGTTACTCGGTGGACGAGCGCTGGCTCGTGCCGCATTTCGAAAAAATGAGTTACGACAATTCCGAGCTCCTGCGAAATTACCTCCATGCTTTCCAGGTTGCCGGTGACCCGTTCTTTCGCGAAATCGCTGAAGGCATTATTGGCTGGGTCAACGAAGTTCTCTCCGATCAGCCTGCGGGCGGCTTCTACGCGAGCCAGGACGCCGACGTCTCACTCGACGATGACGGCGATTATTTCACCTGGACGGTTGACGAATTGCGCGCCGTTGTTTCTGCTGACCAGGCGCGCGTGCTCGAGCTCTATTACGATGTCGAAGCGCATGGCGAGATGCATCATAATCCCGCGAAAAATGTGTTATGGATTGCCCGCCAACCCGCCGAAATCGCGAATCGTTTGAATGTCGATGAAACCGAGGTGCGCTTGCTGATCGCCCGCGGCAAAGAAAAATTGCTGGCGGCAAGGCGCCTCCGCACAGCTCCTTTCGTTGACAAAACTCTCTATGTGGCGTGGAACGCAATGTTCGTGTCGGCATACCTCGATGCGTCGCGCGTTCTCCAGGGTGAGGTCGCTGCGGGTTGCCGCGCTTTTGCTCTGAAAACTCTCGACCGGATCATCGCCGAAACGTGGACCGATGACCGCGGATTTCTCCACCGCATCGGTGGTCCTCGGCTCGATGGTTCGCTCGATGACCAGGTCTGCGCCGCACATGCGCTATTCGATGCCTTTGAGCTGACCCTCGACCCGCGATACCTTCGCATCGCCGAGCAGGCTCTCGACCGAGTCATCGGAAAATACGGCGACGTCGAAGGGGGCGGCTTCTTTGACCGCTCCTCGGCAGCGCCGCCTATGGGCGGACTCGAAGTCCGCCGCAAGCCGATCCAGGATTCGCCGACGCCGGGAAGTAATTCCGTTGCGGCTCTGGCGCTCGATCGCCTGTACGCTTACACCGCCGATGCCCGCTATCATCAAGCCGCGCATGCCACCCTCGAAGCATTTGCAGGCATCGCTTCACAGCTCGGTCTGTTCGCCGCTACCTACGGCCTCGCCTCGGTTCTGCATTCGCGCCACACCATCCAGGTCATCATCACCGGGGCCGATGGCGATTCCCGCGCCGAGCTTCTCGAAGAGGTCGCCGCCAGTGTCTACCGCTTCGGCAAAGCCATCCTGCGTGTGACGCCCGAGCGCGCTTCACAAAATTCTCTGCCCACTCCTATTCTTGAAATCCTCCCGGGCTTGCGCCCGGCTGAGCCTCAAGCTCTGGTTTGCATTGAGACCACCTGCCAGCCGCCTACCAGCGACCCCACGCTACTGGCCTCGATGCTAACTGGCATCGTTGCCGAGGCAGCCTCTCGCTGAACGTCGCCCGGGCCATCGCGATTGACCGGAGCTTCACTGGAAACCTTTTGGGCCCACGAGCACATCTTACTAGGGGTGCTGCTCGCATAGTCACACACGCACTGAATGGGGCGGCGTGGGTTTAGTTTGCCATGGTAAACTGGTGTTGGATTTAGGTGAGGTATGGCAGTGGGCCTGAATTGGGGTTGGGGCTGGGTGCTCATTCGCCTGGCCATTTTTTTTCCCATACTATCGTTGTTATTCTTATCCCAACGTTTTTGGTACCGCGGTGCATGGCGTTTGACCGCGCGTATCGAAAATTCTCACCTCCGTCGGGCTCTGCGCGGAGTGTGCGTAGCCGCGATCATCGCCGTCATTGTCGCCGCGTTTGACGGCATGCAGGACAACCACGGCCATATCATTCCGCGCGGCTCGATGATTACCGCGCTCGCCGGTCTTTGGTTCGCCAGCGCCCTGTTTGCCTACATCGCCGTGAAAACAGTGCACTCGTTTGAGTGGCTGTGGTTGCAAGGGAAGAAGCTACGCAGCAGCGCGGAGCCCGCTCCAAGACCCGCGAAAACACCGTGGCAACATGGGGAGTTGGTCTCGCCGCCGCAGGTTACACAACCTTCTAACCGGGAATTTCTCGAAAACCCCTCGCGCCGCTATTTCTTTCAGACCGCCACCGCTGTTGCCGGCGCCCTTCCGTTCTTAGGCGCCCTTTATGGCTTCGCTGCCGAGCGGCTGCACTATGTCATCCACGAAGTTCAGGTACCCATTGCCAATCTCCCGCCGGCGCTCGAAGGCTTGCGCATTGCTCAGATCAGTGACATCCACATGAGCGGCTACATGACCCGCGAGCAAGTGCGTCGCGCCGTGGATATGGTCAACGAGCTGGCCCCTGACCTCGCCGTGGTCACCGGCGACTTCATCACTGGCGCAGGAGACTCTCTGGTAGATTGCGTCGCGGAGATAACTCGCATTCGTGCCCAGCTAGGAACGTGGGGTTGCAATGGCAACCATGAAATCTACGCTGGCTTCGAAGATCTGGCCCAGGAGCTGTTCGCCCGCTCCGGGATGCGCTTGCTGCGAGAGGAAAACGCTCAGCTCAACTGGCGTGGCGCCGCGTTCAACATAATTGGTGTGGACTACCAGCGCCAGCGCACCGCCGAGGGCCAACCCTTTAGGATGCTGCAAAATGTTCAGCCGCTGGTCCGCCGGGACATGCCCAATATTCTGCTTTCGCACAACCCCAATGCTTTTCCGCGCGCCGCACAAATAGGCATTGAGCTCACTCTCGCCGGACATACTCACGGCGGCCAGGTCCAAGTAGAGATCCTCGACCACAGCTTCAGTCCGGCCCGCTTCATCACGGATTTCACCGCCGGCCTGTATCATCGCCCTCTGGCCAAGACCTCATCACCATCGAGCCTCGGCGCATCATCGGTCTCTCATCCGCGGCCTGCAGCCGCTGCTTTGTACGTGAACCGCGGACTCGGCACCGTTGGCGCCCCTATCCGTATCGGCGTTCCCCCCGAAATCACGCTTCTAATCCTTAAGCGCGCCTAAAGCCTGCTGCTCGGTCGCTAAGGCCCGGTCCTTGCGAGGCAAGGAATTTCTTCGGCCATTTGCTCCAGCTTGTTGTTTTGCTCGTCGCCAACCGATCCCTCCCATACACTGTGAGAATTTCTTGTTCGCAGCCCGAGGAAGGCATATAGTTGCGCCCATTCATCGTCAAAGCAGTTTGCCACCGACCGCAAGGAGGAGCGCACCATGTTCCGCAAACTCATCTCCACGGCGAACGACTGGGCCAGTACAATTCTTCGCCTCACTCTGGGAGTTGTCTTTTTTTACCACGGCGCACAAAAGGCTCTGGGTTGGTTCGGCGGTTACGGCTTCAACGCCACCATGGGCTTCTTCACGCACCAAATGGGCATTCCTGCGCCATTGGCATTTCTGGCGATCATGGCTGAGTTTCTCGGTGGCTTAGGTTTAATCCTCGGATTTCTCGGACGCATCGCGGCCTTCGGCATTCTCTGCAACATGCTCGTGGCCATCGTCATGGTCCACGCAAAATTCGGTTTCGCGATGAACTGGTCGGGCACGCAAAAAGGTGAGGGCATCGAGTATCACCTTTTGGCCATCGCCATCACCCTTGCTCTGATGATCCGCGGCAGCGGCGCCGCCTCGCTCGATCGCGCCCTAACCGAGCGCCGTTAAGTAGTGCAGCCGCACCTCCAGCGGCAGCCCGACCGAAGCTAGCGGCGCGCGAACGTTAAGTCTTATTAAGTCATTTATAATCAATTACTTACAAAACCATAGGGAGGGCCGTCTCCTTCCCATTGGGATCACCTACACAGGCCCGATTCGAGCCATGCATCAGGTAGAGCTACCGGAGAATGCAGGTGAGCGATGCCACCAAACGATGCAAGTTGCCGCGCCTGCCGGTCGGTGCGATAATTCTGTTCTCATCCCGGGGGGAAAATCATGAGCGTTCGCGACTGGATGGAAAAGCGTTTGTCTGCGGCGGCTGGCGGAAACGGCAACCACAACCTCTCGCAGATGCACTTTGCGCGCCTCGGGGTCATCACCGAGGAAATGGAGTACGTCGCCAAACGCGAAAAACTCGATCCTGAGCTTGTCCGCAGCGAAGTCGCGCGCGGTCGTGCCATCATTCCCGCCAACATCCATCATCGCAATCTCCAACCCATGGGAATCGGCATCGCCTTCAAGTGCAAAATCAATGCGAACATCGGCAACTCCGCGACCACATCGAACATTGACGAAGAGTTGAAGAAGCTCCATCACTCGGTTCACTACGGCTCGGACACCGTGATGGACCTTTCTACCGGCGGAGACATTCCGAAAATCCGCCAGGCCATCATTGACGCTTCGCCCGTTCCCGTTGGCACTGTGCCCATTTACGAAGCGCTCACTCGCGTCCGCCGCGCCGAAGATCTCACGCCCGAGCTGTTGCTCGAAGTAATTGAAGAGCAGGCCGAGCAGGGTGTTGACTACATGACCATTCATGCCGGCGTCCTTCGCGAATTCGTTCCGCTGGTGCGCAATCGCATCACCGGCATCGTCAGCCGTGGCGGCGCGCTTCTCGCGCAATGGATGGAGACTCACAAGAAACAAAATTTCCTTTACGAGCGCTTCGACGATATCTGCAGAATTTTTAAAAAGCACGATGTGAGCTTTTCCCTTGGCGATGGTCTGCGTCCTGGCTGCCTGGCCGACGCCAGCGACGAAGCGCAATTCGCGGAGCTAAAGGTTTTGGGCGAACTCACCAAGAAAGCTTGGGAACACGATGTCCAGGTCATGGTCGAAGGCCCCGGGCACATTCCCTTGGACCAGATCGAGCTCCAGGTAAAAAAAGAAATGGAGCTCTGCCACGAGGCGCCCTTTTACACGCTCGGTCCTCTGGTCATCGACATCGCGCCCGGCTACGATCACATCTCGAGCGCTATTGGCGCGGCCATGATCGGCTGGCACGGCGCTTCGATGCTCTGCTACGTCACTCCCAAGGAGCATCTCGGCTTGCCCAATCCTGAAGACGTGAAGCAGGGAGTGATCGCTTACAAAATCGCCGCGCACGCCGCCGACGTGGCGCGCCATCGTCCCGGCGCGCGCGACCGCGACGATGCGCTCAGCTACGCGCGCTTCCTATTCGACTGGAACAAGCAGTTCGAACTCTCGCTCGATCCGCCGACCGCGCGAGCCATGCATGACCAGTCGCTGCCCGACGATTTTTACAAGGAAGCCAAGTTCTGCTCGATGTGCGGCCCGAAGTTTTGCTCGATGAACGTCACCCAGCTCGCCGACGCCGCTGGCGGCCACGACCAATCCGAGCGCCAGAAAAAATTCATCGAGCTCCTCGCCAAAATCGAAGAATAGCTCGGTTGGTTATTCCGCGCGGAGCGCGCGATGGTTGCGCGGGCAGTCTAGGAATCTCGATTCAGGTCTTATGATGCTGGAAACAAGCCCCCATAAATCGCTGCGCGAGGAATTCAACCGCTGGGCCGAAGCTGGCCGCGGCGAAGGGATGGAAGAAGATCATCTTCCCATTACGCTGCCGGTTCTCGACCTCATGCACATTGCTGCCAGCGACAATATTCTGGACATCGGATGCGGGGCAGGCTGGCTCTCGCGAATGCTTTCCGATCGCGCTCCCGAAGGCCGCGTTATCGGCATGGACATTTCCGACGAAATGGTGCGGCGCGCGCGCCGCACCGCGGCCGAGCTCGGCAATGCGATGTTCGTCGTCGGCAGCGCCGAAGAAATCCCCTGGGATTCCAACTTCTTTACGCGCGCCATTTCCGTCGAGTCGGCTTATTATTGGCCGAACCCTGCTGCCGCAATGAAAGAGGTTTTCCGCGTCACGCGCGAAGGCGGTTCAGCGTGGATTCTCATCAACTACTATCGCGATAATTCGCACAGTCATCAGTGGGGTTCGATCCTTACGGTCCCCACGCATTGGCTCTCCGCCGACCAGTGGTCAGCGTTGTTTGGCGACGCCGGTTTTACCGACGTGGCTCATCGTCGCATTCCGGACCCCACGCCCTCGCCCGATGTTTACACCGGCCGCTGGTTCCGCGATGCAGCGCAACTTCGGGCCTTCAAGGCCGACGGCGCGCTGTTAATCCACGGCGTAAAGCCGCAAGGTGCGACGCCGCCTGCGCTTTCGTTCAGAATGTTCTAGGCCTTTGACTCACTTTGTAGCCGGAGATATACTCGGCTGTTTTCGGACCTGCGAATAAAGAAACGGTGAATTGCAAATGGGAGTTCTTGATAATCGCTTCGAAAAAAATTTCATGATCTCGTCGGTGGACTATGTGTTCAACTGGGCGCGTAAAAGCGCCATTTGGCCGCTGACGTTTGGTCTGGCCTGCTGCGCCATTGAGATGATTGCCTCCACTACGTCGCGCTTCGACATAGCGCGATTTGGCGCCGAGGTGTTCCGTCCCTCACCGCGCCAAGCCGACTTGATGATCGTCGCCGGTACGGTGACGCTCAAGATGGCGCCGGTGCTGAAGCGGGTCTGGGACCAAATGCCCGATCCTAAGTGGTGCATCTCGATGGGCGCGTGCTCGAGCGTGGGCGGTCCGTTCAATGCCTACTCCGTGTTGCAAGGAGTGGATAAGATTGTGCCGGTAGATGTTTACGTCATCGGCTGCCCGCCGCGCCCGGAAGGCTTGTTCTATGCTTTGCTCAAGCTGCAGGACAAGATTGATCAAATGTCGCTGGCCAAGCGCCCCACCGAAGTGCGCCTGAAGCCGGAAATGGTCGAGGAGTTCAAGCGTGGCGTGATGGTGGCGCAGACTCCGACACCCCGATAAGTCCTAGAACTCCCGAGCAACCGGATAATCAAGGAGCACAACGAATGGCCTTCGTACGTGCCGCGAAAACGGACGAAATCCCTGCGGGAACCATCCGCGAATTCCAGCTCGATGGCACCACCATCGCGCTTGGGAATGTAGGGGGCAAATTCTACGCGATTAATAACACCTGTCTGCATCGCGGCGGACCTCTCGGTCAGGGAGTGCTCGCCGACAAGGTGGTCACTTGCCCATGGCACGGCTGGGAATTTGACGTTACCACCGGGAAAATCACGCAAAACCCTTCCGTGGGAGTAGATTGCTACCCGGTCGAAGTTCGCGGGCCAGATATCTTTGTTGATTGCGGTTAGGGAGCGATACCGGATCAGTCCTTTGCTGTCCAGTCAAGTTATTGAATTTAAATGACTTTAGATACACACTCGGGTACCGACGAGACGCCCATTCGCTAGAAGATCGACTTCGCGGGCTGGTCCCTCACTATTTTCCCCATTTCTTTGCGATTCCGTGTATATTGCGGCCCGTCAAATCCCTGATGACTCGCAACAGCTCCGAACGCCAATATTGGCTATTCTCGACCGATCCCCACTATTATCACTGGGATACGCTGTTCGTGAAGGGTAAAGAAATGTGGCACGGCGCAAGCTCCAAGCCCGACGCGCTGCGCCAATTGAAGCAGGCCCGCAAAGGCGACCGAGTTTTGTGTTATCACGGCGCGCCGGAACGTTCACTGTACGCCCTGGCTGAAGTGACCCGCGATCCCTATCCTGATCCGCACGACAGTGAAGGAAAGAATCTGGTGGCTGACTTACGCGCCATGGAGCGACTACCGCGGCAAGTTTCACTGACCGAATTGCGCGCGAATCCGGCGCTGAAAAAAGTAAAATTCCTCAAAAATGTGCGGCTCATTGTGTCGCCGATTTCTGCGACCGAATACCAGGAAATCTTGCGAATGGCCGGAATCGTGGCCCTGCCTGGACTGCCGCTGCCCTGAATTCTAAACATTGATTCCCATGCTTGGCAGATACACTACGCCGCAGCATGGCGCGCCCCGAATTTCTTCCGTGCATACCGCGATTATTTGTGGCGCGGCGTAGCATGCGATTACCTTGTGACTCGGGGAATACTGTTTGGAACCTTTTTTACTGTTGCAGGAGGGCCCATGGCCCGACGCGCCGCGCTAATGATACCGATCGCTTTCCTAAGTATTACGTTTGCTGGGGGAGCTTTGACCCAGAAAAAACCGAGTGCCCGCCTGCCCGACCGTCTGGCCGGAATTGCTTCGGGGAAAACGCGCATCGTTGATTTGAGTTACGCGATCAACGACAAACTTGTCGCCTGGCCAGGCGATGCCCGCGGCTTTGAAGCCAAGGTCAATGCCCGCGCGGAGACCGAAGGCTACTTCACGCGGAGCTTCTGGATGCTCGAACATTACGGAACGCATTTGGATGCGCCCATTCACTTCCCTCCGGGCACAACTTCCGTGGACAAAATCGCGCCGCAGAAATTGTTCGGACCTGCGGTGGTGATCGATGTTCGCGCGCAAGGTGAAAAAGACGCCGATTACCAAGTGCCGCAAGCGCACATCTTAGAATGGGAGAGCCGGCACGGGCGCATTCCAACGGGCGCGATTGTGCTGCTGCGAACCGGATGGGCTGGGTATTGGCCCGATGCGAAACGTTATCGAAATCAGGATAGTAATGGGGCAATGCACTTCCCGGGAGTTTCGATGGAGGCGGCGCGACTGCTTCTTGATCGCGGAGTCAGCGGAATCGGCTGCGACACGATGAGCGTCGAGTATGGCGCATCGAAGGATTTTGCCGTACATCGACTTACGCTGGGCAGCGGGATTTATCATCTCGAGAATCTGACGGATTTGAGCGCGCTGCCCGAATCCGGCGCATTCCTGATGGTTGCGCCGATCAAGCTCGAGGGCGGCTCGGGCGGCCCGGTGCGGGTGTTCGCGGTTCTGCCATAGCCAGCGCTTGCCGGCAAACATTTTCGTCACAAAACCGTTCCTTCTGTGCGAAGCTTTTCTTCAGGATCTTCTTTCGGGATGGGGGCGCAATAGTTATGAGCAGAAAGCGACATGCCGGCGTTGCGCTGGCAATGAGTTTACTTGGCGCGCTGTGCTGCGCGGGACATCTTGGCGCGCAGACGTTTCCGGTACAAACGCAGACGTTGAAAAACGGGATGAAAGTTCTGGTGCAGGAAGACCATCACATCCCGAACGTGGCGCTCTATATCTTCTACCGGATCGGCTCGCGCAATGAGCATCCCGGCACAACGGGCCTCTCGCATTTTTTTGAGCACATGATGTTCAATGGCGCGAAGAAGTATGGCCCCGGGCAATTTGATGCGCTGATGGAGGCTGCCGGCGGCACCAACAACGCGTACACGTCGCGGGATGTCACTGTGTATCAGGATTGGTTTCCACGCGCGGCGCTGGAAAAGATTTTGGATTTGGAAGCCGACCGGATTCGTGATTTGAGCCTGCAGGAAGATAAGGTGAAGTCGGAGCGCGGAGTGGTGGCGTCAGAGCGTCGCACGTCGGTGGATGCGGAAAATGCCGGGATCCTCGACGAGCAATTGTGGGCCACGGCGTTCGCCGCGCATCCCTATCAGTGGCCAGTGGTCGGGTGGATGTCGGACATCGAGCATTGGACGATGGAGGATTTGAAACACCATTTTGAGATGGGCTATTCGCCGAGCAATGCGACCATGGTGGTGGTCGGCGACGTGACGCCGGAAGAGGTGTTTCGCTTGACGCAAAAATATATCGAGCCAATTCCCTCGCACGCGCCACCGCCACCGGTGACCACGGTCGAGCCGCCGCAATTGGGCGAGAAACGCCTGGTGGTGAAGAAGACCGCGCAGCTTCCTCTTCTGCTGATCGGGTATCACACGCCGCAGACCACAGCTGCCGACTACTACGCGCTCAATGTTCTGCGAACAGTTCTATTTTCTGGTGAGAGCTCACGGCTTTATCAGCGAGTGGTGGACAAGGATCAGCTTGCGCTCGGTGTGGCCAGCCAAATGGAACCGGCGTTCGATCCGACATTACTCATTTTATTCGCGCAGCCGAAAGTGGCCATCGACCCGGCAGCCGTTGAAAAAGCAATCTATGAAGAGTTAGAACGGGTGAAGACCGCACCACTCGCCACCGAGGAATTGCAGAAGGCCAAAAATATTCTGCTGGCTGATTTTTACCGGCAGATGAAAACCATCAACGGGCGGGCTAACACCATTGGCACCTACGAAGTCTTCTTTGGGGATTATCACAAGTTATTTGAGGCGTCCGAGGCGTATGCGCGAGTGAGCAAAGAAGATGTGCAGCGCGTTGCGCGGACCTATTTGAGCGACACCAATCGCACCGTCGCAACGTTAATTCCCGACGCCGGTGAGGAGCCCAAGCCGCGAGAGGATTCCAAACGATGATGCGCCGAGCGAAACGATTGCCTAAAGTGATGCCCACGATTCTATGGACGTTGGCGCTGGCTTTGGCAGTGCTTCCAGCGATGGGTGCGGCGCTACATCTTCCGGCCCACAAGAAACTCGTGCTGCCCAACGGTTTGACGATTCTGATGATGGAGCAGCGCGGGATTCCGCTGGTGAGCTTCTCTGTACTCATCAAAGCCGGCGCAACCAGCGATCCTCCAGCGCGCGAAGGACTGGCATCGGTGACGGCGGAGCTCCTGCGCAAGGGCACCAAGACACGCACGTCGCAAAAGTTTTCCGCGGACTTAGATTTTATCGGGGGCGTGTATGATGCCGGCGCTTCGAGCGATTTCACCAGTCTTTCCGCCGAGTTTATGGCGAAGGACGTGCGCCAAGGGCTAGATCTTTTAACCGATGCGCTTCTTTATCCTGTCTTTCCGCAAGACGAAGTGACTAAAATTCTGCGCCAAGATATCGATGGAGTGCGCGCGGAAAAAGACGAGGCGCGATCCGTTCTTAACACGTATTTCAACACCTACCTCTACGCCGGACATCCCTACGGGCGGCCATCGGGCGGTGACGAAACGTCGCTGGCAGCGATTCAACGCCAAGACGTGACGCACTTTTACGAAACCAACTACACTCCGGGAAATACGATTGTCGCGGTGGCCGGAGATTTTCAGACCTCGGAGATGGGGAAACTGCTGAGCGAGCGGTTGGCAGCATGGGCACCGCGAAAAGCTCCCGGGGTAGCACTGACTCCGCTTCCGCCCGTACCGGGCAAGAAACTCTTGCTGGTGGATAAACCAGATTCGACACAGAGCTACTTCGCCATCGGCAACGTGGGAATTGCGCGTACTGACCCGGACCGCACTGCATTGCGCGTGGTGAATTCACTGTTCGGCGAACGCTTCGATTCCATGATCAACAAAGAGCTGCGCATTAAGTCAGGACTGACGTACGGAGCATTTTCTTCCTTTGACCGGCGCAAGGTTCCCGGTCCATTTTTAATTTTCAGTTATACGCGAAACGAAACGACGGCGCAGGCGATTGATCTGACACTCCAGGTGCTCAAGCAACTCCACGAGAAAGGATTGAGCGAAGAGGATCTGGCTTCAGCAAAAAATTATTTGAAAGGGCGGTTTCCGCCAAGCATTGAAACCCCCAACCAGCTCGCGGAACTGCTGACGCAATTCGAATTCTATGGGCTGGACGCGAGCGAGGTGAATGACTTCGAGGCGCGTGTCGACGCGGTGACGCCGGAAGTCGCTCGCCGCCTGATTCAGAAACACTATCCGCTCGATAACCTGGTGTTTGTGCTGATCGGGAAAGCCGGGGAAATCCGCGATGTCGTGAAGAAGTACGCACCGACAATGGATACCCGTCCCATCGCGGAGCCGGGCTTCTGGAAACCAGCGACAAGCGCACCAGCCAAGCCCGCGTCCTAAACGGCAAAAGGAGGTAGGGCCCCATGCGGCGGCGACAGTTTTTTCGGGTGGCTCAAGCGCTATGCGCTCCGATGGCCCTGCGGCCAGCCCGGTTCGGTAGCCTGCGCGAGCCGGCGGTAACTCGAGCTTCGGTTGGGGCGGAGTCCGACCCTGAGGGACGACGTAGCCCCTGGCAACCGGATGGCTGGGCGTGGCGCGGACGCCTTGGACTGTTGCTGCCACACAGCGATACCGAGCCTGACTCGGAGTTCGCCGCGCTGGCACCGGATGGAGTCTCTACCCATGCGATGCGCGTTCGCTACTCCGGCGGGGCCCAATCGGCCGACCCGGTGACCAGGGCGCGCTCATTCGTCGAACCTCCGGGAATGGATGAGGCCGCGGAACTGCTGGCGCAGATTGGTCCAAATGCCATTGCTCTTTGCTACACCAGTGCCAGCTACTTGCACGGCCCCGACGGCGATCGGGCGCTCAAGGCGCGACTGGAAACGCGGACCCGGGGCGTTCCCGTGGCGCTCACTTGTTCGTCGGCCGTGGCAGCGTTGCGCGCGTTCGGCGCCAAGCGAGTGGCTCTGGTTCACCCTCCATGGTTTTCAGAAGAAATAGATCGACGCGGCGCAGAATATTTTCAGCACCAGGGCTTCGAAGTTGCCTACCACGCGCGAGCTCTTCTGCGAACCGACCGCGGCAATATCCATGCAGGAGCGCTGTACGAATGGGTGCGGGCGAATGTGCCTCGAGAGGCTGAAGCAATCTTCATGGGCGGCAACGGAATGCGCACCATCGGCGCGATACAGGCGCTCGAGGAGTCATTGGGTAAGCCGGTGCTTACCAGCAATCAAGTGGCGTTCTGGGGCGCGCTGCGCATGGCGAACATACCTGCACGCGTCTCTGGCTACGGGCGGCTGTTCGAAAAACAATTGCTTTGAGCGTGAACCATGCCGGAACTTCCGGAAGTCGAGACACTGGTTCGTGGGTTGCGCCGTCCGTTGGTCGGGCGGCGAATTACTGTGGTGCGCCTGGGGAAGACGGATTTCATGGACGACCCAGCGGCGCTCCAACGCGATGTGCCGGGATGCCGGATCGAGGAAGTGACGCGGCACGGGAAATTTATTGTAATGCGCTTATCGCCGAGCAAAGCCTCGAGCGCCGCGGCCGGGCTGCTGGTGCATTTGGGAATGACCGGGCATCTCGCGGTGGCTAGCGCCGACGAGCCGATTGTCAACCACACGCATGCATTCTTTGCGCTCGATGATGGCCGGGAGCTTCGCTACACCGACAGCCGGCGATTTGGGCGCATGGGCATCTTTGGCGAGGTTGCGTTGCAGAAGGTTCTCGCGCCTCTCGGGCATGACCCTCTGGAAATTTCGCGGCGAGATTTCGCTCTGCGGCTGGCGAGGCGTCGTGCGCGTATCAAGGCATTACTGCTGGACCAACGCGTCTTGCGCGGCGTCGGCAATATTTATGCCGATGAAAGCTTGTGGCGCGCGCGAATTCACCCGGCTCGTCTGGCGGCGAGCTTGACGGCTAAGCAGGTGGCCGCGCTCCACGTGGCCATTGGCGAGGTGCTGAAGCAGGCCATCGAATCGCGCGGCTCGTCCATTTCCAATTTTCGCGATGCCCAAGGACAACCTGGCGAATACCAGCTTCGGCACCGCGCTTATGGCCGCGAGGGGAAGCCGTGCTTCCGATGTCGCTCGAACATTCGCCGCATCCTTGTGGCCGGGCGGAGCAGTTTTTTTTGCCCGCGTTGCCAGCGGACTCCTCGCGCTCCGGGAAGCGCGGGGCGGAGCGCCAAGAAAAAGACAAAACACTAGATCTCTTGCCGCGACGGGGAGTAACTGAACAATGGGAATGGAGTCCCTAGGAAGTTATCGCCACAACTAAACGCCAGGAACAGACCCTGGCACTTTAGACGCGCCTGGCGCGTCGAAATGAGAAACGAGCGTGCGAGCGGTAGTGCAGCGCGTTATCCGCGCGCGGGTGGTCGTCGAGGGCAACGTCACTGGAGAAATTGGTGCCGGCGTTGTGGTGTTGCTGGGAGTGGGACGCGATGATACCTCGCAAGACGGCGCGTACCTGGCGGACAAGATCGCCAATCTGCGGATTTTTGAAGATGACCTTGGAAAGATGAACCGGTCGCTTCTCGAAACCGACGGAAGCGCTTTAGTGGTGTCGCAATTTACGCTTTACGGCGACACGCGCGGGGGCAGGCGTCCGAGCTTTACGCGTGCGGCGCAGCCCGAGCAGGCGCGTCCACTCTACGAAGAGTTTGTGACCGCGCTGGGCGCACTGGGTATTCGTGTGGAGACGGGGATTTTTCAAGCGATGATGTCTGTGGAGTTGGCCAACGACGGCCCGGTGACGATACTTCTCGATTCGGAAAAACTTCTCTAGCCCGACGGCTAACGAGTTTCTCTGCAAACCAATGGCATCTGCGGCCTATACGAAAACGCAAGCGTTGCGCGAGCTTCGGGCACTCGCCGATCCCAGCGTTCGCGCGAAGATGGAAACCTTTGGGGTGCGCGTGAAACAAGCGCAGGGAATTCCCACGCCGCGACTTCACCGGCTTGCAAAACAAATCGGCAGAAACCATGCGCTGGCAGATCAGTTGTGGCGATCGGGGATTCATGAGGCAAAAATTCTTGCCGCGCTGATCGGTGAGCCGCCGAAAGTCACCGCCGCCCAGATGGACCAGTGGGCGCTTGGATGTGACTCCTGGGATGAGGTGGATGCAAGCTGCTGTTATTTGTTTGTTTTTGCGGCGCCGGCATGGCGCAAGACCATTGAGTGGAGCCGCCGAAAGGAAGAATATGTGAAGCGCGCCGCGTTTGCGTTGATGGCTTACCTGGCGTATCGCGATAAGCCGGCTGCCGACGCCAGGTTCCTGCGCTTGCTGACGATCATTCGCCGCGAGTCGCGAGACGACCGCGGGTATGTGAAGAAGGCGGTGAATTGGGCCCTTCGCAATATCGGCAAGCGCAATGTCGCGCTCAATCGCGCGGCGATTCGCACCGCGAAACAGATTCGCACACTCGATTCGAAGACTGCAAAATGGATTGCCGCTGACGCGCTGCGCGAACTAACCGGCGCAGCAGTGCAACGCAGACTACGGCGGCGGAAACGGCGGCTGTGATGAGCTCTTCTCCGCGGGCAGGCAGTGTGCGAGTTCGCGTGGCAACCGAGGTCGACGCCTCGGCTATTGCAAAACTTGCCGGAGAGCTTGGTTATCCCTCAACCTCTGCAGATATCGTGCGCCGCATGCGGAATCTTGAACCGCGATCGCGGCACACTGTTTTGGTGGCGGAATCTTCGTCGGGAGAGGCGATTGGATGGGCGCACGTCAGTGTGAACTGCTTGATCGAGAGTGAAACGCGTGCGGAGCTCAATGGCTTGGTGATTGCGGAGGGGCATCGCAGTCTGGGCGCCGGGGCGCTGCTTCTCGAAGCTGCCGAGCGATGGGCCCGCGGGCAGGGTTGCCACACGCTCAACGTGCGATCCAATGTACTTCGCTCGCGCGCGCACCATTTTTACGAAAAAATAGGCTACCAAAACTACAAGACACAAAAGGCTTTTCGCAAAGTGTTGTAGGCCTCGGCAAGGCGAATGTGCGGCCCTGGTCTAGGGCTTACAAAAGCATACACACTACCCTCGCGGTCCCCCTATGTCTTCTATCGCGGACTACGGCGTTCATCGAAGCCGGCGCCGCAGGCTAGCTTCATCTTTTCTGGCTGCAAGAGTCAGCTACAATGCTGCGCGGAGGACCCATGTCCAAATCGCGCAGGCATTTCTTGACGCAGACCTCGCTCGGTCTCATCGGTGCAGCCATTGTCACGAGCAGCAGCGCGCAGGGCCAGACAACCGAACTCGCGCAGGAGCCCGCGCAACTCCCGCCTGGAGCGCCCCCGGCATTCGGCACCGGACCAGCGGTTGGACCCGATGTGTCGCCGGCGACCTTCGCCGAAGCAGAAAAGCTCGTGCAAGTGAATTTAACAACTGCAGACCGCGCCCTGGCGGCAAAAACCTGGCGCGTGAACCTAGCCTCTCTCTACGAGCGACGCACCGGTCCCCGCAACATCGCGCTCGAACCTGCCCTTGCACCATGGTCGCGCTATAATTCCGTTCTCCCCGGCCAGCCCTCCGGCCCCCAGCGCGATCGATTTATCCGCAGCAAGACCGACCCTGGCCCGCTGCCTGCCGGCGATGCGGACATCGCCTTCGCCTCGGTAACCCAGCTCTCGCGCTGGATCGAGCAGCGCAAACTCACCTCCGAGCGCCTCACCGAAATCTACCTGCGGCGGATCGAGCAATTCGATCCCCGGCTCCGCTGCATCATCACCCTCACGCGCGAACTCGCTCTCGCGCAAGCGAAGAAGGCCGACGAAGAAATCGCTGCGGGCAAGTACCGCGGACCGCTTCACGGCATTCCGTGGGGCGGTAAGGATCTTCTGGACACCGCCGGTATTCCGACCACCTATGGCGCAGAACCTTTCCGCAACCGCATTCCGAAAGACGACGCTGCAGTCGTGAAGCGCCTCCACGCCGCAGGCGCCGTGCTCGTTGCGAAGCTCAGCCTCGGGGCCCTCGCGCTCAACGATATTTGGTTCGGCGGACAAACGGTGAACCCGTGGCTGCTGGAGGAAGGCGCGTCCGGTTCCAGCGCCGGCCCTGGCGCCGCCACCGCGGCGGGCCTGGTCGGTTTCTCTATTGGCAGCGAGACCGGCGGCAGCATCATCAGTCCCAGCATGCGTTGCGGCATCACCGGACTTCGCCCGACCTACGGCCGCGTGCCGCGCACCGGCGCCATGACCCTCTGCTGGTCCCTCGATAAGCTCGGTCCCATGACCCGCGCCGTCGAGGATGCATTGCTAGTGCTGCAAGCCATCTCCGGGCCGGATGCCGGCGATATTTCCAGCGTGCCCAGCCGGCTCGATTTTGATGCGGACGCCAGCATCAAGGGATTACGCGTGGGCTATTTCCCGGCCTGGATGAGGGAAGATCCGGCCACCGATGTGGACCGCGCCGCGCTGGACACGCTTCCCAAGCTCGGCTTGGTCCCCTTGGAGCTCTCTCTTCCCAATTGGCCGTATAACTCGCTCAACCTGATCCTCTTCGCCGAAGGCGCCGCGGCTTTCGAGGAGCTCACCCTGAGCCACGGCGTGGACCAACTCAAGGTTCAGACCCCGGACGCGTGGCCCAACCTTTTCCGGCAGGCGCGCTTCCTCTCCGCCGTGGATTTCGTCCAGGCCGACCGCTTCCGGCGCAAAGTGGCACAGGAGATGGCGCGCATCTTCTCGCAGGTGGATCTATTGCTCGTGCCTTCGCTGCGCGACGAAATGCTCACCATCAGCAATCAGACTGGGCATCCCTCGCTCACGCTGCGCGCCGGCTTCGTCGAAGTCTCCGAGGCGCGTTCGGACTGGGCGCCCGATCGGCATCATCCGCTGCCAAAGTTTTCTCCCCCGCGCCGCGTGCCCCACGGCGTCACGCTGATCGGCCGCCTCTTCGAGGAAGGTCTACTGGGTCGCGTCGGCATCGCTCTCGAGCGCGCCTTCGCGGTCGCCGCCCTGCGCCCGCCCTCCTTCTGATCCACCCCGCAGGGTCTCCTTCGTGAGGCGTTTGGGTACGGCTCCACAGGTCCACAAATACGTAAGAGTGACTCCGGTTCAGGCTTTTCAGTTAAGCAGAGGGATTCCTAAGCAAAAGATTTTTGCGAATGTCTGTAGAGAATCGCAATTCGCTGTTGGGCCAGGATGGTTTGACTACAATGTTTGCTTAAAATCCTCCACCACCGCCGCCGCCAAAACCGCCTCCCGAGCTGCCGCCGCTAAAGCCCGAGCCGCCGCTGCTGCGCGGCGCTGAAGACATCACTGTCCCCGCGCGAGTGCTCATGGCATCAAGATCGTGCACAAATCCAATAGGATAAAACGTTGGTCCATAGGAGCCGCGGTACCAATCGGGAGGTTGCGTGTAGATTCCCTGGAAGGAGGTCACCCATTTCTTTTCAACTCCCAGGGCCATCGCGAAGGGAAGAAATTTCTCGAACATTTGCGGAGTCTTGATGGTGCGCTCGAAGCGATCTTCCTCGACATGGCCGAGGAAATCCTCAAAACCCAGGATAGTTTCGAGCGCCCGCGCTCCGGTCTGCGTTCGCGCCGGCATAAACCAGCCAAAGCCGCAAATCACCGCGCCCGTCAAAATGCCGGCCACAATAAATGGCAAGGGCGCCATGCCCAGCGCGCTGGCGAGTGCTGCGCCGCCCCAAATCGAAAGTAGGCCAATCGCTATTCCGGCGACCGTATAGGTTTGCCGGACTTTGTCGGGCCGGCGCAGGTAATAGTTCCGCGCAACCAGGGACTCGAAAATGCGGTCGCGAATCTCCGGCACGCTCTTATAAAACTTATTTTGAAGGTCGCTCAGCGAAACGGTGTCCTGTAATCCACTTGCAAAGAGCCCATCGAGAAGCACAGTTTCATGGGCTTTAAGCCCAGCCCACTCGTCGCGTTTTTTGCGAAGATGAAAAACATATTCTTTATCCGACCACAAGCCCATGATGTGATCTTTCTTTTGCTCTTCGATGAGGATATAACCGCGCACGGCGAAGTCCACCATCGTCGCAGTGATATCGCGCATGGCGGCAGAATTATCGACCAATGTGCCGGCCTCTGCCGGCGTCAGCCCTTCCGGCGGAGCGTATTGCGGGGCAATGGGCCGCAAGCTAGGGTCACGGCCGCGGGTATACCACAGCCAGAACATCGCGCCGCAGGCCACCAGCGGCAAAAACAGCGGCCAATTGCTGCGCAAAAATAAAGAAAGGTTGTCTACCGGTCCTGGCTCATGGACGACGCCCTTGTCCCATCCCACTACAATCGTCAAACCTTCGTGAAAGGAGAGCGCCCGAAGCACGCGCGATTCGACGGCAACTCCGACAATTTCTACCGAGGCGTTTTGCTCGCGCGAGCCATACGCGCCGGTAAAGCTTGTGGCGCGCATGCCACTAGCTCCTTGCGGCAATAGAATCCGCGCGTTAACTTCCTGGATAGGAACGTCCCATTCGTCGCCAGTGATATTCCAATAGAGCTCGTCGTGGTCCTCGAAAAATTTCAAACCGTTGTACACGATATAGCGGATGACGATGGTGCGCGTGGCGTTTTCCGCGTCGGGAACATAAATTTTCAGCTTGAGGTAGTGGCGTTCATGTTTGCGCTCAAATTTCAACTTGATGCCGTTTTCATCGGTAACGCTTTGCACGTCAAGCAGGAGCTCGTAATTGAAACCTTGCGGCGTGTGGTATTCGATGGGGATGGTGCGATAAATACCGTTCCAGTGGCCAGTAAAACGCGGAGTGATGGTTTCCGTAACATCGAGCATGCCGTTCGGCTGCACGAAGATTTCAGCGTCAAACCTCTGAATCACCAGTTCGCGCGCGAAAAGCGACGGGATGAAAGGGCCGAGGACAAAGACGCAGAGCAGCGCGCGGAGCCACACACCACCAAGCAAACCCGCCAGCAAACCTCGGAGACACGAGTTGATGGTCATGCGCCGCCGTTACGGTTGAGAAGCTGGGGCTGAAAAGCTAACCTTGGGGGCTTCCCGCTCGGCTGCAGCGGCAACTTCAAAAAATTCGCGGGGCTTAAAATTGAACATGCCGGCGATGATGTTGGAGGGGAACTGCGCGATCTTGGTATTCAAGTCGCGCACCACCGCATTGTAATAACGGCGAGCGTTCTGAATGGTATCTTCGATTTGCGCCAGTGTTCCCTGCAACTGCGTGAAGGTTTCTACCGCGCGAAGCTGCGGATACGCTTCAGCCAACGCGAACAAAGTTTTCAGCGCTCCGGTGAGCATGCCCTCGGCTTCCCCTTTGGCCGCAGGACCCTGTGCGCTCATGGCCCGGTTGCGCGCGTTGATGACCGCTTCGAGAGTACCCTTCTCGTGAGCGGCGTACCCTTTTACGGTCTCAACGATATTGGGAATCAAGTCGTAGCGGCGCTTGAGTTGCACATCGATATCCGCCCACGCGTTTTCGCATTGCACCTTCAAGCGGACGAGCCCGTTGTAACTGCTGACGACAAGAATAAGCAGAACCGCCAGCACACCCAGGGCAATCCATAACATTGGCGTACCTCTTTCGCACGATGCGCAAGCGACTTTCCCAGATTAGCTGCAACTATACGGCGGGCCTTGCATGCCTGTAAAGCGCGCTGCATCTCCGCGTTGCTATAGAGACACCAGGAGATGCGACACCCAAGATTGATGGGTTGTTAGACAAACCCCGGAGAAGGAGTTTTTGCGCACACCTGGGCGGCCCGCCTGACGGTCACTTCTCCAGCCATTATGGTTCGTGCCGCCTGATTTTGGCCTCCAACCAAACTGATTTAAGATACTCGCGTTATTCGGTGGGAGTTCGAGAGAGAGAGAACTACCGTGGGAAATATCTGGCAAGAAGGCGAATATTCAATCAGCGACGATCCGGCGCGCCTCGACCTTGGCTCAATCCATGAGTTTCTGACCAATTCGTATTGGGCAGCGGGAATTTCCTTCGAGGTGATGAAGCGCTCGATTGAAAATTCACTCTCGTTGGGTGTTTACGCAGGCGCGCGACAGGTTGGTTTTGCTCGCGTGGTGACCGATTACGCCACATTCGCCTATATCGGCGACGTCTTTATCCTGGAGTCTCACCGTGGCCGTGGGCTCAGCAAGAAGTTGATGCGTGCCATCATGTCGCACCCGCGTCTGCAAGGGTTGCGGCGTTGGCATTTATCCACTCGTGACGCTCACGGATTGTATCGGCAGTATGGCTTCACCGGCCTCAAGACTCCCGACCGCCACATGGAAAAGTGGGACCCGGACATTTATCGCGTTGCCAAGACCGGCGCGCGCAGCCTCACCTGATCCGCGTCGTCTCGGCGGCATCCCATGTACGGTAGCAGCCCACTCGATCGTGCAGCTCTGTCCGCCTTGAATGAAAACGATGTTTCTAAATTCAATTGTCGTGCGCCCTACACCATTCCCTCCCTCCATGCCCTCCATCCATTGACTTCGCCTTGGGCGCTGTGCTACCCATACAAGTCTTGGGAGTCGCCCCGGGCGGGAAATTCAAGCGTGTCCTCCGCACGGCCCTCCCTGCGAAGGTGCCGTCCCGAGCAAGCTCTCGGAGAAAGCCTCGCCTAAGGTCCGCGACAACGGATGACCGCTGAAACCAAACGAATTGACATCACTCTCGAAACGTCGCTTGAAAGTGTAGCTTTGGCAGAAGACATGAGCCTGCGCGTCGCAACCGCCGCCGGTTTTGGCGATGACGAATGCCACCGCATCGGAATGTCGGTGCGCGAAGGGGTCATCAACGCCTTTCACTATGGAAATTCCGCGAACCGCGAAAAGAAAATACATTTGGCCTTCGAGCTGACGCCGGAAAAGATGGTGATCCGCGTTCTCGACGAAGGCCGGGGCTTTGATCTCACCGAAGTGCCCGATCCGCTGGCGGAAGAGAATTTGCTGAAGACTTCGGGGCGCGGAATTTTCTTGATGCGCGCCTTCATGGATGAGTTTGACGTGGCTCGCGGCCCCCAGGGCGGCGCAGAAATTATCATGGCTAAGCGATTTCCGCCTGCGCGTCAGTCCAATCCGCAGAGCACTGGCGGATCATCGTCGACCGTTGGCAAGGAGGAATAAAGTGAATCTAAGAGCCACAGCGCGCGACGTTGGCGAGGTCACGGTAATCGATTTTGGTGGCGGCATTACGCTCGGCGAAGGCAGCGCTCTATTGCGCCAGATGCTTCGGGACCTTATCGCCAAGGGGCACCGCAAGATTGTTCTCAATCTCGGCGATGTGAATTACATCGACAGCTCGGGAATCGGCGAATTGGTGGGCGGCTTCATTTCCATGCGAAACCAGAAAGGCGAGCTCAAGCTCCTCAATCTCACCAAGAAGGTTCAGGACCTGATTCAAATCACAAAGCTCTACACTGTTTTCGACGTTTATTCCGACGAGGCGGCCGCGGTGCGCAGCTTCCGTCCATAAATTCTTCCGCACGAAACAATTACCCACTGCTGCACTTGAGCATCACGTGATTTTTTTCTGGCTGCTCGCTTCTATGCACTTCTTGCACAAAATTCCATGATCTATTCGGTCGAGGACACTCGCTGGGTCGTTGCTCGCGCTCGCGCGATAGGTTTTGATCTCGCCGGGATTGCGCCAGCATCACAATTTCCTGAGCTTGCGCGACTTTCCGAATGGCTGGAGCGTGGTTATGCCGGCGAAATGCATTACCTGAAGGACCCCCGCCGCGGCGAACCCCATCGCATTTTGCCCGGCGCGAAGAGCGTAATTGTGTGCGCCCTCAACTACAATGCGGCGCGGTCGTACTCAACCGGCACTGCTGCGGACTTTTCTTTCGCTGACCATTGTGGCCCGAGGGGTTGGATCTCGCGCTACGCATGGGGCGATGACTATCACGACGTCTTGCGCGGCAAGCTCCAAGAGCTGATCGCGGCGTTGCGCGAGCACATCCGCGAGTCCTTCGACGCTCGCGCCTACGTAGACACCGGCCCCATCGTCGAGCGCATCGCCGCCAAACATGCCGGGCTTGGCTGGCTGGCGAAAAATACCTGCCTCATCAATGAACAGCTCGGCTCATGGTTATTCCTTGGCGCAATTTTAACCACGCTTGATTTCACACCTTCGCTCGAACCCCATGAGATGGCCGCTCCCGATCTCTGCGGAAATTGCAGTCTATGCATCGATGCCTGTCCTACCGGAGCGCTTGTCGAGCCTTATGTGCTCGACGCGCGCCGTTGCATCTCGTATCTCACGATCGAGCTGCGCGGCGGCATTCCCACTGACCTGCGCGGGGCGATGGGACGCCACGTGTTTGGCTGCGATATTTGCCAGGATGTTTGCCCGTGGAATCGCAAAGCACCGATTACGTCACTTCCCGCGTTGCAGCCCCGCGTGCGCCCGGTCAAAGGAAAGGCGCAATCTTATCCAGAAAGTTATACCGAGGAGTTTTCTTCGTCGCCGGCGCACTCCCAGGAATCCCTCTTTCATCCGCACCTGGAATGGCTCGCGGCCCTGAGCGAAGAAGACTTTCGCCAAGTTTTTCGCGGCAGTGCCGTCAAGCGCGCCAAGTGGCGCGGGCTGATTCGTAATGCGTGCGTGGCGCTCGGCAATTCCGGCGTGTGCCCGGGCTCGCCTGAATATTCTCGTATAACCAATTTGCTCACGACGCTATCTAACTCCGTGGACCCAGTCATTGCTGAACATGCGGCCTGGGCCCTCCGCAGCTTAGGCTAGCGCGGAGCTTTAAGGCATTTAGCGGATTCAGGCTTGATCGCGCTTTACGTTGTATCGCGCTTGGCATGGCGCTAAGATAAACGTGGGAAAGTCCTGAAGCGGAACGCAGTCGACACACCATAAAGGAGGTTTCCCTTGGCACACCAACAACCGTCTTTGACGAAGGAGGGGCCTGTGGCCCACGCACTTCCAGCACTTCCTTATGCACCTGATGCACTCGAACCTTATATAGACAAAGCGACCATGGAGATTCATCACGGCAAGCACCACGCCGCATACGTCAACAATTTAAATAAAGCCCTTGAAGGCAACGCGACGCTGCAAGGCAAATCCATCGATGATCTTCTGCGCAGCCTCGATCAAGTCCCCGAAGCTATTCGTGCCGCGGTGCGCAACAATGGGGGCGGCCACTGGAATCACTCGATGTTTTGGAAGATCATGAAAAAGGGTGGTGGTGGCGAGCCGAAAGGCGACCTAGCCAACGCTATCAATTCCTCGTTTGGCTCGTTCGCCGAATTCAAAACTAAGTTTGCGCAGGCAGGGGTATCCCGATTCGGTTCTGGCTGGGCCTGGCTGCTCTACCAAAACGGCAAGCTGGCCATCGAGTCCACTCCCAATCAGGACAACCCGCTAATGTCCGGCGGTAAAGCGTTCATGGGCCTAGACGTTTGGGAGCACGCCTATTATTTGAAATATCAGAATCGCAGGCCGGACTATATCGAGGCTTGGTGGAACGTGGTGAACTGGGATGCCGTCGCCGGGAACTTCTCCTCGGCCAAGCAATAGCTCGGTTCAGCTCGGAAACAGAACCTTCAACTAAGAAAACCGACGGCCCGCCACCGAGTTGCATGGCGGGCCGCTTGCTTTCATGTTCTCCTCAGCAAATCTTCCGGCGAATGGCCTAGGCGGTCATTCGGCGCCCGGGCATCGGGACCACGTCGCCGGTTCGGGGCCCCCTTCGAAAATTGCTCGCAGACGGACCCTCGGTGCTAAGCAGCTTTCCTCCGAGCCGCGCGTTCAACGCTTCCGCTTCCGGTTGTTTAGGCATAATCATGCGGCCTGCTTCGCGCACCAGCTCCATCCGGCCACGCACTCCAAATTTTGCCAGCAGCGCGGAGACATGAAATTTCACGGTCCGCTCGGAAAGATTCAAGCTCGAAGCAATTTCCTTGTTAGCAAGGCTCTGCAGTACTCCTCCCAACACTTCTTCTTCACGACGGCTGAGCGCAACCGGCATCGTCACTGCTCTACCCGCATGCAACAGAGCCTCAGCGTGGGCCTTCAGCCCCTCGGCCATTTCTTCGCCCGATTCAAACAGTACGGCATAATCCCCGGGCGTTTGACCGCGCACCAGGCAATGCATCGCTAACAGCGCCGCCGCACGATCCATGGGCAAGCGGCCATCCGGTTCGGCTTCTACGCGAAAATGCGTGACACCTGATCGTTTTTCGTAAAAAACATAGGTCTGAGGACAAATTTGGATTTGCTTGGGGCGACTCCCTGCTCGATGAAAAAAGCGGGTACCTTTCACTACTACCTCTCTCTCTGGGCCCGGAGAGGGTCCTGAACAGTTTTTGAGCTTCTCGACCAGGTCGAATGAACTATTGGAGTGCACCGAGCTGTTTAGCACCCCTTAGGGTTAAGCGATGATTCGAACTATCCGAATCGGATCTCGACAATCCGGTTAGGAACCCATTGCACCAAGAAGAATGAATGCTGCATCCCAGGGGCCCTAATGCAAGAATTTAGCTATCTTCCCTATCCACAAATACTTAGGGACGACACAGGTCTTGCACACGTCATCCGTTTCGGGTATAAACTGCTTGTGGAACGAAAAAATTTTACGCGCGCACCGAAGTGGCGCATGGGCTGCGCAGCCCGTGAACTACTGCGGAGCGCGTGGTTTAAAGGGTCTCGGACAGTGACAGCTACATGATACTCATCAATGCCGGCGCTGTTTTGCTGTGGGTCACGCGCGTCAGTTTTCCACAAGGTCCCGGTGATATCGAACAGATTGTACTGCGATGGATCCATCTAACCGCAGGGATCACTTGGCTCGGCTTGCTTTATTTCTTCAATTTGGTCAACGTCCCGTTTCAGAAGTCGCTCGACCCAGCGAGCAAAAGCAAAGTAATTCCGCTGCTGATGTCGCGTGCGCTGTGGTGGTTCCGTTGGTCGGCCGTTCTTACCGTTCTCGCCGGGCTCCGTTATTTCACAATCCTGGCGAAACTTGACGCGGTCAATGCGGGCAATCTCGGTTTGATGGGGCGCTGGCTCGGTGGTTGGTTTGTAATTTGGGTCATCGCCTGGGCGCTGCAGTATCTTCTGCTCAAATTCGCTCGCGGACCATTCGCCGATGGCCGCGTCCTGGCTGTTCCGCTCGCGGCGATCATCATCGCTGCCACCTGGGCAGTCCTGCAATGGATAGGCAGCCCGACCGCCGGAAATCGCACGCTTTCTATTTCCGTGGGCGGCGGCATGGGTTTGTTCATGCTCTTGAACGTCTGGGGAGTTATTTGGCGCTGTCAAAAACGCCTGATCGCCTGGACCAAGGCGAACGCCGAGCAAGGCACGCCAATTCCCGCCGAATCGGTACGGTTAGCGCGCCTGGCCTTTCTCAACTCGCGTATGAATTTCTGGTTGTCATTTCCTATGCTGTTTTTCATGGCCGCATCAGCCCATTATCCGTTCTTGAGCGGTCAGTGAGCGGAAACCTCTAAATGCCTGACTATAATTGGGGAACTCGGTCGCTGGATTAACCGGGAAGAATCTTGGTTTGCTGTGGAGAAACCAATTCGTAGCGAACGCCGCGCCAGCAGATTTTACGGGTAACCGCGGAAACCAAAAAGTTGACCGAGTAAACGAAGGGCACGAACGCCGCCACAAACGTAACCATCCAACTCTGCTCCAGAACTTTTTGCCGCAATGCCGGAAAGATCTCCACCAGCGCCAGCACCCGCAAGACCCCGCGCACCATGGCAAGAATGGCCGGCACGAGAACGATCACCGCGAGTTGCAGCACCGGCACGCCAGCAATGATCTCGGTGGCCAGAAGCACCAGGCCATACAGCATTGTCAGTGAATAAAAAAGATGTACCGCTCCGCCCTGCAACCAAACGCGATGCGCATAGACTCGTGTGATAATCATCTGACGGTTGGTAAATTCCAGCAGACCAGCAAAATCTACGGCCGTAATCGAAGGCACAAGGCATTCCGGAGCGAAATAAATCTCACCGCCTGTACCCTTGACCGCATTGGTAAGTGCAAAATCATCGGCCACCGCGGTGCGCCAGGACTCGCGCACTCCGGCCTGTTCGAAAACCTCGCGGCGGATCGCCGTTCCTCCGCCCCAGCAGAAATTGTTCTTATGCTCACCCAGAAACGTGACGATTGCCGCATTCCAGGCGGTCAACAGCGCGTTTGCAATTCCGCCCTTTGCGGGGAAAAACCAACGCATGGTCGTGGTTGCGCCGATTTTCGTACTGGCCAGCGACGCGACCATTCGTTTCAGCCACGGGCGTCCGGGGCGCCCGTCGGAGTCAGTAAATACAAACACCTCAAATTCCTCGGGAATTTCGTCGATCGCCGCGCGGAGGTTGTTCACTTTTTCTCCGCAGCCTTGTGCTTTTCCGGCAATCACCAAATGAACTTTGATCTTGCTGCGTTCCGCCACTCGCCGTGCGATGGCATGCGCTGGATCCGAAGCGCTTGCCAGCGAAAGAAAGATCTCGTACCCCGAATAGTCGAAGTCGCACAGCGCCAGCAGATTTCCCTCGAGTTCCGCCTCGGCTCCCTTGCAAGCGCAAATCACCGCAACTCTCGGCGTAAAAAAGGCAGGCGCCGCCGTCAATCGGCGTCGGACCATTCCGAGCCACCGGGATCCTTCGAACACTGCGTACAGTCCCAGCAGAATTTGAACCGTCGCCAGCACATAAAATAGGTCTTTCACTTTGCGGAGCATAGCAGAAGTAAATGGCCTGCGCACGGGCCGCCATCACGATACAATCGCGGTGGTTACTACCCAAGGAGCCTCGATAATGGACCGGAAAATCGACATGACCCTGGTGACCACGGCAAACGAAATCAGCGGCTACCGCATCGTACGTACTCTTGGAATTGTGCGCGGAATCATCGTGAGGTCGCGCAGCATCTTAGGGACCCTGGGCGCCGCGCTGCAAACCATCGTGGGCGGAAATATCACCATTCTCACTGAACTCTGCGAAAAAACACGTGAGGACGCCTTTGAATTGATGATGGAACACGCCGCCCAGCATGGCGCCAATGCGGTTGTCGCTATGCGCTACGACGCCACGGAAATCATGCAGGGGGTCACCGAAGTACTCGCTTATGGCACGGCCGTGCAAGTAGAAAAAGTTCTGTGAATTTCCAGGGTCATCTGCCGGCTCATTCCGAGTCAAGAGCCGTGACCCATTTTCTTTTTAATGCGCAACTGCCTGCGTCGCGCCTCGCGGTGCAGAAATTTCTCTTCGCGTTTGAGCTGTGAACTGGTCTCCTCATTGCCCGATAGGCGTCGCCAGAACCTTGGCCACCAGCGTGGCAGTTAGGCGTTGCAGCTCCACCAAAAGTTTTCCCGCCGCAAATCGAGCCTTGTCCATCATCGATGGATCGAGCAGCAACGCGCATCGATCTACAAATGGTCCTTCCGCCACCTCGAACGGCTTCCTTCGGCGCGCTTGTCTCGGTGCGCGCGAAAGCATTTGCGCGTAAAGAGCCAGATCGCTCTGGAAATCGAGCGCATCGCCCGCGCTCCATTGGTGAACTTTTGTAAGGGCGGCCAGCAGTTGTTCTCGGGTCATACGCGCTCCGCGTTTTGCATCACGCGCGCCGCTCCGCTTACGTGTCGCTCTCTGATCGGCAGGCAGGCCTTCGAGAGCGTGCGCGCACATGGCCAAAAGCGCTTCCCGGCTGAGTACCGCGATCAATTCACGGTATCTCTGGGGATGCGCTTGCAAACCATAACGCTCGTATTCCACTACGTAGGAGTCGACAAATCTCGGCACCAGCCTTTCCTTACCGAGGGACTCGACCAGCTGGCGGGCCAGTTCGCTCGCTGGCGATCCGGTCGTCTTTGCGGCGCGCGGCATGGGACTTTTCTATCACTACGCGAAGTCCACTTTTCTGGCAACCAAAAAGCACTGTCGGCTCCCCGCCTCAATGCAAAACGGCCCGGCAACTTCTGCCGGGCCGCCTAAACCGTAGTCGTCGTTTCAATTTTAGTGAACCGGCCGAACTCCCGCCGACGGGACTTTCTTCTCCTCTTCGGTCCGTGGCAACGGAAGCGCGGTCACCCGCTCTTTCAAAAGCGCAATCTCGAGAGCCTCGTCGAGGGTACGCACGTAGTGGATCTTGATTCCTTCGAGCAGGTGTTCCGGCAAGTCTTCTTTCACATTTGGCTCGTTATCTGCCGGCAGAATCACATCGCGGATTCCTGCACGCTTGGCGCCCAGCACTTTTTCCTTGATGCCGCCGACCGGCAGCACCACGCCGGCCAACGATAGTTCGCCGGTCATCGCCAGCCGCGGTCGAACCATTCGGCCACTGAGCAGGCTTACCAGTGCTGTCACCATCGCCGCGCCTGCCGATGGACCATCCTTTGGTACGCCGCCGGACGGAACGTGAATGTGGATATCGGCTTTACGAAAGAAGTCCGGATCGATGGCGTAACGCTCGGCGTTCGACCTTACCCAAGTCAGAGCTGCGGTCATCGATTCCTGCATCACCTCACCCAGATGCCCGGTCATGGTGAACTGCTTGCCGCCGCGCATCCGGCTGGCCTCGATGAATACAATGTCGCCGCCCGCAGGTGTCCACACCAAGCCTACGGCAACGCCCGGCTGCTTGACGCGCTCCTCCACGTCTTTTTCGATGTGGAACTTCGGCACGCCCAGTACTTGCCGTACGATTTCCGGTGTGACCTCATGTCTGGCGTTATCACCTTCGGCAACCCGGCGGGCCTGCTTGCGGGTGATCGTGGCGATTTCGCGTTCGAGATGGCGCACGCCAGCCTCGCGGGTGTAGCTATGGATGATTTCCAGCAATCCCGCCTCGCTGAACTCCAATTGTTCGCCAAGCTTCAATCCGTGTTCGGAAGCTTGCTTGGGGATCAAATATTTACGGGCGATATGCACCTTCTCTTCCGCTGTATAGCCGGGCAATTCGATGATCTCCATGCGATCGCGCAGCGGTTCTGGAATTGGATCCATCCAGTTCGCCGTAGCGATGAACAGCACCTTGGACAAGTCGAACGGGACGTCTAGATAGTGATCGCGGAACGTCGCGTTCTGTTCGGGATCAAGCACTTCCATCAGCGCCGATGAAGGATCACCGCGGAAGTCGCGTCCAAGCTTATCGACTTCGTCGAGCATGCACACTGGATCATTGGTTTCCCCGCGCTTAATTCCCTGGATGACTTGTCCGGGCAGAGCGCCTATGTAGGTGCGGCGATGGCCGCGAATTTCAGCTTCGTCGTGCATGCCGCCGAGCGAAATACGGACGAACTTCCGTCCAAGCGCGCGGGCAATCGATTTACCCAGCGAAGTCTTGCCCACTCCTGGCGGCCCCAGGAAGCAAAGGATGGGACCCTTCATTCCCGGCTGCAATTTTTTCACCGCGAGGTAATCGAGAATGCGCTCCTTCACTTTTTCGAGGTCGTAGTGATCTTCGTCGAGAATGGTACGGGCCTTGGGAATATCGATATCCTCGATTCCCGAAGATTTGGCCCACGGCAGCGAAGTCATCCACTCTAGATACGTCCGGGTGACCATGTATTCCGCGGAAACCGGAGTCATCTTCTGCAGCCGCTTTAGCTCCCGCTCGGATTCCTTGCGGGCCTCAGCAGACATGCCCGATTCTTCGATTTTTTTCCTGAGTTCGTCGATTTCTACCTGCGTATCGTCGCTTTCGCCGAGCTCTTTTTGAATCGCTTTCATCTGCTCGCGCAGCAGGTATTCTCGTTGGTTCTGGCTGACTTGTTCCTGCACCTGCTCTTGAATCTTGTTGCGCAGCTCCAGTACCTCAACCTCTTTGGAGAGCTCCCGCGCCAACGATTCCAACCGTTTCCTTACATTTGCGGTTTCTAGCAGCTCTTGCCGTAGCAAGGTTGGCAGCGAAGGCAGCGTGCCGGCGATAAAGTCGGCGAGCCTGCCGGGATTATCAATGTTCATTGCCACGGTCTGTAAATCGTCAGAGAGCTGGGGAGAACGGGCCACAACCTCGCGGAACAGCTCTTGAGCGTTGCGCTCGAGCGCGGCCAATTCGGGATCCTCATCGCCAATCACATCCGGTTCCGGCTCAACCACCGCGCGCAAGAAAGGTTTAAACCCGAGCAGTTCAACCATGCGAATCCGCTGCAACCCTTCCAGGAAAATGACCACGTTCCCGTTGGGCATTTTGACGGTCTTATGGACCCGTGCTGCGGTTCCTACAGAATGAAGATCGGTCGCGGTGGGGTCTTCGATTCGCGGATCCAGCTGCGCCACCACGCCTAGGATGCGTTCATCACCTTCCAGTGAATTCACCAGAGCTAACGAGCTTTCCCGTCCAACGGTTAGCGGCAACACCGCCCCGGGAAAAAGCACCGTGTCCCGGACCGGAAGGATCGGAAGTTCTTTAGGCAGTTGTACTTTGCTTTCGGTCATATGTATGGTCCCCCTTCTCTCCCTCGAACCAATGGACCTTATTAGCTTAGATGCGGAGAATGGGCGATAGATGCATATTGGCAAGTAGACTGTTATAAACTTCCTTTAGTGTCTCACACTAAACATCGTATCATGTCCCATGGCAGTGTCCACCGTTTTAATGAAACTCTACTATGTTCATTATATTGATGTAGATAGCATGGTCCCAGATTAAGCCTTTCCTTCCGATGGCGTACCCTCTTTAGATGCGAGCCCGGGATATCCGGCTGCTAAACGCCTTTTTGACAAACTCCAAAGCTTGGGCCCTGTCGCGGATGCCCCCTTCCAGCTGGGAATTCTCCACAGCCACGAGAATCTCCTTATAGAGCGGCCCTGGTGGAAAGCCCAGCTCCATCAAATCATCGCCGGTGAGCACCCTTGGCGGCCGGACCTGCTCGGGAGGGGTTTCCTCAAGAAATCGCCTCACGAACAGGTAAGCGTCCAGGTTGCGGTGGCTCGCCAGGCAGTCCAGACGATGGAGCTCCAAGTGTTCCTCAAAGCTAGGCAGCCGGACAAATCGCTTGAGGGTCGAAACACGCATCTGAAAGACGTCCTTGAATCGTAGATGGTGCTCGACGAGCGCCGCGATTTGCGCTTTGTCCTCATTCGAGAAGTGCAGGCGCTCGCAGATCTGCTCGGCCATCCGCGTGCCGACTTGCACATGTCCGTCGAAGCGGATGCGCCCTTGCGGCCCGCAAGGGGGCTTGAAGGTCGGCGGCTTGCCGACATCATGAAGCAGAACTCCCCACCCTAGCGTCGCCGAGCATCCTGCCGGAAGTTGCTCGAGCATAAGCCGCGTGTGAATCCAGACGTCGCCTTCGGGATGGAACTGCGGCGGCTGTTCCACGCCTTTCATTCGCGCTATCTCCGGTAGCACGTGCTCGAGCAGGAGGGTTTTATCGAGCAACTCAAACCCCCGCCGCGCTGCGCCCTCGGTCAATACTTTTGTGCATTCGTCGCGCAGGCGCTCGGTAGAGACCTGGTGGATCCTGGCGGCGCGCTCGCCAATGGCAGCGAACGTTTTTGGTTCGATGGTGTAGTCAAAACGAGCCGCAAATCGCACCGCGCGCATCATGCGCAATTTATCTTCTTCGAATCGTCGTGCCGGCTCGCCAATCGCGCGAATGGTTTTCGCGGCCAAGTCCGCGCGGCCACCTACAAAATCCAAAACCTGGCCTTTGTCTGGATCGAGCAGCAACCCGTTGATCGTGAAATCGCGGCGTTGCACGTCTTCTTCAGGGGATTTTGCGTAAATCACGCCGTCCGGATGCCGCCCGTCCGAGTACCCCACATCGGATCGGAATGTAGCTACCTCAACTTCGGCGTTCTCGTCGAACACAATGACAACTCCGAACTGCGCGCCAACCGCCAGGCTCTGGGGGAACAGTTCCTGGACACGTACCGGCGAAGCGTCGGTCGCAACATCGTAGTCGGCTGGCTCACGTGCGAGCAGCAGATCGCGCACACATCCGCCGACAAAATAGGCCTGATGGCCAGCTTGCCGCAGGGTACGGCACATATGCTCGGCAAGTTCACGCGGCTTCATGATTCGATTATGCGCTTGCCGGGCGTTTCGCAAAAGCGCGAGGCGAGGTGCGGTGACTCCTCGAATACCTGGGCATCGGCCGGTGGGCTACTGTCCGCTCGGTCAGCGGCTAGGTTTCGTCCCGGCGGAGTGAGCCGCCGAATTGGATTTTGGAGAAGCCGAAGCGGTCGCGGAGCCGGTCGGCGGTGCGGGTCAGACGTTCCAGTTTTTCGCGTTGCTCGCCATCGAGCAAAGCGAGCTGCCGCGGACCATGCATTAGGCCTCCGAGCGAGACCCCGAGCAGGCGCACTTGCCGCCGCGCGTTCCAGTGAGCGCGAAAAAGATCGCGAAACACTGCCTGGATGGTGCCGTCAAGATTCGCAGGCTGAGCGAGTGTCTTCGAGCGGGTGTGCGTTTCGAATCCTGCATAGCGAATGGTCAGCGTCAGCGTACGGGTTTCCAGGCCAGCCTCGCGCAGCCGCTTACACGCTTTTTGCGTGAGGTGACTGAGAGTGGTATCGAGAGCGTTGCGATCACAGGTGTCTTCGCCAAAGGTGTGATTTTGCGAGATGGATTTGGGCTCCGCATCGACCAAAAATTCATAAGAGTCCTCGCCACGCGCTTTGCGATGGAGTGCGGTTCCCCACCGGCCGAAAAGTTCTTCCAGCTTTTCTTCCGGCACTTCCGCCAGTTGTCCAGTCGTTCGAATGCCCAGAGCTTGCAACGCGTTTTCGGTCACTTTGCCAATGCCTGGAATTTTCCGCACGCCTAAAGGCGCAAGAAATGCAGATTCACTTCCGGGTGGCACCCAAAGCAAACCGCGGGGTTTAGCCTGATCCGAGGCAACTTTTGCCACCAGACGAGTAGCGGCAAGACCAGCCGAACAGGGCAAATTCGTGGTGGCGGTGACGTCGCGCAGCAGCTGGTTCGCGGCTGCCAGCGGCGAACCGTGCAGGCGCTCGGTGCCAGCGAGATCGAGATAGGCTTCATCGATGGAAACCATCTCGACGATGGGCGAGTACCTGGCCAGGATCGCTGCGATGCGGTCGCTCCATTGCGAGTACCGTGCATGGTTGCTGTCGAGAAATATAGCGTGTGGACAGAGCCGACCGGCCGTTCGCAACGGCATTGCCGAGTGGACTCCATAGTTGCGCGCCTCGTAGCTTGCGGCGGTAACAACGCCGCGTTGGTCGGGCCTTCCGCCAACAATAACCGCTTTGCCGCGAAGCTCGGGACGCGCCAGCAATTCAACGGAGACGAAGAATGCATCCATGTCCACATGAAGAATAGGCGTGAGGGAGCTCGAGGGGTGCGATGCGCTTGGCGATTCAGGAAGTTGTGCGTCGTTACCGAGAGGCGAAGCAGCGCTGGGGGTTACCTTACGGGGTTCATGTTTCGCGCGGAAGCGAGCCAGCTTCGGCATGCCTCAAGCGTACGCTTTCCTGCACCCCCTTACAATCGTTCGGCGGCGAGCACACGAGGAATCCCGGCGAGATCGTTGGTGATCACAAGATCAGTCCAGTTGGAGTCTTCGAGCAGGGGGCGGACCACGGGAACTGAGTTGTGACCCAACTCGAGCACCACGATTCCCCCGGGGCTCAGGCGGGCTGCCGAATCGCGAATGAGCGGCGCGTACAGTTCCGTGCCTTGGTCACCAGCATACAGCGCGGTTTCCGGTTCGTGATCGCGGATTTCACGCTGCAGGCCATCTCTTTCGGCGCGTCCAATGTACGGTGGATTGCTGACGATCAGGTCGAGATCCCGATAGCGTCGACTCATGCCCGATAGCTCGCGGCCAGAACATCCCGACGGCTCCCCGGCAGGTTGTGTCACCAGCGAGCGACAGGGAATTCCAGTAAGCAGATGGCATTGCACGAACTGCATGCGATCGGCCACGGCGTGACGCGATGCATTGCGTCGCGCGACTTCCAGGGCGGCCGAGGAACTATCGGTCGCGTAGAATGTTGCATGAGCAAGTTCCCGTGCAAGCGCGATGGCGATGCAGCCGGAGCCGGTGCCAACATCGGCGACGGTCAGGCCGGCGCCGTCGGCCATAGAGCGTGCGTCGGGGGGGCGGCTGAGACGTCTCTCGCGGTGGCCCAGGCGCTCGAGGGCGACTTCAACGACATGCTCGGTTTCGGGGCGCGGAATCAAAACCGCCGGCGAAACCTCAAACTCAAGACCCCAGAATTCCTGCTTGCCAGTGAGATACTGCGTGGGAACACCGGTGCAACGGCGCTCAACAAGCTCAACATATTCGCCAGCGATGGCGCGGTCGAGCTGCTCTTCGGGATGCGCATAAAGCCAGGCGCGATCCTTGCCGCTTACATGCATCAATAGAAGCTCGGCGGAGAGCGTGTGCGACGGCACCTCGGCCCGGCGCAAGCGCTGAAAGGCTTGTTGCAAAGCGCTTCGGATGTCGATTGTGATTTGGTTGGCGTCAATCATGGTAGGGATAACAGGAAACCATCAGGCCTCGACGAGCTCCTGTTTGAGGCGTTCGGACTCGTAGTGGGTGATGAGCGGATCGATGATGGGATCGAGTTTGCCATCCATGATCTGGTCGAGCTGGTGAATGGTCAAACCAATGCGATGGTCGCTGACGCGGTTTTGCGGAAAATTGTACGTGCGGATTTTTTCGGAGCGATCTCCGGTCTTGATCTGGCCGCGGCGTTCAGCAGCGATTTGAGCATGCTGCTTTTCCTGCTCCATTTCGTACAGTCGGGCGCGAAGGACGCGCATGGCTTTGGCACGATTCTTGATTTGCGATTTTTCGTCCTGCTGCGAGACCACCATGCCAGAGGGAAGGTGGGTGATGCGTACGGCGGAATACGTGGTGTTCACCGACTGGCCACCGGGACCGGAAGAGCAAAACGTATCAATACGAAGATCTTTGGGTTCAATCTTGATATCAATTTCGTCGGCTTCGGGAAGGACCGCGACAGTCGCCGCAGATGTGTGAATACGGCCCTGCTGCTCGGTGGCGGGGACGCGCTGGACGCGATGCACCCCGCTTTCGTATTTAAGCTTGGAGTAGACCTTATTGCCTTGAATCGCGGCGACAACATCTTTTAGGCCGCCAAGATTCGAGGGCGAGCTTTCGAGAATCTCGACGCGCCACTTCTGCGATTCAGCATAGCGCGAATACATGCGAAAGAGCTCGCCAGCAAACAGAGCGGCTTCGTCACCACCGGTGCCAGCGCGGATTTCAACGATAACGTTCTTGTCGTCGTTGGGATCCTTGGGAAGAAGCAGCAGCTTCAATTCGCGCTCAACGGTTTCTTTGCGCTCGGCAAGATGTTTTTCTTCATCGTGGGCCAGCTGCTTCATTTCCGGGTCGTCAGACTCGGTGTGCATCTGGTGAGCACCTCGCAAATCCTTTTCCAATTGTTTCCATTGGCGGTGCTTGCCAACCAGCTCCGCAAGATCACCGTGCTGGCGAGCGAGCTTCTGGTACCGCGCGGAATCGGAAAGGACTTCGGGCGAAGAAATTTGCGCGGTGAGCTCGTCGAAGCGAGCCTCGAGCTGATCTAGTTTCTGCGACATCGTGAGCGTAGCCATAATGGACCTCGTATCGGAAACCGGTGAGTCGTTAGAGAAACATACCGGGACCGACAGCGCTAACGAATAGGACGGGGGCGACCCAACCGCGGGGGGAACCAGCTAATAGAACGCAGCATGCATCTTGATGTGACCGGCTCTCAGAGTAGCTCCTCAACGGATCAAAAGCAACACCCAAGGGAATGGCTGTATTCGACCAACCAGGATCGCTGCGGCGGTTGGCCGATACAGTCTTAAGCCGAGCTTGGGGTTGGAAGGTGCGGCTCGACGCCGCGCCAGCCCACGGCGTGCCCTTGCACTGCGCCCATCACCGAACGGAAAAGGACGGCATACATCATCTGGCGATAATAAAAACGCTGGAGCAGCAGCGGCCACAGAAGCGACCAGTCTTCCTTTTTCTCGAGCAAGAAGGCCACGATGCAGGTCAGCACGTCAATCAACATAAAACCGATGAAGAAGATTACCGAACGCTCCACATCTTGCGCTGTCCATAACTGGGGCACACGGGCGATGCGCAGCTGAGCCAGTCCCCAAAGCAGTAGCGACGTCAGGAACAGCAGATCCATCACGGGAGAAACCAGGGGAAGCAAAATCTGGAAAATAAAAATATTGGGTAGCGCGACAAATCCTAGCGTGCCGTATTTCCAGCGGAACAGGGTGTCGCGATGCTTCCAGACCGCCTGAAGCGTGCCGAAGGTCCAGCGGAAGCGCTGACGCACGAGCGCTGCCCCGGTCTCCGGCGCTTGTGTCCAGGCGATGGCTTCTTCGTCATAGCCGATGCGCCAGCCGGCCCGGCGGATCGCGATGGTAAGGTCGGCATCTTCTGCGACCGTATCGCTCGAAAACCCTTCCGCGGTGCGCAAGGCATCGACTCGCCATGCTCCCAATGCTCCCGGGACCACGGTAATACAATTGAGCAAATCGAAGGCGCGCTTCTCCAGATTTTGGCTGGTGATGTATTCGAGGGCCTGCCAGCGGGTGAGCCACTTGGAACGATTGCCAACTTTAATGTTGCCCGCAACAGCCCCGACTTTTGGATCGCCGAAGTGACGAAGAAGTTTACTGATGGCATCAGGCTCGACGGCGGTATCTGCGTCGATGGTGACCACGATGTCGCTGCGGGCTTCGGTCAGGGCGCGCGCCAGAGCGCCGGGCTTGCCGCGGTTGGCCTGGTGGATGATTTTGACGCGCGGGTCCGCAGAGAAATTTCGATCGAGGAGCTCCGCGGTTCGGTCGGTTGAGCCATCGTTCACCACCACGATGTGAAGATTGGAATAGTCCGAGGCCAATGCCGATTCAACGGTTTCTACGATGACGTCTTCTTCATTGTGCGCGGGGATCAGAACGGAAACCAGTGGCAGTGGACCTTCGAGACAGCCGACATTGGGCCGCAGTTTTTCGACCAGCGCGAGTAGGCCGATAACCAAAGCGCGGCCGCTCACCAAGGCTATTCCCAGGACAAAAAGGTAGGCAATGCCTAGCCGGAAAAAGTGGTAGAGGCCGAAGATAAAGCCATCGGCGCGAGCCGCAAATTGCTCGCTTGGGGCGATCGGGGTCATCACTTGGGCGCGGGTCTTGCCGAGCAGATCACTGACCAGGACTAACTCGTATCCGTTGGCGCGGAGAGCGTCGATTAATCCGGCCAGCGCTTCGACGGTATTGCTGCGATTGCCGCCCCCATCATGGAGCAGAACAATATTGCCTTGAGGAGCCTGGCGCAGCACTTCGCTAATAATCTGCGACGGAGAAGGAGGAGGACCGATATCACTCCTTTTAGGAGAATCGGAAGACTTCAGGTCCGGCTGAAGGTCTCGAATGACCCCCCAATCATGGGGGTCGATTCCGGCTCCCACCAGGACGTACCCCATTTCCTGGGGAATCGGCAGCATCTTAACCTCGTCGGCATTTTCTGGCTGCTGATCGATGCCGTAAGGGGGACGGAACAGGCTGGTCTTAGTGCCCAGCATGCTTTCGAACAGACGTTCGGTCAAATTGACTTCGAAACGCACCTGGGTACGCGAGATCTGGTTGAACGGAGGGTGATAAAATGTGTGATTGCCGAGCTCGTGGCCGGAGGCGTAGATACGCTTAAACAGTCCCGGAAAATTGCTGGCTTGCTGGCCGATGACGAAGAACGTCGCCAGGGCATGTTTCTCTTTGAGAATGTCCAGTACCTTGGGTGTCCAGTCAGGATCAGGCCCGTCATCGAAGGTAAGAGCAATTTTCTTCGGGACTGCACCAAACTGATTGATGTGATAGGAAAGCGGGTAAACATCATAATTTTCGTCGACAATGTGATCGCTTGCCGCGTCGTAAGTAATCGAGCGCTGTCCTTTTTGCGGTGTGTCGGTAATTCTCCAGATGTCCCCTTTGCCCTCAAGTATTAGATCGGGACCGGGAGGAACGTCGCTCAACTTCGCGCGTGCGGCATCGTCCGGGTGCGTGGAGTCAAAAACGGGCCATATGGAAGAATCTGCAGAACCAAGGCGCCACAGCGCGGTGCCCTGCACGCCGGCACGTTCGGTGTCGCGAAGCTGATTGTAAGCCGTCACGGCGTCAAGCATCCACACGCTATGAGTGTGATTGTGCTCATCAGAATAGGAGAAATGCGGATTCAATGAGTCACTATCGAAATCGACTTCCGCCTCCGATTCCTTGGCGCGCAGCAGGGCTTCTTGCACGCTTAGATTCTCGGCATTTTCGTGAGGCGCCGAACGCGGAGCCTCCGACCAATCGTAGGCGTAGTTGGCAATGCCCATCACAATTTTAGAGGGCGGAACCTGGTCCAGTAAATCGGTCAGGTTCTGCACGAACCAGTCTTGTGAGGCGATGGGGCCAGACTTTGAGGTCAGCCAATGCTGATCATAGTTCATGACGATAATGGCGTCGGACTGCGCAGCGAAAAATACGTAGTCATAGCTTTGGTCCCGGGCCGGAAGTGCGATCATCATTTTTTTCCCGGCTAGGTGCAGAGCCGCGGCGAGCTCAGCGGCAAATTGCTGGAGATGCTTCTGACTGGAATCAGGAACTTCTTCGAAATCGACTACGATACCGGCCTGATTAGCAAGGATGGCAAATTGCACTAGTCCTTGGACCAGCTTCCGCCGGGACTCTTTGCTGGCCAGAAACTGCACCAGCTCCGGCACGCGCCACTCTGAGCCGTCGTAATTATTGACCAGGCCCATCATGGGGGGCCGGTCCTTTTCCGCCAGAGTTTTCAGCCAAATGTGGAGTTTATCCCCTTGCAGAACGCGGAGGGCTTCCGCGGGCGGGAGCGTAAGAACGTGGGCGGTATAGTAATCAACGACACTGAGCGAGCCATCGGGAATGACGGCGTGAAGTTGCTCGGGAATGAGAAGGTCGATATTTTTATAATGGTCCTGCAACGCCGCCAGGCTGTTGGCGTCCCAGCTGACATAGAATGCGGCCCGCAACGGATCATATTTATCTGGAATTTTGCCCAGAGCGGCGACACGACGCCTGCGCCCTGGCCGCGCTGGCTTCGGGCCGAGCCTTCGCTGAAGGGCATGATAGGTGTTCGCGCTCGGCAACAGCAGGCTGGGAAGATCGGGCTTCTTGACGATCCCGATGAAGAAGATCGTGAGCAGGCAAGTAAAGGCGATGCCGCCAACCTCCAGAGTGCGCCGCGTTCTGCGCCAGCGGCGGCGCTGTTCGTCATAAAATATGGGTTTGCGTTCCCGCATGGGCTTAGCTCAAGCTAGCCGCACGAAGCGGCCCTGTCAATAAATCATCCTATTGGCGTTTCATACCACCATCAGGGCACTATCAGGTCCACTATCAGGTAAGATGCGCTTTTCTACCATGACGAAGTGGCGCTGGCATATTTTGTTTGCGGCAATAGCGGGCGTGGCGCTGCGCTTGTTTTTCGTGCTGCACTTCCCGACCAGCTCGGGCGACACGCCAATTTATGAAAACTTGGCAATGAATTGGTTGCAGCATGGAGTCTACGGGATATCAGCCGAGGGGCACATCACCCCCACGGATATACGCGTGCCGGGTTACCCCGCCTTGCTGGCTGCGATTTATGCCTTGACCGGGCGAACCGGCCCCCAGGCGCGGCTGTTCGTGAGGCTGGTGCAAGTGTTTGTGGACCTCGGCACGTGTTTCCTCGCAGCCGCGCTCGCTGGGGCGATGACTCCAAAGGCACAACGCCAGCGAGTCGCTATCGTGGCCCTATGGCTTGCCGCTACTTGCCCTTTTCTCGCTAATTACGCGGCGGTCCCGCTCACGGAAACCTTGGCTACCTTTGTTTCGGCGTTGGCTCTGCTCCTGTTGATCATGTCGGTCAAAGGGGCGGCGGAGGTCCCCTGTGGCGATCCCTATCTACATTTCTTCCGCAACCGCTGGGCGTTATCCGGAGCATTTTTGGTGGGAATCGCGACGCTGGTCCGGCCCGAATCGCCGCTTCTCCTGATCGCCTTTGCGCTTTTGCTGGTTTACAAGATGCGCCGGCCATCGGCGTGGAAACCGCTGGCTCTTACCTGTGCCTCGCTGGCGGTTATGTTCTTGCTGCCTTTGTCGCCGTGGGCGGCGCGCAACGCAATCACTTTGCACAAGCTGCAATTTCTGGCTCCGCGCTATGCGCAACTTCCCAGCGAAATCGTTCCGCGGGGGTTCCATGCATGGGAGAGAACATGGCTGGTGCGGATGCGAGATGCCTATCTTGTTTCGTGGAAGCTCGATGAGGAAGCGATCTCCATCGAGGATATTCCCAGTTCGGCGTTCGATTCGCCAGCGGAGCGCGAGCGTGTCGCTGCATTGCTTGCGAAGCATAACCGGAACCTGGCCATGACCCAAGAAATCGATGACGGTTTTGCCGCACTGGCTGCGGAGCGGACTTCCCGGAAACCATGGCGCACGTATATATGGGTGCCGGTGCAACGGGCTTTAACAATTTGGTTCTCGCCGCGGATCGAGTTGCTTCCGTACTCCGGACACGTGCGCCCAGTGGCCGGCAGTTGGGCAGATGATCCTGTGGATGTCTCCGTAACCATCGGATTTTTCTTGCTTGGCTTGGTCTATGCCGGCCTTGCGCTTAGCGGACTTTGGCGCACGTGGCGCTTTTCGGGTAGCCAAAATGCGGGTAATGAACTTGCAGGCACCTATCGCGCGATCGCTTTGACGATTCTATTCATGGCCATACGCACGGCGTTTGTTAGTACCGTCGAATCACCCGAGCCGCGCTACGTCCTCGAATGCATCCCGGCGGTGCTGGCAGTTGGTGCGTTCAGCTTTCTTCCACGGGTTCAGGATGAATCGTAACCCGATAGATCTGCGGGAATTGTTCTTTGACCCGCGCTTCGAGCAGCCCGGTCACATCGTGAATCTGGGTGATCGGCAGATTGCCATTCATGGCGCAGTGGCACGATACCAGGATGTGATGCTCGACCTGACGAACGCGCACCTCGTGGCAATCGACGAACTCGGGATATTCCGGCTGCAAACTATTGATGAATGATTCGACCGCGCGCTCAAGAGCTTTCATCTCGATACCAATTTCCGCTGCCGGCGCGATGTAGTGTCCTAGCGGCTCAATGTGGATATACACTTGCGCTTCGCCGCCAGGCAATTTGCGAATTTCATCTTCGAGCTCGCTCGCGCGGCGATGTGCTTCGCGCAAGCTCAATTGTTCATCCACTTCGAGATGCAGCTCGACGAATACCCGCCCTTCGAGTTGGTGCGCGGACAGATCGTGAACCGCGAGCCCACGTTTCTGAGCGATGGCGCGGATGGCCTCGAACAAATGTTCCCCAGCCGGGGCGCGCGGCTCCATATGCACCATGACGTCGGATGGGGTGATTTCTCCGATGCGCCGTTCAACGGCGTCGCTTAGAGCGTGGACCTGTTCAAACGTGGCTGTACGGGGAACGTCGATGGTGACGTCAACGAAATGACGATTGCCGGCGCGACGCACGCGCACCCGCTGGGTGTTAAGAACCCCGTTCATATTGTTGACGGCTTCACTGATGCGACGCTGCAACCCTACGGGCGCAGCATCGAGCAGTCCATCGACCGTCTTCTTACCCAGCCGTACCCCCACCCAGATGATGACTCCAGAAACTGCGAGCGCGGCGAGCGGATCGGCGTAACGCAGCCAAGGCAGTCCCCACCGGTCGCTGAGCCATAGGGCGGTGACTCCGGCGATGACCACGAGCGTGCTCCACACGTCGGTCGAGAAATGAAGGGCATCGGCCTCGAGCGCCTCACTGGAATATTTGCGCGCAGCTTTGCCCAGCGCACGCGCTCTGACAATATCAATGGACAGGCAGCAGCTAAGGATGAAAATCGCCGTCAGGCTGGGGGTCAAATGAACATTGCGGAGAAAAAGGCGCCCGAAGGCCTCCCAGATGATGTACACCGCGGTCAGCAGCAGCAGGGCCGTTTCAACGAAAGCGGAAAACGTTTCGAGCTTGCCGTGACCGTAAGGATGTTTCTCATCCGCGGGCCGGTCCGAAAGACCCACCGAGAGATAGGTGATCAAAGCAGCGATGAGGTCCAGACCGGAGTGCAGCGCTTCGGAGAGTACGCCCAAGCTTCCGGTGCGAATCGTGAGAAAAATCTTAAGCGATACCAGTACGATGGCCGAGGCTACCGACCAGAGCGCCGCCATCTTTTTCTCATGCACGGCTGTTTGCAGGGAAACCGCAGTGTCCATCGACTCAAGCCTAGCACGACGCCGGGCACCTGGCCTCTAGGGGCATTGTATGCGAGGCGGATACTCCTGTAGAGTCCGGCCGGACGGCGATCGATTCCGGTTTAAGGAAATCCTGTGGTTCTGCGGCTATGGCGAGTGGATTGTTAGCGCCAACTGCAATCTCAGAGATACTCGCGGCTGGGGCCTTCCAGGAAGGCCCGCAGCTTGCGCGACCGCGACGGATGCCGCAGCTTGCGCAAAGCCTTCGCTTCGATCTGCCGGATGCGCTCGCGGGTCACTGCAAACGATTGCCCGACTTCTTCGAGCGTGTGCTCGCTTCCATCGTCCAATCCAAAGCGCATCTTGATGACTTTTTCTTCGCGTGGCGTCAGGGTCTTTAACACCGATGCCGTCTGTTCCTTCAGATTCAAATTGATCACCGCATCGGAGGGAGATACGACAGCCTTGTCTTCGATGAAATCTCCAAGATGCGAATCTTCTTCTTCGCCGATGGGCGTTTCGAGTGAAATGGGCTCCTGCGCGATTTTCAAGATCTTGCGCACCTTGGCGACAGGAATATCCATCCGCTTGGCAATTTCTTCGGAGGTAGGCTCGCGTCCGAGTTCCTGCACGAGCTGTCTGCTGGTGCGGATCAGCTTGTTGATCGTTTCGATCATGTGCACAGGAATACGAATCGTGCGGGCCTGATCGGCGATCGCGCGAGTAATGGCCTGGCGGATCCACCACGTTGCGTACGTTGAAAACTTATAGCCGCGGCGCCACTCGAATTTGTCCACCGCTTTCATCAGCCCGATGTTGCCTTCCTGGATCAAGTCCAGAAATTGCAGGCCGCGGTTGGTATATTTCTTGGCGATGGATACGACCAGTCGGAGGTTGGCCTCAATTAATTCTTTTTTAGCCTGCTCAGCTTCGGCTTCGCCGCGCATAATGAGCGTTAGCGTGCGCTTCAGCTCGGTCAGGCCTACCTCGCTGGCTTCCTCAATCTCTTTTAGTTCGGTCCGGCGCGAACGCAGATCCTTGCGAGCTTCCGCGGCGGTGTCACCCTTGGCGGCATCGGCGCGGCGCTCGAGACGTCCAGCCTCCCGCTCGAGCGATTGCAGGCGCTCCACGGTGTGACGCATCTTGTCAATCAGCCGCTTTTTTTCCAGTAAATGAAAGTCGAGCGAGCGTACCAACAAGGACATCTCGATGCGGATTCGTGAAAGCACCCATCGCGCGCGGATATACGATCGCTTCTTCGATTTTGGAGTGTTTTCAAACTTGCTGGCCAACTTCAGCGCAACATCATAGGCCTTGGCAATTTTGTCGATGACTTTGAGAGTTTGTTTAGTTTTGTTCTCGATTTTCTCTTCGGTAAGCTCTTCGTCATCAAACTGCACGATTTCTTTGATGGACCGCGCGCCCTTGCGCAGATCCTCGCCGACCGCGATCAGCTCCTTGATGACGATAGGCGAGCGCGTGACTGACTTCATGACCACCAGTTGCCCGCGCTCGATGCGCTTGGCAATGGCTACTTCACCCTCGCGCGTAAGCAAGGGCACGGTGCCCATCTCACGCAAGTACATCCGCACTGGATCGTTGGTTTTTTCGAGCGCGCCCGGAGTCAGGTCGAGCTCGCTCTCCTCTGCGACCGCTTCAATTTCCTTGGCAGGCTCGCCTTCCGAGGGGGTGTCGGTTAAATCAGCCGCCGCGCGCGCGGCCTTGGCTGTGGCAGCATCTTCGTAAATATCGATCCCATAGCGCTCAAAGGTAGACAGCAAATCATCGATCTCTTCCGACGAGTGCACCTCCGCCGGCAGAATATCGTTCACTTCGTCATAGAGCAGGTAGCCGCGCTCCTTACCCATGAGGATAAGCTGGCGTACCTGATCATATTTTTCTTCAATCGCCAACGCCAAAGTTTCCTCCCCTACTCATTCACGCGATGTTACCGCGGACACCTGCGCACGCTCTCACATGCCCAAGTTCATGAACAAACAGGTTGGTGATTTGCACTGAGAGGTATAGCAGTCCCGCCCGTTTTGCGCCCGCCGCCCGTGCTGCTCCGTTCGCGGTACTCGGAGCCGATTCCTGCACCATTTCACCTTGCCGGATAAAACGCGCATTGCAGGCCCCTACAGGATTATGGATAAGGCCTCTACAGGATTAGATGCGCCCCGACCTGAAATTGTTACCGGCAAAACCAGAACACGTTACACGTTAACACGTTCACCCGTCAACGTTTATTTAGACGTACGGAAAGGTAACCGGTTACATCGCGGCCCGCTCATCCACCCATCTCGTCCAGGCGTTTGCGCAGCTCTTGCTTCTTTGCCAAAAGGTGCCGCAGGTCTGCGCTCGGGCCCCCTGGCGAACCTCCGGCCACCGCTGCCATCGACGGTTGCGCCTCAATCTGCCTTTGCACGATATCCAGCTGGGCCTTTGCTTGCCTGCGGCGGAGCACGACCAGGCAGCTTTCAGCCTCTTCCCAACTGGCCTCCGCTCCTGCTTCGAATAAAATTTCAAACAGCAATCGGCGGTCGTTTTCCGCCAGGGCTGCCGCCAAGGCCGCCGGATCCGGCGGCGCGTCCTCTACGCTGGCCTCCAGGAGAGCCGCGAAAATTTTCTCGGTCTCCAGTCCCTGGTACAAACCTTCGGCGCGCAGCTCCTGTACCAGTCGGGCACGAAAGCCCTGCGCCTCATTGAGCATCTGAATCAGCCTGCGCTCGGCTTGCTTGCCGACGCGCCCAAGGAGCGCGGGCTGGGTCTTCACCTCGCCACGGCGCTCAGCAGCCGCGCGGCGCAACGATTCGCGCAACACCGGCTCCTCGACTCGCAATTGCTGCGCGATTCTGCTGGCCCACTCCGACCGCAGCAGCCGATTCGGAATCCTTTGCACGTAGGGCATCAGAAAATTTACGGCACGCAGCTTGCCTTCCCCGGTGGTCAAATCCATTTTGCGCGCGCGGTCGATGAGATAGTCGACATATTCCGGCGCGGCATGAAGCAGTTTTTGGTACGCATCTTGGCCCTGCTCGCGAATAAACGTATCGGGATCGGCTTTCCCCGGTAGCGCGAGAACGCGTACGGCAAAGCCCTGCTCGAGCAGAAGGCCAATGGACCGCTCCGTGGCGGCTTGCCCAGCCGCGTCCGGATCGTAATTGACCACCACATGGCGGGTAAATCGCGCGAGCAGTTTTACTTGCGGCTCGGCCAGGCTTGTTCCGCAACTGGCCACGACATTGCCGACGCCTGCGCGCACAACCGCAATCGTGTCCATATAACCTTCGACCAGAACCGCGAAGTCCGCGCGCCGCAGACTTTCTTTGGCGCGGTCCAGATGATACAGCACGTTGCTCTTCGAATAGATCGGCGTTTCCGGAGAATTCATGTACTTCGGGATGTCATCACCTAGCGCGCGCCCGCCAAAGGCCACAATTTTGCCGCCTTCATTAGCGATCGGAAACATAATCCGCCTTCGAAAACGATCGAACAGACGCCCGCTCTGATCGCGCGATACCAGCCCCGATAGGTCTATCAACTGGTCCGGATGTTTTTGCTTCAGATGACGATACAGGACTTCGCCACCGGAGGGCGCAAAACCCAAACCAAAACCAGCAATCGTTTCGGCGTCGAGGCCGCGATCCTCCAGATAGGCACGCGCAACTTTGCCCTCCGAGGTTCCTGCGAGCTGGCGCACAAAAAAGGCGGCCGCCTCGCGATGCATCTCGGCGAGGGCCGCGCGCTGCTGATTCTCGCGGCGCTCCTCCGGCGAGTGTTCCCGCGGCCGCGGAATCGCAATGCCACATTTTTCAGCGACGATGCGAACCGCTTCCGGGAAGGCGCATTTCTCCATCTCGATCACGAACTTGAACACGTCGCCGCCCACCCCACACCCAAAGCAGTGATAAATCTGTTTTGTCGAATGCACAGCAAACGACGGGGTCTTCTCGGAATGAAACGGGCATAAGCCGGTAAAGTTCTGCCCGCTCTTCTTCAGGCGAACGTATTCGCCCACGATGCGGACAATGTCCGCTTGCTGCTTCACCCTCTCGGCAAATGATCCCGCTTCGGCCATGGTTACCCGCGCAATTCTACAACCGTGACGGCATTTCCGCCGCGCTCTTCGGTTTCGGCCGCAATTTTTTCCACAAGCGGATGGGTCGTAAGGAAGTCCCCCAAACCCCGCCGCAGTGCTCCGGTTCCGTGCCCGTGGATGATGCGCACCCGCGGCTTGTTTCCGAGCGTTGCTTCATCAAGAAACTTATCCACGCGTCGCGTAGCCTCTTCGACCGTGCAACCGATTACATTGATCTCTTCGGGGGTAGGCTCTTCGCCCGGTTGCGTGCGCACGGTGACGCCGCTCGGCCGCGGTTCGGCATTCTTTGCGGTCGCGGGCGGCACGTTTTCGATCGAGACGATGTCCTCGATGGAGAGTTTCATCCGCAGCGGTCCGGCGGTAATCTCCACGGAATCTCCATCCTTGCGCCGCAGCACCACAGCCTTGCTAAATCCGCGCACGTGAACAAGCGCTCCGGGTACGAGCAGCTCCGGTGTTACCGGCTTTACCTGGGCTTCATGGGTGCCCAAGTCAGTCTGCGCTTCTGACAGATGCTGCACAACTGCAGCATTGGCTTGGTCGCGCGCATCGCCGCGCACGGTGACCATCTTGCGCCGTGTCTGTTTCTCGAGCTGCCCCCGCAGTTCGCGTTCCTTCACCGCTTCGATCACTCGCGTAATCTCTTGCTCGTAACGCTTCGATAGATCGACGAACTTTTGCTCCAGCTCCCCAATTCTCCGCTTCTGACGCGCGACCCATTCGGTCTGTAGTTTTTTCTTTTCTTCTTCGAGCTCGCGAATTTGCTCGTTCATCTGCCGCTTCATCCGGTCGAGTTCGTCGCGGCTGCGATGAAGATACGCAATCAGCCCGCCAGTCTCGAGCGTCTCCGGCGCGAGCTGGCGTTTGGCACGTTCGATGATTTGCGCCGCAAGGCCAAGCCGCTGCGCAATGGCGATACCGCTGGACCCGCCCGGTACGCCCACCATCAGCCGGTAGGTTGGACGAAGCTGCAGCTCATCGAACTCCACCGCAGCATTCACGATTCCCGGCGTCGTCGAGGCGTAGGTCTTCAGCCGATCATGGTGTGTTGTGGCCAGCACCATGCAGCGTTTCGCGCGAAATTCTTCGAGAAGTGCGACCGCCAGCGCCGATCCTTCTTCCGGCGCCGTGCCTGTGCCCATTTCATCGACGAGCACAAGCGACCTCGGCGTCGCAGCTTCCAGCATGGCCTTAAGATTCAAGATGTGCGCGGAAAACGTTGACAGGTCCGCGGCGATGGATTGTTCATCGCCAATATCCACCAGCACGCGGTCAAACAGCGGAAACATTGCGCTCTCCGCGGCCACCGGAATCGCCGACTGTGCTGCCAGCGCCGCGAGTCCAACCGTTTTCAGGGCTACCGTCTTTCCTCCCGTGTTGGGGCCGCTGATCACCAGGATGGATTCGTCACCTCCGAGTTCGAGAGTCATGGGCACCGCAGCGCGCCCGTGCTGGCGCAACTTATCTTCGAGCACCGGGTGCCGCGCAGCTACCAGGCGCAATTCACCGGCACGCTCGCCCGCGCTTTCGGCCACGTTTTCACCGGGCTCTGCGCCGGGGCTGGGCGCGACAAATTCAGGTATCGCGCAATTGAACTCGCGAGCAAATCGCCCGCGCGCAAACGCCGAATCCAGTTCCGCCAACGTCTGCACGGCGGCTCGCAGCGGCCCCAGTTTCACCTGCAGGCGCACCGTCAGTTCCAGAAGGATGCGCGCAATTTCTGCAGCCTCATCCTCGGCCAGCTGCACCAGCTGGTTGTTGGGCTCGACCGTTTCGAAGGGCTCGACAAACACGGTTTGCCCTGTTGCGCTCGAGCCGTGCACCACGCCCTGCAGGGCTCGCCTCTCGGCGGCCCGCACCGGAATGACAAAGCGCTGGTTTCGCAGCGTGACATAGTCTTCGCCAGCTCCCGCTCCGCGCGCCCGCAGAATGGACTGCAATGTTTTCTGAATGTCTTCGCGCGTCTTGCCCATCTTCCCGCGAATTTTCCGGAGTTGGCTCGAAGCATCGTCGTTGATTTCTCCGTTTGGCAGGATCGCGCGGCGTATGGCGCCCGCTACGTCGCCGAAATCGTCAAGCGCCATGACCCGCCCGTGAATCAAAGGAAGCGTCGCCGCCGCCTCGTGGAATTGCTGTTTTAGCAAGCGTACCGTTTCCAGCAGTGAAGACGCGTTGAGCAATTCCGCCGGTGCCAGCACCGCGCCTAGCGCGGCCTCGTTCGCCGGGCCTCGCTCGCCCGGGCCAGAAATGCGCGACATCCATTCCTCGGGATCGGCTAGCGCGCCAAAACCCAGCTCGCGGCCCTCGCGCAAATACGCCATGGCTTCGCGTATCAACGCAAATGCTGCTTCCAACCCCGCGCGACTGGTGCTTGGGGTTAACGCATCGATCGCGCGTCGTCCGGCGACACACGTGGTCCTGCGCCGCAAAATCTCCCGCAGCTTGTCGAATTCGAGTACTTCTTCCGCTGTTCGGGCCATGAGCTTTCTACGTCAAGGATGCGCGCTAGAGGAAACGGCTATCGTAGTTGCGCAGCCAAGTAGTCTTTGGCCTCTTCTGCAGTCCCCACGGAGTGAATGAGCCGCGTGCCAGCCTCGCTCCACTGCACAGCCTCCGGCGCATGCGGACCCAATTCTACCTCGCGCACCCGCTCGAGTATCAGCTGCCAAAATCCGCCGAGTACCGCGAATGGTTTTCCCGGCATCACGCGCTTGTTCATCATCTCCCACACGACCGCGAGCTCCACCAGCGTTCCCGTTCCGCCTTTGCATGCCACGTAGCCGTCGGCTAGCCGGATCAGCTCAAACAATCGCTCCTCCCAGGTCTTGACGCGAATTTCCCGGTCGACCCAGCGATTCACTTGGGCTGCAAAAAAATCGGCGGTGACCGCGAGCGTACCGCCGCCAGATTCTTTCGCTCCGCGCGACACCGCTTCCATCACCCCTCCATATCCCCCGCTGCACACCGTCATCCCGGCATGGCCCAGGGACCGTCCCAGGGCTCGGGCCTCGTCGTAATCCGCGTCGCCCTCGCACGGTCGCGAGCTCCCAAACACGGTAATGATTTTTGCCGTCGTCATGTGCGCCTAGCGGCTATCCCGAGTCTCATTCTAGGGTGACGCGGGATACTTCATGTTAATGTCCCTTTTCTTTTCGCTTGGTTTTCTTGCTGGCTCCCAACTCTTCCACCATCGCCGCGCAAATAGCGTCAATCACCATCACCTCATCGTGACCCTTCCCGGCAAAATTGTTTCCAAATATGGAAAATACCAAGCGCTCGCCGCCTAATGTTTCTGCAAATCCGGATAGCGCGCTCACATGTTCCACGGTTCCCGTTTTTGCGTGAATGCGCCCTGCGGCTGCGGTGCGTTTCATACGCTCCGCAAGGGTTCCGTCTTCGCCAGAAATCGGTAGGCTGGCCTCATACACCGAGGCCCACGGCTGCGCGGCTGTATACCGCAACAGCGTTACGACCGCGGCGGGCGTTACGAGATCTCGCCGCGAAAGTCCCGATCCGTCGTTGATGGCCAAATCGTCGCTCGGGATTCCAATCGACGTGTAAAACTCTCTCGCACATTTCAGCGCGTCATCGAGCGTTATGGCCCCCGACGTTTCTCTCGCGGAGGTTCGCAGCAGCATCTCCGCGTGCAGATTTTGGCTGATCTTATTGACCAGACGGATCGCATCTGCGAGCGGCACCGAGGTATGGGACGCCAGCACCAGTGCGGGCGCGGCTTCGTTCGCCGGTTCCGCAACTGCACCCTGGGCGGGCTGCAAGTAATGTCGTGCCTGCGGGTCTCCACCGACCGTGATGCCGCGCGTCTCGAGCATTCGCTTTAGCAGACGCGCCGCGTGCTCCGCCGGCTCGGCGATGGCCAGCACCAGGCGATGCGGCGTGCTACCGAGCGGTACTGCTCCTGTCAGAATCACCAGCCGCGCTCCTGGCTCGCGTGACAGCGCAAGCTCAGGCTTTGTTCCCGCCAGTCCGGTGACCACGTCGTTCTTCAGCGTTAGATCTTCTGTCCACGGCTCCATCGTGTAGGTCGACGCATCTCCGACTTTCTCGCCAGCATGAAGCTCGATCGTCACGATATTGTCATTCACCGCAAGCGCCGACACCGGTGCGCCGTAGGACCACACCATGTCGTCAATTTCCCAGCCGCCCGGGTATCGTTCTGCTGAAAAATAGCTGTCATCGGCGATTACATTTCCGTCGATCTGCGCGATTCCGCGCGCCGCCAGCGCACTAGCCAACTCGGCCAGCACGCTTTCCGGAGGCCCCTCGCGTTCAACCTCTTTCCCAAAAGGAAACTTCCGGTTGGAGAGATTGGGGTCGCCTCGGCCCAGCAGAATCAAGTCCCCGGTGAGCCGGCCGTCTGCAGAAATTGTTCCCATCGTTGAAACTGTCGTGGTAAAGCGGTACGCGGGGCCAAGTTTTGTCATCGCCAGCGCTGTGGTAAACAGCTTCATGTTGGACGCCGGCACAAAATAGTTTTCCGCGTTGGACCCATAAAGGGTCTCGCCAGTCTTCTGGTCGACGATCAGTATTCCCCACTCCGCTTTGCGCGCGTCTTGAGCCGCCAGAATCTCATCCACTCGTTTGGCAAACCGCTCGACGTCCTTGCGCTTCTTCGCGAGCTTCGGGGTGGTGTTGCGCAGGTGCCTCTGGGTACTTGCTTCGCACGGTTGATTACCGCCGCATGGCCGCTGCTTTTGCGCGACGGTCGGTGGCCCGGCGACGCTGCGCCTCGCTGCCGGCGCGTCATGTGCGGAGACCGGGCAGGCCCCACAAAAGGCCCCAGCCGCGGCTAGCAAGGACCCAAGCAACACCCCATTACGTCGCTGCTGCATCCGCATCAAAGCCATCTTTGCTCCCTCGATCAGAAAACTGGCAACTTCAATGCTGCGCAAATAGGAACCCTATCAAGGTAATAGTGGCGACATATTTCATCAGTAGAGCGAATCTGTTCATGAGTCTCTGCTTCTAACATTTTGCGGAGCGTGGCGTGAATTATACTCTCGTGTGATTCGTTATACAGGAGCACCCGACAAATTGCTCCGCGTATGCCGTCGCCCACACGACGGAAATCGGGCGCTGGCGGATAGCGACTTGCGGCCCTTCGCGTAGATGGCTGCCGGGTCTGGATACGCAAGAATCTGTTACAAAACATTCCAAGTGCTGCCCGGAGGCCAGTGGAAGGCTGCGCTGGAGGGGCAATTTTTCCCGCTCCATGACTGTAGGCGAATAAAAAGCGAATTTAGGTCTTGACAAGGCGAAACAAAAGCGAAATACTTGGACCCGTCATTGCGAGGCGGGATATGTCTTCTGATAACACACCTCTTAGCACCGTGTCTGTTGGGTATTCTACCCGCAAACACCGCTCGGAGGTCGCTACTCCCTCCCTATTTCCCGCCGTCCCGGTTACCTGGGACACCGAGCCATCGGCCCAGCCCGTCGCCCCGGGCTTTCCGGGCCACAGCCGCAGCAATTCCGGACGCCCCACGGCCGGCTATTTCGAGCCGTCGCCGGTTCTCCCTGTCCCCACGGGGAGTCTGACACACCGGCACCGGAAACCTGCGACTGAACTCGTGGGCATCGCCCGCCTCGCAGCTTCTTCGCCGCCAGCGCCGAGCGAGCGCCACTCCGAATCCCGGCCCCAATATTTCACACTCCCGGTGCGCTCGATCCTGAATCGCTGCGACTCCGACCGCGTGCCTTTTGAGTGGAGCGTCAATCCGTACCGCGGCTGCGAATTCGGCTGCCACTATTGTTACGCCCGGTACACCCACGAATATATGGAGCTCGACGGCCGCGAATTCGAGCGCAAGATATTTGTAAAACAAGACGCCGGCCCGCTGGTATCGCGAGATCTCTCGCAGGCCTACGTATGGGGCGAGCACATCGCCATCGGCACGGCAACCGATCCCTATCAGCCTGCCGAGCGCGAATTCGGCGCCACTCGCGCGATACTCGAAGAGATCGCCAAGCGTGATGGGTTGAGCGTCTCGATCACAACGAAATCAAACCAAGTCACCTGCGATCTCGATCTGCTTCGCAAGATTGCCGATCGTTCATCGCTCTTCGTGAATTTAACAGTGACCACCCCGCGCCCGCGTCTGGCCCGGCTGCTCGAGCCTCGCGCGCCGAGTCCGGAGTTGCGCATCGCGGCGATCAAGACTCTGCGCGGCGCTGGTATTGCCGCCGGCATGCTGACGATTCCCATCATTCCTGGAATTACTGATAGCGAGGCTGATCTCGACGCCCTGGCTCGCGCCGCTCGTGATTCCGGAGCGTTATGGTTCGGCGGCGCCGTTTTGTTTCTGATGCCATCGTCCCAGAAACAGTTCTTCCCGTTCCTCAACCGAAAATTTCCCAAGCTTGTGAAGCAATATCGCCAGTGGTTTTTGCGTTCGGGCTACGCCCCCGAGACGTACACGAAGGAAATTGCCGAGCGCATTGTGCGGCTCCGAAAAAAATACGATTTGGGGACTCGTCCATACGACAGCCAGTCGCGCACTTGGCGCTCGCCACAACTGACTCTCGGTTTGGATCCCGGGACGCCCTGCCAGCAACGGGTTTCGGCGTGAGCCCTTTCCGATCCCCCATTTAGGCCCCATTTGCTTCCATGACCACACCGCAACCGATGCCGGAACTGGTCTTGGCCTGCAGCAAATTCTTCAAGGAATGATCAGACGAGACTCTTCCTGAGCAGGCTCCTGGATCGGTGGAAACTGCCGCTGCAAAAACCCGAGGAATGCTTTCGAGCGCGGCCTGCGGTTGGAACGTTGCGTTGCGAGACGCACCAGGAAAACGAGAATATGAAAAATGTCGGAATCTTTTGCTGCTGTGTACCCGGCATGCTCGGCTTCGCGCTTCCGTGTGTCTGCCAGAAAGGTAGCGAGCTCGGCGTATAGGTCGCGGCACAATGGATCGTCCGGCTTTCTTTCGTAATAGATTCCGGCCGCTCGGGTTCGTGCGGTTTCTACCAGTGCAGAAAGGGCGCTTAGAACATCCGCGTCGGCAATCATGGGATGCTGCCCCGCGAATTTCAGTATGGTTGCGCAAGCCCCCACGGCCAATAGTTCGTGCTCTTGAATCAAGCCTGGCGGAAACTCTACATCCGCGAAAGGCATTTCTTTGCTATTCGCTAGCGGTTTTGTTTTAAGGGTCTCTTCTTCGTAGCGATGCGCCGCCACGAGATAGGGGCAATGCAGCGGGCAATTGAGGGACACTTCGCGCTCGGTGCCGCAGCACACCGCGCAGATCTTCCGATCCATGGCTGGACAATATCTTTGCGGCTTGCGTTTCTGGCAAATCGGACAGCTCAAGGTGGCCCCTAATCGCAACCGTCGCCCGGTCCTGCTAAAAAACAAACATCTTTCGGACCATGGTGAGATCCCCGTAGTGGATCGTGGTCATCTCTGCCGATCGCGGCGCAAATACGCGACCGGGAACTGCGGGCAGACCGGCGGAGCGATCGACCACTCGCAACTTCACTGGCCCGGTATCTTTGACGCGCAATTTTAGTTCGATGCCGGTCTCCGGCACATTGGAATAATCGAGGCTCCACCGGCCCTTAGGACTCACTCCCGAACTTTCCGCCTTTTCGAGCAACCTTCCATTGACCGAGGCTTCCAGCACTTCGGTCTCGGGAGCGCTGATAAAAATCTTGCGCGCGTGGCGCGGAGAACTGATGCGCACCGAAAAGGAGCGAGTGTACACTTCCGGCGTGTTTTCTATGAGCATCGCCTGCGGCGGGAGAAGCGGCAGGCGCGGCGCATCATGCTGCCAGAATGAAGAGCTTATCCAATGTGGAAAAAATCCGGGAAGCGGTCCACGCGAGGGCGCGCTGGTCACGTACTGCTCCGTCCACGAATCGAGGCGATCGGAAAGATTGGCCCACAGTGCTTTTCCGGTATCGGCATCGAGCGCATAGACTTGAATGCTGCGTTTCGGATCATCCGAGGTATAGCGGACCGTCACGGCACCCGCCGCGAACAGGGCCACGCCCGCCAAAATCGCGACGAGCGATGCCATTCGGGAATTGGGTTGGGTAATGAGTTCAAGTTGCGGCAAGAACACGCCCAGTCCCAAACCGGTCACCACGGCGATCGCCAGCGCGCCCTGGAGTGTCAGCCCCAGCGCCGTGAATAGCCCGCTGACCAGCGGAACCAAAATCACAATCGCAGGCAGCGCCAATACGCAGACCATCACCACCCAGAACGGCGAAGGCTCTTGCTTGGTTAAAGCCATTCGTGCGGCCACGAGCGCAATCAATCCGCCGGCCAAAGGCCACAAGAACACATAGCTTGCACCATGAAGGAATCCAGCGGTGATCCCGGCCAGCACGGTCCACGCTGCGAAAGAGCCCAACGCCAGCGCTTCGGCAGATATTTTTTTTCTCAGTAACGTGTAGAGTGTCGTCCAGATGCCCACAAGAAACGCCACCAGACTCAAAACGTACAGGTTGCTCCGAATCACGTCGCCCTCGGGCAGCCAGTTCAAGTGCAACCAGGTGACCAGGCGTACCAGTCCAAAACCCGCAGCGGCACACAGAGCCACGGCGGCCACAAAAACCGCAAAACCGTACAGCAGCTGCAAAGCGGTGACGATTCGCGCGCGAAACGCCCATACACCAAGCATCGCAAACATAAGAAACACAACAGCCACATAGCGAACCATGGATTTTCCGGCATAGTGTACAAACCATCCACCGGGTAAAGAAAAATAAATTTCATCCGGCGCGCGAAGCCTGGTCAACTCGCGGTTGCCGAATTGCCTGGCCAGCGCCAGCGCATAGGATCCATTGTGTTGCAGCGAGCCGCGATCCAGGTGATTCGGAGTATCGAGCGGCGTGTGATAGGCCTCCCAATGATCAATGAAACCAAAGTTCATCACCGGCACGCCGTGCTGTTTAAACACCGTCATGTCGGTATCATTCGGCAAACGTTTGTAGATTTCGTAAGCGAGCGAGGAGCTCACCGGGTGCGGGGATGCGGCCAGTTCGCGAACCAGCTCGCCATTTTCAGGGCTGGTCTCAAACATCTGCGAGACCCCGGAAATTCCGCGAGAATCAAAGTTGATCGCGATGCGCACATCTCGCGCCCACGCGTGCTCACTGACAAACGCCGCCGCGCCGAGCAGACCATCTTCTTCTCCGTCGGTGAGCAAAAAGATGACATCATTTTTCAGCGCTGGTCCGGCCTTCAAAGCACGCAGTGTCTCCAGAAGCGTGACCACGCCGGATCCGTCATCGCCTGCGCCAGGCCCCGCGGCAACGGAATCGTAGTGCGCCACAAGCGCCATGGCATCGGCGCCACCACTCGATCCTTTCAAACGCGCGGCAATATTTTCTACCGAGCCCGCCGAAGAAAATTTTGGCATGACTCCGGTAGCAACCTGTGATTCGGGTGTCACCCCCAGGCGGATCAGCTCGCCCATCAAATAATCGCGCACCCGATCATGCTCGGGCGAACCCGTTGGATGTGCCGTTTGCGCGAACAGATTCAAGTACCCGATGGCGCGCTCGGCGGAAAATTCCGTGGCCGGCGCGCTTGCCGGCAATGCCGCTGGCGCGCGCACCAGCGCGACGCTGAGCGCTGCCGAGGCGGCCAAGAAAAAAAGGACGAACGCTGATGCTGTTTCCCGCTTCATTGGAGTCGCAAGCCGAGTTTCACCCGGCGGCAAATTGCCGCGTCTTTAACCGTCGCTCATTCCGCAAAAAAGAAACGTTCTACTTTAGAGAATTGGGATCGGACGTATTTTTCGGAGATTTGTTATTCAGCAGCGCAATCCATGTGCGAGCAGAAGGTGGTACGGCCACCGCGCCTTTGCGAATGATATCGCGAGCTTGGACATCACGGTCATAGACACTGCGGTTGGCATTGTTGTCCTGACGAAGGGTGGAGCCTTCGAGGGAGACGCCGGCGAACAGTCCGCGTGAGCGCGAGTAGGTTAGGATCTCAGCGCGCATTGTGGCATCGGTGGCAGCCGTGGCGTCGCGCCCCTTGGGTCCGGCCGCGGCGGCAGCGTCAGCGCCGAGCTTTACTTTGCTCTTGAAGATCGCTTCGGCTCCGCGCGGATTCATCACCAGCAGAACAAAATCGGTGGCTTGCCCTCCGAGTTGAAAACCGATACCGACGCCTTCCAGGCGCATCATCGCCGGGGCACTCCACGGTCCGGTAAAATGCTCGCCGGTGCGGCAGGTCATGGCCCCTCGTCCGTAATTCCCGCTCAGACCAATAGCCACTTTGATGACCGAGGGAATGACGATGACGCATTCAGCCTTGTCGAGCAGGTCCTGAGGAATATCGTCAGGGATATCGAGGATCTCTTTCATGACCGTGCCGCAGGTTTCCAGCCGCTGTTGATCCTTTCCTTCTTGGACCTGGGCGCCGAGCGATACAGCGACGAGCACGAACGCGACGAGCCCCGAGCAAAAGCGCTTGATCATAACTTCACCTCTCCTGTTTTGCGTGGGATCCCCGGAACCGATCCCAGTTACCATTATCTATCATTATGCTCCTTGGCGCTTGCCTGCGAGCAATGTTCGGCTGGGGACCCTCCGGGGTCATTCTGCCAAGCTGCGAGTTCCCAGGGCTTCCCCACATCGTTGTTGCAAGACTTTGCTTCTAAAAGGCTTGCAGACGTACCTTGCGTGTAACCGTAGGTTCCACGTGTCTGCTACCAGTTGCCGCAAGAAGATAGATTTCGCCCGGACGGGTTGCGGAGCGGGCCAGGGTCGGTTCCGGGCGATCGCGGAGCCCGCGGCGTAAAACCTTCTGCTCATGCCGACCAAAGGGGGGTGGCGAGTTAGCGGCGCGCAGGAGCGCAGTGCCGCGAGAAGCAAAATCAGCAGCATATACTTTACTTGTAGGACGGCCCCGGGGGTTACTGTGGGTGAAGGCAAAGTTGGGGTTTTGATTTTAGATGATGAGTCGCAAGGTCAAGGCGCGCTACAGAAAGTGCTCGACTCGGAGGGCTGGCGCGTACGGTCCATCCCGGACGCGGCATTGGTACTGACGGAATTGGCCAGCGGCGAGTGGAACCTGGTTATTGCCAACGCGGAGATGACTGGAGTTGATGGACCGGTGTTTCAAGTCTTGAAGGAACTCGCGCTGTCGCCCACCGAGGAAGGGGCGCGAGTCAGAGTGCTCTTTATACTTCCCGACGCGGATCCGGCATTGCAAACCGAGATGGAACAGGCTCGGCTGCCCTATGTGCTGCGGCCGTTCCACCTGCACGATTTCCTTGAAAAAGTGAGCGATTTACTGATGGAGATTCGCATCATTGACGCCCCGATTCGGCAGGTACAATACGAATTCAAAAGACAAGAGAAGCGCCGGCGCAAGCTGCGCAAGACTGGACGCCAGACATCTATGTTCGCCTCACGCGACGACTATTCGATGACCGAAGAGGAACTCGCGGAATTCGAGAAGCAGGAAAAAGAAGAAGTGGAGAAGCGACAACAGCCCGACAAAAAGTACGCATTAGGTGATCCGCATTAAGAATCGACTTCCTCGAAGCAGCGCAAACGCAAACGTTTCCTTGCCCGATGCAAAAAGGGGTGTATCCAGGTACGTGCTCCGTAGACGGCTACCGAGAATCGCCAAGTGCTACTGGAAGAATGTCCTGTGGTCGCCATCTTATTTCGCCGCATCCTGTGGCGGCACACCGCTCGAAGTAATCAAGCGATACATTGAGCGGCAGGCGACACCGCTATAGTCGTGTGGCTTACTCCGCCCTAAAGTGCGGGGCTTGCGCCACTCACTGGTCAAGGAGGAGAAGGGTGCGGTAAAGCACCTCGGCACCGTTGGCAATTTGCTCGTAGGGAGTGAATTCCAGTGGCGAGTGGCTGATACCGCCACGACTCGGAACGAAAATCATACCCATCGGGGCATAGCGGGCCACGTTTTGCGCATCGTGGCCGGCTCCGCTCGGAAGATCGCGAGTGCTCAGGCCCGCCGATTCCGCCGCAGCTTTGATAGCCGAGCGGAACGCAGGCGTTGCGAGTGCCGGCTCGTGGACTTCAGGCTTGGTGCATTCGATGGTGACGTGCTCCTCGCGGGAGATCGCCGCAAGGCGTTGGAGGATGCGCTCACCGATGCCCGCGAACTTCGCAGCTTGGAGATCGCGTAGCTCCACCGGAAACGTGACGCGACCGGGAATCACATTGGCAGCCCCGGGCTCAACCTTCATCCAACCTACTGTGCCGACCTGGGCGCCCGGCTGAGCGCGCACCTCGTCGCGTACGGCGAGCGCGGCGCGCGAGGCGGCCAGAAGGGCATCTCGGCGGAGGTTCATCGGCGTGGTGCCGGCGTGGTTGGCAAAGCCGGCGGCGGTGCAGATGCGCTGGCTAATGCCGACGATACCTTGAACCACGCCGATGGGGATTTTCGCCTCGTCGAGGACCGCGCCCTGCTCGATGTGCAGCTCGAGATAGCCGGCAATTTTACCGGAAGGAATTCGAGCAGCCTCTAAGTGCGATGGATCACCGCCGTATTTCTTCAACCATTCGGCAAGAGTCTCGCCTTTGTCGTCGCGACGATTGATCGTGTCTCGGGGAACCAATCCTGCGGCAGCAGAAGAACCGAATAAGCCGGAATAGAAGCGCCCACCCTCTTCGTTGGTCCAGATAACCACCGCGAGCGGATGGCGCGTGGTGATCTTGTTTTCCTGGAGGGCTCGAATAACCTCGATGGCCGAGAGGCTGCCCACATCACCGTCGAAATTTCCGCCGTGAGGGACCGAGTCAATGTGCGAACCGAAAAGAAGCAAGGGGAGATCGGCGGTGCCGGCACGATGACCGAAGATATTTCCGGCGGCGTCAATGCGCACCTCCAGGCCGGCGTCGCGCATTAGCCCCATAACGTATTCGCGTCCGGCAATATCGGCATCGCTGAAGCCAACACGGCTAACGCCACCTTCTGGATTGCGCCCGTACTGGCTCAGATGCTCGAGGGTTTCGCGGAGGCGGGCCTCATCGACGTGCCTCGCAGGGGAATGCTGCGCATGGGCGGGGCCTGCTGCGTACAGGGTCAGCACGATACCGAACCAAACAGCGGGTACGGCGGTCGAGCGCGGGAAGCCGCGGCTGCGGCGATCCGCGCCGGGTTGGCCGCGGGGAGTAACTCTGGATTCGGAGCTAGCTTCGGCACCGCTGGTATTTCGATTCATGGCTCGTCTCCCCAGGGGACGCGCCAGTCTGACATAACCCCCAAAAAAGCTGCAAGAAAGTACGCAAACCTCGTTCTAACTACGATGGACTGACGGCGATGGCCGGTATCCGGGGACCATCGTCGGATGCGCCAGTTAAAAAACTCTAGAGAAGAACGAGGAAGCCATGAAACAAAAAATGCTGAGTCTTTTGACCATTGCAATCTTGGGCCTTGCTGCCCTCGGCGGTAGGACCGGAGCAGGCACCGCCGCACGGGACACTAACAACGGGTGGGAGCTCGGGGAGGCGATTCGCTATGAGAACATAACGATATTTCCGGTACTCAGTAGCGAGTCAGCACCGACCAGCGAATTTGCGACGCTCGATGAGGCCCTGGCTTCGGGCGAGGCGACGATCAGCGAGCAGGGCAGCGCGGGTCTGCGGCGAACGCGAGCGGGGCAGGCCGTGCGGATTCCCGAAATCGAGGGCGGCGGAGCATCGGTGAATCGCCTGGTGCTCGTGAATCGCGGGAAGCGGCCGCTGGTGCTGCTAGCCGGCGAGTTGGTAAGCGGCGGTAAGCAGGATCGGATTATCGCCAAAGACAGAATTGTAGCGCCGGGAGAGAAACCTCTACCGCTGGATGTGTTCTGCGTCGAGCACGGGCGGTGGTCGGCGGGGACAGAATTTGCGTCGGCGAAAGTAATGGTGCACCCCAGCGTGCGCGAGCGGGCCGCAGTGGATCAGCAGCAAACCGAAGTATGGGACGCGGTACGCGCAGGATCGACGTCGGGTGCAAGAGCCGAAAGTGTGATCGTCGAAGCAGCGCCGCCACTTTCTTCGCGGAGTATCCAATCGGCGATGGCCGCGCGGGCCCCTACCGAATCCTATGCGAAGCTCTATAATTCGCCAGCCACGGGCGTGCCGATCGAGACCTTTGTCGAAGAAGTGCAGAAACGATTCGAGAGGTCGACGGCGAACTTAAAAGGCCAGCGCGTAGTGGGAGTCGTGGTGGCTTATGGTGCGGAAGTGGCCTGGAGCGACAGTTTCGCATCAGCGGAGCTATTCGCGCACTACTGGAACAAGCTGCTGCGCAGTTACGCAATTGAAGCATTGGCCAGACCGCGCAGTACCGAGCAGGCCGACGTGCAAGACGCGCGCGATTTCCTGCGGCCGCTGCAGGGACGCGAAACAACCGAGAGCCAACCTGGTGTGTACCGGTGGCGGGAAATACAGTCGGGACACTACGCCGAGATTCGCCTGGAAGCACTCGAGCCGTCACACCTGACGTTGCACCGAATGATGATTCACCGGACCAGCTGAAACGACCGACGACGCGGTCAGGTTTGCGGAGCGGGCGGATGCCAGAGCCGGACTTGGCTGCGGTCAGGGGTTGCGGCGAGCAGTTCGGTGACCGTCGCGCGCCGAACCGGATGGATGAGCAGCGGTGCTAACTCGGCAAGCGGAACGAGAACGAAGCGCCGGTTGCACAAGCGCGGATGCGGAATCTCAAGTTCGGCCGCGCCGATGATCCGAGAGCCGTAGAAGAGAATGTCTATATCGAGCGAGCGCGGGCCTTTCAGGATGAGCTTTCTGCTGCCGTGAGTGCGCTCGATTTCCCGGAGCAAGGACAACAGCTGCTGCGGAGAAAGAGACGTTTCGGCTTCGAGAACAGAGTTCAGAAACCAATCCTGATCTACGAAATCTACCGGCTCAGTTTCGTAAATGGAAGATTGGCGAAGGACAGGGACGCCCGAGCTGTTGAGTGCAGCGATGGCGCTGCTGAGGTGTGCGGCGCGATCGCCAATGTTGGAGCCGAGCGAAAGGTAGATGCGTGCGGGCGGCATGAGGCTGCAGCTAGAGATTTCTAACACAGAGGACCCTGGGAACACAGAGAAAGACGGAAACGAAAAGCGCCCAGGACGGCGAGGAGCAGGCAATCACCCAATGAATCGCTTGCTGCTTAGAACAGGGGCTGCTGGCGGCGTGGGGCCTCGATGCCGAAATGTTTATAGGCTAGGGCAGTGGCCACCCGCCCTCGCGGGGTGCGGTCAATCAGCCCCAGCTGCATTAGATACGGTTCGTACATGGATTCAATGGCGTCTTCTTCTTCGCTGAGCGAAGCGGCCAGGGTGTTGAGGCCAACGGGTCCGCCGGAATATTTTTCGATGATGGTGAGCATGAGGTTGCGATCCACCTCATCGAGGCCGTGCTCATCGACACCGAGCATCTGGAGAGCGTCACGGGCGACCGCGAGCGTGATGTGGCCTTGCGCGCGCACTTCGGCGAAATCGCGAGCGCGGCGGAGCAGCCTATTGGCCACCCGCGGCGTACCACGGCAGCGACGAGAAATTTCGCGAGCGCCGTCATCGTCGATGGCAATGCCGAGAATTTTTGCGGAGCGTTGCACGATGATGACCAGATCTTCGGGGGTATAGAAATCCAGGCGGTGAACGATGCCGAAACGCGAGCGCAGCGGCGCGGTGATCAGACCAGCCCGGGTCGTGGCGCCGATAAGCGTGAAATGGTTGAGCTTAAAGGGGTGGATGCGCGCACCGGGACCCTGGCCGATGATCAGATCGATGCGAAAATCCTCCATGGCCGGATACATCACTTCTTCGATGGCCGGAAGAAGGCGATGGATTTCGTCGAGGAAAAGAACCTCGCGAGTTTCGAGGGAGGTGAGGATGGCGGTGACGTCACCCTTGCGCTCGAGCAGCGGGCCAGAGCTGGTCTTGATGGGCACGGCCAGCTCGTTGGCAATGATTTGCGCGAGCGTGGTTTTGCCAAGGCCCGGAGGGCCGTACAGCAGAACGTGATCGAGCGCTTCGCCGCGGGTGCGCGCAGCCTGGATGGCGATATCGATATTTTCTTTGACGCGTTGCTGGCCGATATATTCGGCGAGGTGCTTGGGGCGGACGCTGGCCTCGATGCGCGCGTCTTCGTCGAAAGCCTGCCCGGAAACGACGCGTTGCGATTCTCTCAGCGGCGGCATTCGTCGTGGGGATGCGTCGGCCATGGGTAACCCTTCTTAGGATCGCGTTGAACTCGTCGAGCCGCCCAACCAGGGTGCTGCGGAACCAGTCATGTCTCTGCTTTGTTCATTCGCCCGCTCGCTGTGCGCGACGATTGGGATTGCTTAGAGCTTGAAGAGCCGCGCGCAACAAAACTTCAAAACTGGCTGCCGTACCGTTGGACTGCAAGTTCTCGACTACCTTCTCAGCCGCTCGCTGCTCGTAGCCCAGATTGAGGAGCGCAGAGATGACATCGGATTCAAGGCCGCCGCGCGAAGCGGGCGGAGTGGACGCGGCAGCTTCCAGAGCGGCGAGCTTGTCACGAAGCTCGACGACCATGCGCTCGGCGGTTTTTTTTCCCACGCCGGGAATGCGCGTGAGCCGCACCAGATCGCCTGAGCGTATCGCTGGAACCAGGTCATCAACGCTCATCCCCGAAAGAATTTTCAGCGCCAGCACCGGTCCCACTCCAGAGGCGGAAAGCAAAAGCTCGAAAATGTGTTTCTCGCGCGAGGTCAAGAAGCCAAACAGTGAGAAGGCGTCTTCGCGCACGTGCGTGTGAACCAGCAGGGTAACCTCGGTATGGAGATCGCCCAAGGCGTAGAAGGTCGAAAGCGGAATGTGGACTAAATATCCTACGCCGTTCACATCAACCAGGAGCTGGTTAGGGCGCTTGTCGGCGATTTGCCCGCGAAGCTGCGCAATCATCGCAAACGAGTATTCAGCAGTGATGGGATGGTGTCAACGCTCATGCCAAGGATAGGAGCTTGCGGGGCGGGGCGCGAGCCGCAACTGCGTGGCAGCCGGTGGTGGTGCCCCCGGGAGGCGGTGGACCACCCCCCGGGGGACTAGGGAACCATGGGCCGACGCTTTAGTACGTCGCGCCTTCGGGAACCAAGATGATGTCGATTCGACGGTTGGCTTGGCCGGCGCCAGTTTCTGCTTTGCCGGTGCGAGTCTGAATGCGCGACGCGTCAATGCCCTTCTCTCCCAAAAACGCTTTGGCATTGTCGGCGCGTGACTGCGCAAGCTTAGCCGCACGCGGTTCCTTCGAATCGGCAAAGCCAACGATAACCGCTGTGGCTTTGGGATCGTTTTTGAGCCGCAGGGCCACGTCGTCCAGGATGCGTTTGCACTCATTGTCGGTACGGGCGCTGGCGACTGCGTGATAATCGCACTGATTCACCTTGCTGGCGGCAGGAGGTGCGGCAGGCGCTTGTACATCGATTGACGCCGAACAATCGGCAGCGCCGCCCTTGCCATCATCCACGTGGCCGCTGATGGTGTAGTTGCCGGCAGCCAGTCCGGCGGAATCAAATTCCACAGTGCCACCGGTTCCTACAATTTGCCCACCGGAAGCTTTCCATGTGTACGTCAAGGGGTCGTTGTCCGGATCGCTCGCGGTTGCGGTGATCTTGGCGCGCTCGCCCGGTTGGATCGGCGTGCGTTCGACTGCGCAGCTCATGGTGGGCGGTCGATTCGGTTGTGCATCGACGCGAACATCAGTCGAACAATCCGCTGTGCCACCGCGGCCGTCGTCCACCTTGGCCTTGACCGTATAGGTTCCCGGGGCTGCACCTGTAGGGTTCCAGCGAACTTCCGGACCGGTGCCCTCTACGGCGCCGCCGTTGGTGGTCCAAGAATAATTCAGGGGATCATTGTCAGGATCGCTGGCCTGCGCGCGGATCACGACTGCATCCCCAGACCCAGCAAAAACTACGCTTTTATCGGCCGAGCAGGAAACAACCGGGGCGCGATTGGGCGGTGGCGGAGGCGGCGGAGGCGGATTCCCGCCAAATCGGAAAACAATCCCTGCGGAGAGACGCAGATTATTTCGCCGCGCTGGGTCAACCGAGAGCACGGTAGGATCCTTGAAGCGGGTCATCAGGTACTCGGCTTGTATCAAACGGAGAGCTACCGTGCGGCTTACCCTGGCGTCGAGTCCACCACCAAGGGCCATGGCGAAATTGGTTTCCCGCGGCAGGACGGTGCAATTGGTAGCACAGCCGGCCAGGGTCACCGAGCGCGCTTGCGCGCCACCGAACAGGGCGTGGACAAAGGGTGTCCAGGTGTGATGGCGGGCTGAAAGCCGCGGGCCAACCATGGCGCTAAAGAAGTTTCCGCTCGCATCCACAACGTTAGACGGGGGAGTGCGGATTCCTCTAAGCTCAAGTGAATCGGCATGGTAACCGGCGACGTCAAAGACAATTCCCAGCACCCGGTTCACGTTGATTGCCAGGTTGGCATCGCCACCGTGCAACCATGAGATTCTGTTTCCAGCAGTTCTGGGCGCGGCGTGAATATAGGAATAGCCAAAAAAGATGTCTCCTTTGGGCGTAATGTCATCCCCGCTGGCAGATCGCCCGGCGGGCTGAGGATTGCGCGCCCGTCCGGCCGAGGTAGAGCTCGTGGAACGGTCAAGAGCCGAAGATCCCATTCCTGCCGACGATTGCCCAAACAGCGATAGCTTGGGCGATGACGCGAATCCGGCCGGTTTGGTCGTGGCCAGGGGACCGTGCGTCACAAGGGTATCCTTCTTCGCCGTGGATGCCGGCTTCACCGTGTCATCGGCCCAGAGCCCGGGCACAAATAGAATGGCAACCGCGGTCGTGAGAATCATTCGCGCTACGAATTTCATTGTTGGCTCCTGGCTTAGGCCTTGTACTGCCCCTACGCGCATCGAAGAAGGCATGTTCTGTTGACCTCGCTATTTTTTCCTACACAACGCCTGCTAGATTGGCTGGGAAGCCCGGCCCTCGAGGCCTGCTTCCCAGATCCCGCCGAATGCCTGCCGTCTATGGCGCAGGCACGTTGATGACTGTATTAACCATGGTCACCGAAGCGACGAGCCCCAGCGCTCTGCCGTTCAGCGTGGCTATCGCCGCGTTCCCGGCAGTAGAGAACGTGATTCCTGCCTGAGCGATAATGGTGCCCACCATGGTGCCTCCCCCTGCCGCATTGATAGTCGCAGCGCTACCGACCTGCCAATAAACATTCTTGGCCTGCGCGCCATTGACCAGGATCACGCTGCGGGGGGCCGCGGGGGCTCCTACAGTCAGGGAAGTCGCCATCTGGAAGACCCAGACAGCATTCGGGTCGCCCTGGGCATCGAGAGTGAGATCGGAACCGGTAATCAGGAATGTCCCGCCCGCGGCTTGATAGACGCCAGGAGCGAGAACTAGCCCACCGAGCTGGCCAGCACCTGGATCCGTGCCCCCCGGAATACTTGCGGGGGTTAGGCCGTTGTACGCTGTAGTTGCGTCAGCCAAGGCAGTTTGTGCGATCAACTGTGTGGCGGCGGTTCCTTCATTGGGACACGCGGTGCCGTTAGGAGGCGGGGGGGAGGTATAGATCACCCCGTTAACCGTTCCGACGTTAAGCGGAGTCTCCGTGTATCGACAGGGCGCAGGTGTACCTGGCAACGTCGTATCGTGGAATCCGGTAATCAAGGTGGAAGCAGCGGTGGTCCCGATATTTCCGTTGATGACCGTCAGGATCCCCTGGTTGGTAATACCCGCGGAACCTCCGAAAGCTCCAAAAGTCGAGGCGCTTCCGAGTCGATTAGCAGGTGCGGTAAAGGGAGGACCGGTCGTAAAAGTCCACGGATTGGCTGCCCCGCCGCCACCGAGTTGATTACCCGCCAGGTCCTGAACACCCGTAGGGCCGCCCGCAATCTGTGCCCTATACAAAAGATTTTGGGAGAGGGGGTTATTCGGTGTAAACGAGGCAGTCGTGCCCAGGTAGCTTACCGTGCCCAGAATCGGCGTGGCGCCCTGAAAGAGCGTGAAGTTTGTTGTGTTGATCGTGGTAGGGTTCATCGGTTTGCTGAAGGTCGCGGTAATAACCTGGTTGAGAGCCACACCTGTAGCGCCGTTCGCCGGGTTTGTGGAAACCACAACCGGTTGCGTGTTATCGGCAGCTACGGTGCTGAACGTCCAAGGATTGGGAGCCCCTGGAGGCCCAAGCACTAGCGGGGCGCCTGTGGTGTCCGTGGCCCCGGTGGTAATGGTGGCGCTAAAGGTGCCGAGCGGAAGATTGGCCGCTGGCTGAAAGATGGCGATGTTGTTTATTGGATCGTAAGTAATGGTGATCGCGGCTATGGGACCGGCTACCGGAGTCAATTGGGTCACGAGGAAGGTCGTCGCGTTGATCGTGGTCGCGAGCATTGGCTTATTGAACGTTGCGGTAATCTTGTTGTTAACCGGCACATTGCTGGCGCCATTGACAGGGTTCGTGGCAATCACCGTGGGCAAAAGCGGGTTCACCGTAAACGTCACCGAACCCGTGGTCGCTCCCGGAGTTCCTACGGTCACGGTCACGCTGCGAGCGGTTGTCGAAGCCGTCGGGCTAATGGCGAATGTCGCCGTAATCCTAGTTGGACTGACAACCGTAGTGGTTCCGGCGACGACAGTGACCCCTGTCCCGCTGATATTGATTACGGCCGGAGACACAAAACCTGTTCCCGTGAGTGTGACCGGTACGTTCTGACCTACGGTGCCATTTGGCGGGGCGATTGAGGTCAGCGTGGGCGCAGCAACGACGGTGAATGTCAGGGGGCCGCTCGCGCGTCCTTGGGACGTGACGGTGACGTTCTGCGGGCCCACGGGAGCGGTGCTGGCCATGGCGAATGTCGCGGTAATCTGCGTGCTGCTGACAACCGAGGTGTTGCTGACGGTGATGCCGGTAGCGCTCAAGGAAATCGTGGAACCAGGCGCGAAATTCGCCCCGGTGATGGTCACGTTTACGCTAGTCGCTTGCGTGCCGCTGCTTGGAACAATCGAAGTCAGTGACGGGGTCGGCGTCACTTGCTCGCGACCGCATCCGGCCAAGAAGACGCCCAGGGCCAAAACCATCAACCAAATTCGACGAATCTGTGAAATATGCATCAATGTCTCCTGTTGAATTCGTGATTACGGGCGTTCTTCTCCCCAGCAAGATCGACAGTCAAACTAACACCCAGCTTCACAACAAATCTGTTCAAAATTGTACAGTGGTCAAAAAAATGGGGGAGGGTATGACCGTTGCTGCGGCTCACCTGCCGCGGCGAAAGAAACTTAACCGAGAAACTTGCCGGGAGACTCATGCGTACGCCGAGCGTTGCCGAAGAAACGCGGCGACATCGACATGGTTGCGCTCTTCAGCAAAGGCCAGAGGCGTTTTTCCGTCGGTGGTAAGCGCTGCGGTATCGGCTCCGGCGGCAACCAGGAGACGGACCATTTCCAGGCGGCCGTTGGCTGCGGCTTCGTGTAGCGGTGAATAGCCGGGACCGTAGCGATGATTGGCATTGGCACCGCTTGATAAAAGCCACGCCACGAGTTCGGTCCGGCCCATGGCCACGGCCCCGGTGAGAGCCGTGTAACCGGTGGGATTAGTGGAAACACGATTGACGCCCGCGCCGCGCGAGAGCAGATATTCCGCGACATCTTTATGGCCGAAGGTGACCGCAAGAGCAAACACAGGAAAACCATCGGGTGAGAAACTGTCGGCGAGCGCACGATCCTTTTCAACCAGCTGCTGGACGCGCTCGATCTGACCGGCGGCAACGGCATCGACAATATCCAGTGAAACGCCCCGAGCGATGAGCAGGTCCCGTACATCGCGGCGGCCGTGGTACACAGCGACGAGAATGGCGGATTGGCCTTGCTCATTGCGCATAGCGGTGAGCGCCGGATCGGCGTCCAGTAGCGAGGTTACGGTAGCGACATCGCCGCCCTGGACAGCTTCGAAGAATTGCTTGGTTTTGTTCGGCGAGTTGATCATCGCAGACTAGCCAGGAGGATCACTGCAACGCGCAAAACCACCACATCGGTCTGGCGGATACAGGGTCTAGGAAAAGCCGAGGGTATCCGGCACATGAACTAGCGCTGGGGCCGGGAACGGCGAAGCGCGTCTTCGATAAGCGCGTCAAGCTCGGCCCGCGTGAGGGTGATGCGGTCGGTGGCGCTGGTGTCCGCGTCGCCGGATGCGGGACCGACCGGCGGCTGCGGCCGGTCCATGGAAGCGGCTCGACCCGACGAGGTAAATCCCGAGGTCTGACCCGAAGCAGCAGCTTCGCGAGTCAGGGGACGGACGGTGTTCGATCCGGGAGGGGGGGTAACACCGTAGCGCGCGCGCGCTTCGAGAAGTGTTTCAACGTCGCTATCGGAAAGCAGCGTCTGGCGACCGAGAAGCTCGGTGACCAGCGTCGTCTTGGCGAACTGCTCGACGGCTTCCATGCGGCAAAACGCGCTGAGCAAATCGGGGCCGGAAACCACAACGCCGTGGTTGGCCATCAGGATGGCGTCATGATGAGGGACAAATGGCTCAAGCGCAGCGCTGAGGTCGGGAGTTCCCGGTGTGGCGTACTGCGCGAGCGGTATGTATCCGAGAGAAACGACAATTTCCGGAAGCATGGCCTTGTCGAGTGCGCGACCGGCCGCGGCGAAGCCGGTGGCAATCGGAGGATGAGCGTGGCAAATAGCGCGCACGTCAGTCCGCAGGCGGTAAAACAGCAAGTGCATGGAGAGCTCCGAGGAGGGACTATAGGCGCCCGCAAGCCTTCGTCCCTCAAGGTCGGTGATGACCAGATCCTCAGGGAGCATTCTGCCTTTGCAAGCCCCACAGGGAGTCGTGAGAATTCGCGCTTGGTCCAAGCGAACCGAAAGGTTCCCTTCGGTTCCCACAGCGAAGCCCCGCTCGTACATCCAGCGGCCCGCGACGCAGAGATCGCGGCGCAGCTCGCTTTCTGGTTTCGGATGGCCTGGCGTGATGGAGTCAGTTATCATACCTATGTATCTTCAAGTAAACATCTGGCAGAGACAGTACCGGCAGCTCGGCCGGTTATGTGCTTTCAACACCACACCTTTCAGGCGGTTCCCGAAAGCTGTTCAGGCTACATAACATATTTTCAGGTGGATGTGAAGCGTGATAGTACACCCCGGGGGGGCATCTTCCCATCGCGTACTCGCTGACAACATCATGCGTAGATCCCGCGCAGACGAAGAGCGCGGGCGACACGGTCAATCGCCAGCATATAAGCGGCTACGCGATTGTTGACGCCGTGGGTCTCCGCATAACGTACCACTTCGTCAAAACTGTGCTCCATGACGTCCTTGAGGCGCTCATTGACTTCGCTCTCGCGCCAGAAAAATCCCTGGCGATCCTGGACCCACTCGAAATAGCTTACGGTGACCCCGCCAGCATTCCCAAGAATATCGGGAATCGTGAAAATGCCCTTGCCGTCAATGATCGAGTCGGCTTGCCAGGTGGTCGGGCCATTGGCCGCTTCGCAGAGTATGCGCGCTTGCACTTTAGTGGCATTTTCAGTGGTGATTTGATTTTCAACCGCGGCCGGAATGATGATTTCGCACGGTTGAAAGAGGATTTCCCTGGCCGGCATTTTTGTCCCGCCGCCGGGAAACTCCGGTAGTGGTTTTCGCTGGGTGTACACCCAATCAATCATTTTCGCAACATCAAAGCCATTCTCGTTGTACAGCCCGCCATGAATATCCGCGAGACCAATAATTTTGTAACCGGCCTGGGACATTAATAACGCACCGAGCGATCCCACATTGCCGAACCCCTGGATGACCACGCGACTACGGTCGCGTTTCATACCCAGCTTGGCAAGAGCTTTATCGCAGCAGATCATTACGCCACGGCCAGTCGCTTCCCGGCGACCCGCGGAACCCCCAAGCTCGATGGGCTTGCCGGTAACCACGGCGGTTGTTGCGTGGCGAACATGCATTGCATAGGTGTCCATGACCCACGCCATGGTTTGCTCATTGGTGCCGACGTCGGGAGCTGGGACGTCGCGCTCGGGCCCCAGCCACTCGCTCAGTTCCGCGGTGTAACGGCGAGTTAGGCGCTCCAGCTCACTCTTGGACATTTTTGTGGGATCGCAAATGATCCCGCCCTTGGCCCCGCCAAAGGGTATATTCACGACGGCACACTTCCAGGTCATCCAGGTGGCCAGGGCGCGAATTTCATCGAGGGTCACGTCCGGTGCGAAGCGAATGCCGCCTTTGCCGGGACCGCGCACCGTGGAATGCAGCACCCGATAGCCGATGAAGACTTGGAGATGTCCGCTGTCCATTCCGATCGGAATATATAGGGTGATCTCTTTGCTCGGATATCGCAGATAACGATACAGGCCTTCTTCCAGTCCGATTTTCTTGGCGGCCACTTCGAAGCGCGCCTCCGCATTTTCATACACATTCATTTCCGCTGGATTGGACACGAAACGGTCTCCTTGGCCAGGTAAACTACGCGGCGTCGCTCGTCAAACACATGGACAGCATTACCGCAAGGGCACTTCCTGCGGGCCCAACCGAGCTGCAGGCTCGCCCGGTAGGCAAGGTCGCCAGTATACGAATGCGCAGAGCGAGGTGCAACCAACAGTGCGTGCCTCAAGTATTGCGTCAGCGCCAGTGGCGTCGCGACACGAATTCTTCGAGCAGAAGATGCGTAAGGCGCGCGGAATTGTGACGGATCACGCCGTGTTCTTCGAGAAGATCATCGAAGATAATTCGAATGCCGAGTTTCTGAATTTCGCGCACGTCGCACGGCACTGGCACGGCTCCGCGGGTGCGATACCGTGCCGCCACTCCCGCAGAGATCGGCTTGCTATTGATAATCACCCAGTCAATCAGACCGGTCTTGGTATGCTGATGAATGGCCCGCACATGATCGGCAACGCTGAAGCCTTGCGTCTCGCCGGGCTGGGTCATGATATTTGCGATGTACACGCAAACGGCGCGCGACTTGGCTATAGCCCGAGTGATTTGCGGAATCAGCAAATTTGGCAAAACGCTGGTGTACAGAGATCCCGGGCCAAGCAAAATGACATCGGCCAGCGCAATCGCCTCGAGCACCTCCGGCAAAGGACGCACCCGCCGAGGCAGCAGCGACAGGCGCCGGATACGAACGGTACTGCGAGAGATCCGGGTCTCACCCCGAACGCGCCGCCCGTTTACCAGTAACGCTTCGAGGCTGACATTTTGAACCGTAGAAGGGAAAATCCGTCCGCGAATGGCCAGCACCTCGCTGCTGACACGCACGGCTTCCTTGAAGTCGCCGGTGATGTGGCTGAGCGCGGTAAGAAAAAGATTGCCAAAGCTGTGACCTCGCAAACCACGGCCGGCATGGAATCGATATTGAAACAGACGCCCGAGAAGCGTCTCGTCGGCTGAGAGCGCGACCATGCAGTTGCGAATATCTCCCGGCGGCAGGATGCGATATTCGCGGCGCAGGCGGCCGGAACTGCCGCCGTCATCGGTGACCGTAACCACGGCGGTGAGATCAGCAATCGGAGATTCGACTTTTTTATCGGGGTTTGCGGTTATCGCTTCAGCAAGCGGCAGGGCAACGTGCTGCTTTAAGCCACGGAGAAGCACCGACAAGCCCGTGCCTCCGCCAAAAGCCACGATGCGCGCAGTGCCAGCTGGTTTGCCGGAATTCGAACGCCGGGTGTTGGCAGAAGAAGATTTCAAGTGGTCCCGATTCCGCCGTCGGGCTAGCCGGCAGAGCCTTCGCGTTCGGGATAAAGCAACTCTGTAAAGCGCGGATCTTCCTGAAGAAACGCAAAATCTTCGTCGTTGCGCGCGTGATAACGATTTTCCGGGCGCAGGTCAATGGCCATTTTCAAGTTGTTCATCGCGGCTTCGGCTTCGCCAGTCAGGCAATCGAGCGCGGCCATCGCGTAGAAAACGAAATCAGCTTTGGGCGCTAGCTTCTTCGCGCGGAGCAGATGCTCTCGAGCCTCGTCCCACCGCCCCAAATTCATCATGGTGACGCCCTGTTGATAGTGCTCTTCGGGGGACCGCGGCGATTGCTCGGCAAGGCGCGCGAGGCGCTGCTCGACCACGCGGATGTGCGTGCGCGCACGATCCGCCAGCTCTCTACTGGGTCCGGCAATCACCTTCTCGAATTCTTGTCGGGCTTTATTGTATTTCTGCTGATGCACCAGCAGCACCGCGTCTTCGTATTGTTTTAATTGACCCTTCACGCGGGGATCAGCCAATTCGATACCCGGTCTCGAGAGGTTATTGGTAGGCAAGACCTTCTTTTTCAATTGCTTAGATTGAGCCCGACCCCTGGTCGCCGTACTCCTGTGTCGGGATCGCGGCTTTTTCCCAGCCTTAGGCATGAGGGGATGCTAGCAGAGGCAAAAAGAAACGTCAAACTTCGCCGAAGAAAGTTACCTTCGAGCTTACGCCGACTATTGCCAGAGCCGGGAGCTGCGTAACCAAGCGCACCGAGCCATCGCCATAGAATCGCAAGTCCAGGGAGGTAACGTTTTGTTTAATCTCGTGTGACATTCTCAATCCGTACGCTAGTCTGCCCTGGGGGCGTGTGCTATAAATACAGGTCCCGGCTTTAACGGGATCACTGTGCCTTTTATCAACTTTCCTGCCCGCGAAATTAATTGCAAGCTGGTGTACTACGGTCCAGGTCTCGGTGGAAAAACTGCCAACCTGCAATGGATCTACGATCACACCGTACAGGGACAAAAAGGAAAGATGATTTCGCTGGCCACAGAAACCGACCGCACTTTATTCTTCGATTTTCTCCCGCTCGATCTGGGCACGGTGCGCGGATTCAAGACGCGTTTTCATCTGTATACCGTACCGGGGCAGGTGTTTTACGAAGCCAGCCGCAAGCTCATCTTAAAAGGAGCCGACGGTATCGTGTTCGTTGCCGATTCCCAGGAAGAGCGGATGGACGCAAACTTTGAGACGCTCGAAAATTTGCAGGAACACATCAAGGAACATAAACTCACCTTCGCTACCATTCCTTACGTGCTGCAGCTCAATAAGCGCGACTTGCCCAACGCCATGGCCGTGCCCGAGCTGACCAAGCAGCTGCAGCAAAAAGGCGAACCGGTTGTCGAAGGCGTGGCCGTGACCGGACAAGGCGTTTTTGAGACGCTCCGCGAAGTGGCGCGACTGGTGCTCACGGAACTAAAAAAAGGTTCGTAGCCATTTTACCTTCGGCGAAAAGATGCCGCGATCGCACCCGCAGCCATGCCCGCTTCCCCTGTTTCCATCCTGGCTTACGGTGTCGCATGTGGAAACATCTCTGCTGCTGGTATTTCTTCAAGCCAGCCGAGCTAACCAAGGAGTTGCATTACTTCCCCCAAGTTAGCTGACCAGTATTTAGGGAAAGCTGGCAAGCGCAGTGGCTTCGTCACTGAACGTGGGGATGGCTTCGATCAGACGGGTAACGGTGAGCGCGTCGCGAACGCGACCGGGACCGACCAGCAGACGCAGGCTTCCGCCGGCGCGGGTCAACGAAATGGAGTTGCGAACCAGAGTGGAGATGCCCGAACTATCAATCTGCGCGACATCGGTTAGATTGACCAAGATCCTACACGAGCCATGGTCTGCGAGATCGCGCAGCTCGCGGTGAAGGTGGTCGCTTGATTCGCCAATGGTGACTCGTCCGCTCGCGTCAACGATACGAATCGTTCCGGCTTCGCGGATTGCGATGGTAAAGTTCAACTATGTTCCTTTACCGGCATGCGCTTCCTTACTCCCTTCGCAAGAGACGCGATTATACGACGAGCCAAGCGCCAGAGGCAGCCGGCATTGCAAATTGGCAATCGCATACAATTTGCTCGTGCCCCATTGGCTTCGCAAGATGACTTCCTATCCAACCGACCAGCGATCTTTGCATGGGTATCTTTCCACAGAAAACGCATCTAACGAAACACGAACGGCGCACCCCTTATCGAATAGAAATGAAAGCAGCGGGAGGCCATCATGCTGGTTCGCAAATCATCAGAATTAAAGTATTCCGAGATTACCCCAAAAAGCATCTATATGAACCGCAGGAAATTTATTGCCGCAACTTCACTAGCGGTTGCGGGAGCCGCGGCGGGGTCCAAACTGCTCGAGATGGCCTGGCCCCAGGCAGCGCAGGCGGGAACGAAGTTAAACGTGGCCGCCAAGAGTCCATTCAGCACAACCGAGCCGCAAACTCCTTATAACGACGTCACCACGTACAACAACTACTATGAGTTTGGCACCGGTAAAAACGATCCCTCGAAAAATGCCCATACCCTGCGGACGTCGCCGTGGACGGTATCGGTAGAGGGCGAAGTCAAAAAGAAGAGAACGTTCGACCTCGACGGCTTGATGACCCTCGCGCCGCTCGAAGAACGCATTTACCGGCACCGCTGCGTTGAAGCATGGTCCATCGTGGTGCCGTGGATTGGGATCGGGCTGGCTGCGTTGATCAAACAGTTTGAGCTAACACCGAAAGCGAAATATGTGGCTTTCCAAAGCCTCTACGATCCGCAACAAATGCCGCTCGGACGCAACGCCGGCATCGAGCTCCCGTACATCGAAGGGCTCCGCTTGGACGAAGCCATGCATCCCCTGGCAACCTTGTGTTTTGGGATGTACGGAGAAACGCTGCCCAATCAAGATGGGGCGCCGGTGCGGTTGGTCGTACCGTGGAAGTATGGATTCAAAAGTATCAAGTCTATCGTGAAAATTAAATTTGTAGAAACGCAGCCGCCGACCACGTGGAAACTTAGCAATGCGCACGAATATGGCTTCTACTCCAATGTGAATCCCAGCGTCGACCACCCGCGATGGAGTCAGGCGACCGAACGCCGGCTGGGAGAATTTCGCAGGCGAAAGACGCTGATGTTTAATGGTTACGGAGATCAGGTGGCGCAACTCTATTCGGGGATGGATTTAACTAAAAATTACTGATCGCAGCCTATGGTCAAGAACATTCTCACCAGCCGGTGGGCCAAGGTGGCCATCTTTGTTCTGTGCCTCGGACCTGCCGCGCGCCTGGTTTGGAGGGCCCTGCACGCGGGACTCGGCGCGAATCCCATCGAATTTATCACTCACGAAACCGGCGATTGGATCCTGATTTTCCTGGTGTTAACACTGGCCATCACGCCCTTGCGCAGGGTATTGCAAGTGCCGGAACTGATTCGCTTCCGCCGCATGCTGGGACTGTTTGCCTTCTTCTACGCATGCCTGCATTTCTCGACATGGATCGGCCTGGACAAATTTTTCGATTTTCGAGAGATGTTGAATGATGTGGCTAAGAGGCGATTTATCACCGTGGGGTTCATCGGATTCGCGCTGATGATCCCACTGGCATTAACGTCCACAGCGGGCGCCATCCGGCGCCTGGGAGGCAAGCGCTGGAGGATGCTTCACCGGCTGATCTACGTGAGCGCTGCTGCAGGTGTGGTCCATTACTACTGGCTGGTGAAATCGGATGTGCGCAAGCCCGTCCGTTACGCACTGCTGGTCGGATTGCTGTTAGCCTATCGCGTGTGCCTGTGGCTGATTGACAAGCGACGTGGTGCTGCTGTGCGGGGCACGCCTATGCCCGGCCGGGTCGCGCGGCAGTCAACCAGTGAGGTGATAACTCCCCACGTGTGAACGCGGGGGCTTCTCAAGCCACGCATGAGCTAATTGCCTCTACGTTGTCGCTTGAAGGCAGTATCCCTGCCCGCTGTAAGATTACTTGTGCCGAAACGTGGTCTCGTGATGCGCTGAGACCACACGACAAACAGACATGCTCGCGGTCGGACAGCAGCTTGCGAACCGTTGCGCCGCATACGCTGACAAAGGCGCACCGCCAACGGTCGAAACAAAGTAACTTTTCGTCCAAAGCGAGGGCAATCTTGAAACCAAACTCGAGAATTCTATCCTAAGATGGTGTGACGAAATGCCCTTGATGTACTTGACGAATCCCGAATTGT